>NZ_AKJS01000001.1 GCF_000282215.1 Pseudomonas sp. GM21
CCCCCCCCGCCAGCATCAGCGGCAGGCGGCCGAACTTGATCGACTCGTAGGCGTAACCGATGCCCTGGCTGCCGCTGGTGCAGGCGCTGGATGTCGGGATCAACCGACCGGTGAGGCCGAAGAAGATGCTGATGTTCGCGGCCGTGGTGTGCGGCATCATCCGCACGTAGGAATTGGCGTTCAGGCCTTCAGCCACTGAATTGAGCAGCATGTTGCCGAACGCCTTGATCTCGTCGGTGCTGCCGGTGGATGAGCCGCAAGCGACGCCCATCCGCCCGTCCTTGATCGACTCGTCGCCAAGCAGTCCGGCATCGGCCAGCGCTTGCTCGGCAGCGCCCACCGCAAGCCGCGACACCCGGCCCATGCTGCGCAGTTGCTTGCGGGTCCAGTGGCTCGGGACCTTGAAGTCGTCGATGGGGGCGGCCAGGCGCGTGTTGAGTTCGGTGAAACGATCCCACTCGTCCATGCGGCGAACGCCGCTGCGGTTGGCGGCGAAGTGGCCGGCGATGGTTTCCCAATCGTTGCCCAACGAGGTAATGCCGGCCATGCCGGTGACGACAACGCGCTTCATCAGCACAGGCCTCCATTGACGGCCAGAACCTGCCGGGTGATGTACGACGCTTCCGCCGACATCAGGAAATTCACCGCGCCGGCCACCTCTTCGGGGGTGCCCATGCGTTGTGCGGGGATCATTTTCATCAGTTCTTCCACGGGCACGTTTTCATCGAGCATGGCGGTGTCGATCAGGCCGGGTGCGACACAATTGACGGTGATTTTGCGTTTGCCCAATTCAATCGCCAGCGCCTTGGCCGCGCCGATCAGACCGGCCTTGGAAGCACTGTAGTTGACCTGGCCGCGGTTGCCGATCAAGCCCGACACCGAGGTGATGCAGACAATTCGCCCGGCGGCGCGACGACGGATCATCGGCATCATCACCGGGTGCAGCACGTTGTAGAAACCGTCGAGGTTGGTGCGCATCACCACATCCCAATCATCCTCGCTCAGCGCCGGAAAAGCACCGTCACGCGTCAGTCCGGCGTTGAGCACCACGCCGTAATAGGCACCATGGGCTTCCACGTCGGCTTCGAGAATGGCTTTGCAGCTGGCGCGGTCGGACACATCGAATTGCAGGACGCGTGCGTTGCGGCCCAGGGCTTCGATTTCACCTTTCACGGCGATGGCGTCCGCCATACCGCTGCGGCAATGCAGCACGATGTCATGCCCGGACTGAGCCAGGCGCAAGGCGATGGCGCGGCCTATGCCACGGCTGGAACCGGTGACCAGTACGGATTCAGTCATGCCTGGACTCCTTGAGGTTCATGAATATATTGCGCCGCCTGAGGCGGGCGATACACGTTCAGGCGGGCACTGACGTGGATGCCGGGGGCGTTGATATGGCATTCGAACACGCCCATGCCATTGTCGTCTTCCAGCGAGCGAACGCCGTGGATGGTCAGTTCGGTGCCGGCCGGGAACTGCTCGACGTTGCATTCGAATTTACGGCTGCCAAGCAGAAAGCCCAGTTCCACCGCATCACCGCGCTGGCGCGCATGGCAACCGGCGAAGGCGGCGACGCTCTGCGCCATCAACTCGATGCCGACCCAGGCCGGCAGGCTGCCATCGGGACGGCTGAACAGGCCGCCAGGCCTGACAATCAGGCGGGTGTGAATCTGCTCTGCATCGAACGCCAGAATCTGCTCGATAAGGATCATGTCGCCAGCGTGCGGCAGCAACTCGGCGAGCGGCCAGTCAATCATGGTGCGTCTCCGATAATCAGGCTGACGTTGTTGCCACCGAAAGCAAAGGAATTGCTCATCAGATAGCGTGGTGCAATGGACGTCAGGCGATCGGTCGGGGTCACCCAATGCAACGCGGGCAGCAGCGGGTCGGGCTGGGCGTCCCAGATGTGCGGTGGCAGGGCGTGTTCGCGGTTGTCCGGGCTCAGGCTCAGCCAGCAGAACGCGGCTTCCAGAGCGCCGGCAGCACCGAGGGTGTGACCAGTCATCGGCTTGGTCGAGGAGCAGGGCACGCCTTGCGGGAACAGCGCCGTCACGGCGAGGCTTTCCATGGCGTCGTTATGCTGGGTCGCGGTGCCGTGCAGGTTCAGGTAATGGATCTGCCGCGGTTGCAGATTGGCCCGGTTCAGGGCTTTGCTCATGGCTTGCAAGGCACCACGGCCGGTAGGTTCCGGTGCAGAGATATGGTGCGCATCGGAACTGGCGCCGCTGCCGAGCAGGGCGATGGCCTGGCTATCCCCCGCGTTTTTGGTCATCAGAAACAACACGGCTGCCTCACCGATGTTGATGCCGTTGCGGTTGACCGAAAATGGATTGCAGCGCTGCCCGGATACCGCTTCCAGCGCCGAGAAACCGTTCAAGGTCAGTTTGCACAAACTGTCGACGCCGCCGCACAGCACCGCGTCGCACACGCCCAGATCCAGCAGCCGTTGGGCACTCATCAGCGCCCGTGCGCTGGAGGTGCAGGCGGTGGAAATCACATACGCCGGGCCACTCAGTTGCAGCCAGTCGGCCAGAAAATTGGCCGGTGCACCGAGTTCTTGTTGCTGATAGTCGTACTCGGCAGGGAATTCATGCTCGCGAATGTAATGGGCCAACCCACGGCTGGCCTCATCGATGCCCGAGGTGCTGGTGCCCAGAATCACGCCGATACGGTCACGACCATAGGTCTGGATCGCCTGGTCAATCTCTTCGCGAATTTGCAGCGCGGCTTCCAGCAGCAATTGGTTGTTGCGGGTGTTTTGCTTTTTCAGCTCAACCGGAATTGGTGGCAGTTCACCGCTCACCGCCGCCACCGGCAATGCGCGCTCCGGCACCCAGCCAGTCTCGGTGCGCAGGCCTGAGCAATCGCCGGCAAACAGATTGGCGGCGACTTGCCGTTTGCCACGACCCAACGCGCAGATCACGCCAAGGGCATTCAGATAAGCCGTCATGGCGCTTCCCCGCTCAGTGGTGTGACTTGATACCGGGGCCCCTTGGGCAGGTTCAATTCGAATGTCATGGGTTGTGAATAACTGACGTCCCAGTGCTTGGGCAGGGAACGTTGCCTGCCGTGCTGCCAGGCGGTGGGATAGTTGTTCGTCAGTTGATCTTTGGGGGTCAGGGCAAACAGCAACGCGGCGAACAGCTCCCTGGCTTCCGGGTTGGGCGGCAACAGACCGTCGGCCTGCCACTTGTCATCGATCAGGATCTGACGTGCCTGTGGAATGCCCAGCAAGTCCATCATCGACCAGCGAAGGCCCGTGTCTTCCTGCTGGATCACCAATACCCAGTCTTGACGTTGGTCGGCCTCCAGGCGCTGGATGTGCATTTGCAGGGGCAACGTCAGGTTTGGCAAGTGCTCGGGCAGCGGTGCCCGGCTGGCGCAAGCGCTCAGCAACAGCAGACACCCCAGGAGCAGAAAACGGGTCATCAGGCATTACCTTCAAGGGTGTTGCGCCGCAAACAGGCGGTTCTGTCATTCATGTGACATCTCTAGCGCAGAGTTCTGACAACATCCGTAGCCGGCGCTTGGGTTCACTGACGAACGGGTTGCGCTCGTCCCAGGCATAACCGGCGAGAATCGCACTGATCATGCGGCGGATGTCCGGTGAGCCGCCTGGATGGTAGATCACATCCTGGAAAGTCCCGGCGTACCAGCCTTCGACGTAGCAACGGAAGGTGTCGACGCCACGTTTGAGCGGTTCGGCGAACTCGGTCTGCCAGTCGACGCTTTCCCCTTGCAGTTGGCGATGCAACACGCCAGCGGCCATGCTCGCCGAACGCATGGCGATGGTCACGCCGGAGGAGAACACCGGGTCGAGGAATTCTGCGGCGTTGCCGAGCAGCGCAAAGCCCGGACCGTGCAAGGTTTTGACGTTGGCCGAGTAGCCGCCGATGGTCCGTGCGGGAGTGTCCCACACGGCGTTTTTCAGGACCCCAGCCAGGCTTGGGGTTTCAGTGATGAAGCCGCGCAGGCATTCGTCCAGATTTTCCATGCGGCCTTCGAAATGTTCGGCGGCCGCGACTACGCCCACCGAGCAACGACCGTTGCTGAACGGGATTGTCCAGAACCAGATGTCGCGGTGGATCGGATGGGTGGTGATGAGAATTTTTTCCCGTTCGAAAGCCGGACTGTCGATGTGGTCTTCGATGTGGGTAAACACGGCTTGGCGCACCGGAAAGTTCGAGGGCGCTTCAAGGTCCAGCAAACGCGGCAACACACGACCGTAGCCGCTGGCATCCAACACGAAATCCGCTTCAACGCGGTACTGGCTGCCGTCTTCGCGCAGCACGTCGAGTTGCGGTTTCGGCAAGTCGAAATCGACGCTGACGATGGCTTCGCCGTAACGAACCTCCACGCCTTGCAGCGCGGCCTGATCGGCCAGTAACTTGTCGAAATCGGCGCGCTGTACCTGGAAAGTGGTCGGCTTGCCGTGGCTGAAGGTGTCGCCGAAATCAAAGGCGCTGTACTGCTCACCCCAGGCGAATGCGGCGCCGTTCTTGAGCTGGAAACCGGCAGCATTCACGGCATCGAGCATGCCGGCTTCTTCGACGAAATCCAGGCAATGCGACAACAGGCTTTCGCCGATGGAAAAGCGTGGGAAGTGCTGGCGCTCGATTATCAGCACATCGTGACCGTTGCGTTTAAGCAGCGCGGCAGCGATGGAACCCGAGGGACCCGCGCCGATGACGACGACTTGTCGCCGTTGCATTTCAACTGTTGGCACGAGGGCTCCTTGCCGGGGCGGCGATGTTCAAAGGGGGAGTGTGCATGCCGGCCAGTGCCGGCAGTAAGGTCGCGATCAAGCCCATCACCATCAGCGCAAAGTACAACGCCGGGCTGATGAGCTGGAGTTGCAGCAGCAGGTTGAGAAAAACGATCTCACTCAAGCCACGAATATTCAGCAGCAGGCTTTCCCGCCAGCGGTTGGCGCCTTCAAAGGAGGCACCGGCCCAGCCGAGACCCAACCAGTTGCCCAGCAATTTGCTGGCAATCGGCAACAGCAGCAGGGCGCCCAGTTGTAGCCAGCTCAGGCTGGTGATGGCGGCGTGGACGTTGATCTGCACGATGCCGAACGTGAGGATCAGCGGAATGGCGATCCAGGTTTGCAAACGGCTCATCCACACTGCGGGTATTGGCCATACCAACGGCACTTTCAACGCCGCCATGCACAGCAGATAGCCGATGCCGAAAATCAGCGCATTGAGCTTGAAGTGCTCGGCGATCACCAGCAGTGCAAAGAAGCAGCCGCTGTGCAGCAACGCCTGACGCAAACCGAGCAGACGCAGCAGCACCGGCAGACAAGCACCGGCCAATGGCAGCAGCAGGCTGCTTACGTGCAGGCTGCCCTGAGCGAGTCCGAACAGCGTCCAGCACGCCAGGTCGATGAGGATCGCGGTCTGCACCAGACGCCGGGTGGCATCGGGCGGGTAGTTGATGTGTCGCAGGTACAAATACAACACCGGGATCGCGGTGATGGCGAATACCAGACCCACTGCCAATGAACTGATCCACGGCTGTGGGGGGAGCAACCAGACCGCCGTCGCCAGCCCGCCCGCGAACGGAATGCAAAAACTCGGCAGGGCAATTTTCAGGCTCTGTCGATCCAGCCGCAGGTCGATCACGTCGCTGAGAATGTGCCCCAGCAGCAGGGCAAAACTCAGGCTGTAGAGATTTTTCAGCCAGGTCGGCGAGATCAGTTCAGCGCCGCTGAGCTGCCAACCGGGCTCGATCCAGAAGTACATCAACAGCGGCAGGCCGAAGGTTGCCAACAACAGTTGGCTGACGATGGGGATCAGACCGAAATGACGGCCGACTCGGGTGGCCACGGCGAACAATGCGAGGGCCATCAGCCAGAACAGGGTGATCATCATGTTGCCGACTCCGCGACCGGAACACTGTGGATATGTCGTCCCGCCCACGGCGCCAGGATGAAACTGAAGGCCAGGCCCAGACTCACCGACAGTCCAAAATTGCTCACGGCCGGTGTGCTGGACACCGCGAGCAGACCGAACGACAGCCAGGTGGTCAGCGCCGCCAGCAAGGTGCCCAGCAGGCTCACGGCCGCGCCGCCGACCTGTTCGCGCATGAGGATCGCGTAATCGACGCTGATCGCCGTCACCAGCAGCAAGCCAAACAGGCTGAACAGCGTCAGTGGCTGGCCCAGCCAGCCG
>NZ_AKJS01000002.1 GCF_000282215.1 Pseudomonas sp. GM21
CAACTATCCTGACACCGGGGGTGTTATCACCACTGGTTTTCCTTCTATTCAAGTGAACGGCCGTCCCATGGCTCACTTGGGGAGCCCCACCAGTCATGGCGGAACGATCATTACTGGATCAGGCGATGTGGGTGGTGGGTTTGTTATGGGGGGCGCTCCCGGTGCTTCGATCATCAACTTCGCTGTTTTGGGCGCAGTCCGTCCGGACGGCACGGTTGATGATGAACGCATGGCTACTTTGCTGGCCGATCCGAAACTGATAGAGAAGGCTACTGCTGCCAATGCTCTTGTGGACCCAAATGCTGCAACTCAAAACCAGGAAGCCGAAAAGCCTGAGCCCACCGTTTGCAACCATCCCGATCAAATGGAAGAGCTGGCGAGCTACATCGCAGGTGAGATGAATCGCAACATCCACGACCCGGCTGTGTTGGAGATGAAGAGGCTCATTGACTACGATCCCGACGTGGCGGCAAAGCAGTTTACAGAATTACCTTTTCTTTCGCGCATGGCTGCGGCGTTTTTCAAGGTAGTT
>NZ_AKJS01000003.1 GCF_000282215.1 Pseudomonas sp. GM21
GGCGGGGGCCGAGGCCGGCGGTGCCATTGGTGGGTTGGCAGGTCCTGTGGTTGGCGCTTTGGGACGAAAAGCGGGGGCGGCTATCGGCGCCAAGGCGGCAAATGCTCTGATTTCCAAGGTGGTGGACACCTTTCGACTGGAGCGGCCGATCAACTTCAAGGGCAATGAAATGAACCCGAAATCATTCATTGAGGGCGTTGAACCGAAAAAGAAAACCAACCTCCAGGAGGTAAAATTTCAGCTATCGGCAATAGACCCGCGAACACAGGAGGGGCGAACTCAGCTGGGGAAGAAAGCCGCTACCGCCATTGTCGAGAAAATTGTCGAAACGGTCGCCAGCAAGCTGGGATCGGAGGCGCAAGGGCTGATTAATACGGGGCGCGATTTTTACAAAGCCTCTCAAGGACTGAATGCCGCGTCGCTTAGCGAGGTTTTCGACGATACGCCAGCGATGATCGATATGCTGGAGTTCAGAATGCAGGCGATCAAGACTGAATTCGCCGAATCCGGTAGCTCGAACCCGGAAACCTTTGAGCGAATTTCCGATCTTTCGACGCAGACAGGGGCGATGGTTCAGCAGTTGAATAGAAACCAGGACTTGATGGGGCTTCTCGCGCCTAAACCTTATGCGGGTAGACGGCAATCGCTCAATGGACGGTCCGGCTCAGCTCCGGCTCGGCGGTAGTCACAAGGCTGGCACCCATAAAAAAGCCCCCGCCCAACCCACTGCGGATAGGGAACGCAGCGGGCTGGACGAGGGCTTCTTGTTTTACTGCGCGTTTACTGCGCGATGGTTTTCACCGACACGCCGCGCTCGATCGGGGTGGAGCGACCGTAGATATCTTCAAAGCGCTCGATATCGTCTTCACCCAGGTAGCTGCCCGATTGCACTTCGATGATCTCGAGTGGAATCTTGCCCGGGTTACGCAAACGGTGGACCGAAGCAATCGGGATGTAGGTCGACTGGTTTTCGCAAAGCAGGAACACGTTGTCGTCGCAGGTCACTTCGGCGGTGCCGCTGACCACGATCCAGTGTTCGGCGCGGTGGTGGTGCATTTGCAGCGACAGGCACGCGCCCGGTTTGACCGAGATGTGCTTGACCTGGAAGCGGCCGCCCATGTCCACCGAATCGTAGGAGCCCCACGGACGATAGACTTCGCAGTGGTTCTGGGTTTCGCTGCGACCCTGTTCGTTGAGGGTGTTGACCATCTGTTTCACGCCCTGGACCTTGTCCTTGTGCACAATCATCATGGCGTCTTTGGTTTCGACGACCACGATGTTTTCCAGGCCGATCACCGACACCAGTTTGCCGTTGCCGTGGATCATGCAGTTTTTGCTGTCCTGAATGATCACGTCGCCTTTGGTGACGTTGCCATTGGCGTCTTTTTCGTTCACTTCCCACAGCGACGACCAGCAACCGACATCGCTCCAGCCGGCCGTCAGCGGTACAACGCAGGCGCGCTGGGTTTTTTCCATCACCGAGTAGTCGATGGAGTTGTCCGGGCAGCAGGCGAAAGTGGCTTCGTCGAGAGTGATGGTGTCGTTGTCCTGGTCGCTGCGCTCAAGGGTCAGCAGGCAGGTGTCGTAGATGTCCGGATCGTGTTTCTTCAGCTCTTCGAGGAAGCGGCTGGCGCGGAACAGGAACATGCCGCTGTTCCAGAAGTAACCGCCGGAGGCGACGAACTCGGTGGCGCGTTTGACATCCGGTTTTTCGACAAAGTGCGAGACGCGGCTGACGCCTTCCGGCAGCAGCGAATCGTTGGTCGACTTGATGTAGCCATAGCCGGTTTCCGGTTTGGTGGCCGGGACGCCGAACAGCACCATTTCGCCGTTTTCAGCTGCGACGGTGGCCAGGGCCAGGGCGCGTTGCAGGGCTTTCTGGTCTTCCAGCACGTGGTCAGCCGGCAGTACCAGCATCAGCTCGTCGCGACCTTCATTGACCAGCATCATCGCGGTCAAGGCCACAGCCGGCGCGGTGTTGCGGCCAAACGGTTCCATCAGGATGCGCTGGACTTCCAGTTTGCGCGCGCTCAACTGTTCGTTGACGATAAAGCGGTGGTCCTTGTTGCACACCACAATCGGCGTGTCCATGCCTTCGAACACCAGGCGTTCCAGGGTTTGCTGGAACAGCGTGTGCTCACCGGTCAGGGCGAGGAACTGCTTAGGGAACTGCTTACGCGAAAGCGGCCAAAGACGTGAGCCACTACCACCTGACAAGATCACCGGAATCATGTTGTTACTCCTTCAAAATCGATTGGTTAGAGCTACGTACGTTCTGTCGTTTCACTCTTGTTCTTATTCCGTGGCCAAGTCGTTTCACCCATGTAGCAGCTGCCGAGCCTGCGAGGCTGCGTTCGGCGGCGAAGCCGTCGTAAATCCGGTCAACACGGTCGTTCAGAAAAACCGAGTTGCCTGGATTGCGACTGCAGCGCAGTCGGACGCAGGCTTCGCCAGCTGCTACAGGGGATCATCGTCCTGACAAATTGGTTAGCGCGTCGAAACCGGGCGTTTTACCCAGACTGGCGACAGGCTGCTGCCGTTGCCGGTGACGTACAGCACCGCCGCTTCACCGCGTTCCAGGGCAACCGGTTTGACGTCGCCGACTTTCTTGTCGCCTTCAAACAGCGCCAGGCTGACTTTCACCGGGTTGATCTCGCGCTCGCCACGGCCCTTGGCGGCCACGCTCGGCACCACGTCGGTCTTGCCGTCAGCGGTTTTCAGGGTCAGGGGTTTGTCGCTCAGGTTCTGCAGGCGCACCAGGGACTTCTGCTTGTTCTTGAACGGCGGTTCTTCGATCAGTTGCGGTGCGCCGCTGGCGTTGTTGACCAGGGTGTAATAGTGATCACTGGCCAGTTTCACCGGCAGGGTCTGGCTGCCGACCTTGGCGCTGTAATCGCCGCCTGGCATGAAGCTGAAGTCGGTGCTGGACAGCGGTGCGACGTCGCTCAGGTTGGTGCTACCGACGGTGGCGCTGACTTCAGCGTTGCCGGCGTTGAAAACACGCACGAAGCTCGAACCTTTCGGTGCGGTCGGGCCGTAGAGCGCGGCATCGCCGGCGAAGGCTTGCATCGACAGAACGCTCATGCCAGCGACGAGTGCAAAGGTCTTGGCGAGACGGCGAGGAGTTGTAGTGAAAGTCATGGTAGTACCTCTCTCTTTCAGTTTTGCGCCCGGTCGGGCGTCTCGGATTTAGTGTTTGCGGCTACGTTTTGTTGGCGGGCGCCGGCTTCTTTGAGCTCTGCGACCCACTGCGGGTCGGCGTCGCCGATTTCGTTGTTCACGGGCAGATAACGTTCAGGAAACTCCCAGATCAGCACCTGTGGCGGGCTGTTCTTGAAAGCATCGCTTTTCAGGTAGCTGAGCATCGGCAGAATCGGGCCATGGCCGTCTTCGGCGTAATTGACCACGTCGCTGCGCAGCGCTTGCTTCAGCGCGCCGACAAAATTCCAGTTCGGGTTGGCGCTGTAGCTGGTGCCGATCAGGGCCACCGGCACTTCAGTGTTGGCGAACAGCGCGTCGTCACCGGTCGGCAGATCTTGCGCCGCCACGGTGTTGCGCTTTTGCAGCGGTTCAGGCGCCGGCATCATGTTTTCGAACAGCGGGTCCAGCGGCAGGAACAAGCGCAGGTCGCCCTTGTGCGTGATTTTTTCCGCAGGTTCGGTGACGAAGTTTTGCGGCTCGCCGCTCAACGGGAATTTGTCAGCGATGGTACTGGCCAAGGCTTCGGCAGCGATTTGCGCGCCTTCCGGGGTCCAGTGGGTGTCGGTGCGCAGGAACACTTGCTGACCGTTCTGCTTGGCCTTTTGCATCGGGCCGAGCAAGTCGGGGGCGAGGATCTTGTCGGCCGCCACACGGGCATGGAAGTCCTGATAGAGGTTGGCGTGAATGCTCGAAGGCTTCGCCTCACCCAGATGCTCCGGGTACAGGCGCGTCTTGGCCGGCACGATGGCCATGACCAGTTTCACGCCTTGCGCTTTCAGGGTCTGGCGCACGCCTTCGACCAGCGCGTAGTTGCCTTGCAGGTTCAACTCTTCGTTGACGATCGGGTTGAACTCTTCATCGCTGTAGAGCCACTGATCGCGACCGAGCACAACGCCCGGACGACCTTCGTTGAACAGTTTGAAATCCAGCGCGGCCCAGAGGTTGGTGCCCAGGCGCTTGATCGGAAACTCGTCGTCGTAGTGCGTCTCCACGGCCTTGGTCCAGCGGCCGTTGAGCACCGTCGCGTCGGCGTTGGTGCTGAAGCCCAGGAAGCTGCGCGTGGACCACAGGCCCAGTACCGCCAGGGTCAGCAGGAACAGGGCGATGTAGAAGATGCGTAATGAGCGGGTCATGGTCAGATCCCTCAGAACTGGAAGTAAAGGAACGGCGAGAAGCTTTGCGCCGAGAGTTTTAGAATCGAAGCGATGAACAGCACCAGCACCAGCGTGCGCATCACGTAACGCGACCAGTCAGCGGTCCAGTACGCCGGTTGCACGGTGGCTTCAACGCCAACGGTGTAACCCGGTTGGTGGATGCTGGCCGGGTTGTCACCCGGTACGGCTTTGATCATTCCAGGGGTTGCGCCGGCAGGACCATCGGCCTCGACATTCACGGCAGGCTTGGTCTTCTCAGGCGGACGGTTGGTGTAGAAATCACGGATGCCGAAGAACGCCAGCGTCACGTAAGCCACCACCAGGGTTGCCACTTGCAGGCCGGTGAGGCTGGCCTGGTTGAGTTCCGACAGCGACCATTCGCCGAAGCTGAACATCGCGCCGTACATACGGCCGGCGACGTGCAGGTTTTCTGCGCGGAAGATCACCCAGCCCATCACCACCAGCAGGAAGGTCAGTGCCCAGCGGATCGGGTTGATGCTGCGCGGCGAGGTGTTCAGGCCCAGCGCTTTTTCAATCGCCAGCCACATGCCGTGCCATGCACCCCAGACGATGTAGGTGATGTTCGCGCCGTGCCACAGACCACCGAGCAACATGGTCAGGAACAGGTTGCGATAGGTCATCAGCGTGCCTTTGCGGTTACCGCCCAGCGTGATGTACAGGTAATCACGCAGCCAGGTGGAGAGGCTGATGTGCCAGCGCCGCCAGAACTCGGTGATCGACTGGCTGATGTACGGCTGTTTGAAGTTTTCCATGAAGCGGAAACCCATCATCAAGCCCAGGCCGATGGCCATGTCGCTGTAGCCGGAGAAGTCGAAATACAGCTGCGCGGTGTAAGCCAGTGCGCCAAGCCAGGCATCGCCCGTGGTCGGGTTTTGCAGGGCAAAGCAGTGGTCAGCCACGACTGCGAGGGTATCGGCGATGAAGACTTTCTTGATGAAACCCTGCATGAACCGCGTGCAGCCCTCGGAAAACTTGTCGAGGGTGTGGGTGCGGTTGTTGAACTGGTCGGCGAGGTCGCGGAAACGCAACACCGGGCCGGCAATCAGGTGCGGGAAGATCGCCACGAACGCCGCGAAGTCGATCAGGTTGCGAGTCGCCGGGGTGTCACCACGGTAGACGTCGATGATGTAGCTGATGGACTCGAAGATGTAGAACGAGATACCGATCGGCAACAGCACGTGGGTCAGGATGAACGGCGACAGGCCGACCGAGGTCATCATCGCGTTGATGCTGTCGACGCCGAAGTTGGCGTACTTGAAGTAGCCCAGGATGCACAGGTCGACGGCGACGCCGAGCAGCAACCAGCGCTGGGCCGGTTTGGTGCGCACACCTGCTGCACCGACTTTGAGGCCGATCCAGTAGTTCCACAGCGTGACGGCGGCGAACAGCGCCAGGAAGTCCACACGCCACCAGGCGTAGAACATGTAGCTGGCGATCAGCAGCAGCAGGTTGCGATAGCGTATTCCGCTCAAGTAGTACAAGCCGAGAAAGATCGGCAAGAACAGAAACAGGAACACATTGGATGAAAATACCATCCCGATCTCTCCGTGTTTAACCAACAGTCAAGGGCCAACGGCCCCCCCAAACCCCCCACTGAAATCTGGAGAGCTACGATCGTTCCCACGCTCTGCGTGGGAATGCCTCAATGGACGCTTTGCGTCCGCCTCATTTGTGTAGGTGCTAGGACCCTTTGCCTTTTTCATTGGCCGGGTCGTAGACCTTGGTCAAATCCCCGCCGAGGCGGAAGGTCTTGAACGGTTGCATCCCGTGCTTCTTCTTCAACACATCCGGCGCGCAGGTGTAGAGCGTGCAGTACGGTTCGAGCCAGGCAAATTTCGAGTCGACCTTGAGGTCGGTCATGTCCTGTTCCTTGCCGTTCTTCTTCTCGAAGATGTCCGGGTCTTTAACCCCGGCCAGCACTTGATCACCCAGGCGTTTCAGCGCGCCGTTGTTTTCCTGGCGCACATCCACACCGTTGACCTGCGCAAAACTGGCGATCATCGCCAGTGGCGGCAGGGCGTAGTTGTGGTAGGCGAGGGCGCGTTGCTGGCGTTTGAGTTCGTTCGGCAGGAAACCCTGCGCGTCGACCTGGTTGGCGCCGACCTTGTATTCCTTCACGGCCCAGTCAAACAGGTCGCGACGGTTGGTCGCGATCGACGTGGCCATCACCGACCAGGCCGCCCAGTACGAGTGATTGTTGGTTTGCTCAAGCGGCAGGTTGTCCCAGTCGCTGACCACCTGATCGGCCATTTTGCTGAACCAGGCTTCGATCAACTGGGACTCTTGCTGATGGTTGGCCAATGGATTGGAGTTGGAGAACTTCAAGCGGATATACGACGAAGCCATGCTGCCCAGGGCCCATTTGCGCATGGACTTGCCGGTGTGGTTGAAGTCCTTGGACATCAACGCATCGGCCTTGGCCCAAGCCGTCAGCCAGCTCAACGTGCATTCCAGTTGTTCCGGACGACCGTCACGCATGAATTGCATCACTTGCTTGCTGGTGCCGCGCTCGATTTTGGTGATGTCGGCGGTGCTGTCGCGAAAGGCTTTTTCCGATTGCTCGTTCAGGGTCGAACGGGCCTTGTCGGAGCCTTCATATTTGCTGCGAAATTGCAGCGAGCCGGTGTACGGCGTCGGGATCGCATCACAGCTTTCGCCGCCGTCGCCGGTTTTGATTTTTTCAATCGGCGCGAAATAACCCTGGGGCGGGCGTAGCGGCGCGGCGGCCTGGCTGGCACCGGCGAACATCGCCAGGGCCAACAGCGAGGGCGCGATCAGATTTTTCAACGTTCGGTTTTGCATGGCAGACCTCATTGCCCGACCGAAGCAGTACGCTGCTCGGCACTCGGGAACACGTTGCGTTTGCATATTTTCGCTTCGACTTTCTGCGGCGCGGCACCTGCTTCAGGGCCCTGGACTTCGACGGCCAGCAGATTCTGCGAGGCCCAGTCTTCGTCCGTGCGCAACTCAAAGGCGAAACGCCCGTCGGTGTCGGAGGTTTCCGGTTTTTCGATCTTGATGTCCTCGTGGCGACCGTTCATGTACCAGAGGGTGGCTTGCAGGGTTTTCACCGACGGATCGGCGAAGCGGATATCAACCTGGTGGCTGCTGTTTTGCAGGTTCAGGTTCTTGCTGTTAACCATCAATTCATTCTTGCCCGGTTTCAGCGTGGTGCTGCCGGACATCTGTACAGCCTTGCCTTCGCAACCGTTGTCCAGCAGCGCCATCATCTGGCGGTAGATGGTTTCCTGGTCGAGGCGATAAAGCGGCGAGAACTCCCAGATCAAAATCTTTGGCGGCTTGGTCTGGAACTCTTCACTGCCCAGGTACTGGAGCATCGAACCTTCCAGGCCACCACCGGGGAACGCCACGTTGAGGATGTCGGCGCCGATGGCCTCTTCGAGGAAACCGGAGAAGTTGTAGTTCTTGCCGCTATGGCTGGTGCCGACCAGGGTGATCTCCGGGTTGCCGGCGTCGCTGAACAGATCGCCGTCGGCGGCTTCGCCCTTGGGCTCGGTGGTGAACTGATCCATGTACTGGACCGCGTAGCTGGTGCCACAGAGTTGACCGGCCATGTTGTGTAACGTTCCGGTCTTGCCCATGCGACCCGACTTGTGGGTCTCGAATTCGCGTTTCGCAATGCCGGCAAATGCCGGGATCTGCTTGACCTTTTCCGCGACGATTTTCGCCGTGCGTTGGGCACCATACGGTGTCCAGTGCTGGTCGCCACGGAAGTAGAAGTCGTGGGCGGGCAGGGTCTCTGGCAGCGATTCGTTGGTCAGCGGTGACAGGTCTGGAACCACGTAACCCATGGCGGCGAAACGCCCGAGCATGGACTTGTAGTTCCTCAAAGCCTTGTCGAAATCGTACTTGGCTTTTTCTTCCGGGTTGAGCTTGTTGCGGTTCACCAGGCCACGAGTGGGTTGATAAACAACAACGAGCTCCACGCCTTTGCTCTTGAACGCATCGTGCAGTTCTTTCATGCGTTTGTAGCCGGCGGGGGTGGTGTCGAACTCGGTGCGCAAGTCTTCCTGGGTACGGAACAACCAATCGCCCTGAGCCTGCACCAGCGTGGTGAAGTTCTGCTGATAACGCGTGGTGTAATTCTTCGCGTCATGGGCTGCGGGGCACAGGTTGCAGCACGGTTCGGCGCTGAAGCTGGGTGCCTTGACTTCATCGGCACGAACACCGCCGCTGGCCGCGAGAATGCCGGCGGTCAGGGCCGACAGGCTGAGTAATTTGATCAAGTGTGTGTGCATAAAATTATCCTCAGTCCCGCATTTCAGTCTGGCGTTCGACAGGGTCGATCAGCACGGCTTTCTGCTGGCGCACCAGCAGGTCGAGAATTTCATCCTGACGCTCGCCGAGAATCCCGCTGAAGCTGATGCCGCTGGATTTGGTCGGGGCGAGCATGGACACGCGATACAACTCGACGCTCAGCGGCGAGTCGATGGACAGCGGGCCACTGCCGTTGCCGGCCAGTTCGCCGCCGACCACGATCAGCGATACCTGGGCATCGAACGGGTCGAGCTTGATGTCGCGGTCGGTGTCGCTCAGGTCTTTGATGTGGCCGTAGACGCCGGTCAGGCCGTTGGCCAGGGACAGGTTTTCGTAGAGGCGAATGTTCACGCTGTTACGAATGCGGATGCCGTGGCGTTTGTTGCTGATCACCTTATTGCCGTAGATCAGGTTGTCGGCGCTCTCGTAGAGGGTGATGCCGTCGGTGTGGTTCTTGTAGATCTCGTTGTAGGCGATCAGGTTGTTCACGCTGTTACGGTCGATCACCAGCCCCGAGAGCTTGTTGTCGTAGCTGCGGTTGTTGAAGATGAAGCTGTCGTTGACCTCACGGGAAATAATGATCCCGTGCTTCTTCTTCGTCCCGTAGACGGTGTTGTCGGCAATGATCAGGCCGTGGGAACGGTCGTGTGGGTCGATACCGTAGACGATGTTGTCTTTGTAGGTGTTGCCCTTGACCACGAAGTCGCGGGTTTCATAGCAGTAGAAGCCGTACCACATGTCCGAGAACTCGGAGCCGACGATCCAGCCCGTCGGTTCAGGGCGCTTCAAGACCTTGGCCATGTTCGGCGTGTACTGGGAAATACTCACGCCGTAGGACTTACTGTTGGCGTAGCCGAAACTGGCGATCTTGCTGTTGGCGATGTAGGTTTCGGTGCCACCCCAAGACAGCATGAACGGACGGAATTCCTTGGCCGACTTGAAGGCCGCCGGGCCGCTTGTCTTCTCGCTCCATCCCGTGATTTTGGTGTCACGCACAAACAGCTGGCCGTCGTTGACCAGGAACGAACCGGCCTCTTGGGACAGGCGCAATTCCTGGGTCTGTTTGTCGATTTCCAGAATGCCCTTGTTACCCACCACAATCGGCAGCTTCGCCAGGAACACGCCCGGCGAGGTTTCGCTGAAGTACTGCTTTGGCAGCTTCTTCGCCAGGTCCTTGAGGTTCATGTAGCCGTCGTCGATGAAGATCGCCTGCGGGATGCCGTGCTGACGCACCACCCATTCGGCCATCTTGTTGTCGCCACCGATGAAGTCCTTCAGGGCGTTTTCCTGCATCATCCGGCGCACGCTGATTTTGCCGGCCTTGGTGCGCACGATTTTCGCGGCGATGGCCTCGGCGGTGAAGCCAGAGGTGTCCGGCAGTTTTGGCTTGGCAAGCTCCAGCGGTGCAGTCGGCGCGCTGCTGACGGTGTAGGTCTTGGCCTGTTGCAGTTCCTTGGCCATGGTCGCCGGCTTGCCCGGTTTAGGTACAGCCGGTTCCACGTTGGCGAAGGCGGCCGCACTCGCCAGCAGCATCGCGCCGGCCAGCAAGGTCATGGAACCTTTTTTGGCACTGTTCATGTCGGGCACTCCCTTCGCGGTTTGCATCAGAAGCGCCAGACCACGTCGATAAACGCGCGGTGCATGTACGAATCGACTTCCTTGCCATACGCATCACCGGGCTTGAACACGCCACCACGGAAACGCACCAGCGCCGAAGGCTCATCGATTGCCTGGCTCAACGATGCCGGCAGCAGGCCTTGCTTGAAGTACTTGGTGACGACCAGGTCCATTTCCTGACCGAGGTCTGTGTCGCCATTGTTCAGGGGCAGGGAGCTGGTGGAGAGAATGGCGCCGGTGGCGTCGTCGGTGTTGTTCTGCACAGCGTCGATGCCGTTGCTGCCGATCGGCTTGTTGCCGTCGACACGCCAGAATTTGTGGTAGATCAGGGTGGCGTCGTACTCGTCATTGAGCATCCACGAACCGAACAAAGTGCCGCTCTGCAGGTTGCTCGCCTCGCCACGGAAGGCTTCGCCGAAACGGTGTACCCGCGAGCGCGTGCCGGTGTAGTTGGAGCGGTTGCTTTCCAGGCCGTTCTGTTCGTAATCGCTGCTGGCACGGGCATAGGCCGCACCGACTTGCCATTGCGGATCGAGGCGCAGGCGTACACCCAGGTCGGTGGCCCAGCCATCGACGTCGCCGCTGCTCTTGGGTTGTGCCGGAGCGGTGCCATCGGCGTTCAACGGGTTGACCGTGTCGCGCTCGCCGCTCATGCCAGTGACGCTGGCCCAGTAGTTGACTGTGTTGGTATTGCGCCAGTTATAGGCATCGCTATCGGCGTTGAGGCCGAGCCAGCTGATGTTGCCGTTCTGTTTTTTGTCCAGAGAGTCGCTGGCCTCACCCGGTGTCGGGTAGTCGAGCTTGCCGTCATCGTGGGCGTGATGGCCGCGGATGCCGACCCAGTGACCCGGTGTCCACTGGTACGCCGCATCGGCGAAGGCGTGCAGGCGATCCTTGTCGTCCGGCGCCAGCTCTGTCAGGTCGGTACGGTACTCGCTGAAGCGTTCGGCAATACCGGCGTTGGCGCGCAGCAGGGTGGTGTCGAAGGTCCAGTTCAGCGCTTCGATGTTGGTGTCGCGCCACTGGCCGTCATCATTGTGCAGGCGCTGGCGACCGAGCTTGAGGTTCTCGCCGGGGTATGGCGTGAAGCCGCTGTAGCCGACCCAGAACTCGCGCATCGCCAGGTAGTTTTTCTTCGCCTTGCGATCACCGACATCGGTGGACTCGGTGCCATTGCCCTGTTGCAGGGTGTCGGTTTCGATGATGTCGGTGGAGGTGACCGCCTGCCCCATGGCATAGGCGCTCCACGCGCCACTTTCGCCATAGACCCATGGCCGCAGATCGAGACCGACACCGTTGACGTCGCCGCCACTCTGGGTGCCCAGGTCAACGTCACCTTCGGACTGGCCGGTGATTTTCACGTCAAGGCCGTAGTTCTTGGTTTCGGTCGCTGCCGCCAGGGTCGGACACGACCACAACAAGGCGAATGTCAGGCCAATACCGGCCTGAACGAATGGATTCAACTTCATAGGGATTCCTCGCCGTCTTCTTCTTGCAGGGCATGCAGTTCCAGCGTGTTCTGACTCAAGGCACCACGAACGGCCTGTTCTTGTTTCAACAGGCGTTGGGCCTCGGCGAGCTGGGCAGGCGGCAGTTGTGCTTCGAGTGTTTGCGCAAGCTCGGTGGCTTGCGGGGTGTTCTGTGCCTTGGCCAATTGGCTGAAGACATAGGCGTTAAGCGGGTCGGGCTTGGTGCCCTTGCCTTGGGAAAACAGCTGGGCGATGGCGAAGTCGGCACTGCTCTGGCCGTTGCGCGCAGCGGTCAGCAAGTGATCCAGGGCTTTTTGCGGATAGACTTCGCCCAGGTAACCACGGCGATAGATCTGGCCGAGGTAGTAATCGGCGGCCACTTCGCGGCCGACGGCTTTCTTGAAATGTTCTTCGGCAACCTTGGCGTCAACCGGGACCATTTTGCCTTCGTAGTAGAGCTTGCCCAGCAGCAGTTCGGCGCGTGACTGGTCGGCGGCGCGACCGTTGTCCAGGTACTTCATCATCTGGTCGACGTCACCCAGTTCAGGGAAGTCGTAGATCAATTGCGCGAGGGTGACCCACGATGCCGGGTAGCCCGGAGCGATGGGTTCGAGCAGCGACTGCGCGGTTTTCTCGTCGGTCTTGCCCAGGGTCGGATCGGCGAGCACACGGGCGACACTGTCCACCCGCTGCGCGGAGACGGTGCCGCGAGCGTGTGCGGCTTGCATCTGCTTGATCAGCTCGGCCTGTTGCTCGGGCTTGGCCTGTTTCTGATAAACCGTGGCCAGCTCGACGTAGCAGATGTCAGTGGTGTTCAGCGCGGCTTTGCAGATGCTGGCGACTTCGTCCAGGTGCTGGTCGTAAGTGCCCTGGGTGCGATAGAGCAGCACTTGGGCCAGACCGGCTTCCGGCTTGCCTTCGGCACGCCATTGGCTGATCTGCTTCTGCGCATCGACATTCGGGAAGCTGTGCGGGTATTGCAGGTACAGCATGGCCAGCGGGATCAGGGTGTTGCCTTCGCCATTGGCCGAGGCTTTTTTCAACAGGGCTTCGGCTTCGTGCTGCTCGGCTTCGGTGGAACCGGGCTTGGCCACCAGCAGACGACCCAGGCGAGCCTGAGCGCGCGGCGAGACGTCGGCCGCGGCGCGGTAAGTCGCCTCGGCTTGTTTGACCTGCGCCGGGTCACGGCTGTCGACCTGGATATCCGCCAGGCCCACTTGCGCTTCGCTGTAGCCCAGGTCGGCCAGTTGCTTGTAGTTCTGCTGAGCCAGCGCCGTGTCACCGCGCTTGAGGGCTTCGTTGGCCAGACGCTGATCGGGCAGGCCGGCACAACCGCTGAGGCTGACTGCCAAAGCCAGCGCACACATCACAATCCCACTGGGGATATGCGGTGTGTTGGATATTTTTGTGATAGTCACGGGCATTTCCTCGACTTAAAGACCAACAGCCATGGCTTTGTCGATCAGCCAGTTCAGGTTCGGGCCGCGATCGCTGTTCACTTCCACCGGGCGACCGGCGAGGCCGCTGTCCAGGGCTTCATCAGGCTGGATCAGCACGCGGATGTCAGACGACAGGTCTGCGCTTTTCAGGCTGGTACTGCTGACGATCTTGCCGGTGCGGGTCTTGTCTTCGCCGGCAACCTGGAAGCTGACCGCAGTACCCGGACGCACGTCGCGGAACTGGCGATAGGAGAAGCGGGCTTCAACGTTGGCTTCGCTGTTACGCGGCACCAGCTGGAAGATCACGTCGCCCTTGCTGGCGTACTGACCGTTGGCAACCAGTTGTTGCGCCACGGTGCAATCGCAAGGCGAGGTAAGGGTGCCGGTCATTTGTTTGCCGAACAGTTCTTCAACCTTGCCCGGTTTCAGTTGGTCTTCATCCAGATGCCCTTTGAGTACATCGAGCATGCTGGTGCTGAAGGTGGCGAGCGGGGCGCCTTTGGCGGCAATGCCGTCGGCCTTGATCAGGCTCTGCACGGTACCGTCACGCGGCATGGTGATGCTCATGCCCGGCACGCTGACCAGACCGGCCTGGGCGTGGCTGACGAAGTACATGCCGTACACCGATTTGAAAATGAAACCGAATGCCGCGACGCCGACGATGAAAACCCCCAGGCTGAAGGTCACTGCACGCAGACGACCGAACGCAGTCATGCCGTGGCCGCCATCACTGACCTTGCGCGCCTTGGTGAAGTTATCGCGCTGCAGGGTCGCCAGCATTTCACCCATGCTGACGATGTCGCCGGCCAGGTGAGAAGTGATCAGGTGACGCAGGGTGGAAATGTCTCGCGGTTCCAGGTTCTGGAACTGGCAACCGGCACGGCCGGTCTCGCGGTCGAAGGAGCGAACCTGCAGCTCCACGTCCATGGCCAGGCCGAGGTTGTCGATGACGAATTGCAGACGGGCCTTGTACACGTCACCGATCTTCAGCGGCAATTGACCGGCGTTGAACGACAGACCGCCAGCGGAAAGGTCGATAACCCGGGCTTCGACCGGAGTCCGGTCAGGGCCGAAGAAACGCAGCTTGGCCGGGATTTTCACTCGGGCGTGTTGGCGCTGGGCTTCGGATTCATGCACTACGTTGGCGTTGACGGCGGTATTCATAGGGGCGATTTCCTGGTTAATTCAATAAGGGGGCGGTCAGACCATCATCAGCAGCACGGCGACAAAAATGCTGCCGGCGGAGAAGGTCATGGTCCGAGACGACCAGGTGTTGAACCAACGTTGAAAGCTGGCGAGATCACGGGTCAGGGAAGTGGGCTGGCGAGTCCAGGATTGTTGGTCGAGGCGGAAGAACACGTAGATCTTCACCAGCGCGCCGACGATCTGGTTGTAATAGAGAATCGCCGGGTAGGCCGGGCCGATCCGGTGACCGGAGCAGGACAGCAGCAGGGTCAGGATCAGGCGGGTAATGCCGATCCACAGCAGGTACACCAGGATGAACGCGGTGCCGTACTTGAAGCTGGCGATCAGCGCCACGGTCAGGCCCAGCAGGGAGGTCCACATCGACACGCGCTGATCGAACAGCACCACGGAAGTGAACGCACCAAGGCGTTTGACCCCCAGGCCCAGGGCGCGGGAGTTCTGCCGCAGGTTGTTGCCGTACCAGCGGAACATCAGCTTGCGACTGGCCTTGATGAAGCTCTTTTCCGGCGGATGCTCGACGGTGTTGATCGCTGCGTCGGGCACGTAGAAGGTGTCGTAGCCCAGACGCATCAGGCTGAACCAGCTCGACTTGTCGTCGCCGGTAAGGAACTTGAAACGACCCAGACGCCAGTGTTGCAGCGAGTCGCTTTCCACGTCGGCAATGAATTCCGGGTTGGTGACCACCGTGGCACGGAAAACCGACATGCGCCCGGTCATGGTCAGCACGCGCTTGGACAGGGCCATCGAGCACATGTTGATGTGACGCTGGGCGAAACGCAGCTTGTGCCATTCGCTCATGATGTAGCCACCGCGCACTTCGCAGAACTCGTTGGTGGTCAGGCCGCCGACATTGCCGAACAACTGGAACCACGGCACGGTCTTGCGCACTACGCCTTCGCCGAGCACGGTGTCGCCATCGATCACGGCCACCACGGCACGGTCGTCCGGCAAGTGGCGGGAGATGGCGCGGAAACCGTAGGCCAGGCCGTCGCGCTTGCCGGTGCCGGGAATGCGCACGAAGTCGAGTTTGACCCGGGCCGGCGGGTTCATCCGGGCCCAAAGGCTTTTCACCAGTTTCTCATCGGACATTTCCACGATCGAGCAGACCATGGTGGTCGGCAGGCCGCAGTCGATGGCTTCGCGAATCACCGAGGCGTAAACCTGTGCGGTGGTCAATGCGTCGATACGGAAGCTGGTGACCATCAAAAATACATGGGACGGGTCCGCCGCTTTACCCAGCTTGCGCACTTTGCGCCGCAGGTGCGGGTAGACCACGTACAGAAACAGCATGCCGCGCAGAAAATGCGTGGCGCCCATCGAGTAACGCCAGATCCCGATAAAACCAATCAGGAAGATGAAGTCCTTCGACTCGGAGTCGAACGTGGACGCAGGCAACGCCATGGCGATGCCCATCAATAAACTTAGGTAAAACAGCCAACCGGCGGCCTGAAGCAGGCCGTGCTTTAGCCTGTGCATAATCGGAATCCTAAAGTCAGTTGCAAGCCCCAAGCTTCAAGCTCCAAGTGAGGAGCTTTGACTTGCGGCTTGAAGCTTGAAGCTTGCGGCTGCTTTACCAGCAGATGCCTTCGGTACGCCCGGAAACGCTGGTGGCTTTGGTCATGAAACCGACCAGATCGACCACTTGCTTGCCGTGCGGAGCGTTCTGCGCCAGGGCGCGGAATTTCTCGTCACGGTTACCGAGGATGATCACGTCGGAGTTGTTGATCACGTCGTCGAAGTCGGAGTTGAGCAAGGACGAGACGTGGGGGATTTTCGACTCGATGTAATCCTTGTTCGCACCATGGACACGGGCGTATTCGACGTTGCTGTCGTAGATGCTCAGGTCGTAACCCTTGCCGATCAGCATTTCCGCCAGATCAACCAGCGGGCTTTCACGCAGGTCGTCAGTACCGGCCTTGAAGCTCAAGCCCAGCAGGGCGACTTTGCGTTTGTCGTGGCTGGAAACGATGTCGAAGGCGTTCTGCACCTGGGACTCGTTACTGCGCATCAGCGAGTTCAGCAATGGGGCTTCCACGTCCAGGGAGCCGGCACGGTAGGTCAGGGCACGCACATCTTTTGGCAGGCAAGAGCCGCCGAACGCGAAGCCTGGGCGCATGTAGTACTGGGACAGGTTCAGGGTTTTGTCCTGGCAGACCACTTCCATCACTTCACGACCATCAACACCGACAGCCTTGGCGATGTTGCCGATCTCGTTGGCGAAGGTGACCTTGGTGGCGTGCCACACGTTGCAGGTGTACTTGATCATCTCGGCAACAGCGATGTCCTTGCGGATGATCGGCGCGTCGAGCTCTTCGTACAGCGATTGCAGAACGTCGCCCGACGCTTTGTCGAATTCGCCGATGACGGTCATTGGCGGCAGATCGTAGTCGGCGATCGCAGTACTTTCACGCAGGAACTCAGGGTTCACTGCCACACCGAAATCAACGCCGGCTTTCTTGCCGGAGCAGTCTTCGAGGATCGGGATCACCACGTTGGCCACGGTGCCCGGCAGCACAGTGCTGCGAACCACGATGGTGTGACGGGTGGTCTTGTCACGCAGGACAAAACCGATTTCGCGGCACACGGCTTCGATGTAGTTCAGTTCCAGGTCGCCGTTCTTCTTGCTCGGCGTTCCGACGCAGATCATCGACAGGTCGGTGTCACGAATCGCCTCGGCGAAGTTGGTTGTACCGCGCAGTTTGCCAGTATCGATACCTTTGCGTAGAAGCTCGCCCAGACCCGGTTCAACAATCGGTGATTTACCGGCGTTGATCATATCGATTTTGTCTTTGGCAACATCGACGCCAACGACGTCATGGCCCCGTGCAGACAGGCAGCCAGCACAAACAGCGCCGACATAACCCAAACCAAATATGCTGATGCGCATCGCAATTACCTCTCTGTTATCAAGACTGTATTCACAAGCCATTAGATGGCTGGAGTTAAGGGTTTTAACGGTCATAGTGCACTCGAAAGTGCGGCTTACAGGCGCCACAATGCCGTGTGCGGGCATATGAAGTTTCGAGTGTGTAAATAAGTGCACTCAAGATGTGCGTAACTAGGCCTTGTTCTTATGACGTGCCCTGTAATGCATCAGGTCCTCTGGCCTGAGGACGCTGGTACAAGGATCTTGCGCGCTCAATGCCAGGCAATATGCCTGTAAATCAAGCGGTTGGGTGCTCTGGCGAGCACGTTTATAGGGGCGCTGTCATGGCCTTGTAGGGGATATTAATGGTGCATATCGCCTGTCCTGTGTGTGTTGCCCAAATAAGCGACTCATGATCAGAAGTTAATGTGACAACTTCGCTACGTGAATGGCTTGTCTGCGTAAGTTATCTCGTACAAGCACGACGATAATCGTTACCGATGGTATGAGCTATGCATTTGGACATAGTTCCAGTCCGCCCATCGCGAAATCTGAAATTTCTTGAAATATTGAAAAAGATGGCACTGCTCTCATATTGATGGCACGAGCAGTTTCAGCCTTTATATATAGGGGTAAAACAGAGCTCGATAGTTTTATGCCACTACCGATAAAAAATTTCAGTGCCACTACTGAAAAAAAACATCGAAGTCGAGTGAAACTAAAGTTAGCAAAAAGGGTGGTGTTTCTTTGGCGCCAATAAATCGGCTAATCGGGAGGGCGATTGTTGAACGATCTGCGTTGGGCGCTCGACGAGGTTGGTGATGTCGTGCGCCCTGTGTGTGCATTTATTCTGGGGCGTGATCGCGCAGGAAAACCAGATGGTCCGGTTTGGATTGCTCGGCGCTGTAGCGGTAACCCTGAACGTCAAATTGCTTGAGGTCGGCAGGGTTATTGATGCGCTCTTCGATGACAAAGCGGCTCATCATGCCGCGGGCTTTTTTCGCGTAGAAACTGATGATTTTGTACTGGCCGTTCTTCAGGTCCTTGAAGTCGGTATTGATGATGCGCGCGTTCAAGGCATTGCGTTTGACGGCCGAGAAATACTCGTTGGACGCCAGGTTCAGCAGCACGTCATCGCCTTGATCGGCCAGCGCTTCGTTCAGCCATTCGCTGATGCGCGTGCCCCAGAAGGCATACAGGTCCTTGCCACGGGCATTCGCCAGTTTGGTGCCCATCTCCAGACGATACGGTTGCATCAGGTCCAGAGGTCGCAGCAGGCCATACAGGCCGGACAACATGCGCAGATGCTGTTGGGCGTAATCGAAATCGGCTTCGCTGAAGGTTTGTGCATTAAGGCCGGTGTACACGTCGCCTTTAAAGGCCAGCAGCGCTTGCTTGGCGTTTTCCGGCGTGAACGCGGGTGTCCAGCTCCCGAAACGTGCGGCGTTGAGCCCGCCGATCTTGTCGGAGACGTGCATCAACTCACTGATTTGCGCTGGTGTCAGATCGCGCAACTGCATGATCAGCTCTTGGGAGTGATCGAGGTACTGCGGCTGGGTAAAGCGCTGGGTCGCCGGCGGTGTTTCGTAATCGAGGGTCTTGGCGGGGGAAATCACCATCAGCATGAAGTCGTCTCCTTTAATCGTGGGCGCGATTCTAGGGGGTTGTCCGTGTTGACTCCAGCTATGGGTGTCATAGGTGATGGGTGGTGCCATGGGACAGATCGCAGCCTCGCGTTGCTCGACAGCTGCTACGGGACCGGGTTGACGTCGGAAGGTGTAGCAGCTGTCGAGCAACGCGAGGCTGCGTTCTTTTGATCGTCTCGATATATAGTGCCGCGCGGGTTTTGTTATGGAGACATCCCATTGCGTATCGTTTTTCTATTCTCGGCCTGGCTGTTGAGCTTTGGCGCCATGGCGGCGCCCGGCGATGCAGCGACGCTTGATCGCAGCACCTGGCCTGAGAAGCTCAGCAGCCCGACCCTGTTCGACGTGGCGTCACGGGCCGAAATCCTCATGTTTGCGCGCGTGCTTCTGGCCAGCGAATCGCTGGATGAACCCGCTCTGGCCCAGCATCTGGGGTTGCGCAAGATCAATCTGGAAGCGGTCAATCAACTGCGCCAGCGCCTGTGGCAACGCCTGCTGACCAACTACAACTTCGCCCAGCAAAGCTGCGATCAGGATGCGTCTTTCTGCTTCCTGGTTGAAGACATGGAGACCTTGCGCGGGCAAGCGGCCAAGTTCCAGGTCAGCGACGAGAGCTACTACATCAAATGGGCCGAACCGAGCCGGTTGTTCCACGCCCAGTACCTGGACGAGCAGCTACGCAAGGCAGCCCTGTTTCCGCAGACCAGCAGCGAAGTCGATCGTTTTGGCGACTATGAGCGCAATGGCGACGGGATGCATGACCGGTTGTTTTTACTGACCTTTGACAGCGCCGCCAACATCACACCAGACAACACCGGTTGGGTCACCGAGTACCTGCGCAAGTCGAATATCAGCGGCACTTTTTTCGTCCTCGGCAAGGACATTCAGACGCGCCTGGCCGAACAATCTGTGGCCAGCCTGCAAGGGATGTACTCGCAGCAGTGCATCGGCGTGCAGGGCTGGGAGTTCCGTTCCCACAGCCACTGGCAGGACTGGCAGGACTCGGTGCGACGCAGCGTCGAGCTGGTCAAAAGCAAGTTGCCGGAGAATTACGTGCCGCTGTTTCGTCCGCCCGATGGCCAACGCCGCTCCGATGCCGAAAGCTTCTTCAACGCTCAGGGCTTGCGGGTAGCGCTGTGGGACATTGATGCCCAGGACGGAGCCGGAAAGCTCAAGGGCAGCCCGAGCGCGCAACGCGTGTTGACGCTGATGCTGCTGTGGCGCCACGGCGTGATCAATTTCAATGTGAAGCAGGACGCGGTGAAAACGGCGCTGCCCTGGCTCATCACGCAAACGGCGCAAAGCGGGATCGGTTGGGAAGACTGTCAGGTGGGGTTTCGCTGAAACGCAGCTGATTGGCACAAGCGCCGTAAACATTGGGTTTTTGGCGTTTTTGGGAGGGATTTCGATGCAGGCGGACTTCCGACTTTAACGGGGTGATGGCAGTCCGCCAAGTGTTATTGGTCACTCTGAAAAATAAACTTCAAAAAAACGTCAAAGTACTTTTTTCTGTCATGGGTTTTGGAGTATTACGAAGGCAGACCGCCGAAACCTGCAACACAGGTGGCGTCTCCCAAGACCCAACTTGTGTGCAGTTCACTTGAATCCTCGCAGGTGAATTCGGTGGCCACTTCGAGGCGCAGCACTGTCATGGTATTGCGTCGACTGGCTCCCACAAAGGTGACCGAGTATGGATGATCACGGACGTAGTTCTTCTTCCAACCAGCCAATCCTTTATGTACTCGATACCAACGTATTGATTCACGATCCAAACGCCCTGCTTAACTTCGAAGAACACCACGTTGCCATCCCGATGACCGTGCTTGAGGAGCTGGACAAGCTCAAGAGCGGGCATCACAGCGTGGCTGCGGAATGCCGTCAGGCGATTCGCCTGATCGACAAGACGCTGGGCGATGCCAGTCCTGAAGATGTAGAGCTGGGGGTTCCGATCCAGCGGGGCAAAAGTGGACCCAAGGGTTTGCTGTCAATTCTGATGAGCAAACGCGCCGAACCGAACATCATTCTTCCCGAACACCTGAACGACAACATCATCATCAATCAGTTGATTGATCTGCACGCGCGCGAACCCAAGTTGCCCGTTGTGCTGGTCACCAAAGACATCAACATGCGCCTCAAGGCTCGCGCTTGCGGGATCGCGGCCGAGGACTACAGCACAGACCAACTGGTCGACGACGTTTCATTGCTGCCCAACGGTTACCACAACATGACCGGCTCCTTCTGGGACCGTGTGAGCAAGGTCGAAACCCGTCAGGACCACGGCCGCACCTGGCACGAGGTGCAACTGATCGACAACCTTCCGGCGGTGCATGTCAATGAGTTCATCATTGATGAACAGGGTTTTGTCGGCTGGATCAAGGAAATTTCAGAAGACCGATTGCTGATCCTGGATCTGCATCAGGAACCGCTGCTGCACCAGGAAGCCTGGGGCCTTAAACCGCGTGACATCTATCAGAGCCTGGCGCTGTTTGCCTTGCTGGACCCGGATATTCACCTGGTCAACCTGACCGGTGCGGCCGGCTCGGGTAAAACCATCCTGGCCCTGGCGGCGGCGATCGAGCAGACCATGGTCAGCAAACGCTACCGCCGGATCATCGCCACCCGCAGCGTACAGGGCCTGGACCAGGAGATCGGCTTCCTGCCCGGTACCGAAGCAGAAAAAATGGAGCCTTGGCTGGGTGCCATCACCGACAACCTCGAAGCCTTGCACATGGATGACGAAAACACCCATGGCAGCGTCGACTACATCCTCAGCAAAGTGCCGTTGCAGTTCAAATCCCTCAACTACATTCGAGGTCGCAGCTTCCAGCAGAGTCTGATTTTGATCGATGAATGCCAGAACCTGACACCGCACCAGATGAAAACCATCATCACCCGTGCCGGTGCCGGTTCCAAAGTGGTGTGCCTGGGCAACCTGGCGCAGATCGACACCCCTTACCTGTCCGCGACCAGCTCCGGGCTGACGTACCTGACCGAACGCTTCAAAGACTTCCCCAACGGCGTGCACATCACCCTGCAAGGGGTGCCTCGCTCGATTCTGGCTGAATACGCAGAGTCTCACCTCTGAGCTGCAAGCTTTAAGCTGCAAGCCGCAAGTTTCAAGCGAACCAAGTGAACTTCACTTGCCGCTTGTAGCTTGCGGCGTTCGGCTGCTTAAATACTCCCTTCCCAAACCTGCAACCGGACTGCGCTTTTCACTTGCCGCTTGTAGCTTGCCGCTTGCAGCTGCCTCAAGGAGGCCTCGTGCTGACTCATCTCGATTCCCAAGGTCGCGCCAACATGGTCGACGTTACCGAAAAAACCGTGACGTTCCGTGAGGCGACGGCCCAAGCGCTGGTGCGCATGCTGCCCGACACCCTGCAGATGATCGTCAGTGGCGGTCACCCGAAGGGGGATGTGTTCGCCGTGGCGCGTATCGCCGGCATTCAAGCGGCGAAGAAAACCAGCGATCTGATTCCTCTGTGCCATCCGCTGATGCTGACGGGTGTCAAGGTCGAGCTCAGTGCCGAAGGTGATGACACCGTGCGCATCGTCGCGCGCTGCAAGTTGTCCGGGCAGACCGGTGTCGAGATGGAAGCGCTGACCGCCGCCAGCGTGGCGGCACTGACGATCTACGACATGTGCAAGGCCGTGGATCGCGGGATGACCATCGAAAGCGTGCGGTTGCTGGAGAAGGTCGGGGGCAAGAGCGGGCATTTCCAGGCGGATCAATCATGAACGTCACCGTGAAGTTTTTCGCCCGTTACCGCGAAGCGCTCGGCGTGGACTCGGTCGAGGTTGAAGGTGATTTCGCCACGGTCGACGACGTGCGTGCGCTGCTGGCACAGCGCGACGGAGCCGATGTGCTGAGCGAGCAGAACCTGTTGTGCGCCCGCAATGAAGACCTTTGCCAGCTCGACGAACCGGTCAGCGATGGCGATGAAGTCGCGTTCTTCCCGACCGTGACCGGGGGCTGACCCATGGCGATTCGCGTGCAGTCCGCGGCATTCGAT
Organism: Pseudomonas sp. GM21; assembly: GCF_000282215.1. Lineage (GTDB taxonomy): Bacteria > Pseudomonadota > Gammaproteobacteria > Pseudomonadales > Pseudomonadaceae > Aquipseudomonas. The sequence continues at coordinate 22,908 of NZ_AKJS01000003.1, forward strand.
CCCGGTGCTGAAGTCAACGCCATGCACGCCACCAATGTGGGCGTGGGCGCGGTAGTGAGTTTTGTCGGCTATGTGCGCGACTTCAATGACGGACTCGATGTGGCCGGAATGTTTCTTGAGCACTATCCGGGCATGACCGAGAAGGCCTTGGGCAAGATTGCCCTGGAGGCTGAGCAGCGCTGGCCACTGTTGAAACTGGAAGTGCTGCATCGCATAGGCGCCCTGGAACCAGGAGAGCCGATCGTCTTCGTCGGCGCCGCCAGCGCCCACCGACAGGCGGCTTTCGACGCCTGCGCCTTTGTCATGGACTACCTGAAAACCCGCGCGCCGTTCTGGAAGAAAGAAGTCACCAGTGATGGTCCGCGTTGGGTTGAGGGGCGTGACAGTGATCATGCGGCGGCGGATCGCTGGAAGAAGTAGTTGCTGCAGTGCCCTCAAGTCAGTCATCGCCAGCAGGCTCGCTCCCACAGTAGGTCTCCATGAACACAATATTTGTGTTCGACAAAGATCCCCTAATGAAATGGCTACCCCCGC
>NZ_AKJS01000004.1 GCF_000282215.1 Pseudomonas sp. GM21
GCCTGATCAACTACTTCCGCGGCCGTCACCGCGGCTGATCTGAAGCCCTGCCCACAGGTTTGAAACACAAACTCTGTGGGCAACACCCGCTCCCACATTGGTTTTGTGTCCGGCTTGAACCCGTTCGCTACTCGGTGCATCTTTATTACTTGTCGCAAAACAAGAATAAGGAACCGTCAATGTTCGATATCAGCACGTTCCCCAAAGCCGATGCCGTCCGCCGGGCTGCGAATTTAAGTCAAGACGACTATCACTGCCTGTATCGCGAATCCATCGAACACCCCAGTACGTTCTGGGCTGAACAAGCCACGCGCTTTCTCGACTGGAGTGCGCCGTGGAACACTGTCCAGCGCTACAACCTGAAAACCGGTGAAGCCAGCTGGTTTTCCGGTGGCAAATTGAACGTCAGCTACAACTGCATCGACCGCCATCTGGAACAGCGCGGCGATCAAATCGCGATCATCTGGGAAGGCGATGACCCCGCCGAATCCGCACAAATCACTTACAAAAAACTCCACCACAACGTCTGTCGCCTGGCCAACGTGCTGAAAAGCCGTGGCGTGAAGAAAGGCGACCGCGTCTGCATTTACATGCCGATGATCCCCGAAGCGGCCTACGCCATGCTGGCCTGCACGCGCATCGGCGCGGTGCATTCGGTGGTCTTCGGCGGTTTCTCCCCGGATTCTGTGCGCGACCGGATTCTTGATGCCGATTGCCGCACCGTGATCACCGCCGACGAAGGCGTGCGCGGCGGCAAAGTCGTGCCCCTGAAGGAGAAAGTCGACAAGGCGCTTGAGAGTTGCCCGAACGTCAGTACGGTGATCGTGGTCGAGCGCACACAAGGTGCGGTGAATTGGGTTGAAGGTCGCGACCTCTGGTATCACCACGCCTTGCGCGACGTCAGCGATGATTGCCCGCCGGAACCGATGGACGCCGAAGACCCACTGTTCATCCTCTACACCTCCGGCAGCACCGGCAAACCCAAGGGCGTGTTGCACACCACCGGCGGTTACCTGCTGCAAGCCGCGATGACCTTCAAATACGTGCTCGACTACCGTGACAACGAAGTGTTCTGGTGCACCGCCGATGTCGGCTGGGTCACTGGCCACAGCTACATCGTCTACGGTCCGCTGGCCAACGGCGCGACCACGCTGATCTTCGAAGGCGTGCCGAGTTACCCGAGCAGCTCGCGCTTCTGGCAGGTCATCGACAAACACCACGTCAACATTTTCTACACGGCACCGACCGCACTGCGTTCGCTGATGCGCGAAGGGCCGGAACCGTTGAAGGAAACGTCGCGCGCCAGCCTCAGATTACTTGGCACTGTTGGTGAGCCGATCAACCCGGAGGCGTGGGATTGGTACTTCAATATTGTCGGCGAACAGCGCTGCCCGATTGTCGACACCTGGTGGCAGACCGAAACCGGCGGCATCATGATTAGCCCGCTGGTCAGCGCGCAACGGATCAAACCCGGCTGCGCCACGCAACCGATGTTCGGCGTGCAACCGGTGTTGCTCGATGAAACGGGCAAGGAAATCAAAGGTGCGGGCAGCGGCGTGCTGGCCATCAAATCCAGCTGGCCGGCGCAGATCCGCAGCGTCTACGGCGACCCGCAACGGATGGTCGACACTTACTTCAAGCCCTACCCCGGCTACTACTTCACCGGTGACGGCGCGAGGCGCGATGAGGACGGCGATTACTGGATCACCGGGCGCATCGACGACGTGATCAACGTCTCCGGGCACCGCATTGGCACCGCCGAAGTGGAAAGCGCCCTGGTGCTGCACGACAGCATCGCCGAAGCCGCTGTGGTCGGTTACCCCCACGACCTCAAAGGCCAGGGTATCTACGCCTTCGTCACGCCCATGAACGGCACCGCCCCCGACGACGAACTGAAGAAAGTACTGTTGGCCCACGTCAGCAAGGAAATCGGCAGCTTCGCCAAACCGGACTTGATCCAATGGGCCCCGGCTTTGCCGAAAACCCGCTCGGGCAAGATCATGCGGCGTATCCTGCGCAAAATTGCCTGCAATGAACTGGACACGCTGGGTGATACCTCGACCCTGGCCGACCCGAGCGTTGTTCAGGATCTCGTGGATAAACGCCTGAATCAATAAGCCTCACGCGGCCAGCAATGGCCGCGTTTCAATTTCGTCACCGAGTCGCCATGGAATTCATCCGTACCCGCATCGAAACCCAGATCATGAGCCTGACCGGTCTGTCCCTCGGAAAGCTCGATCTGGAAAACCCCAAGGGCGATCCCGGTCTGTTCGGCCCCGACTCGGTGAGTTGGCAAGTGCATGGCGATTTCAGCAGCATGCTGATCGGCGGCATCAGTGCGCTGATGCTGCAAGCCTTGCATCCATTGGCCCTGGCAGGGGTCTGGGACCATTCAAATTTTCGCGAGGACATGCTCGGCCGACTGCGCCGCACCGGACAATTCATCTCCGGCACCACGTTTGGCTCCCGAAAAGATGCCGACTGGCTGATTGAAAAAGTCCGCACCATCCACCTGCAAGTGACGGGCACCGCGCCGGACGGGCGTCCTTATGCGGCCAGTGATCCGGACTTGCTGACCTGGGTGCATGTGGCCGAAGTCAGTAACTTTCTCGCCGCCCATTTGCGTTATCGCAATCCGAATCTGTCACTGGCCGATCAGGACCGTTACTACGGGGAAATCGCGCTGGTCGCCGAGCGACTGGGCGCCCGTGATGTGCCCCGCTCGCGGCAAGAAATAGCGGATTACCTTGAACGCATTCGCCCCCAGTTGCTGTGCGATTCACGCAGCCGCGAAGTCTTGCGACTGCTGTTGAACGCCCCCTCCCCCAGCCGTCTGGCCAAGCCTTTCGGCGGTTTGATGATGCAGGCCGGCATCGATCTGTTGCCGGACTGGGCCAGTGACATGCTGGGCGTCACCCAACCCCCGCTGCAACGCAAACTGATCCGCGCCAGCGTCAACCGCAGCGCGCCGATGCTGCGCTGGGCGGTGCGCAATGGCTCGGTGCAGCGGGCTAAACGGCGGATGGGGTTGCTGACCTGATGGTCCCTAAAAGCATCGCGAGCAGGCCCAAGCTGTTAAACTCCCGCGCCCAATTCCCTCCTGCAAGGCGCCCAGCATGTCTTCCTTGAATCAGGCGCTGCGCGCCGCCCTCGAACATCGCCAGGACCTGCTTGCCGAACTGCATCAGCAAGGCACCGATTGCTATCGCCTGTTCCACGGCAGCCAGGAAGGCGCCGGCGGACTGACCATCGACCGCTATGGCCCGCAGTTGTTGGTGCAAAGCTTTCACCAGTCGCTGGAACGCGACGTGCTACTGCACCTGCACGAGACGATCAACCAGCATTTGGGGCTCGACACCCTGCTGGTCTACAACGACCGCTCCCGGGGCAATTCGCGTATCGACCGTGAAGACACGGTTTACCGTGCCGATGCGGCGGCGCTGGAGGACTTGGTCGGCCACGAATGGGGCGTCAACTACCGGGTTCGCGGGCGTCATGCCGGTCAGGACCCGCTGCTGTTCCTCGACCTGCGCAATACCCGTGGCTGGGTCAAAGCGCACAGCCAGAACAAAAGCGTGCTCAACCTGTTTGCCTACACCTGTGGCGTCGGGCTGAGTGCTGCGGCCGGTGGCGCCCGTGAGGTGTGCAACCTCGATTTTGCCGAGGGCAACCTGGCAGTCGGCCGTGAAAACGGTCTGCTCAATCCGCAGTTGCCAGCCATGGAATTCATCCAGTCCGATTACTTCCCGGCGATCCGTCAACTGGCGGGCCTGCCCATCAGTCAACGGCGCGGGCAGAAACTGCCGAGCTACCAACGCCTTGAGCAGCGTCAGTACGACCTGGTGCTGCTCGACCCGCCCGCCTGGGCCAAGAGTGCTTTCGGCACCGTCGATCTGCTACGCGACTACCAGAGCCTGCTCAAACCCGCACTGCTGACCACCGCCGACAATGGCGTGCTGATCTGCTGCAACAACCTGGCAAAGGTCAGCATGGACGACTGGCGCGAACAGGTACTGCGTTGCGCGGAGAAAGCCGGGCGACCGGTGCGCGAATGGACCGTGATGACACCGGGCGCTGATTTTCCGTCGATGGATCAACAGCCACCGCTGAAAACGCTGATCCTGCAGCTCTGACATCCACCTGAAAATTCAGACAAAACCTGCAAATTCTGGTCACTTTTGAACTGCAATCGCATGCCATACTCCAAGGCACTCCGATTCAGACAGATGAAGCCACACATGCCCAAAGGATTGATTCGCGCCATCGGCGCCTTGTTGACTGCTCTGGCCCTCTACAGCTTGCTGGGGTTTCTGATTTTACCGGGTATCGCGTTGCGGGTTGCCAACCAACAATTGGCCCATTACGCCACGGTACCCGCCCACCTTCAGCGGATCGAAATCAACCCGTTCAGCCTCGAAGTCACCCTTTGGGGCCTGGTCATCGGTGAGCCGGGCAAAGAGCAGGTCGGCTTCGAACGCCTGTACGCCAACCTGCAACTCGACAGTCTCTGGACCAAGGCCGTGCATCTGTCCGAGATCGAACTGGACAAAGCCAAGACTGAAATCCTCTTCGGCAAGGACGGCCGGCTCAACCTGCTCGGGCTGTTCAAAATACCCGCGAGTGAGCCGACACCTGCCGACCCGGACGCCAAGCCGTTTCCGCTGCGCGTGGAGCGGATCAATCTGGTCGGCGGCTCGGTGCACTTCCAGGATTTGCGCCCCAGCGAACCCATCGAATTTATCTACGACAAACTCGATCTGGAACTGAAACACCTCAGCACCCTGCCCGACGACAGCGCCGACATGACGTTGGTGGCCATCGGACCGGCCGGTGGGCAAGTCGACTGGACCGGCAACTTCAGCCTGATCCCGCTCGCCTCCGAAGGTAAGCTGAAAATCACTGACGGCAAGATGAAGTCCTTCTGGCCTTATGTGCGTGACGCGGTGCCACTGGATCTGGAAAGCGGTGTGCTCAGCCTCAGCACCGACTACAAACTCAATCTGTCCAAAGAAACCGAACTGCTCTTGAGCAATGTCGCCGTCAGTATCGCGCCCTTCGCGATCAAGGCCCCGGACGGCCGACCTTTGGCGAAGCTCGATCGACTGGACATCAGCGAAACCACGGTAGACCTGGCCAAGCAACACGTGGTGGTCGGCAAGATTCGCAGCCACAAGCTGGAAACCTGGGCCGCCCTCGAAGCCGACGGGCAACTCGACTGGCAAAAGCTGTTCGCCAGCCAGCCCTCCAAACCTGCCGCCAAGGCCAAGGCCGAACCCGCCAGTACACCAGCGGCCGCTGACTCACCCCCACTTGAACCGGTGCCGCCGGGCAAGCCGTGGCAGGTGCTGCTCAAAGACGTGCAGCTGCGCGATTCCCTGGTGCACCTTGCCGACCGCAAGGCGCAACCCGCTGTGGCGCTGGAAGTCGGCCCGTTGAATCTGAACCTGCAAAATTTCGACAGCCTTAACGGCTCGCCATTTAATCTCAAGCTCGACACCGGCGTGGGCAAACAAGGCAAGATCCTCGCCGACGGCGTGGTCAATCTCGCCCCGGTCAGCGCCAAACTGAAGGTGCAGACCAAAGACATCGACCTGCGTGTCGCCCAGTCCTACATCACCCCCTTCATTCGCCTGGAACTGCGTAGCGGCATGCTCGGCAGTGATCTGGCGGTCGATCTGAAAAGCACCGAGCCGCTGGCGTTCAGCGTCACCGGCCGCGCTCAAGTCGATCAGTTGCACACCCTCGACACCCTTAAAACCCGCGACTTCCTCAAGTGGCAGCAGCTGGTGCTTGAAGGCCTGAACTATCAGCACGGTGACAACCTGTCGATCGACAAGGTCAATCTGTTCCAGCCTTATGCGCGCTTCATGATCAACGAAGATCGCACCACCAACATCGATGACCTGTTGATCCCGCAACCGACCGATGCCGGCGCCAAAACCACCTCCGCCAAACCGGCCAGCAACAACAAACCACTGGGCATTCACATCGGCGGCATCGCCATCAATGACGGCTCAGCCAACTTCGCCGACTTCAGCCTGACACCGAACTTCGCCACCGCCGCGCAACAGCTCAACGGGCAGATCGGTACCATCGACAGTCGTCAGGCAAAACCGGCCAGCGTGGATATCAAAGGCAAGGTCGACCGTTATGCGCCCGTGACCATCAAGGGTGCGGTCAATCCGTTCGATCCGATGGCCAGCCTCGACATCGCCACCAGTTTCAAACGTGTGGAACTGACCACGCTCACCCCTTACTCCGGCAAGTTTGCCGGGTATCGCATCCGCAAGGGCCGACTCAATCTCGACCTGCATTACCTGATCATCAAAGGCCAGCTCAAGGCCGAAAACAAAGTGGTGGTCGAACAACTGCAGCTGGGTGAAAAAGTCGACAGCCCGGACGCCGTGAGCCTGCCGCTGAAACTGGCGATTGCCTTGCTCAAGGATGTGGATGGCAAGATTTCCATCGAACTGCCCGTCACTGGCGACCTCAATAATCCGCAGTTCAGCGTCATGCCGATTGTCTGGCAAACCCTGCGCAACCTGATCGTCAAAGCGGCCGCAGCGCCGTTCAAAATGATTGGCGGCTTGGTCAGTGGTGGTGGTTCCGAAGACTTGGGCACCGTGTCGTTCGCAGCGGGCTCAAGCGATTTGAGCCAGGAAGCTGAAGGTGCGTTGGTCAAACTGTCCCAAGCCTTGAAGGAACGTCCGGCCCTGCGTCTGGAAATCGAAGGCACGGCCGCCGCCAGCACCGACGGCCCACTCATTGCCGAGCAACGCCTGGAGCGTGAATACCAGTACAACTACTACAAAATGCTCCAGCGTCGCGGCGACAAAGTCCCGGCCCAGGCTTCATTGCTGGCGGTCCCGGAAAACGAGAAAGGCCCGCTGCTGGAAGGCATCTATCGCACGCGTCTGAAGACTCAGCCACCGGCTGAATGGAATGACTTGGGCAAGGAAGAACGCACCGCAAAAATGCGCGCCGACGTGATCAAGTTCTGGAGCACCAGTGACGTGCTGTTGCGTCAGTTGGGGCAGGAGCGCGCGAGCAGCATCAAGGACTATCTGGTGGACAAAGGTCAGCTGGCCGATGACCGTGTGTACTTTATCGATGCCAATCTTGGTCAAGCAGAAAGTGATGGTCGGGTGGTGACACCGTTGCATCTGGATGCCGAGTGATGCTCAGAAGATGGCTCAGTAGCCAGTGAGATCTGCACGACCTTGAGCGACCACAGTTATTTTGTGCCGCCCAAATAGAACAGGCCCCGACACGAATGCCGGGGCCTGTAATGGCCACATCCTTATGGCCGTTCGCATGAACTCCTAATCTTGAGAAGTGGCAGGCGTATAACTCACTCGTCTGCCACACCTTCTCCCGGTCCAGGCGAGAAGTCTTGCCTTAGTCGGCTTTCAGGCCGTCAGCGGAGACCGCTTTGACGCCTTCGATTTTCTTGGTGATCGCCACAGCGGTGGCTTTCTGAGCATCAGTCACTGCAACGGTGGACGACAGGGAAACCACGCCTTTGTTGGTTTCGACTTTGATATCGGTGCCCGGAATGCCTTTTTCGGTCAGCAGGTCGCTTTTGACTTTGGTGGTGATCCAGGTATCGGAAGTAGCTTCCGTGGCCTTGGCAACTTCACCCGAAGCCAATGTCAGCGGGGCTTGAGTGGTGGTGGTCTGTGCGAATGCTGCGTTGGCCAGAGTCAGGGTCAGCGCGGTAGCAGTAGCGGCAGCGATAGCGAACTTCTTCATACGTGTAACTCCTGTTTTTCTTGAAAGTCTGCTGGTTGTCTTCTCAGCAGGGTTACCAGGTATATTGCGAACGCTGTGCCAACTTTGAAACACTCAATAAATCGTTATAAATCAATAGTTTAAAAATACGGCGAAATTTCGAAATCATGCAAAATGCATGACCGGGCAAAACTCTGCATGCAACTTGCGGGTTTTCACAAAGTTCCTAACATACTGAATTTTTTGTCTTTTTTTTCACAGTTGCGGTGCATTCGACAATAAAAAAAAGCCCCGCAACCGAAGCAGCGGGGCCTTGCTGGATATCTGCGTTTACGAGGCGGAAGGGGTGCAACCTTTAGGCACGTAATCCTGCTCAGCGGAACTGGCACACGACCAGCCTTTGGTTGCATTACGGGTCAATGTAATGGTCTTGCTCATAACGGGTGCCGGGGCATTCAAAATCGTGCAGGTGATGCTGCCATCCCCTGTAGCCACGGTGCCGGTGACCGCCACGGCGCAATTGCTGGTCGTGGCACTACCCGCCGGCGCTACGTTGGCGACCGTTGGCGCCTCGCCCTGGTTGATCGCATCTTCGTACGGCACCTTCATGGCGGAAATCTCGGCCAGGCCCGCCGTCAACTTCGCCCTGGCTTGATATTTGGAATACATCGGCAACGCAAACGTCGCCAGAATCCCGATGATTGCCACCACGATCAACAGTTCGATCAAGGTAAAACCTTTCTGAGTTTTCATAGACAAGCTCCATGCATGAGTCGAAAGCTCATGATCTGAAATAGCATCAGCACAGCCCATGCCAAGCGCTACCCCCCTGTTGGCGGGGCAGCACGTGGAATCAACGACCTTTCCTACTCCCAGTAACCGCACTATCTGACAATTTTTGTCACCCAACACCACGGGTTTGGCTCAGCGCCTTGACTAGGCTATAAGCCATGAAGAAATCAATCGAGTCACCAAGGACTGAACATGTCGGTCAAAGCAGCAAAAATCAGCGTGTATGCCTGGGAAGGCACAGACCGCAAAGGCGCCAGAATGACCGGCGAGTTGAGTGGCCAGAACCCGGCGTTGATCAAGGCCCAACTGCGCAAACAAGGCATCAACCCCGGCAAGGTGCGCAAGAAGTCCGCTTCGATTTTCAACATCGGCAAACGCATCAAGGCTCAGGACATTGCCCTGTTCACCCGGCAGATGGCGACCATGATGAAAGCCGGTGTGCCGCTGTTGCAGTCGTTCGACATTATCGGTGAAGGCTTCGATAACCCGGCCATGCGCAAACTGGTGGACGAGTTGAAACAAGAAGTCGCGGCGGGCAACAGCTTCGCCGCGTCCCTGCGTAAAAAGCCGGAGTATTTCGATGAGCTCTACTGCAACCTGGTGGATGCCGGTGAGCAGGCCGGCGCCCTCGACACACTGCTTGAGCGGGTGGCGACCTATAAGGAAAAGAGCGAAAGCCTGAAGGCCAAGATCAAGAAAGCCATGACCTACCCATTGGCCGTGGTGTTCGTCGCGATCATTGTCACGGGGATCCTGCTGGTCAAAGTGGTGCCGCAGTTCGAGTCGGTGTTCAAGGGTTTTGGTGCAGAGTTGCCTGCGTTCACAGTGATGGTCATCGGCCTGTCGGCGTTCATGCAGCAAGGGTGGTGGGTAATGCTCGGAATACTGCTCGCGGGTATTTTGGGCGTGCGCCACGCTTTCAGGAAATCTCCGGGCTTTCGCGACTGGCTGGACACCTGGCTGTTGAAGCTGCCCCTGATTGGCACGCTGATGCGCAAGTCTGCCGTTGCGCGCTACGCCCGAACACTGTCGACAACCTTTGCCGCCGGCGTGCCGCTGGTTGAAGCGCTGGAGTCCGTGGCCGGCGCGACCGGCAATATCGTGTTCAAGCGTGCGGTGCTGCGCATCAAGCAGGACGTGTCGAGCGGCATGCAGCTGAATTTTTCCATGCGCACTTCGGGTGTCTTTCCCAATATGGCGATTCAAATGACGGCCATTGGTGAAGAGTCCGGCGCACTGGATGACATGCTCGACAAAGTCGCGAATTTCTACGAAGACGAAGTGGACAACATGGTCGATAACCTCACCAGCCTGATGGAGCCATTCATCATGGTCGTGCTGGGTGTTATCGTCGGGGGCCTGGTGGTTGCGATGTACTTGCCCATCTTCCAACTCGGCTCAGCGATCTGACATGCCCTTGAATGAAATTCTGACTGCTTACCCGGCGTTCTTCGTGGCCCTCGCATTGGTCGTGGGCCTGGTCGTGGGCAGCTTCCTCAATGTGGTGATCTGGCGCCTGCCGAAAATGCTCCATCGCGAATGGCGGCTGCAAGCCCACGATGTGCTGGGCGTACCGCCCGAAGCGCCTGGCCCGACTTACAATCTGATGCTGCCCCACTCCCACTGCCCGCAGTGCGATCATCAAATTCGCCCGTGGGAAAACATCCCGCTGCTCAGCTACCTGTTTTTGCGGGGGCGATGCTCGAACTGCGCCGCACCGATCAGCAAGCGCTATCCGCTGACTGAACTGGCCTGCGGCTTGCTCTCGGCGTTTATCGCCTGGCATTTCGGCTTCGGCTGGCAGGCCTGCACGGTGCTGGTCCTGACCTGGGGCTTGCTGGCGATGAGCCTGATCGACGCCGAGCACCAACTGCTGCCGGATGTTCTGGTGCTACCGCTGTTATGGCTGGGGTTGATCGTCAACAGCTTCGGGGTCTTCGTGTCATTGCATGACGCGCTGTGGGGGACGGTGGCCGGATACATGGTGTTGTGGTCGGTTTTCTGGCTGTTCAAGCTGCTCACCGGCAAAGACGGTATCGGCCACGGTGATTTCAAGTTACTGGCCATGCTCGGGGCGTGGGGCGGCTGGCAGATTTTGCCGCTGACGATCCTGCTGTCATCGCTCGTGGGCGCCATTCTCGGGGTGATTTTGTTGCGTCTGCGCAACGAAAAAACCTCGTCGCCAATCCCCTTCGGCCCCTATCTGGCGATTGCCGGCTGGATTGCCTTGCTCTGGGGTGGTCAAATAACCGACTTCTATTGGCAGTTTGTCGGTTTGAAATGAATACCCCTGTGGAAAAACCCTGGATTCTCGGCCTGACCGGCGGCATCGGCAGCGGCAAAAGCGCGGCAGCCCAACACTTCATCGACTTGGGCATCCACGTCGTGGACGCCGATCACGCGGCGCGCTGGGTGGTGGAACCGGGGCGCCCGGCGCTGGCCGCCATCGCCGAACACTTCGGCCCCGGCGTGCTGCAAGCCGACGGAACACTGGACCGTGCGGCCCTGCGCGCATTGATCTTTGAGGTCCCGGAGCAGCGCCGGTGGCTCGAAGGCTTGTTGCATCCGTTGATCGGTGAAGAAATTGCACACAATCTGGCCAAGGCACAATCGCCCTACGCGATTCTGGTTTCGCCACTGCTGATCGAGTCCGGGCAGACCGCCATAACCCAACGGGTCCTGGTGATCGATGCCCCGCAACAGTTACAAATCGAACGCACCTTGCAGCGCGACCAGACCACGGAACAACAGGTCCAAGCGATCCTCAAGGCCCAGTCCAGCCGCCAGGACCGCGTGAGCCATGCCGACGACGTGGTGGTCAACGACCGCGACCTCGCCTGGCTGCACAGCGAGGTCGAACGCCTGCACAACTTTTACCTTACTTTGCGTGGAGGCCAGTCATGAGCCAGACCCCAACCGTCCAATGTCCAACCTGTGGCGCGCCTGTTGAATGGAGTGCCGAAAACACCTTCCGGCCGTTCTGCTCGGATCGCTGCAAACTGATTGACCTCGGGGCATGGGCATCGGAAGAACACAAGATTCCGGTCAGCCCGGACGCCGAAGACGACCTGTTCAGCGAAGACTTCGAACCGCGTCACTGATGTTCACGGCCGCGTAAAACTGTAGTCCTGGCCGTCATCAAGGTTTTCCGCGAGAAAACGCAATTCGTCGGCCAGGTCTTCGGCACTGCGCACTGCCTTGCTTTGCTGTACCACTGCGCTGAGCAAGGCGCGCAGGCTCAAGCCAGGATCAAACCCCACCTCCTGCGCCCCGTCCAGACTCTGACGCAACTCCTGCCTCGCCCATTCGTAGACACTCATATCCATGCTCCTGAAGGTTTTGTCGAGCATGTGTTCGCCGGCGAAAAATCGATTTGATGTGGATCAAGATTTTGGATCGTCGTCTTTCCAGGGGGCGGAAAGGTAGCGCGTGCGATTGAACGTCTCCAGCCATTCCGGGCTGAACACCACCAATGCGCTGACGACCATGCCGTTGATGAACGCTTCTGGAAATATCAGCAACCACAGATAGCCGACAAAATCCTCCAGCCAGTACGGCATGACAAAAAGCTCGTCGTACCACAGCACCCACAGCGCCAGCAGCAGGCACAACAACGCCGAAAGCGCCGCCGCAAAAAAACCGGAACAGAAGATATACACAAAGGGATTACGCGGTTGCGCCCGCTCGACCAGGATGGCGATGCATTCAGTGACCAGCACCGGCAGTAAAATCAGCAGCGCGCCGTTCACGCCAACGGCGGCCAGGTCCTGACGCCCGAGCAGCACCAGCCCGAGTTGCGCAACCAAGCCGCCGACAATTGCCAAAGGCCAGTCGAGCAGCAAGGTCACGGCTGTCATGCCAATGAAGTGATAAGACACGCCGGTATCGAAATCCCGTCGCACCAGCCACAACATAAATAACGCAAATACGGTGCCGAACAGCAGATGCTGGCGGCGGCTGTCTGTGAACAACTCAACCCAGGGCGCACGCCAGATGGCCCAGAGCAGCACGGGCACATAGATCAGCCAGCCGACTGTCAGCGTCTGCGGTGACAGTAGTTCTACACCGATCATGTGGGTACCCTCTTGAACTCCACCGCCGAATCCTTGCGTGATAACGGCTCTATGCACAGCAGTCTACACCGGCGCAAAAGTGGCTCCATCAGATGCAAAGCTTTCTGCTTGTAGCATTTGAACGCTAAGCTTGGGCCTATGGATGACTCAGATTATTTACGCCTGCTGACCATCGCGGCCGAGCAAGCCAACGCGTTCCTGTCCAATGCCCGCAAATGGGAGCGTGAGCGTTGGGTGTGCCAGCGCCTGCTGCAAGGCCTGAACATTCCCTACCGCGCCGACGAGTTCGCTCCGGCGGGAGAGCCACCGGACGTTTTGTTTCGAGAGGCGAATTTCGAGGTGTTCTTCGTGCTCGATGAGGGCCGGCGACTGAACGACGAATGGCGTGACGAGCTGCAACGTCGGCGCAGTGCGTTTTCCCTGAGCCAGCTAGTGCGACGCGAAGCCAAACCCAAACGCATCCCCGCCAATGAGTTTTTGCTGAGACTGGCGCCGACCTTGCGCAAAAAAGCGCACAACTACAAGGAACGTGGCATGGACCTTGGGGAACTCGACATCATTGCCTTCGCCAGCCTCAAGCGCGAAGTGCTGGACCTCAACAGTCATTTCCCTCCACCTACCGAATACTTGCGCCAGGGGTGGCGCTCGTTATCGCTGGTTGGCCCGACGTTCGCCCGGGTGCTGTTCGCGCACCCGGATGCGCCGGATTTCCTGCGCAGCAACCTGGGGCGCAGCATCGTCTTCGATGTCGGAATCAGCCTGTGAGCCCATTGCAGGAATTGATCGCGCAAGTCCCGCAAACCGGCCGCGTACGCTGGATCGGCGTGCGACCGAAACCTCACCTACCGATGATCGAACTGGAGGCGGTGGAAGCGCGTCTGGAGGCCGGTTTGACCGGCGATCGAGCCCGTCCTGGCGTACGCAACGCACGGCAGGTGACGTTGATTCAGTGGGAACATCTGGCGGTGATCACTTCGTTGATGGGGCGCCCGGACGATCAGCCCGTATTGCCTAATGATTTGCGGCGCAACCTCGTTATCAGCGGTATCAATCTGTTCAGCCTCAAGGGTCGTCGCTTCCGGATCGGCCAGGCCATTTTCGAAACCACCGGCTGGTGCCAGCCTTGTGCGCGCCTTCAAAACAACCTCGGCCCGGGGACCTTTCAGGCCGTGCGCGGACATGGCGGAATCACTGCTCGAGTGTTACAAAGTGGCATCATTCGCCTGGACGACACGGTGAGCGTCGAGCCCATCCCGGACACCGGCTATGCTCCGTTCAACGTTCGTTAAATCAGCCTGTAGCTTCTACACATTCAGCAACGTCTACCGACGAGGCCTTTATGACCAGCCGCCTGAACCCCGACGACCAAAAGCGTGTCGAAGAGTACCTGCACTTGTCCCAGCACCGAGTCGAGCGCCGACCTTTCCGGCCGTGGATGCTCCTGGTGGTGGTGCTGGCAGTGACCATTGGACTGGGCCTGTTGAGCCGATTTATCAGTTACCTGACGCTATGAGCAGCATCGCGCTCGCTCGGGTAATTGCACCGATTTCTTTTAGCCTTGCGAGATATCCCCATGACCCATCGTATTGTCATCGTTGGCGGCGGCGCCGGCGGTCTGGAGTTGGCTACCCGTCTGGGTAAGACTCTGGGCAAGCGCGGCACGGCCAGCGTGATGCTGGTTGACGCGAACCTGACCCACATCTGGAAACCGCTGTTGCACGAAGTGGCAGCCGGGTCGTTGAACTCTTCCGAAGACGAACTCAACTATGTTGCCCAGGCCAAATGGAACCACTTCGAGTTCCAGCTAGGACGCATGAGCGGGCTCGATCGCACGCAGAAAAAAATCCAGCTGGCCGCTACTTACGACGAAGCGGGCCTGGAACTGGTGCCCGCCCGTGAAGTGGGTTACGACTCGTTAGTGATCGCGGTCGGCAGCACCACCAATGATTTCGGCACCCAGGGCGCGGCGCAACACTGCCTGTTCCTCGACACCCGCAAACAAGCCGAGCGTTTCCACCAGCAACTGCTCAATCACTACCTGCGCGCCCATGCCGGGCAAACCGACAAGGTCGAGCAAATCAGCGTGGCCATCGTCGGTGCCGGTGCTACCGGCGTAGAACTCGCCGCCGAGCTGCACAACGCTGCGCACGAACTGGCCGCTTATGGCCTGGACCGGATCAAACCGGAAAACATGCACATCACCCTGATCGAAGCCGGACCACGGGTATTGCCTGCCCTGCCGGAACGTATCGGCGGACCTGTGCATAAAACCCTGGAGAAACTCGGGGTCAACGTCATGACCAATGCCGCGGTCAGTGAAGTGACGGCCGACAGCTTGATCACCGTCGATGGCAAAGTGATCAACGCCAGCCTCAAAGTCTGGGCCGCCGGAATTCGTGCACCGGGGTTCCTCAAAGACATCGACGGCCTGGAAACCAACCGCATCAACCAGCTGCACGTGCTGCCCACCCTGCAAACCACCCGCGATGAAAATATCTTCGCTTTCGGTGACTGCGCGGCATGCCCGCAACCGGGTACTGATCGCAATGTACCGCCGCGTGCCCAGGCGGCACATCAACAAGCCTCGTTGCTGGCCAAATCGCTGAAGCTGCGGATCGAAGGCAAGCCTCTGCCTACGTACAAGTACACCGATTATGGTTCGTTGATCTCGCTGTCACGCTTTTCGGCTGTGGGTAACTTGATGGGCAACCTGACCGGCAGTGTGATGCTGGAGGGCTGGCTGGCGCGGATGTTTTACGTGTCGCTGTACCGCATGCACCAGATGGCGCTGTATGGCGCGTTCCGTACGGCGATGCTGATGCTGGGCAGTAAGATCGGGCGCGGGACTGAGCCGCGACTCAAGCTGCATTAATTATTCGACGCCTGTCAGGGCCTCATCGCGGGCAAGCCCGGCTCCCACATTGGATCTGCGTCGTACACAGATCCAATGTGGGAGCTGGGCTTGCCCGCGATGCAGGCGCCTCGGTCTGACCTGCAAAAAGATAGTGTCTCACTGTATCTGCCCCCGCGATTCGCCCCTTCGCTTACAAACTCCCCCTTGCGCGACACAGTAGCGATACACCACTCCCGCTAAATGGCTACACCCGAGCAAGGCAGCCTGCCTGCTTCGGTTGTCGCCGCACTTACGTGGCAACCCTTTATCAAGCGGTTGTGTCGTGCAACCCAGGAGCATTGAAATGTCCCGTACCACCAAAAACACTATTGGTCTGCTTGGCGCTGTTCTGGCTGGCGGCATGATGTTGACCGGCACCGTATTCGCTGCTCAGCCGCTGACTCAAGGCTATCTGCTGGCCTCGGCCGAACAGGTGGTGAAAACCCCTGAAGGCAAATGCGGTGAAGGCAAATGTGGCGATGCGTCGATGGCAAAGACCGACACCGATGACGACGGCAAGGTATCGCGTGCGGAATTCCAGAAAGTCGCGCCGAAATCCAACTTCGACAAGATCGACACCAACCATGACAGCTTCATCGACGAGCAAGAGGCGTTTGATAACGTGAAAGCCAACTTCGAAGCCAACGGCAAAAAAATGCCAAAAGGCTTGTTCGAGCACCTGAAAGACCAAGACGGCGCCTAAGCCTCTGAGTACCACGCCCCGCTTTCTCCACCGAGAAGCGGGGCTTTTTTCGGCAGACAAAAAAAATCCCCGTATCTTTCGATACGAGGATTTTTAATATGGTCGGGGTAAGGGGATTCGAACTCCTGACATCCTGCTCCCAAAGCAGGCGCGCTACCGGACTGCGCTATACCCCGGTAAAAAAAAGGCGACCTTTACAAGTCGCCTTCTTCGATCAGTGCTTTTGGCCTCTGATCTTAAGATCTGACCCCAGCGTTAACTGGTTTCAAAAATGGTGGGTCGTGTGGGATTCGAACCTACGACCAATTGGTTAAAAGCCAACTGCTCTACCAACTGAGCTAACGACCCAAAAATGGTCGGGGTAAGGGGATTCGAACTCCTGACATCCTGCTCCCAAAGCAGGCGCGCTACCGGACTGCGCTATACCCCGGTTTGAAATTGGCTCCGTGACCAGGACTCGAACCTGGGACCCAATGATTAACAGTCATTTGCTCTACCGACTGAGCTATCACGGAACTACATATTTCAATTTACAACGGTGAAGCTTTTTGCGTTCTCTTCGACCCGTTCGCATCGCTGCGTTCGTGTGTCTGAGGCGCGCTATTCTACAATCTTCAGAACCTCTGTCAACCCCCTAAATTGCTTTCAAGTTAATGATTTGCAACTTATTTTGGATTTCTGCTTGGGGAGCGGAAACCCTGGCGGGTGACTTACTGCGGGGCGCACTTTACAAGCCTTTTCCTTAGAGTTCAACAGCCTGGCGAAAAAAAGGCCTCGCAATGCGAGGCCTTATCCATTTTGCTGCCTGAGTGAATCAGACGAATACGATTTCGTCGTTTTCCACCACACCCTTGGCGGTCTCGCCGGGCATGAAGCGACCCGACAGAATCAACTGAGCCAGCGGGTTCTCGATCCAGCGCTGAATCGCTCGCTTGAGCGGACGTGCGCCGTATACAGGGTCGTAACCCACCGCGATCAGCTTATCCATGGCCTCAGGGCTCAGATCCAGTTTCAGCTCGCGCTCGGTCAGACGACTGCGCAGGCGACCCAATTGGATCTCGGTAATGCCCGCGATCTGATCCCGTGCCAACGGCTCGAAGATCACCACTTCGTCGACCCGGTTGATGAACTCCGGCCGGAAGTGGGTGGAAATCGCATCCATCACCGCCGCACGCTGCGCTTCACGATCACCGACCAGTTCCTGGATCTGCACCGAACCCAGGTTGGACGTCATGACGATCACGGTATTCTTGAAGTCCACCGTACGGCCATGGCTGTCGGTCAAGCGGCCATCTTCCAGCACTTGCAGCAAGATGTTGAACACATCCGGGTGGGCCTTCTCGACCTCGTCCAGGAGGATTACCGAGTAAGGCTTGCGACGCACCGCCTCGGTCAGGTAACCGCCCTCTTCATAGCCCACGTACCCTGGTGGCGCACCGATCAGTCGAGCCACGGAATGTTTCTCCATGAACTCGGACATGTCGATCCGCACCATCGCCTCTTCCGTATCAAAGAGGAACTCGGCCAGTGCCTTGCACAACTCGGTTTTACCGACACCGGTCGGGCCGAGGAACATGAACGATCCACTTGGGCGATTTGGATCGGACAGCCCGGCCCGCGAACGGCGCACGGCGTTGGAAACAGCAATCACCGCTTCGTCCTGACCGATCACACGCTGGTGCAACAGGCTTTCCATTTTCATCAGCTTGTCGCGCTCGCCTTCGAGCATTTTCGACACCGGAATGCCGGTCCACTTCGACACGACTTCAGCAATTTCTTCCTCAGTCACCTTGCTGCGCAGCAACTGGTTTTCGCTTTTACCGTGCTGATCGACCATTTGCAGGCTGCGTTCCAGGTCCGGGATCACCCCGTATTGCAGCTCAGCCATGCGGTTGAGGTCGCCTTTACGGCGTGCGGCTTCAAGTTCCTGACGGGACTGTTCAATTTTCTGCTGGATCTGCGCAGAACCCTGGACTTCGGCTTTTTCCGAATTCCAGATTTCTTCCAGGTCCGAATACTCGCGCTCGAGGCGGACGATTTCTTCCTGGAGTTTTTCCAGGCGTTTGATCGCCGCTTCATCGCTTTCTTTCTTCAGCGCCTGAGATTCCACCTTCAACTGAATCAGGCGACGCTCCAGACGATC
The DNA here is from genome assembly GCF_000282215.1 of Pseudomonas sp. GM21. GTDB lineage: Bacteria > Pseudomonadota > Gammaproteobacteria > Pseudomonadales > Pseudomonadaceae > Aquipseudomonas. The sequence continues at coordinate 18,336 of NZ_AKJS01000004.1, forward strand.
GAGCACTTCAGGCTTGGAATCGATCTCCATCCGAATACGGCTGGCCGCTTCGTCGATCAGGTCGATGGCCTTGTCCGGCAACTGGCGATCGGTAATGTAGCGATGACTGAGCTTGGCCGCGGCAATGATGGCGCCGTCGGTGATCGCCACCTTGTGGTGAACCTCGTAACGCTCTTTGAGGCCACGCAAAATCGCGATGGTGTCTTCTTCGCTCGGCTCGTCCACCAGAACTTTCTGGAAGCGCCGTTCGAGGGCTGCGTCCTTCTCTATATATTGGCGGTACTCGTTGAGCGTGGTCGCGCCGACGCAATGCAGCTCGCCGCGCGCCAGCGCTGGCTTGAGCATGTTGCCCGCATCCATCGAGCCTTCGCCCTTACCGGCACCGACCATGGTGTGCAGTTCGTCGATGAACAGAATGATCTGTCCTTCCTGCTTCGACAGCTCGTTGAGCAGCGATTTCAGGCGCTCTTCGAACTCACCGCGATACTTGGCGCCGGCAATCAGCGCGCCCATGTCGAGGGACAGCAGGCGCTTGCCTTTGAGGCCATCCGGTACCTCGCCATTGATGATGCGCTGGGCCAGGCCCTCGGCGATGGCGGTTTTACCCACGCCAGGCTCACCGATCAGCACCGGGTTGTTCTTGGTACGGCGTTGCAGGACCTGAATGGTCCGGCGAATTTCGTCGTCACGGCCGATCACCGGGTCGAGCTTGCCTTCTTCGGCACGCTTGGTCAGGTCCACCGTGTATTTATCCAGCGCCTGGCGCGACTCCTCGTGGTTGGCGTCGTTGACCGCTTCGCCGCCACGCAGGTTATTGATCGCGTTTTCCAGGGCTTTCTTGCTCACCCCCTGCCCCAGCAGCAACTTGCCGAGCTTGCTGTTCTCGTCCATCGCGGCGAGCAGCACCAGCTCGCTGGAGATGAACTGGTCGCCCTTCTGCTGGGCCAGGCGATCCGCCTGATTAAGCAGGCGCGCCAAGTCCTGCGACATGTTCACGTCGCCGGTCGGGTTCTGGATTTTCGGCAGCTGGTCGAGCTCTTTGGTCAGCTCTTTACGCAGGCTGTTGACGTCGAAACCAACCTGCATCAGCAGAGGTTTGATTGAGCCACCCTGCTGTTCAAGCAGCGCCTGCATCAAGTGCGCCGGCTCGATGCCGGGATGGTCGAGGCCGACAGCCAGGGATTGGGCGTCGGATAGTGCTAACTGCAATTTGCTGGTTAAACGATCTATACGCATGGGTCACCTTCCTTTTGAGCAGGCCGGACCTATAAAACATCCTGAATGAAGAAACCTGCCAGATACTGTTATAGATGCGGTCGATTCTGGGAGTTTCAAGCGTCGATCAGTTGATGCAGATCAGAGAAGTCTAGCGTTCCAGCCAGACAAGAGAGGCAAACCGACCCGTTTGTGGATTGCGGCGGTAGGAAAAGAAGCGCGGATCGGTCACGGTGCAGAAACCGCCACCATAAACAGCAGTGACACCACGAGCCGCCAGACGCAAACGCGCCAGTTCGTAGATATCAGCCATGAATTTGCCAGCATTGGCGCTTGGCACAAAAGCCTTGGCGGCCTCAGGCAATTGTTCGACGAAGGTTTCGCGCACTTCCGGGCCAACTTCAAAGGCTTGCGGGCCAATGGCCGGGCCGAGCCAGACCAGCACGTCTTCTGCCGGGACAGCCAATGCGTCGAGCGTCGCTTCGAGCACACCCGCCGCCAATCCGCGCCAACCGGCGTGCGCCGCCGCAACGCGGGTGCCGGCACGGTCGCAAAACAGCGCGGGCAAGCAGTCGGCCGTCATTGCCGCACAGGCGATACCGGGCGTGGCTGTCCAGCTGGCGTCAGCGGTGGCTACCAGGCTTGGGTTCGCGTGGGCCACGGCGATGCCGTGAACCTGTTGCAACCAGGCCGGTTGAATAGAGAAATGATCGGTGAGGCGACGGCGATTTTCGGCCACAGCTTCTGGGCTGTCGTCGACATGATCGCCAAGGTTGAGGCTGTCGAACGGCGCCAGACTGACGCCGCCCGCACGGGTGGTCACACAGGCTTTCACCCCGGCAGGCGCAGGCCAGTCGGGAATCAGCCAGTCACTCATCCGATGAACGCCTCACGGTCTTGCTTGAGCAGGGTCAGCAACCAGACGAAATCGTCCGGCAGTGGCGATTCCCAACTCATGCGTTTACCGGTGGTCGGGTGATCCAGCTCCAGGAACCGCGCATGCAGGGCCTGACGCGGGAACGCCTTCAACGATTCGACCATGGTCACACTGGCTGCCGGCGGGATACGGAAGCGACCGCCGTAGGCAGGGTCTCCGACCAACGGGTAGTTGATGTGAGCCATGTGCACACGAATCTGGTGAGTACGACCGGTTTCCAGCTTCACCCGCACGTGAGTGTGGGAGCGGAAACGCTCGAGCACGCGATAGTGGCTGACGGCTTGCTTGCCACCTTCCATCACCGCCATGCGCTGGCGTTGCTGGCCGTGACGACCGATGGGAGCGTTGATCTTGCCCCCCGCCGTCACCACACCGATCACGATGCATTCGTAGATCCGGCTTACGCTGCGGCTCTGCAATTGCGTGACAAGCTGTGTCTGCGCTTGAATGGTCTTGGCCACCACCATCAGACCGGTGGTGTCCTTGTCCAGGCGATGCACGATACCGGCGCGGGGCACATTGATAATGTCCGGCACGTGGTGCAGCAAGGCGTTGAGCAAGGTGCCATCAGCGTGGCCGGCAGCCGGATGAACCACCAGACCCGCAGGCTTGTTGATCACCAGGATGTCGTCATCTTCATAGACGATGTCCAGCTCGATGTCTTGAGCGATCCATTCGCCCTGAGCTTCCTGCTCGGCAGTCAGTTCAAGAATGGCGCCACCGTGAACGATGTCTCGCGGGCGGATAACCGCCCCATCCACAGTCAGGCGGCCGTCTTTGATCCAGGCGGAAAGGCGCGAGCGCGAGTGCTCAGCGAATAATTGTGCGGCGACTTGATCGAGGCGTTGGCCGCCCAATTCGGACGGCACCTCTGCGCGAAGTTCAATTTTATCGGACATGCTCAGACTAGGCGTCGGCACAGCTTTTGGTTTCGGCTGCGCGCTTGTGGTTAAATACGGCGTCTTTTGCCCCGAGGCTATACAACGGGGCGCTCATCATAACAGGACGGCCACGCCCAAGACAGCGGCCGTCATAGGGACGCAAGCCGCCATGCAAGTGAAACACCTGCTGCTGATCGCCATCCTCGCATTGACCGCTGCTTGCTCATCGAAGGAAGTCGTAGACGAAAACCTTAGCGAAGTCGAGCTGTACCAGCAGGCTCAGCAAGATCTGGACAAGAATAGCTACACCAGCGCAATTACCAAGCTGAAGGCTCTGGAATCGCGTTATCCGTTCGGTCGCTACGCTGATCAGGCTCAACTCGAGCTCATCTACGCGAACTACAAAAACACCGAGCCTGAAGCTGCCAAGTCGGCCGCCGAGCGTTTCATTCGCCTGCACCCGCAGCACCCGAATGTGGATTACGCCTACTATATGAAAGGTCTTACGTCCTTTGATCAGGATGTCGGCCTGCTGGCGCGTTTCCTGCCGCTGGACATGACCAAGCGTGATCCGGGCGCCGCTCGCGACTCCTTCAACGAGTTCGCTCAGCTGACCAGCCGCTTCCCGAACAGCCGCTACTCGCCGGACGCCAAGCAGCGCATGATTTACTTGCGCAACTTGCTGGCGGCCTACGAGATTCACGTTGGCCACTATTACCTGACCCGTCAGGCTTATGTTGCCGCCGCGAACCGTGGCCGTTACGTGGTGGAAAACTTCCAGGATACCCCGTCCGTCGGTGACGGACTGGCGATCATGACTGAAGCCTACCAGCGTATGCATCTGGACGATCTGGCAGCCACCAGCCTCGAAACCCTGAAGCTCAACTACCCGAACAATCCAAACCTGGAAGACGGTCAGTTCAAGCCTTCGGTCGCCGAAGCCGACAACCGTTCGTGGTTGAGCAAGGCCACGCTGGGCCTGATCGAGTCCCGTCCACCGCTGCCGCCGGGCGAAACCCGCGCCAACCAGGACGTGCAGAGACAGTTCCAGGATGCCAAGGAAGCGATTCCGGCCGAACTGAAGCCTAAAGATGGAAGTGGCGACGCCGTCGAAGAAGAGCAACAGGAGTCCGAAGGCAACAACAGCGACCGCTCGTGGTTCAGCTACATGACCTTTGGCGTGTTCGACTGACACCTCTGGTTGTACAAAAAGGAGCCTTGCGAGGCTCCTTTTTTGTGGGCGTGATGATTACGCTGTGCGCTCGGCATGTCCTTGGCTAAACTGCTTAATCACCCGTCATAAAGCTGCTCACCATGCTTCGTTTACTGTTCTGGATCGCCCTGATTGCCGCTGCGGTATGGTTCTGGCGCAAGTTCAAGGGCTCGACGTCCACGCTCAAGTCCTCCGCCGAGCTGGAAGCTGCCCCCATGGTCCGCTGCGCCCATTGCGGTGTTCACCTGCCCCGCGACCGCGCGCTGAGCCTTCAACAACAGTGGTATTGCAGCCAGGCTCACCTTGAGCAAGGCCCGGGCCCTGGTGGTCGCTGAGACGTCCAGTCCCGGCGACAAACAGGCTCGGCGACTGCTGCGCCTTTACCACCTCTACCGCTTAAGCGTCGGCATCACCTTGGTGTTGTTGATGACCAGCAACCTCGACAACGGGTTGCTGACGTTCGCCAATGACGATCTGCTGCGCAGTGGCAGCTGGTTGTACCTGGTGCTGAATATTCTGCTGGTGGTGTTTTTGGGAAACACCCGACGGCCGGCGCAGCTGTTCGGCCTCGCGCTGGTCGACGTCTTGCTGCTCTGCGGTTTGTTTTACGCCGCAGGTGGAGTGGCCAGCGGTATTGGCAATCTATTGATCGTGACAGTGGCCATCAGCAATACCCTGCTGCGTGGACGTACCGGCCTGTCCATCGCCGCCGTCGGCGCACTGGGTATCGTCGGTTTCAGCTTCCTCCTTGGCTTCAGCCACCAGGCCAGCCCCAACGACTACCTGCAAGTCGGCACGCTCGGCGCACTGTGCTTTGCCGCGGCATTGCTGGTGCAAGGCTTGACCCGACGCCTGGAAGTCAGCGAACACCTCGCCGAACAGCGAGCCAGCGAAGTGGTGGGACTCGAAGCGCTCAATGCGCTGATCCTGCAACGCATGCGCACGGGCATTCTGGTGCTCGATGAGCAGCGGCGGGTGCAACTGGCCAATCACAGCGCCTTGATATTGCTGGGGCACAAAGCACTCGACGGACAACGGATCGATGACTTTTCGCCAACGCTGGTCGAACGTCTTGAGCTGTGGTTCAACAATCCGGCCTTGCGCCCGCAAAGTCTGAAAATCGATAGCAGCGGCCTGGAATTGCAACCCAGTTTCATCGCCCTGAACCAAAACCCTAATCACCAGACCCTGGTGTTTCTCGAAGACCTCGCTCAGGTCGCACAACAAGCACAGCAACTAAAACTCGCTGCACTCGGTCGACTGACGGCGGGTATTGCCCATGAAATCCGCAATCCATTGGGCGCCATCAGTCATGCCGCGCAATTGCTGCGCGAATCAGAGGAACTCAAGGGGGCAGATCGGCGTCTGACCCAGATTATTCAAGACCACTCTCAGCGAATGAATCGGGTTATCGAACACGTCCTGCAATTGTCCCGCCGCCAGCAAACCGTCCCGCAACGGCTCGATCTGAAGCCATGGCTGCAAACGTTCGTCGCCGACATTCGTGAAGCTGCGACCGAAGGTCAGCACATTCACCTGCATATAGGGTCAGGCGATTTCAACACCTTGATGGACCCAGACCAGCTCACCCAGGTTCTGGACAATTTGTTGCGCAACGCCTGGCACCACAGCGCCCTGAATCACGACATGGCCCAGGTCTGGCTCGATTTGTTTGTCGATGCCGACAGCCAGTTGCCCACCCTCGAAGTCACGGACGACGGCCCCGGTGTTGCGCCGGACCAGCAGGTGCATTTGTTCGAACCGTTTTTTACCACCCGTAGCCAAGGCACAGGCCTGGGGCTGTATCTGTCCCGTGAGCTGTGCGAAAGCAACCAGGCCCGCCTAGACTTCAAACCACGCCAAGACGGCGGCTGCTTTCGCATTACTTTTGCCCACGGACGGAAACGAAGTTGAACATGAGCCCACGGCCCAAAGTCCTGATCGTCGACGACGAACCGGACATCCGCGAACTCCTCGAAATCACTCTGGGACGGATGAAACTCGATACCTTCAGTGTCCGTAACCTGGGCGATGCCCAAGCGTTGTTGGCCCGGGAAACCTTCGATTTGTGCCTCACCGACATGCGCCTGCCCGACGGCACCGGCCTTGAGTTGGTTCAATACATTCAGCAGCGTTACGCGCAAGTGCCGGTGGCGATGATCACCGCCTACGGCAGTCTCGAAACGGCGATCAATGCACTCAAGGCCGGCGCCTTCGACTTCCTGACCAAACCGGTCGACCTCACTCGGCTGCGAGAACTGATCACCAGCGCCCTGCGCGTGCCTGCACCGGGCGACGCCAGTACCGCCATTGATCGTCGACTACTGGGCAACTCCCTGCCCATGCGCAGCCTGCGCAAACACATCGACAAACTCGCGCGCAGCCAGGCGCCGGTGTATATCAGCGGCGAATCCGGCAGTGGCAAAGAATTGGTCGCCCGATTGATCCATGAGCAAGGACCGCGAGCCCAACAACCGTTCGTCCCGGTCAACTGTGGGGCGATTCCATCAGAGCTGATGGAAAGCGAGTTCTTCGGGCATCGCAAAGGCAGTTTCAGTGGTGCCATCGAAGACAAGCCCGGGCTGTTCCAGGCCGCCCATGGCGGCACGCTGTTCCTCGATGAAGTCGCGGATTTACCTTTGGCCATGCAAGTCAAACTGCTGCGCGCAATTCAGGAAAAAACAGTTCGCCGGATCGGCGAACAACAGGAAACGGTGGTCGATGTGCGCATCCTTTGCGCCACCCACAAAGACCTCGACGCCGAAATCTCTGCTGAGCGATTTCGCCAGGATTTGTACTACCGCCTCAACGTGATCGAACTGCGGGTTCCCTCGTTGCGCGAACGCCGTGACGACATCGAACCACTGGCCAGCCATGTACTCAAGCGCTTGGCCTCCAGCAGCGGCCTACCCGCCGCAACGCTTCACCCGCTCGCCCTGGAAGCACTGAAAAATTACCGCTTCCCCGGCAATGTGCGGGAACTGGAGAACGTGCTCGAACGGGCTCACACCTTGTGTGAAAACAAGCAGATTGAAGCGAGTGATTTACGACTGGCCGACGGTAATTGCACGGCAGAAGGTGCGGCTGCGGACCTGACGCAGATTGATAATCTTGAACATTATCTGGAAAACGTCGAACGCAAACTCCTCCTCCAGGCGCTGGAGGAAACCCGCTGGAACCGCACGGCGGCAGCTCAGCGGTTGAGTTTGTCGTTCAGGTCGATGCGCTACAGGCTGAAGAAGTTAGGGTTGGATTGAGGGCCCCTTAGCGGGCAAGTCGAATCGTCGCACCGCCGCTCCCACATTGGATCTGTGAACTATGCAAATCCCCTGTGGGAGCGAGCCTGCTCGCGATAGCTATCTGCCCGGCGATACATCATTAGCGGTCAGATCCGCCCGGTCGGTGCATACGGCGCAGGATCAATAATCGGCTCGCGCCCCAGCATCACATCGGCAAACAACTGACACGACGCCGGCGCCAGCACCAGCCCATTGCGGTAATGCCCGCAGTTGAGCCAAAGCCCTTCAAACCCTGGCACTTGGCCGATGTAAGGTATGCCTTGCGGCGAGCCCGGCCGCAACCCGGCCCAATGCCCGACCACTTCGGCATCCGCCAATGCCGGAATCAACTCCACCGCCGTTGCCTTCAGGCTTTCCAGCGCCGAATCGGTCGGTGTCTTGTCGTAGCCTTCATGCTCCAGCGTACTGCCGATCAGAATGTGCCCGTCGCGCCGGGGAATCGCATAACGCCCCTTGGCCAGCACCATGCTCGGCAGAAAATCTGACGCGCACTTGTACAGAATCATTTGCCCTTTTACCGGTTCGACTGGCAGTTCCAGCCCCAGGCTTTTCAGTAAATCACCACTCCAGGCGCCGGCTGTCAGGACCACTTGATCACCCGCAATGGCACCCGTCGAGGTCTGCACACCCACGATTTGATCACCCTCACGAATGAACCCGCTGACTTCGCACTGCTCGTGGATCGTCACATTCGGCAGCGCCAGCAAGGCAGCCTTCAGCGACTTCACCAGCCGAGGATTACGCACATTGGCGACATCGGCCATGTAGACCGCCCGCGAAAAACCCGCGCCCAGCACCGGCACTGCATCGTGTGCCGCCGAGATATCCACAGCCCGCAGCGGACGGTTCTCGCGCTCGGCCCAGGCCAGCGCCTCAATCTCGTCATCCAGATCCAGCCAGTACAAACCGGTGGTATGAACTTCAGGGTCAACCCCGGTTGCGGCGAACAGTCGCTCACCGAGCTGTGGATAAAAATCCTGGGACCAATGCGCCAACGCAGTGACTGCCGGGCTGTAGCGCCACGGGTACAACGGCGAAACAATCCCGCCCCCCGCCCATGACGACTCCTGCCCGACGTTCGAACGATCCAGCAGCACAACACTCTGCACTTCGGACGCGAGATTGAACGCCGTCAGCAGCCCAATCACGCCACCGCCGACAATCACCACTTGCTGTTGCCTGGTCATGTTCAGATCCAACCGTTAAATAGACGAAGGGCGCAAGAGGCGCCCGAAAAGAAACTCAGCCGCCCCAGCAGTCCTTGGCGGTCAACCCGTCTGTGGCGTTGACCATGCTTCTGACACCGGTATTGGTGAGGGTGAAATCCCCGCACTTGTCGGTGGCCATGCTCGAACCGGACTTTCGCACCGCGGTCAGCAGGAAGGTCTGATCAGTCAGGGTCGGGGTGATGGTGTAATAGTCGTTGCCGGCGCTCAGGCCGGTGGCGTTGGTGTAGACATTGTTCTGGGAGTAGAACCGTTCAAGGATCTGCGCCTGCTCCGATAGCATTCCGGCAATTTCGCCGCGCCGGCCTTTATTCAGGTATTCGGTGAAGCTCGGGGCGGCAATGGTGATGACGATCCCGATGATTGCAATCACGATCATGATTTCGATCAGGGTAAAACCTCGGTTGGATCTACGCATGCCTCAACTCTCACTTACTGTATTTGTCGCCACATGATGCGACGGCTGCCGCCGCCGGATTTTTCCACCACTGGGGTGATCACGTCTCCAGAATCATTTCCGGTGATGTCATTGGCGATGCCATCGGAGGACGGATTATCGCCGATATAGATCACCCCGCTGGAAATTACGTCGGGATTATCGACTACGCCATCGCCATTACCGTCGAGCATCTTAACGCTGAACGCTTCAGGCAGCCTCAGGCAGATTGCCGTCAACCCCTGTTTTTCGCGATAGAAACCGTACCAATTGCCAGCGGCCAGACATCGACGTTTACTCGGGGTTGGCGCGTCCGGCGACGTAAAACAATAGGCCGGCATCGACAGGCACAGCAACAACCCAACGCCAAACCGCCGCAGTCGCCATGCAATGTGGCGCTTAGTATTTTGCATAAATACTCTCCACCACGCTGCGCGAATGGCCCGCAATACCTACTGCCGTCACCCGGTACAGGGTTGCCGTGGTGTGAGTCGGTAAATTCACGGCAGCCTGGGTAGTGCCAATGTTTTGCACACCATAAAAGCCCGTTCCGGATGCGATCCAGGTCACCCCCGAAGCGGAATTAACCCCTGCGGCAGTCACGGACTTTGACTCGGGTGGCGGTGAGCACTGACGGCCATTGCTGCAAATCGGCAGTGAATAGCCGTCCCGCTGCACGGCGCTTTCCCCCACCCGCAGCGCCGCTTCTGCACCTTGAAACGACTGATTGCGCAAGCTCACGCTGCCGGCCATTTTTTCCTGCAGGGTGGCGTTCTGCATCGAAGACAGGCCGATCAACGTCAGCAACAGCAGAAACACCAGACTGACCAGCAGCGCCATACCGCGTTGGGCGTGAGACGTCATGGCAGCCACCCTCATGGCAAGCGGTTGCGCAAAGCGGCAACCACGTTGAAGGTTTGGTCGCGCACTCGATGGTTCGGGTCCGTGAGGGTCAGGCTTAGCCGTACGCTGCGAATGCGTGCCGGGTCTGACGGGTTGCTGCTGTAACTGGAAGCGGCCAGATCGGTGGCCGAACTGGCGAGGCCGAAGCTGACATTGAACGCCTCCACGTTATTCACCAGTACGTACTGGGTTGGCTTGCCGGCGCCAGCCCCCATCAATATCTGATTATTGCTGAAGCTGTAGATCAATCGCCGTATCGGAAACGCCAGAAACCCCGTTGCGGGTTTACGTTCGCCGGTGTACGCCGTCGCCGAGTTTCGACAATTAGTGATTACCGTCCACACCGGCACTCCGCCCGCGCCGCCGACATCCGCCGTCACCAGGGTCAGCTTGTGATTGGCATTGTCCCAACTGATGGGCGTTATCTGGCTGGCGTTAAAATCACCTGCATCACTTGAGTCAGTGATGGCCCCCAGACAGCCGAACATGCCGACCATGCGGATTTCCTGAATCATCTTGCTCAACACAAATCGCGCGTCTTCCTGCATCCCCGCAGAGACGTTCTGGCTAACGTAGGTATTTTTAGCCGCGATAAAAATCTGCACGACGCCGAGCACCACGATCAGGCTCAACGCCAGCGCAATCAACAACTCGATCAAACCGAACCCCCGGCTGGAGCGGCTCATGGCGTGGACACCGGGTCGACCGTGGCGCGGCTGGTCAAGATGAAGCTGCGGCGCGAGTTGGCGGTATTGGCAGCGCGCGAGTCATCCCAGGTGATGGTGATGGTGTAGACCCGCTGGTTCAACGCCACGCTGCCGGTAGCCGTCGCACCGCCGAAATTGACGATGTTGGTGGTGAAATCGTAGAGATCCTGATCTCGGGCGACACTCAAGTTGCCCGAGGCCGGTGGTGTGACGGTGTAGTCGGCCGCGGAATTGGCGCGTATGCGGTCCATCATGTCGTAGGCGATAAAACTGGCCTGGCTGGTCATGCGTGAACTGTCGGTGTATTTCAGCGCATTGAGCTGAATCGCCGCGGCCCCCAATAGCCCCACCGTCAGTATCAATAACGCAACCAAGACTTCGATCAGCGTCATGCCCTCCTGTGCACGCTTGCTCCATCCCCTCATCCGCAACTTCCACCCAATAGAATTCGTCCGTTCAAACACACATTCAGCGTCCTGCTTTGCGTCCCCCGTACGTAGTTGATGACGACTGAAGTAGACGGTGCCGACAAACCACCCAGGTTGTTGAAGTCCAGCGCTGTGACCTCTGAGGTTAGCGTCAGAGTGGCGCCGCCGCTCATCGCTGGAACAACCCGCAATACATTGGCCGGCGTGCCGGTACCGTCATAGACCGTCAATTCACCGCTCCATCCATTGCCACCAGCCGTCGGGCGGACCCGGATGGTGATGCCACGATCGATGGCCTCCAGCCGGGCGAAATTGAGCCCACGCTGCAAGCCGCCGATTTCAGTATCGGCCCTGGTGGTTTGCACCGAACGGGTAAACGCCGGCACCGCCAGGGTGATCAAAATCAGAAACACCGCGAGCGCGAGCAACAACTCGATCAGCGTGAAACCTTTTGTACGATGATCCATCGGTGCCCTCGGTTGCCGTCGGCTATACCTGCCTTTACGCGCTAGAACATCTGCCTGCACCCCCGCATGGATTGCGTGGGTGACAACTCTCCAGGGAAGGAAATGCCATGCAACAGCAAGGTTTCAGCCTGATCGAACTGCTTATGGGACTGGCAATTGCCACAATTGTTCTACTGTTGGTCAGTCCGGCGTTCGCGGCACTCACTGAATCGAACCATCGAGAGCAAGCGGCGCACGCGCTGGCCAGTGGAATACGCAACGCCAGAACCCTAGCCATCACACACAATCAGACCGTTGTGATTCATGGCATCAACGGGGATTGGGGTCAGGGCTGGCGGATCATTCTGGACATCAGCGGTAAAGGGCCGGCGGACAGCAACAATCCGCTACTGGTTGAGCACGCGGGCAGCGCTCGGGGGTCGATAGTCGGAAATAGGCAGGTCAGGCGTTACATTCGTTTCAGCGGGATAGGCGCACCACAGATGCCCGGAGGACGGGCCTTTCAAGCGGGGACACTGCACTTTTGCGCAGCTCGCGAACCCGTCAGCCAGCTTCAAGTGGTGTTGGCTGCGACAGGTCGCGTCAGCCTGCGCAGCGATAAAGCCGAGCAGACTTTATGTCAGCGTTAAAGCAGAGAACGTACGCGCAGTTCTTTAGGCATGGAAAACGTGATGTTCTCCTCACGCCCGGCCAGCTCATCGGCACCGGTTGCGCCCCAGGCCTGCAATTGCTGGATGACCCCACGCACCAACACTTCCGGAGCAGAAGCACCGGCGGTAATGCCGATGCGCTCGACACCGTCAAACCAGCTCTTTTGCAGATCTTCGGCGCCGTCGATCAGGTAAGCCGGGGTGGCCATCCGTTCGGCCAGCTCTCGCAAGCGATTGGAGTTGGAACTGTTCGGGCTGCCGACCACCAGCACCACGTCGCATTCGTCGGCCAATTGCTTGACGGCGTCCTGACGGTTTTGCGTGGCATAGCAGATGTCGTCCTTGCGCGGACCACCAATCGCCGGGAAGCGCGCACGTAGCGCGTCGATCACGCGGCTGGTGTCGTCCATGGACAGGGTGGTCTGGGTCACGAAAGCGAGTTTTTCCGGATTGTGCACCTGCAAGGCGCCAACGTCTTTCTCGTCTTCGACCAGGTAAATCGCGCCACCATTGCTGCCATCGTACTGGCCCATGGTGCCTTCGACTTCCGGATGACCGGCGTGGCCGATCAGGATGCATTCACGGCCATCGCGGCTGTAGCGAGCGACTTCGATGTGTACCTTGGTCACCAGAGGGCAAGTCGCGTCGAACACCTTGAGGCCACGGCTGGCGGCTTCGGTACGCACGGCCTGGGAAACGCCGTGGGCACTGAAGATCACGATGACGTCATCCGGCACCTGATCCAGTTCCTCAACGAAGATCGCCCCGCGAGCACGCAGGTCTTCGACGACGAACTTGTTGTGAACCACTTCGTGGCGCACGTAGATCGGCGGCCCGAAGACTTCAAGGGCGCGGTTGACGATTTCGATCGCACGGTCCACGCCGGCGCAGAAGCCACGGGGGTTGGCGAGTTTGATTTGCATGCTGTGCCTCGTGTCTTGCGCGCAAGAAATAGCGAAAACAGGGAAAAACCTTTTACTGTGGGAGCGAGCCTGCTCGCGATGACGGAGTATCAGTCGACATCAATATTGAATGTCAGGCCGTCATCGCGAGCGGGCTCGCTCCCTCAAGTTACAGCGATTTGACGTTGATGATTTCGACGTCAAAGGTCAATGTCTTGCCAGCCAGCGGGTGGTTGAAGTCGATGGTCACTTGCTCGTCATCGAATTCTTTCACAACGCCAGGCAGCTCAGTATTCGCCGCATCGTTGAAGATCACCAGCAGACCCGGTGACAGGTCCATGTCCTTGAACTGCGGACGCGGGATGATCTGTACGTTCTGCGGGTTCGGCTGGCCGAAAGCGTTTTCCGGCTGAATCGTCAGCGTACGCTTGTCGCCCGCCTTGAAGCCGAACAGTGCGGCTTCGAAACCCGGCAACAGGTTGCCGTCACCGACCTGAAAGGTCGCCGGTGCTTTGTCGAAGGTGCTGTCGACGGTGTCGCCGTTCTCCAGGCGCAGTGCAAAGTGCAAGGTGACTTCCGTGTTCTGGCGGATGCGTTGCTCGGCCAATACCTGTTCAGTCATGAATGGCTTCTCCGGTCTTCTTACTTTTGAACATATCCAGTGCCAGCATCACGGCACCCACCGTGATTGCGCTGTCGGCAACGTTGAACGCCGGGAACTGCCAGCGGTTCTGCCAATGCACCAGAATGAAATCGATCACATGGCCCAGGGCAATGCGGTCATACAAGTTACCCAGCGCGCCACCCAGCACGAGCGCCAAGGCGACCGCCAGCCAGGTTTCATTGCGCCCCAGACGCTTGAGCCACACCACCAGCACCACACTGACCACTATCGCGATCAGTGCGAACAACCAGCGCTGCCAGCCGGAACTGTCGGCCAGGAAGCTGAACGCCGCGCCGGTGTTGTAGGCCAGGGTCCAGCTGAACAAATCGGGGATCACCACGATTTGCTGGAACATCTCGAGCCTGTCTTCGAAGTAGAACTTGCTGGCCTGGTCGATGACCAGGACCAGCAAACTCAACCAGAGCCAGCTCAGCCGTCCGAAACGGCCAACGGCGTTAGGCATAGTGACGGACCTCGCCAGCGCCGCTGATGTTGTCGACGCAACGACCGCAGATTTCCGGATGCTCCGGGTTCACGCCGACGTCTTCACGGCAGTGCCAGCAACGGGCGCACTTGGCGTGGCTCGACTTGACCACTTGCAGCTTCAAACCGCTGACTTCGGTGACCACGGCATCGGCCGGCGCCTGAACGAATGGTGCAACAGTCGCGGTCGAAGTGATCAACACGAAGCGCAGTTCGTTGCTCAGCTTGGCCAGGTCGGCGCTCAGCGCTTCTTCGGCAAACAGCGTCACTTCGGCTTGCAGGTTGCCACCGACGGCCTTGGCCGCGCGCTGGATTTCCATTTCTTTGTTGACGGCAACTTTGACCGCCATGATCCGCTCCCAGTAGGCGCGGTCCAGCTCGACGCCTTCCGGCAGCTCGGTCAAACCTTCATACCAGGTGTTGAGCATTACCGATTCGTTGCGTTCGCCCGGCAGGTATTCCCACAGTTCGTCAGCGGTGAACGCGAGGATCGGTGCAATCCAGCGTACCAGCGCTTCGGAGATGTGATACAGCGCGGTTTGCGCCGAACGGCGGGCCTTGCTGTTGGCGCCAGTGGTGTACTGACGGTCCTTGATGATGTCGAGGTAAAAACCACCCAACTCCTGCACGCAGAAGTTGTGGATCTTGGAATAGACGTTCCAGAAGCGGTATTCGCCGTAGTGCTCTTGCAGTTCACGTTGCAGCAGCAGCGTGCGGTCCACGGCCCAACGGTCCAGCGCGAGCATGTCTTCGGCCGGCAGGATGTCGGTGGCCGGGTTGAAGCCGGTCAGGTTCGAGAGCAGGAAGCGCGCGGTGTTACGGATACGCCGGTAGGCGTCCGCACTGCGTTGCAGGATCTGCTCGGAAACCGCCATTTCACCCGAGTAATCGGTGGAAGCCACCCACAGACGCATGATGTCGGCGCCCAGGGTGTCGTTGACCTTTTGCGGTGCAATCACGTTGCCCAAAGATTTGGACATCTTGCGACCGGACTCATCAACCGTGAAGCCGTGGGTCAGCAGTTCGCGGTATGGCGCGTGGTTGTCGATGGCGCAACCCGTCAGCAACGACGAGTGGAACCAGCCACGGTGTTGGTCCGAACCTTCCAGGTACAGGTCGGCGCGTGGACCAGTTTCGTGACCCATCGGGTGCGAACCACGCAGGACATGCCAGTGCGTGGTGCCCGAATCGAACCAGACGTCCAGGGTGTCGCTGATCTTGTCGTACTGCGGTGCTTCGTCACCCAGCAGTTCGGCGGCGTCCATCTTGAACCAGGCTTCGATGCCTTCGACCTCGACGCGCTTGGCGACTTCTTCCATCAGCTCGGCGGTGCGTGGGTGCAGTTCGCCGCTTTCCTTGTTCAGGAAAAACGGGATCGGCACGCCCCAGTTGCGCTGACGGGAGATGCACCAGTCCGGACGGTTGGCGATCATCGAGTGCAGGCGCGCCTGGCCCCAGGCCGGGACGAACCTGGTGTCTTCGATGGCTTTGATCGCCCGCTTGCGCAAGGTGTCGCCGGTCACAGGCTCTTTGTCCATGCCGATGAACCACTGCGCGGTGGCGCGGTAGATCAGCGGGGTCTTGTGACGCCAGCAGTGCATGTAGCTGTGTTCGATGATCGTGGTGTGCAGCAGCGCGCCGACTTCAGTCAGCTTGTCGACGATGGCCGGGTTGGCTTTCCAGATGAACTGGCCGCCAAAGAATTCCAGTGACGTCGCGTATACGCCGTTGCTTTGTACCGGATTGAGAATGTCGTCGTTGACCATGCCGTACTTCTTGCAGGTCACGAAGTCGTCCACGCCGTAGGCCGGTGCGGAGTGAACCACGCCCGTGCCGGCGCCCAGTTCAACGTACTCGGCCAGGTAAACTGGCGACAGGCGATCGTAGAACGGGTGACGGAAATTGATCAGGTCCAGTTCTTTACCGGTGGTGGTCGCGATGACCGAACCTTCCAGGCTGTAACGCGCCAGGCACGACTCGACCAGCTCTTCAGCCAGCACCAGCAGTTTGTCGCCGACATCGACCAGGGCGTAATTGAATTCCGGGTGAACGTTCAGCGCCTGGTTGGCCGGGATGGTCCACGGGGTGGTGGTCCAGATCACGATCGAAGCCGGTTTGGCCAGCGATGGCAGCCCGAAAGCGGCAGCCAGCTTGGCTTCGTCGGCAATCGGGAAGGCTACGTCGATGGTCGAGGACTTCTTGTTCTCGTACTCGACTTCCGCTTCAGCGAGGGCCGAACCGCAGTCGAAGCACCAGTTCACAGGCTTCAGGCCCTTGAACACGAAACCGCCCTTGACGATTTCAGCCAAGGCGCGGATTTCACCGGCCTCGTTCTTGAAGTCCATGGTCTTGTACGGGTTGGCGAAGTCGCCCAACACGCCCAGACGGATGAATTCGGATTTCTGGCCTTCGATCTGCTCAGTGGCGTAGGCACGGCACAGTTCGCGGGTCTTGTCCGCGCCCAGGTTCTTGCCGTGGGTCACTTCGACTTTGTGCTCGATCGGCAGACCGTGGCAGTCCCAACCCGGCACATAAGGCGCGTCGAAACCCGACAGGGTCTTCGAGCGGATGATCATGTCCTTGAGAATCTTGTTCAGCGCATGACCGATGTGAATCGTGCCGTTGGCGTACGGAGGACCGTCGTGCAGGACGAACTTCGGACGATCCTTGCCAATCTCGCGCAACTTACCGTACAGGCCAATGCTGTCCCAGCGCTGCAGAATCTGCGGTTCGCGCTGAGGCAGGCCGGCCTTCATTGGGAAGGCGGTGTCCGGAAGGTTTAGCGTGGCTTTATAGTCGGTCATTTAAGGCTCTTCATTAGCGATTGGCGCTAGGTGCGACAGGGCACGGGCGGCGGCGACATCCGCATTGATCGCCGTCTTAAGCGCCTCCAGAGAGGCGAAACGCTGCTCTTCACGCAGCTTGTGGTGGAAGACCACCGTCAAACGCCGGTCATACAGATCGCCGGCAAAATCTAAAAGATGCACTTCGAGGTGGGCTTTGCCATCACCTTGAACCGTTGGCCGCACGCCGATATTGGCGACACCTGGCCAGGTCTTGCCGTCGATGTCGACGTTGACCAGGTAAACCCCGGACAGCGGCACGCGACGGCGCTTGAGTTGTATGTTGGCCGTGGGCGTACCCAACTGGCGCGCCAGTTTCTGGCCGTGCAGCACCCGCCCGGTAATCTGGAACGGCCGCCCGAGCAGTCGCTCGGCCAAGGCGAAATCAGCAGCGGCCAAGGCATTGCGGACCTGGGTGCTGCTGACCCGGATGCCGTCCAGCTCGACCGTTTGCGCCGCCTCGACGGTAAAGCCCTGAACGATGCCGGCTTGTAGCAGGAAATCGAAATCTCCTACGCGGTCGCAGCCGAAGCGGAAGTCATCTCCGACTTCCAGGTGCTGTACGCCAAGGCCATCCACCAGGATGGTATCAACGAATTCGCTGGCACTGAGCTTGCTCAGGCGCTGGTTGAAAGCCAGGCACAGGACGCGGTCGACACCTTCGTCGGCCAGCAGCTGCAGTTTGTCCCGCAGCCGGGCCAGACGGGCCGGGGCCGTGTCCGGAGCAAAGAATTCGCGCGGCTGCGGCTCAAAAATCACCACGCAGCTGGGCACGCCCAACTCGAGCGCACGTTCACGCAGCCGCGCCAGGATAGCCTGGTGACCACGGTGAACACCGTCAAAGTTGCCAATGGTGGCGACACAGCCCCGATGCTGGGGGCGCAGATTTTGGAGGCCTCGAACCAGCTGCATAACGCGCTTCTTGCTCATAAAGTGGTCGATTATAACCACACCCGGCGGCCGACGACAGGCAACACCGTAACCAAAGTGATCGAGCCGACAAAACCACCGGCTCGCCCGTGTTTATCGAGGTCGAAACCTCAACTCAATGCCTTGCGATTGAAGTCGCGCAAACGGAAGCCCATCAGCAGCAACATCCCGAAATAAGAGACGATACCGGCCGCGACCAAAGCACCAAGGCGCAGGAACCGCTCCAGCATATGCCCCTGATCCCAGGCCGGCATGAAGTGCATCCCGACCAGCAACACCCCTGACATCACCAACACGGCGATGACGAGCTTGGCGCCGAACTTCGCCCAGCCCGGCTGCGGCTGGTACATCTGCTGCTTGCGCAACTGATAGAACAATAACCCGGCGTTGAGGCAGGCACCGGCACTGATCGCCAGGGCCAGACCTGCGTGGGCCAGCGGACCGATCAGCATCAGGTTGAACAACTGGGTTACCACCAGGGTGAAAATTGCAATTTTTACCGGAGTACGGATGTTTTGTTGCGCATAAAAGCCTGGCGCCAGCACTTTGATCACGATAATACCGAGCAACCCGACTGAATAAGCGATCAACGCCCGTTGCGTCATTGAAGCATCAAAGGCGCTGAACTGGCCGTACTGGAACAGCGAGACGGTCAGCGGCTCGGCCAGAATCCCCAGCGCCAGCGCACACGGCAACACCAGGACGAAGCACAGGCGCAGCCCCCAATCGAGGATGCGCGAATACTCGTGACGATCCTTGCTGGCGTAGGTTTTGGCCAGTGTCGGCAACAGAATCGTGCCCAACGCCACACCCAGCACGCCGGACGGCAATTCCATCAATCGGTCGGCGTAATACATCCAGGACACCGATCCGGCCACCAGAAAGGACGCGAAGATGGTGTTGATGATCAGCGAAATCTGGCTCACGGACACGCCTAGAATCGCCGGCAGCATCTGCTTCATGACCCGCCAGACGCCACTGTCACGCAGGTTCAGGCGTGGCAACACCAGCATGCCGATCTTTTTCAGGTGCGGTAGCTGATAGAGCAATTGCGCCAGACCACCCACCAGAACCGCCCAGCCCAACGCCATGACCGGGGGATCGAAATACGGGGTCAGGAACAGCGAAAAGATGATCATGCTGACGTTGAGCAGGGTCGGCACGAAGGCCGGCACCGAAAAACGGTTGTACGTATTGAGGATCGCACCGGCCAGGGAAGACAGGGAGATCAGCAATATGTAGGGAAAGGTCACCCGCAACAGGCTGGCAGTCAGCTCGAATTTTTCCGGTGTATCGGTAAAACCCGGCGCGGTCGCCCAGATCACCCAGGGAGCAGCAATCATCCCCAACACTGTCACCAGCGCCAGTACCAGCGTCAGCAGGCCCGAGACGTACGCAACAAACGTTCGCGTCGCCTCCTCACCCTTCTGACTTTTGTATTCGGCCAGAATCGGCACGAAAGCCTGGGAAAATGCCCCCTCGGCGAAGATCCGGCGCAACAGGTTTGGCAATTTGAAGGCGATAAAGAAGGCGTCCGTCGCCATCCCGGCACCAAATGTACGTGCGATCAGCGTGTCACGAACAAACCCCAAAACCCGGGAAATCATCGTGATAGAGCTGACGGCGGCCAACGATTTGAGCAGATTCATTGAAAGAGTTTGTGCCTGTCGATAAACAGCAGGCGAACAAAGCGCCTACTTATGCGATACTCCGCGCCGCAGCAGCACAGAGCCAAAGCTCGCGAGTTTACAGGTCAAGCGCCGGAAATAAATATCCCGCCTCTTTATACCTACCACTTAGCGGAACGTCTCAACCGCCCTTGACAAGACATCAACTCATCGGCATGATTCGCGGCCTATTTTGTTTGCTATTTCCTAAAAAGTCTTTCGAGGAGCTCGACGGTGGCCAACACACCTTCCGCCAAAAAACGTGCAAAACAGGCTGAGAAGCGTCGCAGCCACAACGCCAGCCTGCGTTCCATGGTTCGTACCTACATCAAGAATGTAGTTAAAGCCATCGACGCAAAAGACGCTGCCAAAGCTCAAGCTGCTTACGTTCTGGCCGTGCCAGTTATCGACCGTATGGCCGATAAAGGCATCATCCACAAGAACAAGGCTGCTCGTCATAAGAGCCGCCTGAACGGTCACGTCAAGGCTCTGAACCTTGCTGTTGCCGCTTAAGCGATAAGCTTGTTGAAAAACCGACCTCAGGGTCGGTTTTTTATTGCCTGCGATTTGGCAAACACAACAAAAAAAATGTGGGAGCGGGCTTGCTCGCGAAGAGGTCGTTACATTCAACATCATCGTTGACTGCTACACCGCCTTCGCGAGCAAGCCCGCTCCCACACTTGGATTTGCGTCAGATTATTGAGGCTGCGCCCACGGCAGAATCGGAATCGCCGTCACCGCATTCTGCGGGCTACCTTCAATCACACGATCGCTGTAGACCAGATACACCAGCGTATTGCGCTTCTTGTCGAGGAAGCGCACCACCTGCATGGTCTTGAACACCAGCGACGTGCGCTCCTTGAACACCTCATCGCCATCCTTCAGCTCACCCTTGAAGCTGATGGGCCCGACCTGACGGCAAGCGATGGACGCCTCGGCGCGATCTTCAGCCAGCCCCAAACCACCCTTCACACCACCCGTCTTTGCTCGCGACAGGTAGCACGTCACGCCATCGACCTTCGGATCATCAAACGCTTCGACGACGATACGGTCGTTCGGACCGACGAATTTGAACACTGTTGATACCTGGCCAATTTCCTCAGCCGAAGCCAGCAACGGCATCGCCAGCAGCAGACCCAACAATCCTTTTGCCATTCGCATTCAGGTATTCCTTCAGACCAGAATCAGGTTATCGCGGTGAACCAGTTCCGGCTCAGCCATGTAACCCAAAAGACCGACAATCGCCTCAGACGACTGACCGATAATTTTTTGCGCTTCCAGCGCGCTGTAGTTAGCAAGGCCTCGAGCGATCTCGCGACCATCCGGCGCCACACACACCACCATTTCGCCACGACGGAAGCTGCCCTGGACCAGCTTGACCCCCACCGGCAGCAAACTTTTATGGTCCTGGACCAACGCTTTCACCGCACCACCATCCAGCACCAGCGTGCCACGGGTTTGCAAATGCCCGGCCAGCCACTGCTTGCGCGCCGCCAGCATGCCACGCTCAGGCGAGAGCAAGGTGCCAATGCGCTCACCCGCCTTCAGGCGATCCAGCACGCGCTCAATGCGCCCGCCCACGATGATGGTGTGCGCCCCGGAGCGGGCCGCCAGACGCGCAGCACGCAATTTGGTCTGCATACCACCACGCCCCAGCGCACCACCGGTACCGCCCGCCACCGCATCCAGCGCTGGATCATCGGCGCGCGCTTCATAAATCAGGTTAGCGTCGGGGTTGTTGCGCGGATCAGCGTCGAACATGCCATCGCGATCCGTGAGGATCACCAGCAAGTCAGCCTCGACCAGGTTGGCCACAAGGGCCGCCAGCGTGTCGTTGTCGCCGAAACGGATTTCGTCAGTCACCACGGTGTCGTTTTCGTTGATCACCGGGATCACCTTCAACTCAACCAGTGCACGCAAGGTGCTGCGGGCGTTCAGGTAACGCTTGCGGTCGGACAAGTCATCGTGCGTCAGGAGAATCTGCGCCGTGTGCCGATCATGCTCGGCAAAGCTCGACTCCCAGGCCTGCACCAACCCCATCTGACCGATGGCGGCGGCAGCCTGCAACTCGTGCATCGCGCTGGGTCGTACGGTCCAGCCCAAGCGGCTCATCCCCGCAGCCACCGCCCCGGAAGACACCAACACGAGCTCGACGCCAGCTTCATGCAAAGCCACCATCTGCTCGACCCAGACACCCATTGCTGCGCGATCCAGGCCTTTGCCGTCCGCCGTCAGCAAAGCGCTGCCGATCTTCACGACCCAACGCTGCGCACCTGTCACCTTGCTCCGCATCATCTTCAACCTTAGCTTGAGGACAGCGCGACCTGGCACTGCCCGTAACGTTATTCGTGGTTATTCGTGACCAACTATCGATTTCCAGATACTAAAACGCCGCTCGATTGAGCGGCGCTTAAGTTTACTGCAACGAATCAGTCACGCACGTAAATGATTTCCGGACCGTCTTCGTCATCCACATCTTCTTCATCCCAATCATCGTCGCCGATGTCATGGACTGACTTCACGCCGCTGCGACGCAGGGCACGCTGGTCATCCAGGGCCTGCAACTGAGCACGGGCTTCGTCTTCGATGCGCTGATCGAGCTCAGCCAACTCTTCCTTGTAAGCCGGGTCGGCAGCCAGACGGTCAGCACGATCTTCCATGTAGCGCATGATGTCGTGACACAGACGCTCGGTGCCGAGCTTGGAGATAGCCGAGATCACATAAACCGGACCAGTCCACCCCAGACGATCGACGATCTCCTTGACGCGAGCATCGTGCTCTTCCTCAAGGATCTGGTCGCACTTGTTCAGCACCAGCCAGCGATCACGCTCAGCCAGGGACGGGCTGAATTTGGTCAACTCGCTGACGATTACTTCAGCGGCATCCGGTGCGCTGGTGTCATCCAGCGGCGCCATGTCCACGAGGTGCAGCAGCAAACGGGTACGCGCCAGGTGCTTGAGGAAGCGAATCCCCAGGCCAGCACCATCGGAAGCGCCTTCGATCAGGCCCGGAATGTCCGCAACCACGAAGCTCTTCCAGCGATCGACGCTGACCACGCCCAGGTTCGGCACCAAGGTGGTGAACGGGTAATCGGCGACTTTCGGCTTGGCAGCCGATACCG
>NZ_AKJS01000005.1 GCF_000282215.1 Pseudomonas sp. GM21
CACCCCCTCCGATGTGGCTTGCGCATCCCTGATGACCCGCTGCATGACGACGATTCCTGAAAAAGTGCAGGCATCCGTCGGGATGCCCTGCGGGGTGAAAAGTTACTCTTCGTAGCCGAGGCTGAATTGCAGCTGATTGACCTTCTTCTGCAACGCCTTCAGCTCTTGCTGCTTGGCCGCCAGCGTCGCGGGCGTTGATTTGGTCGTTGGCGCCGCTTGGGAAGCCTTGAGCTGCTTCTCGAGGTCGGCGATCTGCTTCTGCACCTGGGCTTCATTGCCGCGCCGGGCCTTGAGCGAGGTCAGCAGTTGCGCCAGCGACTGATTCAGCGCCGCCTGGGATTTCTGCTGGCTGGCCAGATCGGTCTTGGTGCTGAGCTGCTGGGCCTGAATGTTCTCGTACACCTGATGGAACATTGCGTTTTGCTGCCGGGACTCGCTCAGGGCCAGCTCCTTCTGCTTGACCTGTTCGCTGTAACCACCGGAGTAGTCGCAGTTCATCTTGGTCAGCATGCTGCTGTCGCGATTGGTCGCATCGCACTCGCCCGGGTTGGTTGCGCAACCGCTCAAGGTCAGGACGGCAGTGATGACCACCAGTTTTTGTAGCGTCATGTGCTTAACCCAGTGTGATTGCGGAACGTTGGCTGTACAGAGCATCGACTTCCTTCTGCAGGCTGACGACTTTCTGGTTCATCCTCTGAATGTTCATGTCCACCTGCCTGATCTCGGCGCTGGTGCCTTGTGAGCGCTCGGCGTCTGCCACTTTGCTGTACTCGGTGACTTTGGTACGCATGTTGGCCAGGTCTTTACGCAGGCGCGCGATGTCCGAATCGATCCCGGCGATTTGCGCCTGTGCCTGGCTCTTGTTGACTTTTTTGTTGGCGATGTCCTTTTTGATCTGGGCGATTTGCGCCTGGTCATCTTTGATCACTTGTTGAGCGGTCTCGGTACGGGCGATCACCTTCTGCGTGTCTTGTTCGACGTCGCTGTTCATCTTCGCCAGACGGGTGGTGGTGTCGGCGTATTCGGCACGACGTTGATCCAGGTAATAGTTCGCGCCCATGGCCACGCCACACGCGGTAATACCGGCGGCGATGACGCACACGGTTTTGTTGTTGCTGTTGGACAGCGCGCAAGCGAGGATGCCGACACCGGCGCCGACGGCGCAGGCCTGGTATCCGGATTTGCTGAAGAACTCTGCGTCATTGCCCTGGGTCAGGCGCGGGTCGGCACCGTCGCCTTCGCCGAGCATGGAGCTGCCGGTGTTGGCGCAACCGGTCATTAGCAGGCTGCCGGCGACTACGAAAGCGATCTGTAGCTTGAAGCGAGTCCAAAGGCTGCGCGACATGGTGAAACTCCTACGTAACGGTGTTGACGCGTTGTTATTAAGGTGAGTTATTGAGTGACGGTTTTGCAGCTGGTCAGCCAGGCTTCAGTGTCGATTTTCTGCTTTTGCAGGAACGCCTTCTGATTGGCCCAGTGGGTGCGCAAGTAAGGTTTCAGATCTTGCAGCTGTTTGTTGCGGCTGATGATTTCTTCCATCACCGGGACTTGCGTTTCAAGCAGTGGCTGGCCGTACAAGGTAGCCGATTCCACCAGGCTGCTGGCGTAGTAACGGCTGAGTTTGTGCAGGCGATCCTTTTGCTCTTCGAGCTTGCCTTTACGCATGTCGCAACTGGCGTCTTTGTCCGCGGCTTCGCAATTGAGCTTGTAGTTCTTTTGCAGGAAGTCCACGTACTGGCCATCGTCGAGCATCTTGGTGCACAGGAATGCACCGAGGTTGAGGCTGGCACGGATTGCTTGGTCGCGGGTTTCTTCCTGCTGCTGGTTGCTGGCGCGCAGCTGGTTTTCCAAGGCCTTGAGCTTATCCTTGAGCGCTTTGTCTTCGACACCCGAGGCCAGGCTGTTCAGGGATTGAACCGTGCCTTTGTCGGCGGATTCCGCTTCCTTGCTGCCGGTACCGAGTTTCTTCCAGCTGTCTTCGATGCTGGCGACCCGCTCGCGAGAGGTAAGGGTCGGGGAGACCAGCACCAGTCGCAGGCCGGTGGTTTTGTTTTTTACCTGGCCTTCGGCATTGTAATACGGCTCTTCCTTACGCAATGCCGTATGCAGGTCGGCCTGCGCGGTCAGGTAGTTGCCGCCACGGACGACGTAGCCACCGGCCTGACCGTGCTGGCGGTCGAGTTTGTTCAGGCGAAACGGCTCGAACATCATTTCGTCGACGTTCCCGAGCATGTCATGCAGGCCCAGCGGATTGGGCTTTTGCAAACCGGACAATTGCACTTTGCCATTGGACGATTGCGCCCCGGCGAACCACTCATAGGCGTTGATGCCTTCCGGCATCGGGTAGTGCGTGTCGCGGAATTCAGCGGCACCGACTTCCAGCCCACCGCGCGCGGCGAACTCCCATTCGACCTCGGTCGGCAGGCGCAGGAAGCCTTGCGCGCCGTCTTCCTTGGGCAGCTTGCCGGCGGCGTTTTTGCGCAGCCACAGGTTGTATTTGTCGGCGACGTCGATGGCTTGCACCCAGCTCACCGCCGTTTGCGGCAAGCGCATCTTGGTGGCGGCGGTGGGGCAGGTGGCTTCGGTCAGCGCGGCGTATTGCAACTGACTCATCTCGTACTTGGCCATCAGGTAGTAGCGGGATTTGTCGTTCTTGGCCCCGGTAAAGCTGCCGGCGATAAAGGTTGGACGGGTCTGTTCGACGTAGCCGTATTCCGCGCCGTCCTGACCGATGTTGATCGGGTAGTCATCCAGCGGACCGGCGACCGGAATGAACACCTTGCGAAACACCATCGAGCCTTCGCAGGGCATCGGCAGCACCACGTCGGCGGCGTCTGGCATCGGGTTGTAATACTTCTCTTCCCAGCCCGCCGCCGAGGCGTCGAGCACGTAGCCGAGGCTCAGGGGCAACAGCAAGCCAAAACGTTTATAGCTCACGCAGACTCTCCGCAGGTTGGATGTTGATCGCTCGCAGGGCGCCGATCGCGGCCACCAATGCAGCGACCAGGAAGGTCAGGAGCAGGGCGGCAACGCCGTGCCAGGCGGTGATGTGGCAAACGAAGGTGCCGGTGGTCTGGCTGCTGCCGAGCAGGTAGTCGAACAAATGGCTGCCCACCGCATAAAACCCCAACCCACCAATGTAGCCGGCAAGGCTCAGCACCAGCGCTTGCAGGACCACGAAACCGCCAACGGCCCGGCGTTTGAAACCCAGCAGGCGCAGGACCGCCAGGCTTTTGCGTTTACGGTCGATGTTGGCCAGGAACGCGCCGACCATCGACGCCACGCAGCCGATCAACGCCGCCATGGCGATTACACCGAAGATCAGCCCCAGCACATGGTTGATGGCTTTGACGTTGTCGATGTCGGCCAGTCGGCTGGAGGTTTCGATATGTTGTTCGTTGAGCCAGTGTTCCAGCGGTGCGACCTGATCAATGTCGCGCGCATAGACGCGGGCGCGGGCATACAACGGTTGCAGATTACCCTGAGGCTTGCCGGTGTCAACGCCGAACCCACTGACCTGATAGCCGTCGCGAAAGCGCTCCAGATCCAGCAGCAGCGGCGGGGCGACAAACCCGGCCGCGCGCCCGAAGCGAGCAGCGTCGAGCACGGCCAGTACCGTCAGCGTCATCTCGCCGCGTTCATTGACACCGTCCAGGCGGCGCATGGCACGCAGTTGCACGCTGTCGCCAGCCTTGGCCTGCAAGCGTTGTGCTGCGCTGGCGCTGAGGATCACTTGATTGCCGACGGGGTTGAGTGACGCCAGGTTCAGTAGTGGGTCGCCCGGCTCGGTGGCGATGATTTCCGCGCCTTCGACAAACCGTTGCATGCCGATCAGCAGATCAGCCTGGGTATTGAGCGAGCGGGTTTGGCCGAGGGCAAAACCGGTCTCGGGGCGCTGGCGCAAACGCTCGATCCAGGCTGTGTCGTAGTTGCCGTTGCTGAGCATCTTCACTTCAAGGTTGCGCGGGTCGCGCAGCAGTTCGTCCTGCAGCTGGCTGACCACCCCGTGTTTGAGCCCGAACAGCAACAACAACGGCGCAATCACCGCCACCAGGGACGCGGCGATGCACAGCGAGACCTTGCGGTCGTGCCAGAGGTCTTGCAGCGCCAGTGATCCCAGCAGGTGCAAGCGATCAGTCCATCGGTTCAAACAGAGTCTCTCCCTGGCGGCTGATAGCGCCGAGTCGCGGCAAACCGAAATCCTTCAGCAAGGCCCAGTCATGGGACACAACGAGTGCGCTCAAACCCATGCTCGACACCAGGCTCAGGAGCAACTCGAACAAACGCCGGGCACTGTGAGGATCGAGCGCGGCGGTCGGTTCGTCGGCTAACAGCAGCAGCGGTTCATGGGCAATTGCCCGAACGCAGGCCACGCGCTGGCGTTCGCCGATCGACAAGGCCTGTGGTTGTTTATCCAGCAACCCTTGCAGGCGCAACACGTCAACGGCGTGGTCGATGTGCTCGCTCTTTGGCGGCATCCCGAGCAAACGGCGCGGCAGGCTGATGTTGTCCCGCACGCTCAGGAATGGCAGCAAGCCGCCGCTCTGCAAAATGAATCCAAGATGCCGTGAACGCACCGCTGCCAGAGCAGGCTGATCGTCAGTAGCCAGCAGTTGGGCGATATCCTGAGCATACGTTGGGCCCAGGCGAAAGCGCTCGAGTTCCACCGGTGCGAGCAACAGGCCGATGGCTTCGAGCAACGTGCTTTTGCCACTGCCGCTTTCGCCGGTGATGGCGAGGATTTCCCCGGCGCCAACCTGCAAGTGCGGCAATCGCACGTGATGAGCCTGTGCGCCTTCACCACGGCGCACCAGCAGGTTCTTGATATCAAGCATCGGCGTCTCGTTAAGGCATCATTTCCAGTGGTACGGGGTAGACGTTATCCCGCGCATCACTGTCTTTGGCCAACGCTACCCAACGGTCGACATCGGCGTTGTAACGCTGGTAATGCCGCAGTTTGGTGTTCAGCGTGCGGATGAATTTTTCTTGCGCCAGGCCGTCCCAGCTCTTCCAGGTCTCTTCATCCAGGTTCAGCACTTCACTGTGATAAGGCAGGTCTTCGAGGTACTCGCCGAGGACGCCCATGTCCGCCAGTTTGGCGTTGCTGTTCTGCTTGAGCTGATTGGGATCGGCGCCCATGGTCGCCGCCACGGAACGCAGGCGATCGAACATTTCCGTCGGCGAAATCAGGCCTTCGTTGGCGGCATCGAGAATCTGCTTCATCACGTCGCTCAAGTCGCTGAGCTGGGATTTGGTCAGCAGCACCCGCACGTCGGTGGTCGGGATGTTCTGCTTGATCAGGTCGCGGTCAGTGATCCATGCCTTGAACACCGGCGGGGCCTTGCTGTTGGTCTTCTCGCCGAGATAGGCAAGTTGCATGGCGTGGCCGATCAGCGCCGCGTCGTCGAGCATTTTCTTCTCGGCCGGGTCCTGTTTGGCGTTCGCCGCGCTGCCGATGGCGTCTTCGCCCATGTAGGCGGCTTTCACTTGTGTCGTGATCGCCCCGGCCAAGGCGTCAACCTTGCGCCCGAACTCTTGCACATCGCCAGCGTTCACCGGGTAGTACAGCGAGGTGTTGGTGCCCGGGTAGGTCGACAGGTTCTGGTATTGGGCCTCGGCCTTGGCGTGGTCCTTGGCGCCGGCCGGGGTTTTCAGGTGCAGGGTGTAAATCGCCACACCCGGGTTGGCGGCTTCCATACGCACCTGTGCGGCGCTCAAACCGGTCTTCGACAGCTTGTCGTCACCTTCGATGGCGCCCGCATCGGTGATCAGCACCACGTAGCGTGCGCCGAACTGGTTCCAGTCGACCTTGTCGATGCTTTCCATGACGCCGGCAAACGAGTCTTCATCAAAGCTGCTGCTCGACACGCTGGCTTGTTTGAGGTCGGCGATCTTGGCGAAAAAGTCGGCGCTGTCTTTCACCTTGGTAGGGTCTGCGTACATCTTGGTGGTGTACTCCAGCCCCGGCACCGCCTGGGTGTTGGAGCGGAAAGCCACCAGGCCGAATTTGACCTGTTTGCCGAGGTTCTGCGCTTCGATCTTCTGGTAAACCTTGCGGATCGCCTCGCGAGTGCGGTCGATGTAGGGGTCCATCGAAATCGTCGAGTCGATGACAAATACCACGGCCGCACTGAATTCCTTCAGCTGGTTGGCCTTTTTCTCTTCGGCTTCCTTGCTGCCGGCAGCGCTGCTTCCAGCACCGGCCTTGGCGTTCTTGTCATCCGGCTTGCTGACGGAGGCGACATTGAGCAGGCGCGTGCGGAATCCGCTTTCGGTCATGACTTCTTCGCCACTGAGCACCGGCAGCAGGTAGAACTGCTTTTGCAGGTCGACGAAGTATTCCGGTTCTTCAGCCAGTACGCCCGGTGCTTGCTGGCCCTTTTTCAGCGTGGCCCGCAGCGGAGCGACTTTGCTGACCGGGTCCGGCGCATCAAGGATGCCTTCGACGGTGGCGCGGTCCTTGAAGAACAGCAACCGGTCGCGGTTGGCCGGGTTGGTGAAAGCCAGCGTCAGTTGCATCTTCCAGTCGGTCGTGCAGCTGGCAGGCAGCCAGCCAATGGTTTTGCCGTAACTGTCGGGGCCGACTTTTAGCCACTCGGCGTTCTTCGCTTGCGCACGTTCGTACACATAAAAGCGGCTGAAGACCGGTTGTGCGTCACCTTCGGCACCACCCGCCGTCGGGCTGATTTTGCAGCCCGGCGTGGTCAGCACGCGTTGGAACAGGGTCTTTTTACCAGCCTGGATCAGCGGTTTGTCATCGGCTTGGGACAGGGGGCTGATGCACAGTGCGAGCAAGGCGGCACTGCTCAGCAGGAATCGACTCATGGGGGAACGCATCACTTCTGCAACTCCTCGAAGCGCTGCTTGGCTTCGGCGTTGTTCGGGTCCTGAAGAAGGATGGTTTCATACCAGTAGGCGGCGGTGGCGTTGTCCGCGGCCGGGAAGCACTCGCTGGCCTTCAGGTATTTAGGGTCGTATTCACGGGCATAGGCGTTGGCGATCAGCGCGTCACCGGCCTGGGCACGGTTGGCGTACAGACGTTGGGCGACGCCACAGTGTTTACTGGCCTTGGCCTGGTTGATGATCTCCAGCAACCTGGCGCTGTCGGGTGCCGCCTTGATGCAGGTCTGGACGAAGGTCAACTCGGGCAGGCTGTTCATGCTGTCGAGGGTACAGGCTTGAGCATCGGCGCCCGCGGGTGCGGCGGAAGTGGCTGCAACCGCAGGGGCCGGGGTGCGTTTGTAGAACCAGAATCCGGCGCCCGCTGCCAGCAACAACACCACAATCAACAGGCCGATCAGGCCTTTGTTGCTTTTCTTCACTGGCGGGGGAGGCGGCGTGTAGTCGGTCTCGGTGAGCACCGACTCCAACTCCAGTTCTGGCTCGGCGGTGGACAGGACCAGTTCAGGCATGTCCGGAATTTCCGGGATGTCCGGCGCCGGTACGCTCGGCGCTGTCAGTTCAGTGCCGCCGTAGGTCGAGCGCGTCTGGCCGCCGGCCATGGACGGCAGCACGCCAACGCCAGGGCGAACCACGCCTTTGTCGGCATGACCGTGGTTCTGTTCACGCAGTTCGATCTGGAATTGCGCGTTGGCACCGCCTTCCAGCAGCGGGTCGACCACCTCCGGACCGACCTGCGTTTCCAGGGCTTCGCCGTTGGCCGTCACGTTGAAACGCGAGACCTTGAACCAGAATGGATTGTTGCTCCAGGCCTTGTGGTCCTGGAGGTAAAAACCGTCCTGGTTACGCTGAAGGGAAAACTCCAGCTGTTCCTCGCAACCCTGCCATTTTTTCACAGTGAGGCGGGCCTGGCCAGGCAAATTGGGCTCTAACGCGAGCAGGTCGACACGAATGGGCATTGCTTATCTCGCTGCGAAGGCTGTGAGCACTTGGCCCAGCCGTTCGTTCTGTTCAGGGGTGATTTCACGTCCGGCACCATGGCCGGCATTGTCCTGCGTGATGTAGGCCAGGCCCGAGAGCCAGTCGCCCAGATACCGCTGTGCCTGATTCGCCGGTTGCGCTGGCAGCACCGGGACTTGTCCCGGGCCAATGTCGGTGTAGAACGAAAACAATGGCTCCTTGGTACCGGCGCGGCTGTTCGGACGCTCGCTCACCGGTTTCTGGAGGTAGCCGAACCAGGACACGAAATCGCGCAGCACCCGTTGCACTTCCAGTACCTGGCGCTCGACCAATTGGTCGCGCCGTGCGCCGCTTTGTGCTCGTTTGAGGACGGCGCGGCTCAGTTGCCCCGGCAAGTCTTGGCGATAACCGGCGGTGATCAGCTCATCGACCACCGCTTCCAGCAAGGCCTTTTCCAGCCCCAGCAGGTTGAGCAGGCTCTGCCGGGTGGTCAGTTCACGCAGATGTGCGATCCAGGCCTTGAAGGCCGCTTTGGCAAAGCGGTGCTCGTTGCTTTGCAACTCGGGCGCCGGGGCGCCGGTTTTGCTGCTGACCGGTGCTTCGTGGCTGAGGTCGTCACTGAAATCGAAATCGAAACCGGCGTCGTTGCCATACAGGCTCTGGCTCGGTGTCGGGGCGATCGGCTCGTCTTTCGCGGCCGGCCCGTCATCGGTTTCGTACACGCCGCTGAGGTACAGGTCGCGCACCTCTTCGCTCGGAATGTCGAGTTGATCGATCAACTCACCGAGCACCGCCGGACGACGCCCCAGGCCTGTCAGAATCATTTGCGCCTTGGCTTTTTTGGCGGCTGCGGCGCTGTCGTCGTCAGCGTGGTACCAGGTGCTGAGGCCGTGAGTGGTCAGGCCTTCGAGGCATTCGCTCAATTGCTCGCGGATGCGCTGCAATTTGAATTCGATATTGGCCACACCTTTGAAACTTCCGCTGAAGTGGCTGATGCCACCGTCATCGTTGCGCAGCATTTCTGCCCAGGCGTTGGCCGGGTTCTTGATGTGTTTGCACACCAGGGCGTTGCTGGCAAAGCTGGAACCCAGTGCGTCGACACGGTCTTGATAGATGGCGTTGAGGCCGGTTTCCGCACCGGTCGCGTCTTGCCCGATGAACGCCGCGTCCATACGCGGTTTGCGCACCAGATAGGTGTTCTGGAATGGCGTGCCGGCCCAATCATTCATCCAGCTCAGGCTGCCGAAGCGCTCCAGCATGGTCAGCTTGACCATGCCGTTCCAGCTCTCGTCGTACTGATCGGGTGTCAGGCTCAGGGAGTTGGTAATGCGCAGGTCGAGCATGGTCAGCGCCCAGATCAGGCCGGTATCGCGCTTGCTGCGAGCGGCCGAGTCGGCGCCCTGGGTTTTTTCGATCCAGCGGGTCAGCACCGGGCCCACGTCGTTGACATCGCTCTGCTTGGTCGTGCCTGTGCAGACTACAAGCGCGTTCATTTCCTGGTTGTCGGTATAGCGTTCGAACAGATAGGCGACCTTGCCGCGCAGGATCAGCTGGGAAACGGAGTTGTCCTTGGCGGTGGATTGCGGGTCGGTGGAATCGGCGATCTCGTGCAGTTTCTGGCGTCCGCGATAACCGGGGAAGTCCAGCAAGTCGACCTGATTGACGATGTCATCCACCGGCGCTTCGATCAGGCGGAAGGTCATTTCGGCGGTCAGTGCCGCCAGTTGCGCGACTGCAATCGCCTGACTGTTTTGCAGGCGATCGCCCACCAGCGGTCGAACTTCGATCGGCAAGTCCAACGGGCTGCCGAAGCGTTCGAGGATGTCGACGTTCATGATGCTGTCGCGCTGGCTGTAGCTGTCGTCTTCGAAACTCACCAAGGCCTTCAACGGCGCGAACACGGTCTCGGGCAGGCCCAGCTTGTGCAGCGCGCCGGCCAGTTGCTGGTACACGCGGGTCAACTCGCGTTGCTCACCCCAGAGGATCGAAAACAGCTCGGCCCGTTCCTGGAAATTCAGGCGTGGCGCCAGTTGCAACGCTTTGGGCCAGTACAGGTGCTCAAGCTTCTTCACCGAGTTGCGGAAGTTGTCGCGCAGGTAATCCCACAGCGACACCAGATCGTCGGCGTTGACGCCCGCTTGCAGCGGGCCGCTTTCGCGGCCTTCGAACGGTTTGAGTGCGCGCTGGATGCGCTCTTCGTCGATCTCGTAGGAAATCCGCTCAAGGTCAAAATCCTTGAACCAGGCGTTGGCGAGAATCTTTGCCAGCTCGATTTCCTTGAACAGCGTGAGTTCTACCGGGAAGTCCTTGTCCTGACTTTCCGTCGCCCGACGGCTGAAACGCGTCACCAGGCCGGTGGCTTCCTTGCCACCACCCACCGGGTTGATGTGCTTGATGAAGTCGAGGCGATGGTCGCCGAACTCGGTTTCCAGTTTGCCGTTCTGACCGGCGGCGAGGGCCGAAATCAGGTAGGACTTGCCGGCCTGGGACAAGCCGAAAAAGCCAATGGTCATCGGCGTGCAGGCCACGCGACCGAGGCTCTGAGCCAGATTGCGGGCGCGGTGCAGGCGGATGTTGAGGTTGTCGGCTTCGCTGTCCAGGCGCGGCGCATTGCCGCGCGTCTGGTCAATCCAGTCCAGCGCCTGACCGGCGCCTTCATAAACAGCGGCCCAACTGGCAGAGAGCTGAGTTTGATCGGGGGTCAGGTCTTTCATTTGCGTTTCACACTTCCACTGTCGAGCCAGTACTTGGTCTCGCTCAGGCCGGCGTCGAGCATGGTGTTGAGTTCCAGCTCGAGGTCGCTGCGCGGGTTGAAGTTGACGTTGTTGCTGTTGGATTCGATGTCGCGAACCGATAGGCGGTCGCTCACCAGATCCTGCTTGCGCGTGTATTTGTCCGCCGGCTTGACCTCGAACCGCACCTTGAGCAGCGGCGCGCTGCCGTTTTCACCGATTGCCCGGGAAAACTTCTCCCGACCGGCCTTGGTGAACCGCAAGGTGTACAACGGCGAGGCGGCCCAGCGGTCGGTGGCCAACTGGCGGAAACCGAGGCGCAGATCGCCGCGCATTTCCAGTTGCGGCGTGTCGGCGGCATCGCCAACGCCGATTTCCGGCAGCTTGATTTTGTAGTCCTCGGACTGGATGTCGCGGTACAGCACGTCCGCATCCTTGATCACGTTGTTCAGGTCGATGACGCCGATGTGCTTGACCGTCGAATACGGCTTGAGCGCCGACGCACGGAAGTAGAAGTTCGGCACGCTGTGGTTGGCGCACAACAGGCAGAGCATGGCGCCGACCGAGGCGGTGCTTTTCGGGTCGTCGATCCGGCCGTTCTTGTGGAACGGGTACCAGCCTCCGGTGCGGTAGTTTTGCAGCGCCAGAATGCGCCCCGGTGGCAGCGGCAATACCTTGCGAATGAACGCCTGGATGCCGGGCAGGCGCGAAGGACGGCCGGTCAGCAACAAGACATCACACGGGTAATGCGCGACCACTTCACACAGCGCACCCAGGATCTTGGTGATGTTGATCTGATCGTTGAGGAACGCGGCGTGGAGCTTTTGCAGGTCGAAGCTGATCGGCGCGGCATACAGGTCGAAAGCACTCTGACCGCCGACATCGCGGCGCACGGCGGCGTTGACGTAGTCGAGCACGGTTTTGCTGATCGCGTTGTCACCGAGTAGTTGTCGATAACTTTGCGGTGTGACTTCTTGCGGGACCTGCGGATCGTAATGCTCGTACGCCTTGAGCAGCGCCAGGCCCAGCGGTGCGAACACCTGCAGGTTCAATTGCTGGCGCAGGATCATGTCCTGGGCGCTGACCGATTCATCGCCACACAGCCGTGACATCAGCGAATCCGCAGCTCTGACACCGGCGTTCTGCAAGGCTTTTTCGAAACTCGGCAGGATGAAGTCCTGAATCACGTCCAGCAGGATGTCGTCGCCGGCCACTTTGAAACCATCGCGAAAGCGCTGCTCGGGCACGATGTGCACGTTGCTGCCGCTGCCGGTATTGCCCGCGCGGTCGAGGCGATAGTCGGTGATCACCAGGTCGGTGGTGCCGCCGCCGATGTCGATGGTCGCGAGGGTGATGCGTTGGCGGTCGGTCTTGTCCGGCCGGGCGATGGTGTCGAAAAACTCTTCCGGGTGACCGGCGAAATTCTCGTTGACCTCGGTGTACAGGTACACCAACTGGCCGCAGGACGCTTCGTCCCATTCCACGCGGATACTCGGAATCGGCGTGCGCGGGCTGACGGCCTGATCCTGATGTGGATCTTCCTCGCCGGCATGCCAGCCGAGGCTTTTCCACACCAGGCCGATGGCTTGCAGCATGCGTTCGTTGAGGATGCTGCGCTCGGCCTGCGGCATGCCCGGCGGCACGGTCAGGGTGATGCTGTTGAGCTGGCGCGGCACGCGGGTATGACCCTGGCGCGAGCGCTGGGCCGGGCTGTTGATTTGCGACAGCGCCTGGGCCAGTACTTCGGCGAGCATGAAGGTCATCAGCGAGCTGCGTGAATAACGCGGCATGAACACTGGCAGACGATCGTCTTCTTCGAGGCTGTACAGCGCCTCGCCGGTTTCGTTGATCAGGTGCGAGAACGGCGCGGCGGTGGCGTACGGCTCGTTGTCGGTCTTGATGTACGAGCAGTTGAAGCGCCAGCCGTGGCCATAGGCGTTTTCGTCCCACAGATAGCGTTTCGGGCTGGACAGGCCAGTGGAACCTTCGGTGCCGCGACGACGGCTGGCCAGACGGCTGGCCTCATTGCCGACACGGGCAATCGTCGCCCATTGGAACGCATCGTGCCGGCCGCTCTTGACCGAGCAGTGGTCCTTGCCGAAGTACGCCTGGGCGAACTCCACGCGGCTTTCGAACGGCAGGTTGTAGGTGTGTTCGGGGGTGATCAGGTCGCGCAGTTCCAGCACGTAGTTCTGCTTCAGCCCGGAGCCGGCTTGGCCGTGGTTTTCGATCAGGATGCCGCAGGTGCGCGAGTTGCCGACGTCCAGCACCAGGTCCACCGGAATCGGTTTGACCAGGCCATTGCTGTCGTTGGCGACCACTTTGAGTTCGGGGATTTCAACTTTCGCCCGGGCCGTCGACTGCTGGGCGGCTGACGGCGTACTCAGCAGGCTGAGCAAGTTGAGGTAGTGCGCCAGGTGATAGCTGGCGCGGATATCGGTGTCCAGCTCTGCGCGCGAACGGTGGGCATTGCCCTCGTTGAACACTTCCAGCAGCCACTCGTTGACCCACGGCTGCGCCAGGAACCAGCGGGTTTCGCTGGCCTTGGTCGCCAGTTTGAAAGACACGCCGGAACTGATGTCTTCTTCGTTTGGCGCCAGGTAAGCCGTGCCGTCACGCTTGGGCATCACACGGCTGTCGAACGCCATCGTCAGGCGGTGGGTGTTACCGTCGATGTCGGGTGTCGCCAGTTTCACCAGACGCATGCGCGACCAGTTCGTAGGGCCCTCATCGAAGCGATGGGGCGGCATGAAGCGGAAAAACGGGGTCGGCAGCCAGATGCCGTCGAGCAAATCGAGACTGCTTTTCATGTCGACGCTGAACGCAGGTTTGGCTTTTTCGACCTTTTCCGGTTCGGGCTCGTAGAAAAAGAAGTCTTTCTCTTGGTTGTACGCCAGGCGGCAGATCAGCCCACTGATCATCGGTGCAAACTCGCCCGCCGGTTCCTTGCGGGGATCCAGGCGCAGCGCGAAATCCATGAACTGGATGCCGGTGTCGCTGACCAGCGTGACGGTGTCTTCGAATTGAGTGACTTCAGGCAACATGTCGGGTTATTCCGTTTTTTCGGCCGCTTGCCGCATGGACATGGGGAATTGTTCTGTTCCGTAACCGCCGGTGCAGTCCGCGACCGTGGTCGCCCCTGGGCGGCAGTTGACCTTGGGCATCTCGTAAGTGCTGCCATCGCCGCACACGGCCTGGCCCTGGCTGTCGATGGCCAGGCTCCCACCCTTCATGGTAGCGCTTACCGGCCCGCTGCATTTCGAACCGTCGGCCTGGTGTACGGTGACTTGGCCCTTACCGTCCTTGAGCTGGTACTCCAGACGCAGCGGTTTGCCGGTCCGGCGGTCCTGTATCCCGGCGCCTGCGTTGTACTGTCCGTCGAGAAACTTGGCGGCACCGTCGGCGGCGTCTGGCGGAATGCTCAGGGGAGGGCCGGCTTTTGCGGCGGCGGATTTTTCGGCCTCGGGCGATGTGACATCCGGCGGCGCGGTTTTGTTTTCGGGTGGCGCGGTTGGGGATTCGGCAGCCGGGTCTTTGGCTGGGTCTGTGGAAGGGGTTGTGGAAGGGTCCTTGGACACGTCGGCGGGTGCCGCGTCAGCCTCGTTACCCTCGACGCCGGGCGTTTCCAAACCCTGTGTTCCGGTCACGGCGGTGCCGGTTCCTGTGGTGGAGCCGATAACGGTGCCTGTCACCGGCACGCCATTCAACGTCCTGACATTGCCAGTCAGTGGTGGCTCTTCCAGCTGTTTTTCCACCGGCACGACGCCCTTGGGCAACAGGTCTACCGCCACCAACGGAAGCGGGACGCAACCGCGCAGGCCGAGCAATAGCCACAAAAGCAACAGCAGGAGCGGCAGCAGCAACAGCCACCACCAGCGCCGCCACCACGGACGGGCAACCACCGGTGCGACGGGCGCAACAACAGGCGCTTCGACCACGGGGGCCGGCGTCTGATAGAGGCAGTGCAGGGGATCGCGATTGAGGTCGGTACCGGCGTGCTCGAAACCCCAAAAGGTCAGCACCGGTTTGCCTTGCACCAGGTAAACGAAGTTTTCGTCAGGGATATGAATCACGCGCTTGAGCAACTTGCCGAACACGGCTTTGTCGCCTTGCTGCTGTTCGCCGGATTCAGTGCTCAGGAAACGCTGGCTCAATTCCTCCAGCGCGGTCTTGAGGGCTTCAAGTTGGCGGCGGGCAGGGGCGCGTTCTTCTTCGGTCGCGCTGCTCCACGGGATCACATCGCCGTCGAGGGCGCTGTACCAATCGATCTGGTTGCCGAGTTCATCGCTTTGAGGGATGGCCAGATGATCGACCAAATCGGGGTTCTTGCGGCGAATGGCTTCGCGCAATTGAAGGGCTGCCCGGTAGACCGGTTGACCTGTTTCGCCGAGGGCAGTGAATGACCCGCTCTTACCGCTGCGTAATAGTGCCCCGCGCATTCAAACTCCATACGATCCGTTGCGCAAAAATGACAGACAAAACTGTCTGTACCTGCTCCTGCAGTTAGCGGGCGACCTTAATGTCATCATGATATCGCCGTCAATCTGCCGGAGGTTTAAACCTCATGAGACTAACGTAAGCGTGCGGAGGTTGCATGAGGTCAAATTTAATTGGGTTGGGTTCGCTCGGGAGTACGTTTTTTAAGCTTGCTGAATCGTTTCATCAGCGCTATAAAAATGCACAACTCCAAGAAAGGCTTTCCCCATGACCCCACTCAAACTCGTCGTCGCCCTTGGCGCGTTGTCCGCCTCCCACGCCATGGCCTGGGATTACGTCCTGCTCGACAGCGACAAAGCCGCACAAAACTGGCAGATCACTAGCCAGCAACTGGGTGTGAAGACTGACCAACCCTTCTCAGTGAGCCTTCGTACCTTGCACGGCGGTCGGCAAGAGGGCGTCAGCATCGTCGACATCGATAACGGCACGATGAAACTCTCGGTAGTGCCGACTCGTGGTATGAACGTCCTGCAGGCGTCGGTCGGTCATGTGCGCATGGGCTGGGATTCGCCGGTCAAGGACGTGGTCAATCCGTCCTTCATCGAGCTCAACGGTCGTGGCGGCCTGGGCTGGCTGGAAGGCTTCAACGAGCTCGTCACTCGCTGCGGCTACGAATGGGTCGGTCATCCTGGCATGGACAACGGCGAACTGCTGACCCTGCATGGCCGCGCCGCCAACATCCCGGCCAGCAAAGTTACCCTGCATATCGATGAAAAACCGCCTTACGCGATCAGCCTGCGCGGCGAACTCAAAGAGCAGGCGTTCAAGAAAGTCGATTTCTCGGTGATGACCGAACTGGTCACCGAGCCCGGTAGCGTAGCGTTTACCCTCAATGACACCCTGACCAACAACGGTGATTATCCGAAGGAATACCAAGCGCTTTACCACAGTAACTTCAGTACGCCGTTCCTTGAGCAGGGCGCCCGATTTGCTGCGCCGGTGAAGCAGGTGTCGCCGTTCAACGACAAGGCCAAAGGGGATCTGGCGGATTGGCAAACCTATCGCGCGCCGACCAAGGACTATGACGAAACGGTTTACAACGTTGTGCCTTATGGCGATGCCAAAGGTGACACGTTGACCGTGCTGCATAACAAGGCAGGCAGCCTTGGGGTGTCGGTTGGGTTTAATACTCAGCAGTTGCCGGTTTTTTCGTTGTGGAAGAACACTGATACACAAGGGCAGGGGTATGTGACCGGGCTGGAGCCGGGGACGAGTTTTTCTTACAACCGTCGGTATCAGCGGCCGATCGGTTTGGTGCCGATGATTGGGGCTAAAGAGCAGAGGCAGTTTCAGATCAGGTATAGCTTGTTGGCGGATAAGGGGGCTGTGGATAAGGCGTTGAAGACGGTGAGCGATATACAGGGTGGGCGGGAGACTGAGGTGAGGGAGGCGCCGTTGGTGGACCTCAGCAAAGAATAATCTTTGCTAGTTTGAGGTTGGCCGGTATTGAAGCGCTTCGGCCAAGTGCTCGCGAGTAATACCGTCGACTTGTTCCAGGTCCGCCAAGGTGCGCGCCACTTTGAGCAGTCGATGGGCCGCTCGCAGCGATAAGGTCAATCGCTCACACGCCGTTTCCAGCCAGGTTTCGTCGATTGTGGATAACTTGCAGTGTTCGCGCAGGCCCGGCAGATCAAGGAAGGCGTTCGCGCAGCC
Organism: Pseudomonas sp. GM21; assembly: GCF_000282215.1. Lineage (GTDB taxonomy): Bacteria > Pseudomonadota > Gammaproteobacteria > Pseudomonadales > Pseudomonadaceae > Aquipseudomonas. The sequence continues at coordinate 16,743 of NZ_AKJS01000005.1, forward strand.
TTGGCGTTTTTGTTGTCGCTCGCGTGCGTCGGCAACCAGTACTGCGGCGGTGGCGGTGTCTTCACCGGGTTTCAGCGCGGGGTTCAACGCCGTGGCTTCCCGGGCGACGGTCAGGTGCAGGTCGATTCGGTCCAGCAACGGCCCCGACAGTTTGTTGCGGTAACGCTGGACCATGTCCGGAGTGCAACTGCATTTGCCGCTGGGTTCGCCAAGATATCCACAGGGGCACGGGTTCATTGCGGCTACTAATTGAAAGCGGGCCGGAAACCTCACTCGATCTTTGGCGCGGGAAATCACGATGTGGCCGGATTCCAGCGGCTCCCTCAAAACCTCCAACACCTTGCGATCAAATTCCGGGAGTTCATCGAGGAATAAAACGCCATGATGGGCGAGGGTTATTTCGCCGGGTTGCGGTTTCGAGCCGCCGCCCACCAGTGCCGGTCCGGAAGCGGAGTGGTGGGGTTGGCGGAACGGGCGTTGTGGCCAGTGGCTCAAGGGGACGCAGCTGGTAACGGATTGAATGGCTGCGACTTCCAGTGCTTCATTTTCGGCCAAAGGAGGAAGCAGCCCCGGTAAACGACTCGCCAACAGCGTTTTCCCCGTCCCCGGTGGTCCGCTGAACAGAAGGTTATGGGCCCCCGCCGCCGCAATCAGCAAAGCGCGCTTGGCCGAGAGTTGGCCCTGCACTTCATTCAAGTCAGGATAGGGTTTGCTGGCGTAAAGCAAACCGTTGGAAACGTAAGGCTCGACCGGTGTGTGCCCATTAAAGTGCGCGACCGCTTCCAGCAAATGATCCACCGCGATCACCTTAAGCCCTGAGGCAAGGCATGCTTCTTCAGCATTGGCCCGCGGCACCATTAGCGACCGTCCGGCCTTTCGCGCGGCCAGCGCCGCTGGCAACACCCCGCGCACCGCCCGCACGGCACCCGACAGCGCCAGCTCCCCCAGGCATTCCACATCATCCAGCGTCAACGACGGCACCTGCACACTGGCTGACAGAATCCCCAAGGCAATCGCCAGATCAAATCGTCCGCCGTCTTTTGGTAAATCCGCCGGGGCTAGATTCAGCGTGATACGCCGCGCAGGGAATTGCAGGCCGGAGTTGATGATCGCGCTTCGAACCCGGTCCTTGCTTTCCTTCACCGCCGCTTCGGGCAAACCGACCATTGTCAGCGATGGCAAACCGTTGGCCAGGTGGACTTCGACGGTGACGGCGGGCGCATCCACGCCAATCTGGGCGCGGCTGTGGACGATGGAGAGGGACATGGTCGTTCCTTGAGCTTTACGGGGGCCGCTTCCTGCGGTTTTTGTAAGGGTAGACGGGGCGTCTTGATTGAGCGTGGCTGAAGAAGAGGGAAATATTCGCAGGATGTTGCTGGGGCGCACGATCTGTAGCAGCTGGCGCAGCCTGCGTTCGGCTGCGCAGCAGGCGTGCATTCAACGGGCAAAGTCTGTCTGATCCACCGTGTGTTTCGAGTTTACGACTGCTGCGCAGCCGAACGCAGGCTGCGCCAGCTGCTACCAATGTTGCGTCGGGGCAGGTATTGGGTGCAACCCGCTGCTGAAGCAGATTTTTGTAAGACCGTGCCGAGATCGTTGAAGGACCTCGGCGAAAGAGCGCTGGCGCTCTTGTGTGTGAAAAGGAGCTGCTTATGCTCACCGCAAATTAAGTGCTCTGGAGGAGAAATGAACGCTAATGGTATGCGGCCGATTCATCCCGGCGAAATCCTTGAAAAGGAGTTTCTTGAACCGTTAGGTACTGCGGTGGCTGATCTTCAGGTCCGGTTGTGTATGTCCGAGGTTGAGGTGCGTGAGCTGATGGCGCAGAACGTAGGTGTCAGCCCTGATCTAGCCAACAAACTTTCTATCCTTCTGAACACCACCCCCGACTTCTGGCTAAGTCTGCAATCGACCTACGATGCGCGGATCGCCGAAGCCGGTCGTGGTTGAACGTCGGGTGCTCAATACGATTGGAGTACTCGCGAAGCACGCTTCCACCACGACTCGTTAACCGCACGTTTTGGTCGTTCCAGGCCAGGCAGCATCTGCGGAATATCCTGCAACCGAACCCACGGCTGGTTATTCCAGTGCAGCAAACTCAATGACATCTCAGGCCAGTTCAAAAGGCTCAGGATCGGGCGTTCGTTTGTGGTCGGTTGCTGTGCATCCCTGAGGGTGGGGACCACGTCGTGGGTCAGCCATTCGCGCAGGGTTCGGTATTCGGGGCAGTAGTGGTAGACCAGCAGGGCGTAGACGCCGGATTCGCTGATTAGCAGGGTGTTTTCGATGGTGCCGTGGATGACGACTCGCGCGACTTGATGTTGATCGGGGTCGAGTTTTCGGACGGCGCGTTCGTCCAGGTAAAGGCGAAGCAGTCGGCCGAGGTCGCGGGCACTGAACCAGGGCTGGTTTTCGAGGAGGAGGGCGTGGAGGTGGAGTTTGTGGCGGGTGAAGATGTGAGGAATCAGATAGTTTTCGTCCATCAAGCAGTTCTCGGGATCAAATGAAGAAAACTGCCTCTGATCGTCGCCAAACGAAAAGGGTGGCAGCCATGCGCGGGTTGGCGAACCGGTGACACCCGAGAACCGGCAGACCCGAAGGTCTCCCACGCACAGCCGCCATAATTCGAGGTGGGAATAAAATCCTCGGTCGAATGTGGTCGCGTTGCGTCGGGGTCTTCCGGGTCGCCAAACCCAGAGCTGATTATTCAGCTGGGTGAGCATAGAAACCGGAGGCATTGCGGCGCAATCGGACGGCGGTGGTTTTCTTGTAGGACGTTGCCGGGACTGTTGCGGGCTGAAGATCAAAAGCTCGCAGCCCTCGGCAACTCCTACAGGTAAATCTGAAGGTCGTTCCGACCTTATCGCGAGCAGGCTCGCTCCCACAGTAGATTGGGTTCCCACAGTGGATTGGACTTCACTGTGGAATCGCGGTGTTACTCGGCAGGCGGATTCAGCTTCGCTTCCAGCTCCGCCACCTTCGCCTCAAGACTCTCCAACCGTGCGCGGGTGCGAGCCAGCACAACCATCTGGCTATCAAACTCTTCCCGGCTCACCAGGTCGAGCTTGCTGAAGCCGCTCTGCAGCAATGCCTTGAACTGGCTTTCGATTTCGCTTTTCGGCAGCGGGGTATCGCCGCTGAAGAGGCGGGAGGCGGTGCCCGTCAGGGCGTCTAGGAAGTCTTTGGGCGCGAGCATGGGAAAGGTCCTGGAAACATTGGCGGGCAGTGTATCACGCAGTGTCTATAGTCAATTCCGGTAGCCAGGTGGCGCACGTTTTTCGCGCATGCGGACGGACGGCGGCGCACTGTTGTTGTGCGTTAGTTCTCGGGTAAATCAGGGTGGCGGACTGCGGTATTGGCCAAGGGGTTGAATTCAGTAGGTTTTGTCGAGATGGCAAGCTTTCTGCTTAGTGACAATCAACCCATGCACTGATGCAGTCGCTGTGTCGAATGCAGTGCGCCAGGCGAAACGGGGGGGAAGTGTTTCGTACGGAGTGGTTAGCTGGAATCGGACGGGCATTCAAGGCCGACGATGCGTTACAAAGCCAGGCACTGCGCTTAGACTTGAGACGGGTTTGTTTTCCTGGGGCAAGTCCACCAATTCGGGAGAGAGTTTTCATGAAGCTAGTCACTGCCATCATCAAGCCGTTCAAACTGGACGACGTGCGCGAGTCGTTGTCCGAGATCGGCGTGCAGGGCATTACCGTTACTGAAGTCAAAGGCTTCGGTCGGCAGAAGGGTCACACCGAGCTGTATCGCGGCGCGGAATACGTGGTCGATTTTCTGCCAAAGGTGAAGATCGATGTCGCCATTGACGACAAGGATCTGGATCGGGTTATCGAGGCGATAACCAAGGCGGCCAACACCGGCAAGATCGGTGACGGCAAGATCTTCGTGGTCAATCTGGAACAGGCGATTCGCATCCGTACCGGCGAAACCGATACCGACGCAATCTAAGCCGCCACAAACCCAACGCCCCAGGAGAAAACAATATGACTCTGCGTAAATTCGCAGGGCTAGGAGCCCTGTTGTCCCTCGTAATGCCCGGCCTGGCTTTGGCGGCAGACGAAGTGGCAGCCCCAGTCCTGAACTCCGGCGATACCGCCTGGATGATGACCTCGACAGCCCTCGTGCTGTTCATGACCATTCCTGGCCTCGCGCTGTTCTACGGCGGCATGGTTCGGTCCAAAAACATTCTTTCCGTGATGATGCAGTGCTTCGCCATTACCGGTCTGATCAGCGTCCTGTGGGTCATTTATGGCTACAGCATCGCGTTCGACACGACTGGCATGGAGCAGGGCGTCGTCAACTTCAACTCCTTCGTCGGCGGCATGGGCAAGGCATTCCTCGCCGGTGTCACGCCATCGAGCCTGACCGGTCCTGCGGCGCTGTTCCCTGAGGCGGTGTTCATCACCTTCCAGATGACCTTCGCCATCATCACCCCAGCGCTGATCGTCGGTGCCTTCGCCGAGCGGATGAAGTTCTCTGCCATGCTGGTCTTCATGGGCGTGTGGTTCACTCTGGTTTACGCACCGATTGCGCACATGGTCTGGTCCGGTAACGGCGGCCTGATGTGGGACTGGGGCGTGCTCGACTTCGCCGGCGGCACCGTGGTGCACATCAACGCCGGTGTGGCCGGCCTGATTGCCTGCCTGGTACTGGGCAAGCGCAAAGGCTTCCCGACCACCCCGATGGCTCCGCACAACCTCGGTTACACCCTGATGGGCGCCGCGATGTTGTGGGTCGGCTGGTTCGGCTTCAACGCCGGTTCCGCTGCGGCGGCCAACGGCACGGCCGGTATGGCAATGCTGGTGACCCAGATCGCAACAGCCGCTGCTGCACTGGGCTGGATGCTCGCCGAGTGGGTCACTCATGGCAAACCAAGTGCACTGGGCATCGCCTCAGGTGTTGTTGCCGGTCTGGTAGCCGTCACGCCAGCGGCTGGCACCGTGGGCCCGATGGGCGCGCTGGTCATTGGCCTGGCAGCCGGCGTGGTGTGCTTCTTCTGCGCCACGACCCTCAAACGCAAACTCGGTTATGACGATTCCCTGGACGCTTTCGGCGTGCACGGTATCGGCGGTATCCTCGGCGCGATCCTGACGGGTGTGTTCGCTGCACCGTCCATGGGTGGTTTCGGCACCGTCACCGACATTGCCGCACAGGTCTGGATCCAGTGCAAAGGCGTGGGCTTCACGGTGATCTACACCGCGATCGCCACCTACGTCATTCTCAAGGTCCTGGACGCCGTCATGGGCCTGCGGATCTCGGAAGAAGAAGAGGCGGTCGGCATCGACCTGGCACTTCATAACGAACGCGGCTACAACGTGTAAGACGCGCACAAAAATTTGCCCGGCTTGCCGGGCATTTTTTTGTCTGGCGTTTGTCAGTGAAGGAACTGCTGAAAGGTTTTTTCGTACACGTTCAGGGGCGTTTACGACGGGCGTTTTTCTGCGGCCGATGGCTTACTTGATTGAAGGAATATTAGGGCCTTTGTTTTTTCCCAGAGCGCGCTAGAATGCGCCCCGAACGTGCGGAGAACTGTATGTGGCAACAGACTCTGATTACCCTGCGGGCAAGGCCCCGGGGCTTTCATCTGGTAACGGACGAGTTACTCGCCGGCCTGCCTGAACTCAAGGCGTGTCGGGTTGGTCTGTTGCATCTGTGGCTGCAGCATACCTCGGCGTCGTTGACCATCAACGAGAACGCCGATCCGGCGGTACGTCGTGACTTCGAACGGTTTTTCAATCGTCTGGTCCCACAAGGAACAGACGGCTATGAGCATAACGACGAAGGCCTGGACGACCTCCCGGCGCACTTCAAGGCCAGCGTGCTTGGCTGTCAGCTCAGTTTGCCGATCTCGGCAGGCCGACTGGCGCTGGGGACCTGGCAAGGTGTTTATCTGGGCGAGCACCGTGATTTTGGCGGTGCCCGTAAAGTCCTCGCCACCGTACACGGTGAAGAGGCATGAACCGCTGGTCACCAGCGGTTATTGAATTTTTTCCGGCGACTGTCGACAGACGGTGAAGCTGGGCTATAACTAATCTGCTTTTCGCAAGTCATGAGGTAGAACATGAGCGACGATGATCTGGAAAACGACGACCTCGAAGTAGGCGACGACGACGAAACCGAAGAAGGTCTGGAAGCAGCGGCCGAAGACGTCGCTGAAGACGATGGCGGTGAAGCGCCCGTTCCGACCGCCAAGGGCAAAGCCAAGGCAGCGGTATCGGTCGACGAACTGCCGAGCGTTGAAGCCAAGAACAAGGAACGCGATGCACTCGCGCGGGCCATGGAAGAGTTTTTGGCCAAGGGCGGCAAGGTGCAGGAAGTGGAGGCCAACGTGGTCGCCGATCCTCCCAAGAAGCCTGATAACAAGTACGGCAGCCGGCCTATCTAAGCGACTGCCCTTGCTTTCTGAAAAAGCCCGCCGTCGCCGCGGGCTTTTTCATGGGTGGTACAAAAATCTGACTTTCACCGCTCCCACAGGGGGGTGTGAATTCAATGTCAGTGTTGGGAATTCCAGAGGGCCAACAATGCCGGCAATTCGGTCAGGCTACGAATCTCCGCGTCAGGCAGGCGATCAGCTTCCCACACCTTGCCTTGCGGGTTAAACCAGACCGCCCGCAACCCTGCTTGCTGCGCCCCGGCAATGTCGTCACCCGGATGATCGCCAATATGCACGGCCGTCTCGGGCGTCGCCCCACCCCGTTGCAACGCCTCATGAAACAGGCGCGCATCAGGTTTGGCGATGCCGATATCTTCGGCGCACAGGGCAAACTTGAAGTAATCCGCCAGCCCTAACCGGCGCACGTCGGCATTGCCGTTGGTGACCACGCCCAAGGCGTAGTGCTTGGCCAGTGTTATCAGGGTCGGCTCGACTTCAGGGAATACTTCGATCTGATGCCGCGCATGCAAAAACACTTCAAAGCTTTTGTCGGCGAGATCGTTTGCCTGGTTATGGTCGTAGCCCGCCTCTTCCAGCGCATGGAACAGCACCCGACGGCGCAATGCGCTGATGCGATGTTTGAGCCCCGGTTCGCTGCTCAGGATTCGCTCCCGAATGGTCCACAAATGTTCTACCGGCACGCCCCCAAGGTTCGGCGCGTGCTCGGTCAGCCATTCACGCAGGACGGCTTCGGCGCTGAGGATCACCGGGGCGGTGTCCCACAGGGTGTCGTCGAGGTCGAAGGTGATCAATTGGATGGTCATGAGTCATCGCCCTTAATGCGTTTGGCCCGTGGATGAGCGCTGTCGTAAACCGTGGCCAGGTGCTGGAAGTCCAGGTGGGTGTAGATCTGGGTGGTCTTGATGTCTGAGTGGCCGAGCAGTTCCTGCACCGCGCGCAAGTCTTGCGAAGATTCCAGTAAATGGCTGGCAAAGGAATGCCGAAGCATATGCGGGTGCAGGTTTTGCCCCAGCTCACGCTCTCCCGCAGCCTTGACGCGAACCTGAATGGCCCGTGGGCCGAGGCGCCGGCCTTGCTGGCTGACAAACACGGCGTCGTCCGCCGGGTTGGTCATGGCCCGTAGCGGCAACCAGAGTTCCAGCGCTTCGCGTGCTTTTTTACCGACCGGCAGCAGACGGGTCTTGCTGCCCTTGCCCAGAACTTGAACCATGCCGTCGGCCAGGTCCAGTTGATCCAGATTGAGCCCGGTCAGCTCCGAAAGACGCAATCCCGATGAATAGAACAGCTCCAGAATCGCCTGATCACGCCGCGCCAGGAAATCATCTTCCACCGCCCCTTCCAGCAGTTGCAGCGCACGGTCGGTGTCGAGGGTTTTCGGCAGGCGGCGCTCACCCTTGGGTGGCGCCAGGCCATTGGCCGGGTCGTGGTCGCAAAGACCTTCGCGATTCAGATAGTGATAAAGCCCGCGCACCGCCGATAGCAACCGCGCCAGGCTGCGGGACGATTGACCTTGGGAATGCAGGCGGGCGATCAGGCTGCGCAGGCGCTGGATATCCAGTGCGGCCCAGCTGTCGATGTTCTGTTTGACGCACCAGCCCAGCACTTTGTCGAGATCGCGGCGGTAGGCGTACAGCGTGTGAGGCGACACCTGTCGCTCACTGCGCAGGTGTTCGCAGTAAGCGTCCAGTTGCCGTTCCATGGTCAGCGTACCGAGCGCAGGGAGCTGTTGACCCGTGGCAGCACGCGGCCCATGACCTCGGCGATGTAGCTCAGGAACAGAGTGCCGACCGAGCTTTTGTAGTGCTGCGGATCACGGCTGGCGATGGCAAGGATGCCGTGAATGCCTTGGTGACTGATCGCGACGACAGCGGTGGAGCCGATCTGCTTGCGCTGTTCTTCGCCGAACAGGAAATCCAGTTCGTGTTCACGCAGGCTGCCGCTGACGCTTTTGTCTTCCGTCAGCAAGCCGCCGATGGCCGTTTGCGCCTCGGCGTGAGTGACCCAGCGGCCCACCGGCATCGGGTTGTCACCCAGCAGGATCAGACTGACAAAGGGCACCTGGAAGTCCTGGCGCAAGCTGTCTTCGACACTGATCACTACATCTTCCAGGCTGGTGGCGTCCATCAGCGCGAGAATCAGGCGGCGGGTTTTATCGAAGAGGCGGTCGTTGTCGCGGGCCACGTCCATCAAGTGCGAGAGACGATGACGCAGCTCGATATTGCGGTCGCGCAGGATGGTCATCTGGCGTTCGACCAAGGACACGGTGTCACCGCGCCGGTGCGGAATGCGCATGGCCGGGAGCAGTTCTTCGTGTTCGACGAAGAAATCCGGATGAGCCTCCAGGTACGCGGCAATCGCCGCCGCCTCAAGGCTTTCGCTAGGGGCTTCGTCGGTGTGCAGGGCGGGAGCCTGGGGCTTATCGGTCATGGATTTCGCTCACTCAAAGACGCACTTGTCCTTCATATACGCGTACTGCCGGGCCAGTCATCATGACCGGTTGGCCAGGGCCTGCCCACTCAATGGACAAGCGCCCGCCAGGCAGGTCGATCAATAGCGGCGAATCCATCCACCCCTGGCTGATCGCGGCCACTGCGGCTGCGCAGGCGCCGGTTCCGCAGGCCTGGGTTTCCCCGGCACCACGTTCCCAGACGCGCAACTGCGCACGACTGCGGTCGATGACCTGAAGAAAACCGACATTGACCCGCGCCGGGAAGCGCGGGTGGTGTTCGATTTTCGGACCCAGTTCATGCACCGGTGCATTGTTGATGTCGCTGACCCGCAGCACGGCATGGGGGTTGCCCATGGACACAGCAGCCAGTTCGACCGACGTGCCATCGACGTCAACCGGATAGCTCAGGGCCTGTTCCGGGGCCACAAACGGAATGTCGGCCGGCACCAGGCGCGGCGCACCCATGTTGACACTGATCTGGCCATCGCTACGCACATCGAGCTCGATGATGCCGCTTTTGGTTTCGACGCGAATCTGCCGTTTTGCGGTCAGGCGCTTGTCGAGCACGAAGCGGGCGAAACAGCGCGCACCGTTGCCGCACTGTTCCACTTCGGAGCCGTCGGAGTTGAAGATCCGATAACGGAAATCCACGTCCGGGTTGCTCGGCGCTTCGACGATCAGCAACTGATCGAAACCGATACCGGTGTGCCGGTCGCCCCATTGCTTGGCGTGCTTGGGCAGAATATGCGCGTGCTGGCTGACCAGGTCGAGGACCATGAAGTCATTGCCCAAGCCGTGCATCTTGGTAAAACGCAGCAGCATGGGGTTACTCCGGCAGCAGGCTTTCGCCAGCAAACAACTCGGCTACCGTCTCACGGCGACGCACTTCAACTGCCTGATCACCGTCCACCAACACTTCAGCGGCGCGGCCGCGGGTGTTGTAGTTGGAACTCATGACAAACCCATAAGCGCCAGCCGAATGCACGGCCAGCAGGTCGCCTTCTTCCAGGGCCAGCTGACGGTCCTTGGCCAGGAAGTCACCGGTTTCACAGATCGGGCCGACGATGTCGTAGGCACGAGCCGCCGTATCTCGAGGGCGCACAGCGGTGACGTCCATCCAGGCCTGATACAGCGCCGGGCGGATCAAGTCGTTCATGGCCGCATCGACGATGGCGAAGTCTTTGTGTTCGGTGTGCTTGAGGTACTCGACCTGCGTCAGCAACACGCCGGCGTTGGCCACGATGAAGCGACCCGGTTCGAACACCAGCGCCAGGTCACGACCGTCGAGACGCTCGCGCACAGCCTTGATGTAGTCGCCAGCCAGTGGCGGCTCTTCATCGCGGTAGCGCACACCCAAACCACCACCGAGATCGATGTGGCGCAGGTAGATGCCGCAATCGCCGAGGCGGTCGACCAGGCCCAGCAGGCGGTCGAGGGCATCGATGAACGGCGGCAGGGTGGTCAGTTGCGAACCGATGTGGCAATCGACGCCGAGGATTTCCAGGTTTGGCAGCTGCGCGGCACGGACGTATACGTCTTCCGCGTCAGCAATGGCGATGCCGAACTTGTTCTCTTTGAGACCGGTGGAAATGTACGGGTGCGTGCCGGCATCAACGTCCGGGTTCACACGCAGCGAGATCGGCGCGCGAACACCCAGCTCGGCGGCAACCACTTGCAGGCGTTCCAGCTCATCGGTGGATTCGACGTTGAAGCAGTGCACGCCGACTTCCAGGGCGCGACGCATGTCGTCACGGGTCTTGCCGACACCGGAGAACACGATCTTGTCGGCGCTGCCGCCAGCGGCCAGAACACGTTCCAGCTCGCCACGGGAGACGATGTCAAAACCAGCGCCCAAACGCGCCAGGACATTCAGCACACCCAGGTTGGAGTTGGCCTTGACCGCAAAGCAAACCAGATGCGGCATGCCGGCCAGCGCATCGGCGTAAGCCAGGTACTGAGCTTCGATGTGCGCGCGGGAGTAGACGTAGGTCGGTGTGCCGAAACGTTCGGCAATGGCAGACAAGGCCACACCTTCGGCGAACAGCTCCCCGCCACGGTAATTAAAAGCGTCCATGGCGTTCCCTTATTGGTAGACGTCGTGCTTGTGTGCTTTGGATGCAGGCTGCTGCTGCGACGACTTGGCCTGCTCGACAGGATCCATGTCTTCATCAGGCAGGTACAGCGGGCCTTTTTGACCGCAGGCCGATAACAAGCAGGCAAAAGCGACGAGCGAAGCGAGCGCAGCAAAGGACGAGATCAGGCGCTTCATGGCGAAATCCTTGAAAATGCATTAATTGCGCCGGAGTATACCGGCCACCCGACAGCTTGCCTATGCGATGGAGCACCCGTCCGGCGGGGCTTGGCTCTTTGCTGATCAGCCTCGGGCGGAATACTGCAACCCCTGTGGGAGCGAGCCTGCTCGCGATGGCGGAGTGTCAGTCTACAAAGATCTTGAATATGATGGCCTCATCGCGAGCAGGCTCGCTCCCACAGGTTTCCAGGTCTGCAGGAAGGGCCCATGATCGTTATCCTTTGCAATCACCGGGGCTCGCCCGTATCTTGCGGCGCTTGAGCGTGAACAGACACTTTTTGAGGTTGCCGCAATGAGTTTGACCGAAGCCCGTTTCCACGATCTGGTCGATGCCACCCAGCAGACGCTGGAAGATGTTTTCGACGAGTGTGACCTGGATATCGATCTGGAGAGCTCGGCCGGTGTGCTAACCGTCAAGTTCGAAAACGGCAGCCAGTTGATTTTCAGTCGTCAGGAGCCGCTGCGTCAGCTGTGGTTGGCGGCTGTGTCTGGCGGCTTCCACTTCGACTACGACGAAGAGAGCAAGCGCTGGATGTGCGACAAGAGCGATGAGCAACTGGGCGAGATGCTTGAGCGCATCGTCAAGCAGCAAGCTGACGCCGAACTGGATTTCGAAGGTCTGTGAAATCGTGACCCAGCCCGTGCCCGTCCGCGCGCCTAAACCGCCCTACAGCAATGTCAGCCCGGCGGTGCCCTCGCCGTGCAGCGGTGTGTGCCGGCTGGACGAGCAGAAAGTCTGCCTCGGGTGTTTTCGCCATGTCGAAGACATCCGCGAATGGCGCTCGGCGGATGATGAGCGGCGGCGCGTTATTTGTGCGCAGGCTGCCAAGCGCAAAACCTGCATCTGACACCATGCACGACCGGCCGACGCAGGCTTCGCCAGCTGCTTCGCCAGCTGCAAGGTGTGTCTGTCGTCCCTGGCTTGTATATTTATTGAGCTGTGATAGTGTCCAGAAACGCCTCAACCCATCGAGGCTCGTTAAAACCCCGTCTTCTTCTGGCGGGGTTTTGCTTTTTCTGTGCAGAAGAAAGGAGTCTGCCTCAATCATGACCGCACCTTCCATCACCCTTACTCGTCTGGACGTACAACGTCTGGAACGCCTGATCGAAAGCCTGGATGACACGCTGCCGGGCGTTATCGCGCTGCAAACCGAACTCGATCGCGCCGATTCCGTGGTCGGTCACGACGAAGTGCCTGCCGATGTCGTGACCATGAACTCCCGCGTGCATTGCCGTGAAGAAAGCAGTGGCAAGGACTACCACCTGACGCTGGTTTATCCCAAGGATGCCAACGCTGACGAAGGCAGGATTTCCATTCTGGCGCCAGTCGGCAGTGCGCTGCTGGGTCTCAAGGTCGGTCAGCACATCGACTGGCCGGCACCGGGCGGCAAGACCCTCAAGCTGACGTTGCTGGAAGTCGAATCACAACCTGCCCATGGCGGCGACTTCCCGGAATAACGCCCCTCAGACCTGTTCGAGCGCCTCGTTTAACGAGCGCTCCAGGTCGGCCTTGTATCGCAGGTACAGATTGCTGGAACTCTGACTGTCACCGAGCAGGCCCGAGAGGTCCAGGTCGGTGATATAGCAGCGATAGCGTTCGGTTTCGCGACGCTGCTCAACGATTTCTTGTGCGACCACGCTGAACAGTTGGTCGCCATGTTCCAGCTCCGAAAACTCTCGTTGATTGCAATACAACGTCACCTGCACCTTGTCCGGTGCGGCTTTACCGATGATTGCCTGTACGTCGTAGAACGGTTTGTTGACCGGCGTTTGCGGCGCCGGTCGCGCTTCGACTCGGCGTGCTCGCCCTGGGCCGGACGGCAGCAGTTGGTAGTACAACGTGTCCAGGCTCAAGGGCTGCGCGGCGTCCATTGGCAACAAGGCATCACGCCGGTACTGGATCGATTGCAGAAAGCGTTGCAGTGGCACCAACAGACTGTGTTCGTCGTGATAGGGCAAGCGTTGCTGCCACAGCGCATTCAACTCGTCCAGGACATACAGATCGGCCTGATCCTCAAAGATTCTGTAGAACACCTGAATGCACTCGGGCTGGCCCATCGGCAGGATCAGCGCGAGGTCGTGGTCTTCCAGCGCCATCGGGTCCAGGTGCAGCGGGCTGTACCCTGTCTGCTCCTTCCCCAGGTAATCGATCAGCGCAGGCAACGTGGCAATGGCGACATGATTAACCTGCCCCGGCACCAATTCCAGAACGTGATAGTGCTGTTGGACCTGTATCAGGTAGCGGTGATTGAGGTTGCTCAGTAGCAGGTTTTGCGCGGCATCGATCACCTCTTCTACCCGTCTTGCAATGAACTGCGCACGGTTATGGCAGAAGCAACGCACCCGTAGCCTGGGCTGCTGTGGCCCGCTCGGCAGATTGTTGAGGTAAGCGCACAGGCAGTCGAGCAGGGCGTGGGCGCCGTCGAAGCGGCTGACCAGCACTTCGTTCCAGCTGTTGAGTGTGACCTGATCCAGCGTCAGCACCAGGTTTTCGCGGACCCCGGCATAGCTCAGTGAGTCGGTGCGCTCGGTGGTCATCAGGATGTTCAGGTCGCGATGGTGCTTGAGCGGATCGACGCCGACGTTTACCAGAATCAACACCTCGCTCGGTACGCTGGGGCGCAGCAAAGGCTCCTCTGCGACGGTGGACAAGGGCAGGGCGATGCTCTGTTGCAGGCTGCCGAGCAGGTTGAATAGTTCGAACTCGCTCAGGTCGCTGGTGCCGGGGTGCAGGGCGAGCCGCGTGCTGCTGTCGATCACGCCATTGCGGTGGCACCAGGTGAGTAATTCGAGCAGTTGGCGGCTGCGTTTTAGCGGCGCGAAATGCTCCCACTCCTGAGCGGTCAGGCTGCCGTTGTACAAGCCCCATTGGGTTTGCCCCGGCTCTTTCTTGTTGGGCGCCTGCACCAGCGTCAGCGTGTCTTCGGCCAGGTCCGGGGCGATGCCCGGGTTGATGAACTCGACCTTGTCGGCCTTGCGCTCAAAGGCTGCATACAGCCGTCGACCTAACACGTTGAGGTCGCGTTTGTTGATCAGGCTGACGGTGCGTTCAGTGCGGGCGAACTGGGTCAGGAAGCGATAGCTGTGGTTCAGTTCGTTGACCAAGGCGCGGCGTTCAGCGCTGACCTGGCGCACTTTCCACTGGCTGCGGCTATCGAGCAGCGCCAGTTGTCGCTGATCCCAACCCCATTCCCGGGCCAAGCGCTCAAGCAATGATCGTTGCCAGCTCTGGGTGCGGCTGTTACCGGTGAGTTTGCGATTGACCTTCAGGTACAGCGCTCGACGCACCAACTCCAGCCGCTCCGGTTCGCCCTGGGCCTTAAGGTATTCCTCGATACGGCGGTAGACCACTACGTAAGGGTCCAATTCGTCGAGGTCCAGTTGATTGGCGAACACGGCTTGCTTGAAACGCAGGCTCAGGCAATGAACCTTCGGGTGTTCGCTGGCGTAGACCTCGGTCAGCAGCAGCTTGAGCGCCGACTTGTAGGGCGACTCGATGCCCTTGAACAACTGCCAGAGCCCGGCGCCGATGAATTCGCCGGGAGGGATGTAGGCCAGATGCCCCAGGTCCAGGCTTTCGTCGGCGCGGATGAAGCGTTTGGACAGGAGCGTGTGGGTGTATCGGTCGTACGCTGATTCTTCGTAGACCGGTACCAGCCACCAGATCGGTGTGCGGCCCGCCAGCCAGATGGCGGTGCGGTAGAACTCGTCCAGCAGCAGGTAGTGCTGGGTAGTGCCGCAGTCTTCGGAACTCAACTGGTTATCGCGCTCACCAAGCACGAAGCGCGTCGGGTCGATCAGGAAGAAATGCGCCTCGGCACCCTGGCTGGCAGCCCAGACTTCCAGCAGCTGGCACTTTTTACGCAGCTCCGCGAGTTCGCTTTCGTTGAGGTCCGGCGCATGGCAGACCCAAACGTCCATGTCGCTTTGATCGGCTTGAGCCAGCGTGCCAAGGCTGCCCATCAAGAACAGGCCGTGGATCGGTCGCGGCGGATTGCTGCCGTGGCGCGGTTTGTAGGAAAACGAGCGGGTCAGGCGTTGCGCTTCCGCGAGGGCGTTGGCATCCGGCTCGAAGTTCGACAGCCCGGCCGGTGTGCTGCCGGATACATACCCCGGCAATAACGGGTGATTAACGTGGAAAAACAGCGGTAGCAGCGTCAGTACCGTTTGCTGGCGGGTCGACAAACCTTCCATGGCCCGGGCCATGCGACCTTCATTGAGCTTTAGAAAGCGTGCGCGCAGTTGACTGAGAACCTTGCGGTCGATTCCCTCGTCCAGATCGGGGCGGATTTCATGGGTGCGGGTCATGTCAGCTCAAACCGGCTCGCGAGGCTCGGAAGTGGGGTCGGCGGATGGAGGCAGTTTAGCGCCTCGGGCCTGCCACTCTTAAGCTGAATTCGTTTTTTGACGTCAGATTTTTATCGCGCGGGTGCGAAGGTCACAGGGTGTGCCCGCGGAAAACCCGGTTGCAGGGGTTCCCGTGGGCGATGTGGTGATCTTCAGGCTGTTTCTTCGACGCTCAGTATGGTCAGCAGAGTCTGCACATTTTGTGCGGCATCACGCCCCAGGCTGGTCAGGTAACCGCCATCGGGCTGGTCGATCAGTTCCTTTTCAAACAGGCGTTGGGCGGCGGCAATGGCTTTCGGGGCAGCGGTCTGATGAATTTTCAAACCTTCCTGGGAACTGTCCAGGTTGAAGAGTGCGAGGATTTCCAGTTCGGCAACCAACTCAGGGGTAAGCGACATAAGGACTCCAGACTTTCTAGGAATTAGACGACAGCGCCCCTAAGGTGAGCCCACTTGTGCGGCATGTCCAGTGCCTGCATCAGGGTTTTTTCACCTCGGGAAGCATTCCCCGGCAGTGGTTCGGCAGCGGGGTGCGTTCCAGTGTAGTCAGGGTCTGGGGGAAGGCAGGAATGATGGGTGACAATTTGTGTTGAAGCCTGTCTCCCATCCATTTTGCTTACTTCTTTTCCGGCGGCAATTCGGGTAGCGCACGCAGAGCGGTTTCGTACCATTCGGTATTGAACGCGCGGTCTTCTTCGAGGATTGCGTCGATTTCTACCGCTAAAACATGGGCCATCAGGTTGAGGATTTCTTCACGCTCGTAACCGACCAGCGTGAGCTTGTTGAAGGTCGCCTTGGCGGCTGGCGGGTTGTCGCTTTCGATCTGGTTTTCGATGGCTTCGATCAGGGTGTTTTCGGCGAACTCTTCTTCGTCGATTTCGATATCAGTTGGCTCGCTCATGGCAGGCTCCTCAAGTTAAGGCCGCCAGTTTACCTGCATTCAGCGCTGTGATGCTGCTGGCAAGAAACGCTGGGGCGTTCTATAAACCAGGACTGCCAACCCCGCACGGCCTGGAGGCTTTGTGATGCTTAAGCTTTATGGATTCTCTGTCAGCAACTACTACAACATGGTGAAACTGGCACTGCTGGAGAAGGGACTGCCGTTCGAAGAAGTGCTGTTTTACCCTGGCCCGAGCCCAGAAGCGCTGGCCATCAGCCCGCGCGGCAAGGTGCCAGTGCTGGGCGTCGAACAGGGTTTCGTTAATGAAACCGCCATCATTCTTGAGTACATTGAGCAAAGCCAGAAAGGCACGCCGCTGTTGCCAGGCGACCCTTTCGAGCGTGGCCAGGTGCTGGCGCTGGCCAAGGAAATCGAGCTGTACATAGAGTTGCCGGGACGCATGTGCTACGGCGAGGCGTTTTTCGGCACGCCGGTGCCAGAGGCGATCAAGGAGAGGACCAAGTCCGAGTTGCTGCTGGGGTTCGCGTCATTGGCGCGGCACGGCAAGTTCGCGCCTTATGTCGCGGGCGATAGTCTGAGCATTGCCGATTTGTATTTCCTGTACAGCGTGCCGTTGGCGTGTGCCGTGGGGCAGAAGCTGTTTGGAGTCGATTTGTTGGCAGAAATGCCGGCGGCCAAAGCGCTGTTGCAGCGGCTTGAGCAGAATCCCCATGTGCAGAAGATTGCGGCGGACAAGGAAGCGGCGATGCCAGCGTTTATGGCGATGATCGCGTCCAAGAAGTAGGTTTTGTAGTGTTCTGTAGTCAGTCATCGCGGGCAAGCCCGCTCCCACAGTGGAAAGTGTTGAACACACCGGACCCTGTGGGAGCGGGCTTGCCCGCGAAGCTTTTAGCGGCTGGCGAGCAACGCCTGGCCGCGAACCACTGCCAGTTTGACCTGCGCTGGCGCAGTACCGCCGATATGGTCGCGGGCATTGACCGAGCCTTCCAGGGTCAGCACGGCAAACACGTCCTGATCGATCTGGTCGCTGAATTTGCGCAGTTCTTCCAGGCTCATTTCCGCCAGATCCTTGCCGCTTTCCACGCCGTATTTCACCGCATGGCCAACGATTTCGTGGCAGTCACGGAACGGCAGGCCGCGGCGCACCAGGTAGTCGGCCAGGTCGGTGGCGGTGGAGAAACCGCGCAGCGCGGCTTCGCGCATCATCGCGTGCTTGGGTTTGATCGCCGGGATCATGTCGGCAAAGGCCCGTAATGAATCGCGCAGGGTATCGGCGGCATCGAACAGCGGCTCTTTGTCTTCCTGGTTGTCCTTGTTGTAGGCCAAAGGCTGGCCCTTCATCAAGGTCAGCAGGCCCATCAGGGCGCCGAAGACACGGCCGGATTTACCGCGAACCAGTTCCGGCACGTCAGGATTCTTCTTTTGCGGCATGATCGAACTGCCGGTGCAAAAACGATCCGGCAGATCGATAAACTGGAACTGCGCACTGGTCCACAGCACCAGCTCTTCCGAGAAGCGCGACAGGTGCATCATCGCAATGCTTGCCGCCGAGCAGAACTCGATGGCGAAGTCACGATCGGAAACGTTGTCCAGCGAGTTGCCGCCGACGGCGTCGAAGCCCAGCAACTGCGCAGTGTATTCGCGGTCGATCGGGTAGGTGGTACCGGCCAGCGCAGCGCTGCCCAATGGCATGCGGTTGGTGCGCTTGCGGCAGTCGACCAGACGCTCGTAGTCGCGGCTGAGCATTTCGAACCAGGCCAGCATGTGGTGCCCGAAGGTCACGGGCTGCGCGGTTTGCAGGTGGGTGAAGCCGGGCATGATGCTGCCGGCTTCGCGCTCGGCCTGCTCCAGCAAGCCTTTTTGCAGGCGGGT
Source organism: Pseudomonas sp. GM21 (assembly GCF_000282215.1). GTDB lineage: Bacteria > Pseudomonadota > Gammaproteobacteria > Pseudomonadales > Pseudomonadaceae > Aquipseudomonas. The sequence goes on from NZ_AKJS01000005.1 coordinate 35,025, forward strand.
GATTTCATTCAGGATCAGGTCGATCTCGTCACGCAGCCACAGGCGGATATCGGTGGCAACCTGGTCGTTACGGCTGCGGCCGGTGTGCAATTTTTTGCCGGTGACGCCAATGCGGTCGGTCAGGCGCGCCTCGATGTTCATGTGCACGTCTTCGAGGTCGATGCGCCAGTCGAACTGGCCAGCCTCGATTTCACCCTGGATGGTGTTCAGGCCATCGATGATGCTGTCGCGTTCGGCATCGGTCAGTACGCCGACCTTGGCCAGCATGGTGGCGTGGGCGATCGAACCCATGATGTCGTGGCGATACAGGCGCTGGTCGAAAGTGACGGAGGCGGTGAAGCGGGCGACGAAGGCGTCGACGGGTTCACTGAAGCGGCCGCCCCAGGACTGATTGGTCTTGTCAGTGCTCATGAATTCGCTCGTATCGGCTGGAGAAAAGTGACGTAGAAAGCTGTGGCGGATAATAACAGGGTTGCCAATCCTGTCGCTGACACTGGTCGACAGGTTTTTTTCTGATGCCGCGGTCCATACTCAAGGTGAGTCTTTGGGAAAATTGCGCAACGATATTTTTCAATTGAGCAATATCGTCCCGGCAACCGTCTACAGTTGGACAGTAGGATCCGCGCACTTCTTGGCGCGACAACCGACTATAAGAAGAGAGGGTGATCATATTGTGTATCGGCAAACCCTGCGGGAATCCCTCGCCAACGCGGGCCAGAGCCTCCAATCACGCGGCAGTTGAAAATTTAGCCGCCGATTTTGCGGCACTTTTTGGACCTCGCGCTAGTCTTAGCGTGGATCGCGGTGACGGACGTCACTTCACCTGTCTACGCTATCCTTGTGCGAGACTCACGCAGGAATCCAGCGCAATATGAATGTCCTGATCGTTGATGACGAACCCCTGGCCCGCGAGCGCCTGAGCCGAATGGTCGGTGAACTCGAGGGATATAGTGTCCTGGAGCCCAGCGCCACGAACGGCGAAGAGGCGTTGGCACTGATCGACAGCCACAAGCCGGATATCGTGCTGCTCGATATCCGCATGCCAGGCCTCGATGGCCTGCAAGTGGCTGCGCGATTGTGCGAACGCGAAACTCCGCCCGCGGTGGTGTTTTGTGCAGGACCCGATGAATTTGCCGTGGAAGCCTTACAGGCCAGCGCCGTAGGCTATGTGGTGAAACCTGTGCGTACTGAACATCTTCACGAAGCATTAAAGAAAGCCGAGCGACCCAATCGTATCCAGCTCGCCGCCCTGACACGCCCCGCCGCTGAAAGTGGCAGCGGTCCCCGTAGCCACATCAGCGCCCGAACCCGCAAGGGCATCGAGCTGATCCCGTTGGATCAGGTGGTGTACTTCATTGCCGATCACAAATACGTGACCTTGCGCCACGAAGGCGGCGAAGTGTTGCTGGATGAGCCGTTAAAGGCCCTTGAGGATGAGTTTGGCGATCGATTCGTGCGTATCCACCGCAACGCTCTGGTCGCCCGCGAGCGCATCGAACGTCTGCAGCGCACGCCTCTGGGGCATTTCCAGCTGTTCCTTAAAGGCTTGAACGGTGACGCATTGATTGTCAGCCGACGGCATGTGGCCGGCGTGCGCAAGATGATGCAGCAGCTTTAAACCGTCATTCAGCGGCGAATTTTACACCCGCTTGCAGGACATCGAGGCCAGGGAGGCCACGCAGTCTCTGATACAAGTCAAAGTGGATTTGGCTGAGCTGTTATTATCCGCCGTATCTATTCAGTACGGATTGATCCATGTCCACTCGCGAAATCCGCATCGCCACCCGCAAAAGTGCTCTGGCCCTATGGCAGGCCGAGTATGTCAAAGCCCGTCTGGAAGAGGCCCATCCCGGTCTGCTCGTCACGTTGGTGCCCATGGTCAGTCGCGGCGACAAGCTGCTGGACTCACCGCTGTCGAAAATCGGCGGCAAGGGCCTGTTCGTCAAAGAACTGGAAACCGCACTGCTCGAAAACGAAGCCGACATCGCTGTGCACTCCATGAAAGACGTGCCGATGGACTTCCCCGAAGGCCTCGGCCTGTTTTGCATCTGCGAGCGCGAAGACCCGCGCGATGCGTTCGTTTCCAACACCTACGCCAGTCTGGATGAGCTGCCAAAAGGCAGCATCGTCGGCACCTCCAGCCTGCGCCGTCAGGCCCAGTTGCTGACCCGTCGGCCGGACCTGGAAATCCGCTTCCTGCGCGGCAACGTCAATACGCGCCTGGCCAAGCTCGACGCCGGTGAATACGACGCCATCATTCTCGCCTCTGCTGGCCTGATTCGTCTGGGCTTCGAAGATCGTATTACCTCGGCGATCAGTGTCGACGACAGCCTTCCGGCAGGTGGGCAGGGCGCGGTGGGCATCGAATGCCGCACGGCGGACAGCGAAATTCATGCCTTGCTGGCGCCGTTGCATCATCAGGACACCGCCACTCGCGTGACCGCCGAACGTGCGCTCAACAAACATTTGAATGGTGGTTGCCAGGTACCGATCGCCTGCTACGCCGTGCTCGAAGGCGAGCAGATCTGGTTGCGTGGTCTGGTCGGTGATCCTAGTGGCGGTCTGTTGCTCAGTGCCGAGGCCCGCGCACCACGCGCCGACGCCGAGGCCCTGGGCGTGCAAGTGGCCGAGGATCTTTTGAGCCAGGGCGCTGACGATATTCTGAAAGCAGTTTATGGCGAGGCGGGACACGAGTGACGGGTTGGCGCTTGCTGCTCACGCGCCCTGCGGATGAGTCCGCAGCACTGGGCGAAATTCTTGCGCATGCGGGGATTTTCAGCAGCAGCTTGCCGCTTTTGGAAATCGAGCCGATTCCAGTCTCTGACACAATGTGCGCGGCGATTCAGAGGCTGGATCGCTTTTGCGCGGTGATTGTGGTCAGTAAACCCGCGGCCCGAGCCGGTGTCGAACTGCTCGGCCGGTATTGGCCGCAACCCCCCGCGCTGAAGTGGTTCAGTGTGGGCGCCGCCACCGCGCAAATCCTTGAAGATGGCGGGCTGGACGTAACCTGTCCAGCCGAAGGCGATGACAGCGAAGCATTGCTTGAGCTTGCGCAGTTGCGCGAGGTGATCACCCAGCCCGATCCGCGAGTATTGATCATGCGCGGGGAGGGTGGGCGCGAGCTCCTGGCTGAGCGTTTGCGCGAGCTTGGTGCTAGTGTCGAATATCTGGAGTTGTACCGTCGCGGCCTGCCTCACTACCCGCTGACGGCACTGCCTGGCCGGATCGAAGCGGAACGCTTGAACGGGCTGGTGGTCAGCAGTGGGCAAGGTTTTGAGCATCTGCATCAACTGGCCGGCGCTGCCTGGCCTCAATTGGCGCGGTTGCCGTTGTTTGTTCCAAGCCCCAGGGTCGCCGAGCTGGCACGTGCTGCCGGGGCCCAAACAGTTGTGGATTGTCGCGGTGCCAGTGCCGCGGCTTTGCTGACGGCGTTACGGGAGCATCCCGAACCCGTTCTCTAATGCAAAGGATGGATACGTGAGCGAAACTGCCTTGCCTAAAGATGACGTCCAGCCAGTGCTCGATGCACGGGTTGAAACTCCGGATGAAACTGCGCCGCCTGCCGCCGTGCAGCGCCGAGGCAATGGGCTGGCAATCGTTGCGCTGTTGCTCGGCGCTGCCGGTATTGCAGTGGGTGGCTGGGGCGTCTGGCAGGTGCGTCACCTGCAGGCCAATAACCAGCAGCAACTGGCTCAGGTGCAGGCGTTGAACGATCAGGCGCAAAGCCTCAAGCTCAATGAACAGCGCATTAGCGCCCGCTTGGAGCAGCTGCCTGCCGTCGATGAACTCGAAGCGCGCGCCCGTCTGGTGGCACAGTTGCAGGGCGATCAACAGCGCCTGAACCAGCGTCTGGAAACCATCCTCGGCGCCAGCCGCAAGGATTGGCGTCTGGCCGAGGCCGAGCACTTGCTGCGTCTGGCCAGCCTGCGTTTGTCTGCATTGCAGGACATCAGCAGCGCCCAGGCGCTGGTGCAGGGTGCCGACGACATTCTTCGTGAGCAGAACGATCCAGGGTCCTTCGCCGCTCGCGAGCAAGTGGCCAAAACCCTGGTGGCGTTGCGCAGCACCGAGCAGCCGGATCGCACCGGGTTGTTCCTGCGGCTGGGCGCTCTGCGTGATCAGGTGATCGACCTCACCGAGCTGGCGCCCGAGTACAAGGATCGGGGGGATTCGCTGCTGGGCCTGACCGCCGATGGCGACGGAGCCAGTCGTTGGGCGCAGTGGTGGGATCAGATCTCCCACTACATCCGCATTGACTTCAACGCCGACAAAAATGTCAGGCCACTATTGGCCGGGCAGAGCCTGAGCCAGGTGCGTCTGGCCCTGAGCCTGGCGCTGGAACAGGCGCAATGGGCCGCGCTCAACGGCCAGGCAGCGGTTTACACTCAGGCGCTGGCGGAGGCGCGAGATGTTCTGACCGGTAATTTCAACCCGGACAACCCACAAAGCAAAGTGATGCTCGAGCAAGTGAGTGAATTGAGCAAACAGCGGGTCACCGTCGTGACGCCGGATTTGACCGCCACGTTAAGCGCGGTCCAGGGTTATCTGGAGCGGCGTAATGTAAACGCCGAAGACTCGATCAAACCAATGGATAAACCGGCCGCAGGTAACGCTCAGGAGGCAACGCCATGAAACGCCTCTATGTGATCGTGTTCCTGGTAATTGCCGCTGCTGCCGCGCTGGGATTGGCGATTGCCGAGCATGCCGGTTACGTGCTGGTTGCTTACAAGAGCTTTCGTTACGAGTCGAGCCTGTGGGCGACCCTGGCGTTGTTCGCGGTATTGTGGCTGGTGTTCTGGGGCATCAAGGTGTTAGTTGAGCTGGTGATGACCTCCAGCGGCGTGGTCAATCCCTGGTCGCGCCGTAATCGCAGCCGACGGGTGCAAGTGGCGATCGAGCACGGTCAGCTGGATTTGGCGGAAGGTCGCTGGGCCAGTGCGCAGCGTCATCTGCAGCGGGCTGCCGAAGCCGAGCGCCAGCCATTGCTCTATTACCTGGGCGCTGCTCGTGCCGCAAACGAACAAGGTCATTACGAAGAAAGCGACAACTTGCTGGAACGTGCCCTCGAACGCCAGCCGCAGGCCGAATTGGCGATTGCCTTGAACCACGCACAATTGCAGGCCGACCGTGGCGACACCGACAGCGCCTTGGCAACGCTTCAGGTCATGCATGAGCGTCACCCCCATAACGCCCAGATGTTGCGCCAGTTGCAGCGCCTGCTTCAGCAGCGGGGTGACTGGTCGGCAGTGATCCGCCTGTTGCCCGAGCTGCGCAAGGATAAAGTCTTGCCGCCTGCCGAACTGGCCGAACTGGAGCGCCGTGCGTGGGGTGAAAACCTGTCTCTGGCGGCGCATCAGGAAGAGGACGGCAAGGTCGGTTTGCAATCGCTCAATCGCGCCTGGCAGCAGCTCACCTCGGCTCAGCGTCAGGAGCCTCAACTGGTGCTGGCCTATGCCGAGCAGCTGCGGCAACTTGGCGCGCAGGTCGAGGCAGAGGAGGTGTTGCGCACGGCCCTCAAGCGCAATTACGACAGTCATCTGGCGCGCCTGTATGGGCTGGTTCGCGGGAGCGATCCGGCTCGGCAGCTACAGAATGCCGAGGGCTGGCTCAAAGGTCATCCGGGCGACCCAAGCCTGTTGTTGACACTGGGCCGCTTGTGTCTGCAAAACAGTTTGTGGGGCAAGGCGCGAGATTATCTGGAAAGCAGCCTGCGGGTGCAGCGCAATCCGGAAGCCTGTGCCGAATTGGCGCGATTGCTGGCGCAACTGGGTGACACGGAGCGCAGTAATCAGCTGTTTCAGGAAGGCCTGGGCATGCTCGATGAGCGCCTGCTGGCGGCACCGCTTCCGGCGCTGGCTCACGCCTGAAGCTGGTTTGTAGCAGCTGGCACAGCCTGCGTCCGGCTGCTTGCGAACGCAGCCTCGCGTTGCTCGACAGCTGCTACAAGTCCCCTCAACTATCTCTGACTCACCACCCTCCCCGTAGCAGCTGACGAGCAACGCGAGGCTGCGTCTGGGATTTGCCTGACAAAACGCGATTGCCCGGTGAGGTTCAAGACGGTATCTACAAGGGCGGAGAGGCGTTCTCTGGCGCTCGAAATTCGTCGCGTGTTTAGCTTTGTAGTCCCTGGTCGGCTTCGTCCTACAGAGGACTACATCAAATCCTCTCGATGCTGTCGGGAAATCCCTACGCTTCTGGTGAAGTGTCCGTGCCGGCCTGCCTTGAAAGGCTGGCGCGCTTTCCTCTACCGTAACCACCTGTCTCTACTGGTACGGAAAAGCCATGTCTTTGGCCTGCTCACGCTCCTTGTTTTTCATGATTTTCATTACCGGCTCCCTGGCCTTGGGTGTTTCCTTTTACCTGGAATATGCGGTCGGTCTCAGGCCCTGCGGCTTGTGCCTTTTGCAGCGGTTTTGCCTGGCGTTGCTAACGGGTATCAGCCTGACCGCCTCCGTGCAGGGACCCGGGCGTTTTGGATCATTCCTGTATTGGTTGCTCGGATTTTTCTGCAGCCTCGCGGGCACGATTACGGCGTGGCGGCAGATTTTGTTGCAGAGTGATCCTTTGCATCAGCTTTTGACGTGCCCGCCCAACCTGGACGCGGCGTACGAGAACATGCCCTGGTTATGCCAAGTCACGCAGATGTTCCAAGGGGATGCCGATTGTGCCGAGATTGCCTGGACGTTGTTTGACCTGAGCGTACCGGAGTGGAGTCTTCTGTTCTTTGTTGCGATGACGATTTTGGGAATTTATCAGTTGTTGCACATCGTCTGGCTTGCGTGTGAGCGACCGCTCAGCGGCGAGTCGTCGCACCGGGTGCAATTGAGCGATTAAACACTTGTATGAACTTTATCTGCTGCGTACCTTGAAGCCACAGCCGCGCGGGCATAATCTGGCCCGCACGTGTCATTGGTATTATGTTGCTCGATGGCGCTCTGCCTGACCGGTACTTGACCTTCAAGTGTGCGACAGGTGTAGGGCAGCATGACCCACAAGGGAAGAGAGATCACCATGCTCGAAAGTTGTCAGAATGCTCAGGAACGTTGGGGTGGAGTACATCTGCTGATCGATCGTTGGTTGCAGGAACGTCACGAGCTGGTTCGATCCTATGATGCTCTCGGCGCCAAGCCAGAAGCTCTCGGCGAAAACCGCAAGCCGTTGCAGGAGTTCTGCGGCGTGCTGGTCGATTACGTGTCTGCCGGACACTTCGAGATCTACGAGCAGTTGACGGGGGAGGCCAAGGCTTTCAACGACAAGCGTGGTCTGGAACTGGCCGAGACCCTCTACCCGCGCATCGATGTCATCACCGAGAAGCTGCTGGCGTTCAATGACCTGTGTGATGCAGGCAAGTGCGTCGCGGAGAAATTCAAGGAATTGGGCGGCCTGTTGCACGAACGCTTCGAGCTGGAAGATTGCCTGATCGAAGTGTTGCACACGGCTCACAAGGAAGAAGATTCGGTTCAGGCCTGAATCTCTTCCTGCAACCTAAAAACGGTGCGCTATGCGCGCCGTTTTTTGTGTCCGCAATTCAGCTGGTGGCGCCGCGCAATTCGACTTCAAATACCAGCGGTGTGAACGGTGCGATCAGGTCGCCGGCACCTTCCGCGCCATAGGCCTGAGACGATGGAATCACCAGGCGCCATTTCGCACCGACCGGCATGTTTTGCAGCGCGCTGCGCCAGCCGCTGATCACGCTGTCGAGACTGAACCACTGCGGCTGACTGTTCTGATCGAACACTGTGCCATCCGGCAGACGCCCGACGTACAAAACCTGGACCTTGCCGTCAGGGCCAGCCTTGGCTCCGTTACCAGGTGTCAGCTCCGTCAGCAATACTCCATCCGCCAATTCGCGAACGCCCGGTTTGGCTTTTTCCCAGGTAAGAAAGCGCTGCTCTTTTTCGAGCGCGGCTTCGCTTTGCGGCAGCGCCGGTTGCTCGGCGATTTGCGCTTCATGCTCGGCCAGGATCTGGTCGATCTGCTCGTCTTTCAATGCCAGTGGCTTGCCTTGATACGCTTGCTGCAAGCCTTCCAGCAGTGCCTGGAGTTGCAGGTCGGGAACTTCCTGGCGCAAGCGTTCGCCGAGGCTCGCCCCCAGACTGTAGGCAAGGTCGTGAGCGTTATTTGCGGCAGTTTTTTCGTCGGCCTGAGCCACCGAAAAAAACACGCACAGCGATAAAAAAAGGTAGCGCGACATGGGCACTCTCCGGCCTGAGATGCGGTGGATTATGCCAGTGTGAATGCGCACAAAGGTGAACTGGTTTTGCGCAAGCGCAGAAGATTTTCTATCCGTTGCAACGCAGCGCATTCGATACTGTCAACATGCCCTAGCGGCGGTAGCAGCAGAGGTCTAGTATGAGCCGCACCCACGTCAGCCAGGAGGTAAACCATGTCGGCCACCAAGAAGCCTGTAAATACCCCATTGCACTTACTCCAACAACTGTCGGGCAGCCTGCTCGAGCATTTGGAAAACGCTTGTTCCCAAGCCTTGGCTGATGCTGAAAAACTGCTCGCCAAACTGGAAAAGCAGCGCGGAAAAGCGCAGGAAAAATTGCACAAGTCCCGTACCAAATTGCAGGACGCTGCGGCGGCCGGTAAGGCCAAGGCACAAGCCAAAGCCAAGGGCGCGGTGAGTGAGCTTGAGGAATTGCTCGATGCCCTCAAGGATCGTCAATCGGAAACCCGCGGCTACATTCTGCAACTCAAGCGCGATGCTCAAGAAAGCCTGAAACTGGCCCAGGGCGTCGGTCGTGTGCAAGAGGCTGTCAGCAAGGCATTGTCCCTGCGTGCGGCCAAACCTGCTGCGGCACCTGCCAATAAAGCCGCTGCCAAGCCCGCTGCTGCAAAAGCACCGGCTAAACCTGCTGCCAAGGCTGCGGTGAAACCTGCTGCTAAAACAGCTGCTGCGAAACCTGCCGCCAAGCCAGCCGCTGCGAGAACTGCTGCGGCCAAACCGGCTGCAAAATCGCCCGCTGCCAAACCCGCAGTAGCAAGAACCGCAGCAGCCAAACCCGCTGCAAAACCTGCCGCTAAAACAGCCGCTGCGAAACCTGCTGCCAAGCCGGCCGCTGCGAAAACCGCCGCTGCTAAACCGGCTGTAAAAGCTGCAGCCAAGCCAGCTGCTAAACCGGCTGTAAAACCTGCAGCCAAACCTGCCGCTAAACCGGCTGTCAGAACTGCTGCCGCGAAACCCGCAGCTGCCGCCAAGCCAGCCACTGCCGCCAAACCAGCCGCAGCGAAACCAGCCGCTAAGCCAGCTGCTGCAAAACCGGCTGCAAAACCGGCTGCAAAACCAGCAGCCAAGCCTGCTGCTGCAAAACCTGCCGTTGCCAAACCGGCCGCCGCGCCAGTTGCCAAGACAGCCAACCCGGCTCCGGTAGCGACGTCTGCTCTAGCAGCTGCCACTTCGACAGCCACGCCAGCGCCAACGCCGGCCGCCGCATCAATCGCAGCAACCACCCCGACCAGCGCTTCCTAAGTGCCGGTTACCGCGACGCGCAGCTGATGCAGCGCGTCGCGGTCCAGGTTGGCGGCGCCGGCCGCCACACCTTCCAGCCAGGCCGTTAGATCGGTCGCCTCACCCTGCGGCCAGTTTTGTGCCGATCGCTCCAGTCGCAACAGCAGATGCCGCTCGGCTTCCAGCTCCAGGGCCTTCACTTGTTCGCGCAACTTTTTCAGTTCTGCATCCTCAGTCGCGCAGTCTTTCCATTGCATACGCAATGCGCGCAGCGGTTGCACGACATCCGCATCCCAAGGTTGTGCCACGACGCGCAGCCGCTGTAATCGTTGTTCATTGCAGGTGACGCCACGTTGTCCCAGCCACGATCCACAGAGCAGCAAACACACATTGACGCCTGCCGACTGCAATTGCAGGCAAGCGCGTTCAACGCCAGGACGGGCGTAAGTCGTCAGGGAAAAGCTCCACAGGTCAGAGGACATAGTGCTACTCGCGCCAGTTGCGAGCGAAGCTGGTAGACTCCGCCGCCATTATGATTCGACTTCAGAACCTGACTTTACAGCGTGGCCCGCAACGTCTGCTAGAAGACGCCGAGCTGACCCTGCACGCCGGCCATAAAGCCGGCCTCATCGGTGCCAACGGCGCCGGCAAATCGAGCCTGTTCGCCTTGATCCGGGGCGAACTGCACCCGGACTCGGGTGACTGCTTCCTGCCGGCCGACTGGCGCATCGCCCACATGCGTCAGGAAATCGAGACGCTCGAACGCCTGGCGGTCGACTACGTGCTCGATGGCGACCTTCGCCTGCGTGAGGTGCAACGCGACCTCGCCGCAGCCGAAGCGGCGCATGACGGTGCCGCTCAGGCCCGCCTGCACTCGGAACTCGACAGTGCCGACGGTTACACCGCCGACGCGCGGGCCCGCAAGCTGCTGGCCGGCCTTGGATTCACCAACGAGCAGATGGATCGCCCGGTAGGAGACTTCTCTGGTGGCTGGCGGATGCGTCTGAACCTGGCGCAGGCATTGATGTGCCCCTCGGACCTGTTGCTGCTCGATGAACCCACCAACCACTTGGACCTCGACGCCATCATCTGGCTTGAAGAGTGGCTCAAAAGTTACCCCGGCACGTTGTTGCTGATTTCCCACGACCGGGACTTCCTCGATGCCGTGGTCGATCACGTGGCTCACGTCGATCAACGCAAGATCACGCTGTATCGCGGCGGCTATAGCGCTTTCGAACGCGCCCGCGCCGAACGTCTGGCCCAGCAACAGCAGGCGTACGAGAAGCAGCAGGCGCAACGTGCGCATATGGAAAGCTATATTGCCCGATTCAAGGCCCAGGCCACCAAGGCCCGTCAGGCCCAGAGCCGGATCAAGGCGCTGGAGCGGATGGAAGAGCTGTCTGCCGCCCACGTCGATTCGCCGTTCGATTTCGTTTTCCGTGAATCGCAGAAAATCTCCAGCCCGCTGATCGACCTGTCCGATGCCCGTTTGGGTTACGGCGACAAAGCCGTGCTGGAGAAGGTCAAGCTTCAACTGACCCCTGGTGCGCGCATTGGTTTGCTCGGCCCGAACGGCGCCGGTAAATCGACCCTGATCAAAAACCTCGCCGGTGAGCTTGAGCCATTGGCGGGTCGCCTGACCCGTGGTGAGAACACCGTCGTCGGTTACTTCGCCCAGCATCAACTGGACTCTCTCGATGCCAAGGCCAGCCCGTTGCTGCACTTGCAGCGTCTGGCCCCGACCGAGCGTGAGCAGACCCTGCGCGACTTCCTCGGTGGTTTTGACTTCCGTGGTGCGCGCATTGATGAGCCAGTGCTGAATTTCTCCGGTGGCGAAAAGGCCCGTCTGGCCCTGGCGTTGATCGCTTGGGATCGGCCGAACCTGCTGCTGCTCGACGAACCGACCAACCACCTGGACCTGGAAATGCGTCTGGCGCTGACCATGGCGCTTCAGGAGTTCAGTGGTGCAGTTCTGGTGGTTTCCCACGATCGTCATTTGCTCAAAAGCACCACGGACAATTTCTATCTGGTGGCGGACGGCAAGGTCGAGGAATTTGACGGTGACCTGGAAGACTACGCCCGTTGGCTGGTCGATTATCGTCAGCGCAACGCACCCGTCAGCAACACCCCGGTCAATCCGGACAAGACCGACAAGAAAGCCCAGCGCCAGGCCGCTGCTGCGCTGCGTCAGCAACTGGCGCCGCACAAACGTGAGGCTGACAAGCTGGAAGCCGAACTGGGCAAGCTGCACGAGAAGCTGGCGAAGATCGATGCCAGCCTTGGCGACAGTGATATCTACGAACCGGCGCGCAAGAACGACTTGCGCGATCTGCTGGCCGAACAGGCCAGGCTGAAGGTGCGCGAAGCCGAACTGGAAGAAGCCTGGATGGAAGCGCTGGAACAGCTGGAAAGCATGCAGGCGGAGCTGGAGGCGCTGTCTTGATGGAGGCGTTCAAGCTGCCGTTGCCGGCGGTGTGGATCGATCCCCTCTGGCTCGTCTTACAGATCCTGCTGATTCTGCTGGCCGGTTATTTAGCCCAGCGCTTTGTTGCCAAGGGCCTGAACCGGCTGGGCGAGCGTTATCCGTTTCCGCCGCAGTTGCTGATGCCGCTGCGAGGTGGACTGCGCTGGCTGATCATGGGCAGTGCGTTGATTTTCGTGCTGGAGCGCCTCGGGGTGTCGGCCACGGTGCTCTGGACCGCGCTGTCTGGCTTCGTCGCGGTGGCGGCGGTCGCGTTCTTCGCTATGTGGAGCGTGCTCTCCAACCTGCTGTGCGCGATCCTGATTTTCACAGTCGGCCCGTTTCGCCTCGGCGACGTGGTCGAGTTGGTGGACACCACCGACAAGCCCGGCGTCAAAGGTCGGGTGGTGGCGATCAATCTGCTTTACACCACGTTGATCGAAGCGGAAGAACTCGGCACCGGCAGTGCCATGGTTCAGGTGCCTAACAGCCTGTTCTTCCAGCGCTCGGTTCGCCGCTGGCGCGGGACGGATGTTTTCCCTTCCAACGGGTTTGGAAAGTAGGCCTTCTGCTGCCCGACGATGGCGGTCTAAGGCTGTAAACGCTGGTCGGCAGCCGCAACATCCGGCAAAAAATTGGTAGTCACCAACCCAAACCCGCATTAGCTTAGGCGTCTGTCACGAGTCTGAGTCGAGGTGTGCAATGGAGCTTCAAACATGGCTGGCGTTTTTTGCCGCCTGCTGGGTGATCAGTCTTTCTCCCGGTGCTGGCGCCATTGCGTCGATGTCCAGCGGTTTGCAGTACGGTTTCTGGCGCGGTTACTGGAATGCCCTGGGCCTGCAATTGGGCCTGGCGGTGCAAATCGCGATTGTCGGCGCCGGTGTGGGCGCGATCCTCACGGCTTCAGCCTCCGCCTTCTATGCGATCAAATGGTTTGGCGTGGCGTATCTGGTGTACCTGGCCATCAAGCAATGGCGCGCGTTGCCCAGCGACATGAGCGATGACGCGGCAGTGCGTCAGATTGGCAAACCGATGGCGTTGGTGTTCCGGGGTTTTCTGGTCAACATCAGCAACCCCAAGGCGCTGGTGTTCATGCTCGCGGTGTTGCCGCAGTTTATTGACCCGCATGCACCGTTGCTGGCCCAGTACCTGATCATCGGCGTGACCATGATCTGTGTCGACTTGATCGTCATGGCCGGTTACACCGGGCTGGCCTCAAAGGTGCTGCGCCTGTTGCGCACACCCGCGCAGCAAAAACGCATGAACCGCACCTTTGCCGGGCTGTTCATCGGCGCGGCGGCGTTCATGGCGACGTTGCGCAAAGCCGCCGTTTAAAAGCACCCAGGTATAAAAAAGGCGACCCTTGAGGTCGCCTTTTTCATGTCCGGACAAGCACAGATACCCCGGCGCGCGCGAACAAAGCTTGAGTGAAAGTCATTGGGAGGGAACAATGTGTTACTTCGTATTACCAATTGAGATTCATTCATGACTGCCCCGTCCCGTTTTCTGGCCTGGCTGGTACTTCCGTTGTTTGCCTTATGCAGTTCCAATCTGCTGGCCGACACCGTGGAAGGCGCGCCGCAAGCGCTGCATTTGCTCGATTACATCAGCGCGGATTACCCGCAAACCGTGCAAGCGGGCAAGGTGATCGATGAGTCCGAATACCGCGGGCAGCTGGAATCCATCAAAACCTTGCAAGGCCTGATCGGTGCGATGCCGGCCAAGCCGGAGAAAACCGGGCTGGAGCAGGGCGTCAGCTCGCTGGCCAGTGCTATCGCGGCCCGTCAGGACGGTGCGGACGTGGCTCGCCAGGCCCGGCAACTCGGTGCGAAGCTGGCCGTAACTTATGAAATCAGTCAGGCGCCGATCATTACCCCGGATCCGACTCGGGGTGCGCCGTTGTATGCCCAGCATTGTTCAGTGTGCCACGGTGATGCGGGGGCTGGTGACGGCCCGGCGGGGGTGGGTCTGACGCCGCCACCGTCCAATCTGCGTGATGCGACACGCCTGGATCATCTGAGCCTCTACGCGCTCTACAGCACCTTGGGCCAGGGTATCGAAGGCACCGACATGCCGGCCTTCGCTGATCAGCTTGACGATCGTCAGCGCTGGGACCTGGCGACCTACATCGCCAGTTTCAGCGCTGATCCAGCCGCTGCAAAATCCGCCACGACCTACAACATTGCCGACCTCGGGCGTCAGACACCGGCGGAAGTGCTGACTGCTGATGGCCCACAAGCCGCCGCCACGTTCCGTGCGCAGCGGGCGCAACCGCCGCAGGTCAAGCGTGGCCCGGCGCAATTGCTCGATTACACCGCCGCTACCCTGGACAAGAGCATCGCCGCCTACCGTGCCGGCGATCACGATCAGGCCTATGACCTGTCTGTCGCCGCGTATCTGGAAGGCTTCGAACTGGTCGAAAGCTCCCTCGACAATGTCGATGCCAACGTGCGCAAAGACACTGAAAAATCGTTGATGGCCTACCGTCAATCATTGCAGGACGGTTTGCCGGTGGCCCAGGTCCAGCAGCGTCTAGACACGGCCAAGGCCAAGTTGAAGGAATCCGCAGGCCTGTTGGGCAGCGATGGCCTGAGCTGGTCCCTGAGCTTCATCTCCGGTTTGCTGATTTTGCTGCGTGAAGGTCTGGAAGCCATTTTGGTGCTGGCGGCGATCCTGGCCTTCCTGCGCAACACCGGCCAACAGTCGGCTGTTCGCAGCGTCAACGTCGGTTGGGGCCTGGCGCTGGTGGCCGGTCTGGCGACCTGGGCGCTGGCGGCATACGTGATCGATGTCAGTGGCTCGCAGCGTGAGTTGCTGGAAGGCGCGACGGCGCTGTTTGCCTCCGTCATGGTGCTCTGGCTGGGGGTATGGATGCACGACCGTCGCCATGCGGCGGCGTGGCAGGATTACATCAAAAGCAGCCTGGTGGGCGGCGGCGGGCGTTTCGGCTTTGCGATCCTGGCGTTCTTCTCGGTGTACCGCGAGCTGTTCGAAGTGATTCTGTTCTACGAAACCCTGTGGTTGCAGGCCGGGCCTGCGGGGCACAACGCCGTGTTGGCCGGCGGCGCCACGGCGCTGGTGATGTTGGTGGGCCTGGCGTGGGTCATCCTGCGCGGTTCGGCGAAATTGCCGCTGTCGTTGTTCTTCAGCATCAACGCCGGTCTGCTGTGCGCGCTGTCGGTGGTGTTCGCCGGGCATGGTGTGAAAGCGTTGCAAGAAGCCGGGATCTTCGGCACCCGACCGGTGCCGTTCTTCGAATTTGACTGGCTGGGCATTCATGCCGATGCGTATTCGCTGAGTGCTCAGGCGGTGGCGATCATTGCGATTGTTGTGCTGTATGGCCGTAGTTGGCTGGCCGAGAAGCAGCGGGTGCAGGTTTCTTAAACAGCATTCGCTGCGCTCACAATCGCGAGCAGGCTCGCTCCCACAGGATGGCGTATAACCTGTGGGGGCGAGCCTGCTCACGATTTTTTTTGGAAGAGGAAAACATGATGCGAGTCTGGATCGACGCCGACGCCTGCCCTCGAGCGGCCAAGGATCTGGTGGTAAAGTTCGCCCTCAAGCGTCAGTACGAAGTGGTGCTGGTGGCGGGGCAGCCGCAGATCAAGCCGGGGCTGGCACTGGTGAAGTTGATCGTCGTGCCGAGCGGCCCGGACGCCGCCGATGATTATCTGGTGGAACACGCGGTGCCGGGTGAACTGGTGATTTGTAGCGACGTGCCGCTGGCGGACCGCCTGGTGAAGAAGGGCGTGGCTGCGCTGGACCCGCGAGGCAAGGAATTCGATGCGCAGAACATGGGCGACCGGCTCGCAGTGCGAAATCTGTTCACTGACCTGCGGGAACAGGGGCAGATGGGTGGTGGGCCGGCACCGTTTGGCGAACGAGAGAAGCAGGCGTTTGCCAATGCGCTGGACCGGATACTTACCCGGCTGACCCGCAAACCCTGAGCCTTGCGCTCCCACATTTTGAACCGGGTCAGGCGTCGTTTTCGTGGGTTAACTCAAGAACGCGGTCGACCATTTTGTTGATGCCGGACGCTGCTTCGCTGATGCTCTGCGCCAACATGTACGCCGGTGTACTCACCAGTTTGCGCGCCCGGTCTTCGACGATTTCGGTCACGGCGCAATCGGTGTGGGTCGCGCCCATTTTGTTCATGGCTGCGGCGGTCTCGGCGTCGTTGCCGATGGTGCAGTTCACCCCCGGGCCATAAATCTTCGCCGCCAGTGCCGGCGAGATGCACATCAAGCCGACTGGCTTGCCTGCTTCGGCGAAGGCTTCGGTCAATGCCAGGACATCGGGTTGCACGGTGCAACCGGCGCCTTCGATGGCGAAGTTCGACAGATTTTTGGCCGAGCCAAATCCACCGGGAACGATCAACGCATCAAATTCGTCGACATCGGCCTCGCGAATATCCTTGATGTTGCCCCGGGCGATCCGCGCCGATTC
Organism: Pseudomonas sp. GM21; assembly: GCF_000282215.1. Taxonomy (GTDB): domain Bacteria; phylum Pseudomonadota; class Gammaproteobacteria; order Pseudomonadales; family Pseudomonadaceae; genus Aquipseudomonas. Next base: position 51,386 of record NZ_AKJS01000005.1, read on the forward strand.
CACCAAGACATTGCGCGACTCGGGCATTTCCTCACCAGTCAGGTGATTGATCACATGCAATTGCGCGATGTTCGGGGCAAAGCACTGTACCTGAGCGCCACGCTGGTCCAGCCTCAGCAGGGTAATCACGCTTTCGTGGATCTCGGCGCCGTCGTACACGCCGCAGCCGGAAAGGATCACTGCAATTTTTTTGCTCATGGGTTGTTCTCCAGATTCATGGCGTTAAATGTCCACTAATTTGACGCTCGTTGCCATAGGGTTAATACGCGGTTACACCTAGCCTCTGTCCTCAAGATTCCGATCAGGGCGCGTCATGGACCTCATTATTTTCTACCTGCCGATGGCTGTGCTCGGCGTGCCGCTGCTGGTGTTCGTTAGTGTGGCTGCGCTGAATCTGCTGTATCAGTTCTGGGTGCATACCCGACACATCCCCAAACTCGGCTGGTTCGAAGGGTTCTTCGTGACGCCTTCCAATCATCGTGCCCACCATGCGCAGAACGCTCTCTACATGGATCGCAACTACGGTGGGGTGTTCATTATTTGGGACCGTCTATTTGGCTCGTTTCAGGAAGAAGACGACAATGAACCGGTGATTTTTGGCGTGACCACGCCGTTGGCGAGCTGGAATCCGTTGTGGGCCAACGTGCAGTTCTATGTGCAGTTGTGGGAAGACGCGCGGCGTGCCGAGAGCAAATGGGACAAGCTGCGGATCTGGTTCATGCGCACCGGTTGGCGACCGGCGGATGTGGCAGCCAGATACCCGACGAGCAAAGCCTGACTTGAGTCTTTTCCGTAAATTCGAGGTGCCGCTGGACAGCCGTCAACAACTGTATGTGGTGCTGCAGTTTTGCGCCTACATCGCGCTGGGTAGCTATTTGATGAATCTGGAGCGCAGCCTGCCAACCGCCGCGTTGGTGCTCGGTTGGATTGTGGTGGCGCTGGGGCTGTTTACGTTGGGCGTGGCCCTGGAGAGTCGTTCTTGGGCGTTGAAGCTAGAGCTGCTGCGGCTGGCATCGAATGTGCCGCTGGTGTGGCTGGCGCCGGTGGTCGGGCTGTGGCCGGCCAGCGCGCTGGGCTGGATCGGCCTGCTCAGTTACAGCCTGTTCAGCGTTATCGGTCTCTACTGTTGCAGAAACCGCTTCACTCGCCTGGCGTCTTAGGCGCTTCGACATTGACCCGTGCGGCTTTCAGGGCTTGCTCGTCGGCGTAGACTTTCTTCGCCAGACGGGCATTCTTGAAACGTCGACGCGCCCAGAGGCCCAGGCCCAGTACCAACAAGGCGCCGAGCACCCACAGTTCGTACTTCTTGACGCTGCCGAGCATACCCTCCAGCACGGCGCCAAAGTGATAAGCCGCGGCTGCCAGTGCAGTCGCCCAGATCGCCGCACCAATGCCGTTCAGCAGCAGATAACGTCCCGGTGGATAGCCCGACAGGCCGATGGCCACCGGCATCACCGTGCGCAAACCGTAGACAAAGCGGAAGCTGAGCACCCAGATGTCCGGGTGCCTGCGAATGTGCTCCAGCGCCCGATCACCCATCATCTGCCAGCGCGGTTTGCGCGCCAGCAATTTGCGACCGTGCTTGCGCCCCATGAAGTACCACAGCTGATCACCGGCATAACTGCCGAAGAACGCCACGACCACCACCCAATTGATGTCCATGTATCCGCGGAACGCGAGGAAGCCCGCGAGCACAAGAATGGTTTCGCCTTCGAAGAACGTGCCGAGAAACAGGGCAAAGTAGCCAAAGTCGTGCAGAAATTGTTGGAGCATTGTCTGGATGCTGGCGAAATGAACGCGCAGCCTAACCTGCCGTGCACATTCATGAAAGTGTCCAAATGTGTCTCGACGTGAACATTTCCTACAAGGACAATGGAATGCGACTACCTGTCACAGGGTGCACATAACTGTAATGCGTTAGTCATAATGATCGCTTATAACTGTCACGCTCGCCCGCCAGCGCGAGCTCAGGAGTCTGCCGTGAGCTTTACCCCCGCCAACCGTTTGTTTCCAGCCACCCGCCTGCGCCGCAACCGTCGTGATGATTTTTCGCGTCGACTGGTCCGTGAGACCGTTCTGAGCGTCGATGACCTGATCCTGCCGGTGTTCGTCCTGGACGGTGAAAACCGCCGCGAAGCGGTGGCCTCGATGCCGGGCGTCGAACGCCTGACCATCGATTTGTTGCTGGAAGAAGCCGCGAAGTGGGTCGAGCTGGGGATTCCGGCATTGGCGCTGTTCCCGGTCACGCCGCCTGAGCTCAAGACGCTGGATGCCGCCGAAGCCTGGAACCCGAACGGTATTGCCCAGCGCGCGACCCGCGCACTCAGGGCGCAGTTCCCTGAGCTGGGCGTCATCACCGACGTTGCCCTGGACCCGTTTACCACTCACGGTCAGGACGGCATCATCGACGAAGACGGCTATGTGCAGAACGACATTACCGTCGATGCGCTGGTCAGGCAGGCCCTGTCCCACGCCGAAGCCGGCGCCCAGGTGGTGGCCCCATCCGACATGATGGACGGCCGCATTCAGGCGATCCGCGAAGCCCTGGAACTGGCCGATCACGTCAACGTGCGGATCATGGCCTATTCGGCAAAATACGCCAGCGCCTACTATGGTCCGTTCCGCGACGCGGTCGGTTCGGCGCTGAACCTGGGCAAGGCCAACAAGGCCAGTTATCAGATGGACCCGGCCAACAGCAACGAAGCCCTGCACGAAGTGGCGGCAGACTTGTCAGAAGGCGCGGACATGGTCATGGTCAAGCCAGGGATGCCGTATCTGGACATCCTTTACCGGGTCAAAGAAGAATTCAAAGTGCCGACGTTTGTTTATCAAGTCAGCGGCGAATATGCCATGCACATGGCGGCGATCCAGAATGGCTGGTTGAGCGAAGGGGTTATTCTCGAATCCCTGACCGCTTTTAAACGAGCAGGCGCCGATGGCATCCTGACTTACTTCGCCGTCCGTGCCGCTCAATTGTTACGAGAGCAAAAATAGCCCTCACAGGAACATTCCATGAATACCGAAGGACTCACTGAAGTTGCTGTAAAAGAGGCTCAACCTGTGGTCGAGCAAATCGCCGAAACCCCGCCGGAGCTGGAGCCCGCTCCGCCCGCGGTGGTGGCCGAAACCGTAGCCCCGACCCCGGCGATTTCCATTCCCGGACTGGATGACAGCAGCCTGTACATCCATCGCGAGCTCTCGCAACTGCAGTTCAACATCCGCGTGCTGGAACAGGCGCTCGATGAGTCCTACCCCTTGCTGGAGCGGCTGAAGTTTCTGCTGATCTTCTCCAGCAACCTGGACGAGTTCTTCGAAATTCGTGTGGCTGGCCTGAAGAAGCAGATCACCTTCGCTCGTGAACAAGCTGGCGCCGATGGTCTGCAACCACATCAGGCCCTGGCCCGCATCAGCGAACTGGTGCACGGTCATGTTGACCGCCAGTACGCGATCCTCAACGACATTCTGCTGCCGGAACTGGAAAAACATCAGGTCCGCTTCATTCGTCGTCGGCACTGGACCACCAAGCTCAAGACCTGGGTTCGCCGTTATTTCCGCGACGAGATCGCGCCGATCATCACCCCGATCGGTCTCGATCCGACGCACCCGTTCCCGTTGCTGGTGAACAAGAGCCTGAACTTCATCGTCGAGCTCGAAGGTATCGACGCCTTCGGTCGCGATTCCGGTCTGGCGATTATCCCGGCGCCGCGCCTGCTACCGCGAGTCATCAAGGTGCCGGAAGAAGTCGGCGGTGCGGGCGACAACTATGTGTTCCTGTCGTCGATGATCCACGCCCACGCCGATGACCTGTTCCAGGGCATGAAGGTCAAAGGCTGCTACCAGTTCCGTCTGACCCGTAACGCCGACCTGGCACTTGATTCCGAGGACGTCGAAGACCTGGCCCGTGCACTGCGCGGCGAACTGTTCTCGCGTCGTTACGGGGATGCGGTGCGTCTGGAAGTGGCTGACACCTGCCCGAAACACCTGTCCGACTACCTGCTCAAGCAATTCAACTTGAGCGAGTCCGAGCTGTATCAGGTCAACGGCCCGGTGAACCTGACGCGTCTGTTCAGCATCACCGGCCTGGACAGCCAGCGCGAGCTGCAATACCTGCCGTTCACGCCGCAGATCCCGAAACTGCTGCAAAACAGCGAGAACATTTTCAGTGTGATCAGCAAGCAGGACATTCTGCTGCTGCACCCGTTCGAATCGTTTACCCCGGTGGTCGACCTGCTGCGTCAGGCCGCCAAGGACCCGCACGTGCTGGCCGTACGTCAGACGCTGTATCGTTCTGGCGCCAACTCGGAAATCGTCGATGCGCTGGTGGATGCGGCGCGTAACGGCAAAGAGGTCACGGCGGTGATCGAATTGCGAGCGCGGTTCGACGAAGAATCCAACCTGCAACTGGCCAGCCGCCTGCAAGCGGCCGGTGCGGTGGTGATCTACGGCGTAGTCGGCTTCAAGACCCACGCCAAGATGATGCTGATTCTGCGTCGCGAAGCGGGCGAAATCGTCCGGTACGCACACTTGGGCACGGGCAACTATCACGCCGGCAACGCGCGTCTTTACACCGACTACAGCCTGCTGACCTCCGATGACGCCTTGTGCGAAGACGTCGGCAAACTGTTCAGCCAGTTGATCGGCATGGGTAAAACCCTGCGCATGAAGAAGCTGCTGCACGCGCCGTTCACGCTGAAGAAGGGCATGCTGGACATGATTGCCCGGGAGACCCAGTTCGCCCTCGACGGCAAGCCGGCGCATATCATTGGCAAGTTCAACTCGCTGACCGATCCGAAGATCATCCGTGCGCTGTACAAGGCCAGTCAGTCCGGGGTGCGTATCGACCTGGTCGTGCGCGGCATGTGCTGCCTGCGTCCAGGCATCGCCGGGGTCTCGCACAATATCCATGTGCGCTCGATCATCGGTCGCTTCCTGGAGCACACACGGGTCTTCTACTTCCTTAATGGCGGCGACGAACAGATGTTCCTCTCCAGTGCCGACTGGATGGAGCGCAACCTCGACAAGCGCGTCGAGACCTGCTTCCCGGTGGAAGGTCGCAAGCTGATTGTGCGGGTCAAAAAAGAGCTGGAGCTGTACCTCACTGATAACACCCATAGCTGGAGCCTGCAGTCGGACGGTCGTTACGTCCGTAACACGCCGACTGGCAACCAGAACCCGCGCAGTGCCCAGGCCACGCTGCTGGAGCGTTTGGGTAGCCCGATCCTGACGGTGCGTTAACACGCAAAACTTGTGGGAGCGAGCTTGCTCCCACAGGGGATTGTGTCGCTTGCTTAATCGCGAGCATAAAAAAGGCCTTCCGAAGAAGGCCTTTTCAATTTCAGCGAGCGTTCAGCACGATGTCGACGCGGGTGAGCCATTCGGCTTCGATGGCGAAGTCGGCCTGGGTCAATTGGTTGTCGTCCAGCCATTGATCCGGGAACAGCACTTCCAGGCTGTTGCCATTGGCGCGCAGTTCGACCTGAGGCATTTGCTGGGTGCCGCGGATGTGATGGAACAGGATCGCAAAACGCAGCAATACGCACAGACGAATCAGCTTGATGCCGTCATCGCCGAACTCGGCAAATTTGTCCTTGGGAATATTGCGTCGGTGGCCACGCACCAACAGGGCCAGCATTAGCTGGTCCTCGCGGGAGAATCCGGCCAGGTCCGAGTGCTCGATCAGGTAGGCGCCATGCTTGTGGTACTGATAGTGCGCGATGTCCAGGCCCACTTCGTGGACTTTGGCGGCCCAGCCGAGCAATTCACGCCAGACGCCGTCTTCCAGATCCCAGTCCCTGGCAACTTGATCGAAGGCATGCAACGCCTTGCGTTCGACCCGCACCGCTTGTTCCTGATCGACGTGATAACGCTCCATCAGCGAGCCGAGCGTGCGTTCACGGACGTCTTCGTGATGATGACGACCCAGCAGGTCGTAGAGCACGCCTTCACGCAGGGCGCCTTCGCAGTGGTCCATGCGCTGGAGTTCGAGGGCGTCGAAAATCGCTTCGAGAATTGCCAGGCCCGCCGGGAAAATGGCCCGGCGGTCGGGCTTGATGCCCTCGAAGTCGATTTTCTCGACATCGCCGAGTTTGATCAGCTTGCGCTTGAGCCAGGCCAGGCCTTCGGCATTCACCTCGCCAGTGCCGTGACCGCCGGCCTTCAGTGCCAGGCCAATGGCGCGGATGGTGCCCGAGGAGCCGATGGCTTCATCCCAGGTCAGGCGGTGCAGGGCGTGTTCAATGCTCATGATCTCCAGCCGTGCCGCGGTGTACGCCTGGGCGTAGCGGGCCGGGGTGATCTTGCCGTCCTTGAAATAACGTTGGGTGTAGCTGACGCAGCCCATTTGCAAACTTTCGCGCAGCAGCGGCTCGAAGCGTTGGCCGATGATGAATTCGGTACTGCCGCCGCCGATGTCGGCCACCAGGCGTTTGCCCGGGGTGTCGGCGAGGGTGTGGGACACGCCAAGGTAGATCAGGCGCGCTTCTTCACGGCCGGAGATGACTTCTACCGGGTGGCCGAGGATTTCTTCGGCGCGGTGGATGAATTCGGAGCGGTTACGGGCCTCACGCAGGGCGTTGGTGCCGACGATGCGCACGGCGCCTGTGGGCATACCGTTGATCAGTTGGGCAAAACGCTTGAGGCAGTCGAGCCCGCGTTGCATGGATTCTTCGCTGAGATGGCGCTCTTCGTCGATGCCGGCGGCCAGCTGAACCTTCTCCCCGAGACGCTCGAGAATGCGGATCTCGCCGTTCTGGGCCTTGGCCACGACCATGTGAAAGCTGTTGGAGCCCAGGTCGATTGCGGCGATCAGGGACAGATTCTTCGCTTGGGATTGCGGCATGGTCAGGGGTCTCGGTCGATAACCTCGACATCCTGCCACGATCAACGGCTGGCGCCAACGCGCAGTGTTCAAAGCCGATCGTTCCCATGCTCCGCGTGGGCATGCAGCCCGGGACGCTCTGCGTCCCAAAAGCGGACGCGGAGCGTCCGTTGAGGCATTCCCACGCGGAGCATGGGAACGATCAGGTGGCGTGTTCAACCGTCCCGATAAAATTCGCCAACTCCGCCGTCTGCGGATGGGCGAACAGCACTTTCGGATCCCCCACCTCATGCACCTTACCCTGATGCATGAACACCACCTTATCCCCAACCTCCCGGGCAAAGCGCATTTCGTGGGTGACCATGATCAGCGTCATCCCGTCCCTGGCCAGTTGCCGAACCACACTCAGCACTTCATTGACCAACTCCGGGTCCAGCGCCGAGGTAATCTCATCGCACAGCAGCACTTTGGGCGACATCGCCAGCGCCCGGGCAATGGCCACCCGCTGTTGTTGCCCGCCGGACAGCCGGTCGGGGAAGGCGTCAAACTTTTCCCCCAGCCCTACGCGCTCCAGCATCTCCCTCGCCAGTTCAGCCGCTTTGGCTTTCGGTACTTTCTGCACCACTTGCGGCGCGAGCATGACGTTCTCGCCAACGGTCAGGTGTGGGAACAGGTTGAACTGCTGGAACACCATGCCGACTTTCTGCCGCAGGCTGCGCAAGTCAGCACGGGCGGCGTCAAGGTATTCGCCGTCCACTTCGATCACGCCGTCGTTGATTGACTCCAGGCCATTGAGCGTGCGCAATAACGTGGATTTGCCCGAGCCGCTGCGGCCGATGATCGCCACCACCTGGCCTTCCTCGACGCTAAGGTCGATGCCTTTGAGCACGTGGTGATCGCCGTAATATTTATGCAGGGCGGAAATTCTAAGCAGAGGCATGCAGTCTCCTTTCCAGGTAGCGCGCGCTGAGGGACAGGGGGTAGCAGAGTAGGAAGTAACCGAGGGCAACCAGGCCATACACCATGAAGGGTTCGAAGGTGGCGTTGGCAAGCATGCCGCCGGTCTTGGTCAGTTCGGTGAAACCAATGATGGAAGTCACGGCGGTGCCTTTGACCACTTGCACCGAAAAGCCCACGGTCGGCGCCACGGCGATTCGCAACGCTTGCGGCAGGATCACGTAACGCAGCTGCTCCAGCGGATTGAGCGCAAGGCTTGATGAAGCTTCCCACTGACCGTTGGGGATCGATTCGACGCAACCGCGCCAGATCTCCGCCAGATACGCGCTGGTAAACAGCGTCAGGGCAACCGCAGCGGCCATCCATGGCGAGATGTCCACGCCGGCCAGCGCCACACCGAAGAACACCAGAAACAGCTGCATCAACAGCGGCGTGCCCTGGAACAGTTCGATGTAAGTGCGAGCGAAGCTTCGCGGCAGGGATTTTTTCGAAATGCGCATGACCAGGATCAGCAAGCCGATCAACCCACCGCCGATAAACGCCACCAGCGACAGCGCCAGGGTCCATTGCAGGCCTGTGAGCAAGTTGCGCACGACGTCCCAAAAGGTGAAATCACTCATTGGCTGCTCCTGGCGATGTAGCGACGACCGATCCAGTTCAGCAATTGGCGGATCAACAGCGCCATGCACAAATAGAGCAGGGTGGTCAGGGCATAGGTTTCAAAGGCGCGGAAGTTGCGCGATTGAATGAAGTTGGCGGCGAAACTCAGTTCTTCGGTCGCAATCTGCGAGCAGACGGCCGAACCGAGCATGACGATGATGATCTGGCTGCTCAGCGCCGGCCATACTTTGCCCAGGGCCGGCAGCAGGACCACATGGCGGAACGCTTCAAAGCGGTTCATCGCCAAGGCGGCTGCGGCTTCAAGCTGCCCCCGGGGAATCGCCTGGATGCCCGCACGAATGATCTCGGTGGAATAGGCGCCGAGGTTGATCACCATCGCCAGCACCGCGGCCTGCCATTCTGAAATCTGCACGCCCAGGGATGGCAATCCGAAGAAGATGAAAAACAACTGCACCAGAAACGGCGTGTTGCGGATCAGCTCGACGTAAACCCCGAAAATCGCCGAGAACGGTCGAATGTTCCACGCCCGCACCAGCGCCCCGACGATGCCAAGCCCCACGCCAAGCACGGCACCGACCGCCGTCAGCTCAAGGGTGAACAGCGCCCCGCGCAGCAACAGGTCGGTGTTGTGAACCACCGGCAGAAAGTCGAACTGATAAGCCATGCTCGGTCTCCTTTGGCGAAAATCAGAGATCGGCCGGCAACGGTTCTTTCAGCCAGGTTTGGGAATTTTTCTCCAGCGCGCCATCGGTCTTGGCGGTGGCGAGGATCTGATTGACCTTGCCCAGCAGCGCGGCCTCGTTCTTGTTTACGCCAACGTAGACCGGCGAATCCTTGAGCTTCACTTTCAGCGCGGGCACACGTTTCGGGTTTTTCTCGCTGATCGCCACCATCACCACGTTGCCGCTGGCAATCAAGTCAACCTGGCCTGCGAGGTAGGCGGCAATGGTCGAGTTGTTGTCTTCGAAACGCTTGATGGTCACGCCTTCGGGGGCCACTTTGGTCAGTTCGATGTCTTCGATGGCGCCACGGGTGACGCTGATGGTTTTGCCCTTGAGGTCGTCCAGGCTTTTGATGTCGGCGTCTGGCGGGCCGAACACCGCGAGGTAGAAAGGGGCGTAGGCGCTGGAGAAATCGATGACTTTTTCGCGCTCGGGGTTCTTGCCGAGACTGGAGATCACCAGGTCCACCTTGCCGGTCGTCAGGAACGGGATGCGGTTGGTGCTGTTGACCGGGGTCAGTTCGAGGTTGACCTTGAGCTGGTCGGCCAGCAGTTTTGCGGTATCGATGTCCAGTCCGCGCGGTTTCATGTCCGGGCCGACCGAGCCGAACGGTGGGAAGTCCTGCGGCACGGCGACTTTGAGAACGCCGCGTTTGACCACATCCTCCAGACCGTCGGCGTGGGCGGGCGCCTGGCTCAGCATCAGGCTGGCAAACAGGGCGGCAAGGAGGGCGCTGTAACGCTGGGTCATGGCAAATCTCCGGATCGGCGAGAAGTGAATTCTGCGGATCGACAGAGCATGGGCCATGCCAAGAGTCGGTTTTAGGGGCGCAGGCCGCGGGTTTACTGGCATTGTTCGGTCTTACTGGTCTGAACAGTCAGGTCCTGTTTCGCACCCCGATAGCGCATCGCCGCAAACGACCGAACCCCCATGGGGCACGACTTGCCGGGCGCTGCGATTAGCTTTACAACTGATCGCTCATTGGCCTGGTTCGTTTGAAAAAACCATGAATTCGATCTCCCGTGCGGTTCCTGAAGTGGCACTGCAAGCCATTCGTAAACTGATCACCGAGCATGGATTCGGGCCGGGCGATGCCTTGCCCTCGCAACGGGACCTGGCGGTGCAGCTGGGGGTCAGTCGGGCGTCATTGCGTGAGGCATTGTCGTCGCTGAGTGCGCTGGGGGTGATCAGTATCCAGCCAGGCAAAGGCGTATTCGTGCAGGCGCCGGTGGACCTGCCGCGTGGCGAGCCCACAGTGAGTTGGCCGTTCGCTGCCCAGGCCTCACCACTGGATATTTTCCAGTTGCGTTATGCCCTGGAAGGCTTTGCCGCCGGTTTGGCGGCAGTGACCCTGAGCACTCAAGAGCTCGATGCGCTGGAAGACAACGTCGCAGCGATGCGCATCGAGTTGAAGGCCGGCGACTTCGAGGCTGCAGCGAGGCTGGATTTCGAGTTCCACCAACGCATCCTGCTGGCCAGCGGGAATCAGGCGATGCTGAGCATCCTGAGCGCCAGCGCCGAGATCTTTCTGGAGAGCCAGAAGTTACCGTTCATCCGGGCTGAGCGGGCCCTGGAAACCTGGCAGGAACACCGTAAAATCCTCCGCGCGCTGACCCGCCGGGCATCCGGGGCTGCGCAGAAGGCTATGCACGAACATGTACGAAACGCGGCGCTGCGTACGGGAATTACCTTCGTCGCTCCCGCCACCCTGTGACCTGAGCTATACCCAAACTCATGGACCACCATAGCGAGACTCAATCATCTGCACCTTCCTGAACGAGGGAAGGGCGGCTATGATGGGCCACGTTTTTTTGCTTACAACCTGGAGACTTCCATGAGCAGCGATCTTATCAAACACGTTAGCGACGCTAGCTTCGAGGCCGACGTACTCAAGGCCGAAGGCGCTGTACTGGTCGACTACTGGGCTGAATGGTGCGGCCCTTGCAAAATGATCGCTCCTGTTCTGGACGAAATTGCTGAAACCTACAAAGGCAAGCTGACCGTTGCCAAGCTGAACATCGACGAAAACCAGGAAACACCGGCCAAGCATGGCGTGCGTGGTATCCCGACGCTGATGCTGTTCAAGAACGGCAACGTTGAAGCGACCAAGGTCGGCGCGCTGTCCAAGTCGCAGCTGGCTGCTTTCCTCGACGCCAACATCTAAGCGTTGATTTAAGCGTCATCAAAAAGGCCCCGCACATCGCGGGGCCTTTTCGTTATTCAGGGCTAGACGCTCCGAAACGCAGGTGTTACATTCGGCCCCGCACTGGTTTCTCCATTGCCCCCTGCTAGCCGTCGCCGACGCACTCCTTTTCGAATAAGTACGCGATCCTGTCGCCTTCTCTGCGGCGCGGCCTCATTAAGCCAAAAGCTTAATTTCCCCCCTCCATAAATGATTACGTCATTCCTATATGAATCTGACTGAACTCAAGCAAAAGCCGATTACCGAACTGCTCGAATTGGCCGAACAGATGGGCATAGAAAATATGGCCCGTTCGCGCAAGCAGGACGTGATTTTCTCCCTGCTCAAAAAGCACGCGAAAAGCGGCGAGGAAATCTCCGGTGATGGCGTGCTGGAGATTCTCCAGGACGGCTTCGGCTTCCTGCGCTCCGCTGACGCTTCCTATCTTGCCGGCCCGGACGATATTTACGTCTCGCCAAGCCAGATCCGTCGCTTTAACTTGCGCACCGGTGACACCATCGTTGGCAAGATCCGCCCTCCAAAGGAAGGCGAGCGTTATTTCGCGCTGCTCAAGGTTGATACGATCAACTACGATCGTCCCGAGAACGCGAAAAACAAGATTCTCTTCGAGAACCTGACCCCGCTGTTCCCGACTGTGCGCATGAAGATGGAAGCCGGTAACGGTTCCACCGAAGACTTGACCGGTCGTGTCATCGACCTGTGCGCTCCGATCGGCAAAGGCCAGCGCGGTCTGATCGTTGCACCGCCGAAAGCCGGTAAGACCATCATGCTGCAGAACATTGCAGCGAACATCGCACGCAACAACCCGGAAGTTCATCTGATCGTCTTGCTGATCGACGAACGTCCGGAAGAAGTAACCGAAATGCAGCGCACCGTGCGCGGCGAAGTGGTTGCCTCGACGTTCGACGAGCCGCCAACCCGCCACGTGCAGGTTGCCGAAATGGTGATCGAGAAGGCCAAGCGCCTGGTCGAACACAAGAAAGACGTGGTGATCCTGCTCGACTCCATCACCCGTCTGGCCCGTGCCTACAACACCGTGATCCCGAGCTCCGGCAAGGTACTGACCGGTGGTGTCGATGCCCACGCCCTGGAGAAACCGAAACGTTTCTTCGGCGCCGCACGGAACATCGAAGAAGGCGGCTCGCTGACCATTATCGCCACCGCGCTGGTTGAAACCGGCTCGAAGATGGACGAAGTGATCTACGAAGAATTCAAAGGCACCGGCAACATGGAACTGCCTCTGGACCGTCGTATCGCTGAAAAACGCGTCTTCCCGGCCATCAACATCAACCGTTCCGGCACACGCCGCGAAGAGTTGTTGACCGCCGACGACGAGTTGCAGCGCATGTGGATCCTGCGCAAGCTGCTGCACCCGATGGACGAGATCGCTGCCATCGAGTTCCTGGTCGACAAGCTGAAAACGACCAAGACCAACGACGAGTTTTTCTTGTCGATGAAGCGCAAGTAAGACGGCTCGTTTGAGTTGAAAAATGGCGCCCCTCGAGGGTGCCATTTTTTTTGTGTTGAAAATGGAAGGTTTGTGATCAGCTACGGTCCCTTGGGAAGCACTCATTCGATACAGAAACGCTGTCTAGCCCTTGCGCCACGGACAGAAGCTGTTCAAACAATAATCAACTGACTGGCATTCGAGTTTATGAGCACTCTTGCTTACCGAAGGGATATCGACGGCTTGCGGGCAATCGCCGTTATTGCGGTGGTGTTGTTCCATTTTGGCGTTCCTGGATTTACCGGCGGATTCGTTGGTGTAGATATCTTTTTCGTGATTTCCGGCTTCCTGATCACCTCGATCATCTGGAATCAGCGGCAGGCCGGGCGTTTCAGCTTTGTCGATTTCTGGGCGCGCCGTGCCCGGCGGATTCTGCCAGCGCTGTTTGTGATGATTGTCGCGGTGCTGGTGGTGGGCTGGTTCCTGTTGGCGCCCGCGGATTACGAAGAGCTGGGCCGCTCGGTGCGCTATCAGGTGATGTTCGTTTCCAACATCCTGTTTATGCGTCAGGACGGTTATTTTGACGTCGCCTCCGATCTCAAGCCTTTGCTGCATACATGGTCGCTGGCGGTTGAAGAACAGTTTTATATTGTCTTTCCGCTGCTCCTGACGGTGCTGTCGAGTCGCCTGAAACATTGGCGCCTGGCCCTGTTTGGCGTGTTGCTGGTGTCATTCGGGCTCAGTGTCTGGGCCGTTGCCCATCACCCTGAAAAAGCCTTTTTCCTGTTACCAATGCGTGCCTGGGAGCTGTTGGCCGGCGCCATGCTGGCGATCGCGCCGCGAACGGGCTGGCGCCTGACGCCCATCGGGGCGCAACTGTTGAGCCTGACCGGAGCCGGGCTGATTCTGACGGCCGTGTTCTGCTATGACAAAAGCACACCATTCCCTGGTGCAGCCGCCTTGCTGCCGACCCTGGGTGTAGTCGCGCTGATCCTGGCCAACGGCCATCGGCAAACCCTGGTCGGTCGCTTGCTCGCCAGTCGTGTGCTGGTCGGGTTCGGGCTGATTTCCTATTCGTGGTACCTGTGGCACTGGCCGGTCTTCGTTTTCTCCAGTTATGCCAGCGTCGACGAGCCTGGCCCGTTTGATATCTCAGGGTTGATTCTGCTCAGTCTGGTGCTGGGTTATCTGTCGTGGCGATTCGTCGAGACGCCGTTGCGCGAGCGCCGGCTGTTGGCGGGGCGTCGGCAGATTCTGCTCGCAGCGGGGATGGGGGTGTTGGTGTTGGGGCTGGCCGGCCAAGCGTTGCGCTGGACCGATGGTTTGCCCTCGCGCCTGTCCGATCAAGCCTTGCAGTATGCCAAAGGGAAAGAGTGGCGCCCGGAGCTGATGCGCTGCGTGGCCAATGATCAAACCCCGGACGACAAGCTATTTTGTCATTACGGGATGCCAGCACCAGACGTTTCAAAGGCGCTGGTCTGGGGCGACAGTCATGCCACGGCGTTGATTCCGGTATTCGACGACGGTGCGCAGAAGTACGGTGTCAGCGTGATTCTGGCCAGTGCTACGGGCTGCATTCCGGTTGAAGGGCTGGAACACGATCCGCAGTGTGCACGGTTCAATCGCCGGGTCGAGCAGGCCATGAAGCTGCAGTCGGTGGGCGATGTGGTGTTGGTCGCGCACTGGAGCCTGTATCTCTATGGCGATGCGAAAGGTGACCTTGGGCATGTGTTGCGCGATTCCCATGGCCGTTATGACCGGGCGAACGCCGAACAACAACTGACCGACGGATTACAGGCAACCGTGCGACAACTGCGCGGCGGCGGGCATCGCGTCTGGCTGGTCAAGGAAGTGCCGCTGCAACCGTTCAGCCCACCTTACCGTCTCAGCCGCTTGGCGATGATGAATCGTCCAACCGATGACGTGGGGCTCGCGGTGGCCGAACACTTCAAGCGCCAGGCTTTCATCAGTCAGTTGTTTGCACAAATTGCGACAGCCAATACCGGGGTGACCGTTGTTGATCCGGCGCCGCTGCTGTGCGATGACGAAGGGCTTTGCCGCACCGAACTCGATGGTCATTCGATGTACGTCGACGACAATCACTTGTCCGAAGTCGGTGCACGGTTCATCGCGCCGGTGCTTGAGCCGTTGTTCAAGCGCTTGCACGCACGGGCAACTCTGGGTAATGGTGACCCAAATGCAGCCAGGTAAGCAGCGATAAGCTGCCAGCGAACGGCAGAGCAGGTAGGATGTACGCCTATTTTAGGGGTGCCACCGTTAATGAAATTCAAGGATCTTCGGGATTTCGTGCAGCAGCTTGAGCAGCGCGGAGAGTTGAAACGCATCCAGATCCCCGTCTCTCCAGTGCTGGAGATGACCGAAGTCTGTGATCGCACTCTGCGGGCGAAAGGCCCGGCGTTGCTGTTCGAAAACCCTACCGGCTACGATATTCCGGTGCTGGGCAACCTGTTTGGCACTCCCGAGCGGGTCGCGATGGGCATGGGTGCCGAGGCAGTCAGTGAGCTGCGTGAGATAGGCAAGCTGCTGGCCTTCCTCAAAGAACCCGAGCCTCCGAAGGGCTTGAAAGACGCCTGGTCGAAGCTGCCGATCTTCCGCAAGATCATCGCCATGGCGCCGAAAGTCGTCAAAGACGCGGTTTGCCAGGAAGTGGTCATCGAAGGCGACGACGTCGACCTCGCCATGCTGCCGGTGCAGACCTGCTGGCCGGGCGACGTCGGCCCGCTGATCACCTGGGGCCTGACCGTCACCAAAGGTCCGAACAAGGATCGCCAGAACCTCGGCATCTACCGTCAGCAAGTGATCGGCCGCAACAAGGTCATCATGCGCTGGCTGAGTCACCGTGGCGGTGCGCTGGATTATCGCGAGTGGTGCGAGAAGCATCCTGGTCAGCCATTCCCTGTGTCCGTGGCGTTGGGCGCTGACCCGGCGACCATTCTCGGTGCCGTAACGCCGGTACCGGACAGTCTTTCCGAATACGCATTCGCCGGTCTGCTGCGCGGCAATCGCACC
Source organism: Pseudomonas sp. GM21 (assembly GCF_000282215.1). Lineage (GTDB taxonomy): Bacteria > Pseudomonadota > Gammaproteobacteria > Pseudomonadales > Pseudomonadaceae > Aquipseudomonas. Next base: position 67,183 of record NZ_AKJS01000005.1, read on the forward strand.
GAATTGGTGAAATGCCGTGGCAATGACTTGCAAGTCCCTGCCACTGCCGAGATCATCCTTGAAGGCGTGATCCATCCGGGTGAAATGGCCGACGAAGGTCCGTATGGCGACCACACCGGTTATTACAACGAAGTCGACAGCTTCCCGGTGTTCACCGTCGAGCGCATCACCCACCGGATCAAGCCGATCTACCACAGCACCTACACCGGCCGTCCACCGGATGAGCCGGCGATTCTCGGCGTGGCACTGAACGAAGTGTTCGTGCCGATCCTGCAAAAGCAATTCCCGGAAATCACTGACTTCTACCTGCCGCCGGAAGGCTGCTCGTACCGCATGGCCATCGTGACCATGAAGAAGTCGTATCCGGGCCACGCCAAGCGGGTAATGCTCGGTGTCTGGTCGTTTTTGCGACAGTTCATGTACACCAAGTTCGTTATCGTCACTGATGACGACATTAACGCGCGGGACTGGAACGACGTGATCTGGGCCATCACCACGCGCATGGATCCCAAGCGCGACACGGTGATGATCGACAACACGCCGATTGACTACCTCGACTTCGCCTCGCCGGTCTCAGGCCTGGGATCGAAAATGGGGCTCGATGCCACACATAAATGGCCGGGCGAAACCACTCGCGAGTGGGGTCGGGTGATCGTCAAGGACGACGCCGTGACCCAACGGATCGATGCCATCTGGAATCAGTTAGGAATAGATTGATGCGTGTAACCTTGCAGCCCTCCGGAGCAGTGCTTGAGATTCTGCCCGGCGAGCGGATTCTCGATGGTGCCCGCCGCCTGGGCTTTGAATGCCCGCAAAGCTGCCGCAATGGTAATTGCCATGTCTGCGCGGCGTTGCTGGTGGAAGGGCGGGTCGAACAAGCCGGTAATGTGCGCGACCATGGCGAGTTCTACACTTGCATAGCAGAGCCGCTGGAAGACTGCATCGTGCTGTGGGATGGCGTGCTCGCGCTGGGAGAACTACCGGTGCGCAGCGTGTCGTGTCAGGTCATTGAATGCAGGGACGTCGGCGGCGACACCTGGCGCGTGCGCCTGCGCGCACCGGCCGGCAAGCCGCCGCGTTATCACGCGGGCCAGTACCTGATGATCGAGCGTGAAAGCGGCGAAAAATCCGCATTCTCTCTGGCGTCCGCCCCCCATGGCGGGCGTGACCTGGAAATCCATGTATTGGCGCGCGAAAGCAGTGCGTTAAACCTGATCAGCCAGCTTCAGCGCAATCCGATGGTGCGAGTTGAACTGCCATTTGGCGATACCCATCTGGCGGAATTGCCGGACGGCCCACTGGTGTTGATCGCAGCAGGCACCGGCATGGGACAGATCCACAGCCTGATCGAGCACTGCCGCGCCACGGGCTTCAAGTATCCGGTTCACCTGTACTGGGGCGTGCGCCGTCCTGAAGACTTTTACCAGATCGAGCATTGGGATGAATGGCTGAAACTGCCTAATCTGTTCCTGCACAAGGTCGTCAGTGATCAATGCGGTTGGGAAGGGCGGTGCGGGATGCTGCACGAGGCGGTGTGTGAGGATTTCCCGGATCTGAGATCCTTGCATGTCTATGCCAGCGGCTCACCGGCCATGGTCTACGGCACGCTGGATGCGCTGGTTGAAGCCGGAATGGATGCTCATCAGATGCGTGCGGATGTATTTGCGTACGCGCCGCGATCTTGATCCGCGATCTTGATCCGCAGTTTTATCCGATATAACTCCTCATATAGCCGATCGGTATTTATAAACTTATATAAATACCGGTAGGTTATATTTGTTTAAGGCAATAATTTAATAACTGTGCCATGGCACCTAAATTGCCTTAAAACTTATGTGCCTTATTGTTACAGCGGTGCGTTCTATTAAGTAATTCACTACCCGCGGGGAGCTGAACGCTAATCGCCATGAGCGCCATTGAATCCGCTTTTATGAATCCGGCTTATCCTCCTCAACTCGACTTGGGGCCGCAGCTTACGCACGAGCAGTTGCTCGGCTCGATGCAGTCGACCATGGCGCGCCACAAGGGCGGGCCTGTCTGGTTGTTCGCTTACGGTTCATTGATCTGGCGTCCAGAGTGCACGGCGGTAGAGCGTGTTCGCGGTCGGGTGCATGGTTACCATCGCGGTTTGTACCTGTGGTCTCACGAGCATCGCGGCACACCTGAAATGCCTGGCCTGGTGTTTGGTCTGGATCGTGGCGGCTCTTGCAGCGGTTTCGCTTATCGTTTGCCCGAAGAACAACTTGAATCCTCGCTTTACGCGCTGTGGCAGCGCGAAATGCCAGTCCCCTCCTATCGGCCACACTGGCTCAACTGCCGTCTCGAAGACGGAAACCAGGTTCAGGCATTGGGGTTTGTCCTGGAGCGGCACCTGCCCAGCTATGCCGGCAACTTGCCGGATCATGTGCTGAGCCAGGTGTTCGAAAGTGCTAGCGGGCGATACGGCAGCACTCGCGATTATGTCGAGCAAACGGCGCACGCCCTGCGTAGCCACGCCATGCCAGACCGAAATCTGGAGGCGCGGCTCAAGCGCTGCAAATCAAAGTCTGATCAGGCGATCGCTGCTTCGCGGGTCTGACTGGCGGTTTGTTTGTGCCCCAGTGTGGGGGCAAGAAATGCCATCGCCAGCAAACAAGCGGCGACCAACAGAATGAAACCGCCATCCCAGCCAAAATAGTCCACGGTGTAGCCCATCAGGGCGCTGGCCGCGACTGAACCACCCAGATAACCAAACAGGCCGGTAAAACCAGCAGCCGTCCCTGCGGCTTTCTTCGGCACCAGTTCCAGCGCTTGCAAGCCGACCAGCATCACCGGGCCATAGATCAGGAAGCCAATCGCGAACAGCGAGATCATGTCGACCATCGGGTTGCCCGGCGGATTCAGCCAGTACACGATCGTTGCAACAGTCACCAGTGCCATGAACACCATGCCGGTCAGTCCACGGTTGCCGCGGAAGATCTTGTCCGACATCCAGCCGCACAACAATGTGCCGGGAATGCCTGCCCACTCATACAGGAAGTAAGCCCACGACGTCTTGTCGAAATCGAAGTGCTTGACCTCTTTGAGGTAGGTCGGCGCCCAGTCCAGGATGCCGTAGCGCAGCAGGTAGACGAAGACGTTTGCCAGGGCGATGAACCAGAGCATTTTGTTGCGCAGCACGTATTTGACGAAAATGTCCTTGGCGCTGAATTCCTCTTCGTGGCTGGCGTCGTAGCCTTCCGGATAATCGTTTTTGTATTTCTCAATGGGCGGCAGGCCGTTCGATTGCGGTGTATCGCGCATCACAATGAAAGCAAACACGGCCACCAGCAGCGCCACAGCGGCCGGTACGTAGAACTTGCTGTGCCAGTCGTTGAACCAGCCCATGCCGAGAATCGCCAGCGGGCCGATCAAACCACCGCCAACGTTATGCGCGGTGTTCCATACCGATACCACCTGACCGCGTTCTTTCTGCGACCACCAATGCACCATGGTTCGTCCGCTAGGCGGCCAACCCATGCCTTGCGCCCAGCCGTTGATGAACAACAGGATGAACATCATGGTCACGCTGGACGTTGCCCACGGTGCGAAACCGAACACGAACATTACTCCGGCGGAGACCACCAGGCCAAAAGGCAGGAAGTAACGCGGGTTGGAGCGGTCGGACACGATGCCCATCAGAAACTTGGACAGACCATAGGCGATGGCAATTGCCGACATGGCCACGCCCAGCTGACCCTTTGTGTAGCCTTGGGCAATCAGGTCCGGGAACGCGAGGGTGAAGTTCTTGCGCAGCAGGTAATAACCCGCATACCCAATGAAAATCCCGGCGAAAATCTGCCAGCGAAGGCGTTTGTAGGTGTCGTCTATTTTTTCTTCAGGCAAAGGAGCCTGATGTGCGGCAGGGCGAAAGAAAGCAAACATTCAAGAGCTCCAGATTTCTTGTTTTGACTGCGGATGCGAATGTTACAGTTTCGTTACCGAAAATAGCACCGGTTCGCATTGGCAAAAAAGCGGAAATGTGGGTAATTGTTTGTTCCTTTACGAACATGTCGTACAGGCATAAGTGAAGGGCGGTGTGGGAAACGTCTTGCGCAGCTTTAAACGACGCATTTCAGTCCGGGGCAGGACGAGGCTTTGGGAAATTTCCTGCGTTGGATTGGGATGCGACGGCGTTCTGTTTCAGGTTAATGAGCCTTAACCTTTTTGCTGGTACCGGGTTTGGTATTTCAGCGGCGAAGGGGAGGGGTTATGCGGTGGTTGGTGTTTGCGATTTTGTTGGTTGCGACTGTCGGTGTGTGGGCTGGTGAGGTGGTATTGACTCCCGAACACAATCCGAAGCCGTTATATCCCCGCGAGCTATTTAGAAAAGGGGTTACAGGAGCGGTCCGGGTCAGTTTTACGGTGTATGCCGATGGCTCGGTCAGCAAAGTACGCATTTTGCAAAGCGACCATCCTGATCTGGCGGAAGCGAGCCGCAACGCCATTGAGCAGTGGCGCTTCAAAGCGTGGACAGTCGAAGGCGATCTGCCCTCAGAGATGGAAGTGACTGCCCCAATGGTTTTCAGGCTGGATCACGATATGCCCATACATGCGAACCAATGGCTGAAACAGTTGAAGTGCCGTGACTTCAACGAAATGTTGGCCGATTTTCCGGAGTCCGCGTGGGTCGACGCAGTGGTGTTTGACTACACTCGTGCTTATCTGTCGAACGTCTTCAATGCGACACAGTTGCAGAATGAGCCGCGCTTGGCGTTGATTGCCACGTTGAACAAGCGGGTGCCGAACATCGTCAGGGAGTGCCGGGCGAGTCCGGTTCGCAAGTACGTGAATCTGTTGCCGGAGGATGTTCGGAAGTTGTTTTAACCCCCGCCAATAAAAATGCGGTCTGGGACTATCCAGACCGCACCTTCACGCTCAGCGAACCTGAACCACCACTTTCCCGACCGCCTTGCGCTGGCCAAGATCATTGATCGCCTGCGCCGCATTGCTCAGCGGATATACCTGCGATACCAGCGGCTTCAACTTGCCCTCGGCAAACCAGCCAAACAGTTGCTGGAAGTTCGCCGCGTTGTCTTGCGGCTGGCGTTGGGCAAAGGAACCCCAGAACACACCGACGACGGCGGCACCTTTGAGTAGCGCCAGGTTTACCGGAAATTCCGGAATGCGTCCGCTGGCAAAGCCGACCACCAGCAGGCGGCCGTTCCAGGCGATGGCGCGCACGGCCTGGTCAAACAGGTCACCGCCGACCGGGTCGTAGATCACGTCGGCGCCCTGGCCGTCGGTCATGCGCTTGATCTCGTCCTTGAGGCTGGTTTCGCTGTAGTTGATCAGCTCATCGGCGCCGGCAGCCTTGGCCACCGCAAGTTTTTCGGCGCTACTGGCGGCGGCGATCACGCGGGCGCCCATGGCTTTGCCGATTTCCACGGCGGCCAGACCCACGCCGCCGGAAGCACCGAGCACCAGCAAGGTTTCGCCGGGTTGCAGGTTTGCCCGCTGCTTGAGGGCATGCATCGAGGTGCCGTAGGTCATGCTGAAAGCGGCGGCGGTGTTGAAGTCCATCGAGGGTGGGATCGGCAGCACGTTATAGCCTGGCACGGCGATCTGTTCGGCGAAGCTGCCCCAGCCGGTCAGGGCCATGACACGGTCACCGACCTTCAGATGGCTGACCTTTTCGCCCACGGCACTGACCACGCCAGCCGCTTCACCGCCCGGGGAAAACGGAAAGGGTGGCTTGAACTGGTATTTGCCCTCGATGATCAGCGTGTCCGGGAAATTCACCCCGGCAGCGTGCACGTCCAGCAGGATTTCATTCTTCTTGGCAACAGGACTGGCGACGTCTTCCAGCACCAGCGATTCGGCAGGGCCGAAGGCTTTGCACAGCACGGCTTTCATCAGGGCTATTCCTTTGGGAGTGATGGCCGATAAGTGTAGGTGTGTGAGTCATTGGGTCAACGAGCATGCCCGACCCTGATAGTCAGCCATAAGCTTGTGTTTGAGCGGCGGGTCGTTATGCTTGGCCGCAAACCGGATAAGGAGCGAATTGTGAAAGCGTGGATCATGTTGTTGCTGGCCCTGTCTCTGCCTGTGGCAGCGATGGCCGAAGAAGCCAAAGAAGGTGAAGCTCCGAAGGTCAATTACATCACCCTCAGCCCGCCATTCGTGGGCAACTACGGGCTGGACGGTACGCCCAGGCTCAAGGTCTACAAGGCTGATGTGGCCTTGCGCGTGACCGGTGAGGATGCCGCCAAAGCGGTGAAAGCCAACGAGCCGCTGATCCGTAATCAGCTGGTGGCGTTGTTTGCTCAGCAGACGACCGAAACGATGAGCAACGTCGACGCCAAGGAAAAGCTGCGTCAGGAGGCGTTGAAGCAGACTCAGCAGGTGATGAACGACGAAACCGGCAAGCCTGTGGTTGAGGATTTGTTGTTCAACAACCTGATCATTCAATAAGACTTCTGTTGTCTGATCCGGCCTCATCGCGGGCAAGTCGAATCGTCGCACCGCCGCTCCCACAGGGGATCTTCAGTGAATGCAGGTCCAGTGTGGGAGCGAGCCTGCTCGCGATAGCATTCGTGCAGCAGCTACAAGGCTCAAGGCTTGAGCGCGATAACCGCCGCCCACTGCTCCGCCGTGACAGGCATCACCGACAACCGCGAGCCCTTCTGCACCAATGGCATCTGCGCCAACGCCGTCTGCTGCTTCAAATAATCCAGCTTCAACACCTTCGCGAATGTCTCGACATGCGCAACATCAATCGCGCTCCAGGCGTTTTTGTCTGCCGTGGCCTTTGGATCGTAGTAATGACTCTCCGGCTCCAGCGCCGTCGGGTCCGGGTACGCCGCTTCGATAATTTTTCCAATCCCGGCAATTCCCGGCTCCGGGCAGCTGGAGTGATAGAAGAAAAACTCGTCGCCCACCGCCATGGACCGCAAAAAATTACGCGCCTGATAGTTGCGAACCCCGTCCCAGCGCGCTCGGCCAAGCTTCTCCAGGCCTTTGATCGAGAGTTCGTCGGGCTCGGATTTCATCAGCCAATAGGCCATGTTTTTTGCTCCTTGCGAGATCAGTGGAGAGGTTGTGAGGCCATTTTATGACAAACCGACAGTCGGTTGACGTCAACGTTTGCGTGTCAGATCACGTTGTCGCAAAATGCCGGCCTTCTTAGCTTGACGCTGCTGCACGGCCTACACCTACAACGGAACCGCTGCTGTCATCGTGTTGATGTGCCTTTGGGGGGCAATCGATGAAACGCAAACCGGATTTACTATGGATTCTGGTCATTTTGTTCGGCCTCGGCGTCGTAACCACCGGTTATGCCCAAAGCCTGTGGAACAACAAGACTGACGCGCCAATCGAAATCGCCCAGCAACAGCAGCCGTCGGCATTTAAACGCTAAACCTGTCTTTTGGACGCCGCTGATTGCAGTGGCGTCTAGCCTGCGAAATACCACGCCTTGTCTGTCACCGTTCCTTGCAGCGGTACATCCCAGCTCGCCTGAGCCAAGCGTTCGACTTTCTGACACTCATGGGCCAGTCCCAGCAGCGTAGGTTTGCGCCAGGTTTTGCGGCGCGCCAGGTAGGCCAGGCTACGGTCGTAAAAACCGCCGCCCATTCCGAGCCGCCCGCCGACATCGTCAAATCCAACCAATGGCAACAGCACGAGATCCAGCGCCCAAACCTTGCGTTGCCGGGCAAGATTGGCCCGAGGTTCGAGAATACGAAAACGGTTGGGTTTGAGTTTTTCGCCGGGACGAATTCGCTGGAACACCATTTTGGTTCGCGGCCAGGCACTGAGCACCGGCAGATACGTCGCCTTGCCCCGGCGCTGAGCGGCACGCAGCAGTACGCGCGGGTCGATTTCACCGTCGGTCGGCAGGTACAGGGAGATGTGTCTGGCACGGCGGAACAACGGCTGCTGGGCCAGTTGCTTGTACAGCCCGCGAGCAGCCTGGCGCTGCTGACTGGGAGTCAGTGCGCGGCGGGCCTTGCGTAGCATGCGTCGAAGTTGCGGGCGTGGAAGCAGCGCAGGTTCGGTCATGGATTCAGGCTTCGACAGGACGAGTACGTAAAGCGTACCCGTAAAAAAGCCGATGCCGGTGATTAAACCGGCATCGGACTGGAATCAGGCTCCCCGGATGAACCGCTGCTGACTTAGCCCTTGAACCCGAAAGTTCAAGGTGGAAGATGCAGTAGGCTTTAAGGCTTTCCGTCTAGCGGACATGCACACCAGCCCAACGTGCAACCTCCAGGGTAGTGCGAATCGGCTCAGGGACGTGGTCAACTGGCAAGCACCCCAGGGAGTGATGCGAGTATAACCCAAGCGGTTCGACGAATCAGCCCTTGGTGACGTCCGGATCGGTGGCGAGCACCAGATCGACGCGGTCCAGCAGGTCGCGAACCTGTTCGCGAGTCGAGCCGCTGGCCTGTACATCCGGCCTTTCTTCCTTGTGCAGCAGGTCGTGCGTGATGTTCAGCGCGGCCATGACGGCAATGCGGTCGGCGCCGATGACTTTGCCGCTGCTGCGGATTTCGCGCATCTTGCCGTCCAGGTAGCGGGCGGCGCTCACCAGGTTGCTGCGCTCTTCCTGGGGGCAAATGATCGAGTATTCTTTGTCGAGGATCTGCACGGTGACGCTATTGCTTGAACTCATGAGTCTTGCTCCAGGGCCTTGAGGCGCGAAATCATCGATTCGACCTTACGCCGGGCGATTTCGTTTTTTTCAATGAGGTGCGCGCGTTCCTCGCGCCAGGTCTTTTCCTGAGCTAGTAAGAGTCCGTTTTGGCTCTTAAGTTGCTCGACTCGACTAATTAGCAGTTCGAGTCTGGCCATCAGCGCTTGCAGGTCGGTGTCTTCCATAGTGTCCACATAGAGTGTCTGATGGGGGGTAACTGGCGGACAGCCTTTAATAGTCTTGGCGAGTCTGTCGATGTAGGATACAAGGCCTTCATTCTAGACATAGCGCCGTCTGGCGCCTAGCTGCCCATGACCATTCAGAATTCCCCGTACCAAGCCTTTGCCACCCTGCTGACTTCCAGCGGTCATAACGTCTCGCCTGCCGAACTGCATGGCCTGTTACTCGGCCGCAGCTGCGCCGGTGCCGGCTTCACTGCCGAAGAGTGGCTGATAGATGCCGCCGAGCTGCTGGAAAGCGAGCCGCAAGACAACGTCCGCAACGCTTTGATCGGCTTGCAGGCGATGGTCAAGGGCGAGCTCACCGGTGACGACGTGACCGTCGTTCTGCTGCTGCCGACCGATGACGCACCGCTGGCTGACCGTGCCGTCGCACTGGGCCAATGGTGCCAGGGCTTCCTCAGCGGTTTCGGCTTGAACTGCCGGGACAGCAGCATGCTCAGCTCCGAGGCCACCGAAGTGTTGCAGGACCTGGCAGCCATTTCCCAGGTGCAAGATGCCCTGGAAGAGTCCGAAGACGGCGAAAGCGATTACATGGAAGTCATGGAGTACCTGCGCGTCGCTCCGCTGCTGCTGTTCTCCGAAACCAAAAAAGCAGACGTGCCGCCAGCTGCCAAACCGTCGTTGCATTAATCGCGATCCAGGAAAAGCCATCTGCCCATGATTCATATCCCGAAACCGGAATACAGCCGTCGCCGCAAGGCCTTGATGGCGCAGATGGAACCCAACAGCATCGCGATCCTGCCCGCCGCCGCGGTAGCCATCCGCAACCGCGACGTCGAGCACGTCTACCGTCAAGACAGCGATTTCCAGTACCTCAGCGGTTTTCCAGAGCCTCAGGCCGTTCTCGTGTTGATGCCGGGGCGCGCGCATGGCGAATACATCCTGTTCTGCCGTGAGCGCAACGCTGAACGAGAGTTGTGGGACGGTTTGCGCGCCGGCCAGGAAGGCGCAATCCGCGACTTCGGTGCCGACGACGCTTTCCCCATCACTGACATCGACGACATCCTGCCGGGCCTGATTGAAGGGCGCGACCGGGTGTATTCGGCCATGGGCAGCAATCCTGAGTTCGACCGGCACCTGATGGACTGGATCAACGTGATCCGCTCTAAAGCGCACCTCGGTGCCCAGCCGCCGAATGAATATGTTGCCCTGGATCATCTGCTTCACGACATGCGCCTGTATAAATCGGCGGCAGAAGTGAAGGTGATGCGCGAAGCCGCACGGATTTCCGCCCGGGCGCACATCCGCGCGATGCAGGCCAGCCGGGCCGGGCTGCACGAGTTCAGCCTTGAAGCCGAGCTCGATTACGAATTTCGCAAGGGCGGCGCCAAGATGCCGGCCTACGGTTCGATCGTCGCCGCGGGGCGCAACAGTTGCATCCTGCATTACCAGCAGAATGACGCGGTGCTCAAGGACGGTGATCTGGTGCTGATCGACGCCGGTTGCGAAATTGACTGCTACGCCAGCGACATCACTCGCACCTGGCCGGTCAACGGCAAGTATTCACCGGAACAGAAAGCGATCTACGAGTTGGTGCTGGCCTCGCAAGAAGCCGCCTTCGCCGAAATCGCCCCGAACAAACACTGGAATCAGGCCCACGAAGCCACGGTTAAAGTCATTACTGCCGGGCTGGTGAAGCTGGGCCTGTTGCAGGGCGACGTCGACGAATTGATCGCCAGCGAAGCCTATAAGGCCTTTTACATGCACCGCGCCGGCCACTGGTTGGGGATGGATGTGCATGACGTCGGTGAGTACAAGGTCGGCGGCGAATGGCGTGTGCTGGAAGTCGGCATGGCGCTGACGGTGGAGCCGGGGATCTACATTTCCCCGGACAACCAGAGCGTGGCAAAGAAATGGCGCGGCATTGGCGTACGCATCGAGGACGACGTGGTGGTGACCAAAACCGGTTGTGAAATTTTGACCAGAGACGTACCGAAAACGGTCGCCGAGATCGAGGCCTTGATGGCGCAAGCGCGGACGCAAGCAGCGTGAGCCGGGTCAATCTGGCAATCATCGGTGGCGGCCTGGTCGGCGCCAGTCTCGCGATGGCGTTGCAGGCCGGGGCCAAGGCGCGCGGCTGGAAGATCGTCCTGATTGAGCCATTCGCTCCAGGCGATACCTATCAGCCGAGCTATGACGCCCGCTCCTCGGCGCTGTCCTACGGTGCCAAACAGATTTATCAACGGTTGGGCGTATGGCAGGAAATCTCCCGCCGCGCCGAGCCGATCAAGCAGATACATGTGTCCGACCGTGGACGTTTTTCCACTGCCCGGTTATCGGCGATGGAAGAGGGCGTTCCGGCGCTCGGTTATGTGGTGGAAAACGCCTGGCTCGGCCAATGCCTCTGGCAAGGTCTGGACAAGGACGTGGTCACCTGGCGATGCCCGGCGGAAGTCACGCGCATGGAACCGCTGACCGACGGCTACCGACTGACCCTCAATGACGAAACCACTCTGGAATGCGACCTTGCGGTGCTCGCCGATGGCGGCCGTTCGGGCCTGCGCGAGCAACTGGGGATTGGCATCAAGAAGCGTCCCTATAACCAGAGCGCGCTGATCGCCAACATCACCCCGAGCGAAGCGCACAACGGCATGGCCTTCGAACGATTCACCGACGATGGCCCGATGGCGTTGTTGCCGCTGCCGGAAAACCGCTGCGCGTTGGTCTGGACTCGTCTGGGCATGGACGCGCAACGACTGGCGGCGCTCGATGAAAAGAGCTTCCTCAGCGAGTTGCAGGGGGTGTTCGGTTATCGCCTCGGCACTCTCAAACAGGTCGGTGCGCGGCATCTTTACCCGCTGACGCTGATCGAAGCCGAAGAGCAGGTGCGTCCGCATCTGGCGATACTCGGCAACGCGGCCCACAGCCTGCACCCGATTGCGGGACAAGGTTTCAACCTGTCGCTGCGCGATGCCCAGGCCCTGGCTGATGCTTTGCTGACCAGCGAGACCGGGCCGGGCGATTTTGCCACCTTGCAGGCTTACCGCGAGCGCCAGCGTCTGGATCAAAACCTGACCGTGGGCTTTTCCGATCAGGTCACCCGTTTGTTCGGCAGCACCCAGCCGCTGGTGTCGCTGGGGCGCAACCTCGGTTTGCTCGGTCTCGATCTGTTGCCGCCGGCCAAACGCTGGTTTGCCCGGCAGGCCATGGGATTGGGTACGCGTCCCGATGCTTGAGTGGCTAACGAGCAGATTCGGCAAAGCGCGGTTGATGCGTTGGTTCGGGTCCTTTTCCCAGTCGTTCCTGGGCGCAGGCGTTCGGGTGCGGCACATCAGCGATGACTTTCGGGTCGATATTCACGACGGCGCCTGCACCTTGGTGGCGCGGGTCGAAAAAACCCTTTACGTGCGGCTCAAGCCGCAAGCGAGACAGGCTTAAAGCATGGACATGCGCGCAGATCTGCTGATTGTCGGGGCCGGAATGGTCGGCAGCGCCTTGGCGCTGGCGTTGCAGGACAGCGGGCTGGAAGTCCTGTTGCTGGACGGCAGCCCCCTGAGCGTCAAACCCTTCGATGGCCAGGCGCCGTTCGAACCGCGGGTGAGTGCCTTGTCGGCGGCCAGCCAGCGGATTCTCGAACGCCTGGGCGTGTGGGACGGCATCGTCAAACGACGCAGCAGCCCTTACACCGACATGCACGTCTGGGACGGCAGCGGCACCGGGCAGATCCATTTCGCGGCGACCAGTGTGCATGCCGAGGTGCTTGGGCACATCGTCGAGAACCGTGTGGTTCAGGATGCCTTGCTCGACCGCCTGCACGACTGCGACCTCGGGATGCTGGCCAATGCACGCCTTGAGCAGATGCGCCGCTCGGGTGATGACTGGCTGCTGACCCTGGCCGACGGCCGTACGTTGCGCGCACCGTTGGTGATTGCGGCTGACGGTGCCAACTCGGCCGTTCGGCGCCTGACCGGTATGGCGACGCGCGAGTGGGACTATATGCACCATGCGATTGTCACCAGCGTGCACAGTTCCAAGGCGCATCAAATGACGGCCTGGCAGCGCTTCACCGACAACGGTCCGCTGGCGTTTTTGCCGCTGGAGCGCGATGGTCAGCAGGACTGGTGTTCAATCGTCTGGTCGACCACGCCGAGTGAAGCCGAACGCTTGATGGCGCTGGACGACGATAGCTTCTGCCGCGAGCTTGAGCGCGCCTTCGAAGGCCGACTCGGCACCGTGCTCAGCGCTGACCCGCGACTGTGCGTGCCGCTTCGTCAGCGTCACGCCAAGCGTTATGTAGCCGAAGGCCTGGCGCTGATCGGCGACGCGGCGCACACCATTCACCCGCTGGCCGGGCAGGGTGTGAACCTTGGCTTCCTGGATGCCGCTGTGCTGGCGGAAGTTCTGCTGCAAGCCGCTGAACGTGGCGAACGCTTGGCTGATGTCAAAGTGCTGAGCCGTTACGAACGTCGGCGCATGCCCCACAATCTGGCGCTGATGGCAGCGATGGAAGGGTTTGAGCGGTTGTTCCAGGCGGATCCGTTGCCGGTGCGCTGGTTGCGTAATGCCGGATTGAAGATGGTTGAGCAGATGCCTGAGGCCAAGGCGCTGTTTGTGCGCGAGGCCCTTGGGTTGACCGGGGATTTGCCAGCTCTGGCCAAGGCCTGACATTTTCGTTGCCGCTGATGGCCTCATCGCGAGCAGGCAGGAACGTTCATCATAAAATCCAAGCAGTGCAACATCTGGTAACTCCTCCACAAACTGATCGATTGAGATGCTAAATGTGATTCCTTATCATTTGCCCTCAATTTTTCATCGAGAGATCGCTCCCATGTTGCCGAAGCGTCTACTGACCGCACTCGCCCTGACCCTGATTGGCAGCACCGCCGCCCAGGCTGCTGATGAGGTGGTGGTTTACTCCTCGCGTATCGATGAGCTGATCAAACCGGTCTTCGATGCCTACACCGCCAAAACCGGGGTGAAGGTGAAGTTCATCACCGACAAGGAAGCGCCGCTGATGCAGCGGATCAAGGCTGAGGGCGAGAACGCTACCGCGGACCTGTTGCTGACCGTTGATGCCGGTAACCTGTGGCAGGCCGAACAAATGGGCATCTTGCAGCCGTTCACTTCCCCAGTGGTCGATGCCAATATTCCGCAGCAATACCGCGCGTCCTCCCATGCCTGGACTGGCCTGAGCCTGCGGGCGCGGACGATCGCTTACTCCACGGATCGAGTGAAGCCGGGCGAGCTGACCACCTATGAAGCTCTGGCCGACAAAAACTGGGAAGGACGCCTGTGCCTGCGCACGGCGAAGAAGGTCTACAACCAGTCCCTGACGGCCACCATGATCGAGGTCCACGGCGCCGAAAAAACCGAGAAAATCCTCAAGGGCTGGGTGAGCAACCTGTCCACCGACGTGTTCTCGGATGACGTTGCGGTACTGGAAGCGATCAATGCGGGTCAGTGCGATGTGGGTATCGTCAACACCTACTACTACGGTCGCCTGCACAAGCAAAAGCCCGACCTGGGCGTGAAGCTGTTCTGGCCGAACCAGGCTGATCGCGGTGTGCACGTCAACCTGTCAGGTATCGGCCTGACCAAACACGCTCCGCATCCCGAAGCAGCCAAGGCGCTGGTGGAATGGATGACCACCCCTGAAGCGCAGAAAATCTTCGCCGACGTGAATCAGGAATTCCCGGCCAACCCGGCGGTTGCACCTTCGGAAGAGGTCGCGGCCTGGGGCAAATTCGTTGCCGACACTTTGCCGGTGGAAGTGGCGGGCAAGCGTCAGGCTGAAGCGATCCGCATGATGGACCGCGCTGGCTGGAACTGACCAGGCTGCTGATGTGATCGTTCCCACGCTCTGCGTGGGAATGCATCCCCCGACGCTCCGCGTCGAAGCGTGACAAAATGTGTGCCCACGCAGAGCGTGGGCGCAATCATTTCTATCGACTCACACCCCTGAGAACTTTCCTTGGCCCACCCCGCCCAACGCCGCTGGTATCCCCTGGTCTTCGCCATCGCTGCGCTGGTCCTGTTGCCCCTCAGTGTTTTACTGCTGTCATGGCAAACCATCGATCAACAGATCTGGTCCCACCTTTGGGACACGCAGATGCCGCGCCTTTTGGGCAACACCCTGACCCTGATACTCGGTGTCGGTGTCGGTGTCACCCTGCTGGGCGTCAGCCTTGCCTGGCTCACCAGCCTCTGTGAGTTTCCCGGTCGGCGCTGGCTGGACTGGGCGCTGATGCTGCCGTTTGCGATTCCGGCTTACGTGCTGGCGTTTGTCTTCGTCGGCCTGCTGGATTTCGCCGGCCCCGTGCAAACCCTGATGCGCGAATGGTTTGGCAGCGGCCTGAGGCTGCCGCGCGTACGCTCCACCGGTGGTGTCATCCTCGTGCTGGTGCTGGTTTTCTATCCCTACGTCTATCTCCTGGCCCGCACCGCGTTCCTCGCTCAGGGCAAGGGCCTGATGGAAGCGGCCCGGGTGCTCGGCCAATCTCCGTGGCAGGCGTTCTGGCGAGTGGCCTTGCCGATGGCGCGCCCGGCCATCGGCGCGGGGGTGGCGTTGGCACTGATGGAAACCCTGGCCGATTTCGGTGCGGTGTCGGTGTTCAACTTCGACACGTTCACCACCGCCATCTACAAAACCTGGTACGGATTCTTCAGTCTTTCCACGGCAGCACAACTGGCCAGCCTGTTGCTGTTGGTGGTGATGGTGGTGCTGTATGGCGAGCGCCGTGCTCGCGGGGCCAACCGCGCGAGCAACGAACGGCCGCGGGTCAAGGCGCTGTATCACCTGCGCGGGGTCAAGGCGCTGGCGGCGATGAGCTGGTGCGGCCTGGTGTTCGCCTGTGCGTTCGTCATCCCGGTTCTGCAACTAGTGGTGTGGTTCTGGCAGCGCGGGCGATTGGATCTGGACGAACGTTACACCGGGCTGATCCTCCATACCTTGTACCTGGGCGGCATGGCGGCGTTTATCACGGTCAGCGTTGCTTTGGTGCTGGCGTTTGCCCGACGTCTGGCACCGACCCGGGCGATCCGCTCCGGCATTGGCTTGGCGAATCTCGGCTACGCTTTACCGGGTTCGGTGTTGGCGGTTTCGATCATGCTGGCGTTCAGTTACCTGGATCGCGAGCTGGTCATCCCGTTGTCCGGTTGGATTGGTGGTGCCGGTAAACCTTTGCTGCTGGGCAGTTTGTCGGCGTTGTTGCTGGCTTATCTGGTGCGTTTCATTGCGGTGGCTTACGGGCCACTGGAAAGCAGCCTGGCGCGTATACGGCCATCTTTGCCCGAAGCAGCACGTAGTCTTGGCGTCAGTGGGCCGCGACTGTTTTTCAAGGTGTATCTGCCCCTGTTGTTGCCGGGTACGTTGAGCGCCGCGTTGCTGGTATTTGTCGATGTGCTCAAGGAAATGCCCGCGACCCTGCTGATGCGGCCGTTTGGTTGGGACACGCTGGCCGTTCGGATCTTTGAAATGACCAGTGAAGGTGAGTGGGCGAGGGCGTCTTTGCCGGCGCTGACTCTGGTATTGGTCGGGCTGTTACCGGTCATCGGATTGATCCGACGTTCGGCGCATCGAAACAGCTAGGTGCCAGTCCTACACCTTGCGGCTACAATGCGCGG
This sequence comes from Pseudomonas sp. GM21, assembly GCF_000282215.1. Taxonomy (GTDB): domain Bacteria; phylum Pseudomonadota; class Gammaproteobacteria; order Pseudomonadales; family Pseudomonadaceae; genus Aquipseudomonas. The sequence goes on from NZ_AKJS01000005.1 coordinate 83,641, forward strand.
CATTCGGTGCGGTCCGTCTGACAGACCCGGTGACTTAAATCGGCTGGGAGCCTTCTATTTCAAGGTTTTCACCTCGTGCAGCACCGGTCCGCACCCTCGCCACGCCCGGAAGGAGAAACCCATGGGACAGCGTACGCCTCTGTATGACCTTCATCTCGCTCTCGGCGCGAAGATGGTCGATTTTGGCGGTTGGGATATGCCTTTGCATTACGGCTCGCAAGTCGAGGAACACCATCAGGTGCGCCGCGATTGCGGGGTTTTCGATGTATCCCACATGACCGTGATCGATATCAGCGGCCCCCAGGCCAAGGCCTGGCTCCAGCACTTGCTGACCAATGATGTCGAGCGTCTGCATAGCCCCGGCCGTGCCTTGTACAGCGCGATGCTCAATGAGCGCGGCGGTATCGTCGACGACATGATCGTATATCGTCTCGACGATGGTTATCGTCTGGTGGTCAACGCCTCCACCCGCAATCAGGATCTCGCCTGGATGCAGGCTCACCTCGATGGTTTCGATGTGCGGCTCAATGAGCGTGCAGAGCTGGCGATGCTGGCCATTCAAGGCCCTCAGGCCCGGCACAAAGTCTGCGAACTGGTGTCCCAGGCCCGCAGCAATCTGATCCAGTTACTCAAGCCGTTCGAAGGCCAGCCAGAAGGTGACTGGTTCATCGCACGGACGGGTTACACCGGCGAAGACGGTCTGGAAATTGTCATGCCGGCCGATCAGGCCCCGGGTTTTTTCAACGATCTGGTCGGCGCGGGTATTTCCCCCATCGGCCTGGGGGCGCGGGATACCTTGCGGGTTGAAGCCGGCATGAACCTGTACGGTCAGGACATTCATCAGGATGTATCGCCGTTGGCTTCTAATATGGCCTGGAGCATTGCCTGGGAACCGGCCACTCGCCAGTTCATCGGGCGCACGGCCCTGGAAGCCGAGCGGGCCGGTGGCGTGCAGCACAAATTGGTAGGGCTGGTCCTTGAGGAGCGAGGGGTTTTGCGCGCTCATCAAGTGGTCCGCATTGCCAATGTTGGCGAAGGGGAGATCACCAGTGGTAGTTTCTCTCCTACGCTAAGCAAGTCGATAGCACTGGCGCGCTTGCCGATGGCAACTGCCGACCGCGCGGAAGTGGAAATCCGTGGCAAGTGGTACCCGGTCCGAGTGGTCAAGCCAACCTTCGTACGCCATGGCAAAACCTTGATCTAACCTTTTTTTGGCGGACTGAAACCGCTGACATTTTTCTTGAGGACACAGAACATGAGCGATATTCCTGCCGACCTGCGTTTTGCCGAAAGTCACGAATGGGCCCGCCTGGAAGCCGACGGCACCGTCACCGTGGGCATTAGCGATCACGCGCAGGAAGCGCTGGGTGATGTGGTGTTCGTGGAGCTGACTGAAGTTGGCAACGTGTTTGCTGCCGAAGATCAAGCCGGTGTGGTTGAGTCGGTTAAAGCCGCCTCCGATATCTACTCCCCGATTGCCGGTGAAGTGATTGCGATCAACGAAGAATTGAGCGCCAACCCGGAACTGCTCAACACCGACCCGTACGGCGCGTGGATCTTCAAGCTCAAGCCAAGCAACACCGCTGACCTGGAAAAGCTGCTCGACGCCGCCGGTTACAAGTCTGCCATCGGCGAGTAATCCTCGCCCTGGGAAATCCATGTGGGAGCGAGCCTGCTCGCTCCCACAGGTGTTAAGGCTTTAGAACAGTTTTGACCGCTGCCACTGCTCGCTCGACATCCGCTTTGCTCATGGCCGTGAACATCGGCAACGAGACAATCAGGCGTCCGACCCGCTCGGCAACCGGGAACATGCCTTCCTTGAAACCGCGCTCGCGGTAAAGGCTCAGCAGGTGGATCGGCGGATAGTGATAGCCGATACCAACGCCCAATGCCTGCATCTGCTCCATGAAGATCGCCCGCGCTGGCTGGCCATCCCTGCGCTCCGGCAACACCAGCTGGAACAAATGCCAGTTACTGTTTTCGAAATCCGCCGGGGGCAGTTGAGCCCCGTACACCGCTTCGAAATCCTCACCAAAACACGCGAAATAGTGCCTGGCCAATTCACGGCGATGGGCGGTGATCGCTTCGATGTGAGCAAACTGCCCCAGGCCAATGGCTGCCGCGACATCAGTCATGTTGAACTTGCCGCCCAGCACATCGACATCCAGACCGTCGAAGCCGCTGCGGGTGACGCCTTGCAAACGGTACTTCTGCGCCAGTCGCACTTCTTCATCGTTGTTCAGCACCAGGCAGCCACCTTCTGAAGAGGTGACGTTTTTGTTTGCCTGGAAACTGAAGGACACGAAATCACCGGTCGAGCCAATGCGCTGACCGTTCCAGCTCGAACCCAAGGCTTGTGCGGCGTCTTCGACAATCCGCAATCCGTGTTTTTTCGCGATCGCATACAACCGGCTCATGTCCAGCGGCAACCCGGCGAGGTACACCGGAATGATCGCTTGGGTCTGCGGGGTGATTGCCGCTTCCAGCTGGTCCAGGTCGATGTTGCGGGTGATCGGGTCAATGTCGGCAAATACCGGGGTGGCGCCAACCTCCAGAATGACGTTGGCGGTGGCCACCCAGGAAATCGGCGTGGTGATCACTTCATCGCCAGGCCCGATCCCGGCAACACGCAAGGCGATTTCCATGGTGCAGGTGCCGGAATTGAAAGTCAGCACCGGGCGCCCGCCAAAATACGCCGAAAGCTGTTGCTCAAAGGCCTGGACCTTGGGGCCGCTGGTAATCCAGCCCGAGCGCAACACGTCGCCGACCGCTGCGATCGTGGCCTCATCGATGGTCGGTTTGGAGAACGGCAGGAACGGCAGTTGGCTCATAAATTCAGGCACCTGTTCAGCGGACAGTGGGCGGATGCCGAGCATGATGTCCGCAATGCTTGTCGGAGCCAAGCCATCCGCTCGGATATCGGCTGCTATGCTGGTTTGACCGTGTTGCATCGACGCTGAGCGCCAGTCCAGAGAGAGCCCGTCATGTCCCAGTTGCCGTCCTTGAGTCAGTTACGCGACCCTAATGCCTTTCTGCGCCGCCATCTCGGGCCTGATGCCGCCGAGCAGCAGGCGATGCTCGACAGCCTCGGCCTCGGCAGCCGGGTCGAACTGATCGAGCAGACGGTGCCGCCGGGAATCCGGCTGAACCGGCCGCTCGACCTGCCGCCCGCCCTCGATGAACAAGCCGCGCTGGCCAAACTGCGCGGCTACGCCGAGCAAAACCAGGTCTGGACCAGCCTCATCGGCATGGGCTACCACGGCACCCTCACGCCAACCGTGATTGTGCGCAACGTGCTGGAAAATCCCGGTTGGTACACCGCCTACACGCCTTATCAGCCAGAGATTGCCCAAGGGCGGCTCGAAGCGCTGCTGAACTTCCAGCAACTGACCATCGACCTCACCGGCCTGGAACTGGCCAATGCTTCGCTGCTGGATGAAGCCACGGCAGCAGCGGAAGCCATGGCGCTGGCCAAGCGTGTCGCCAAATCCAGAAGCAATCTGTTTTTCGTCGACGAGCACTGTCATCCGCAGACCATTTCCGTGGTGCAGACCCGGGCCGAAGGGTTCGGATTCGAGTTGATCATCGACTCAGTGGATAACTTGAAACAGCACCAGGTTTTTGGTGCCCTGCTGCAATACCCCGACACCCACGGTGAGATCAGTGATCTGCGACCGGTGATTGATCATCTGCACGCGCAGCAAGCCCTGGCGTGCGTCGCCACTGACCTGCTGAGCCTGTTGTTGCTGACGCCGCCGGGAGAGTTGGGTGCCGATGTGGTCTTCGGCTCATCTCAGCGTTTCGGCGTGCCCATGGGCTACGGCGGGCCGCACGCGGCGTTTTTTGCCAGCCGCGATGAGTACAAACGGGCAATTCCCGGGCGGATCATCGGCGTGTCAAAAGATGCTCGCGGCAATGTTGCCTTGCGCATGGCCCTGCAAACCCGCGAGCAACATATTCGCCGGGAAAAGGCCAACTCGAACATTTGCACCGCTCAGGTGCTGCTGGCCAACATCGCCAGTTTTTACGCTGTCTACCACGGCCCTGAAGGGCTCAAGCGCATTGCCCAGCGTGTGCACCGCTTGACCTGCATCCTCGCCGCCGGTCTTGAGCGTCATGGCGTCAGCCGCCTCAACAAGCACTTCTTCGACACCCTGACCCTGGAAGTTGGCGGCACCCAGACCGCGATCATCGAAAGCGCTCAAGCGGCGCAGATCAATTTGCGGATTCTGGGGCGAGGGCAGTTGGGATTGAGCCTCGACGAAACCTCGGACGAGACGACCGTTGCGAAGCTGTTCGATGTGTTCCTCGGGGCCAGTCATGGCCTGAATATCGACGAGCTGGACGCTGAAGCGCTGGCTTCCGGCATTCCTGACGGGCTGCTGCGCACTTCACCTTATCTGCGCCACCCGGTGTTCAATGCGCACCACAGCGAAACCGAGATGCTGCGCTACCTCAAGCAACTGGAGAACAAGGACCTTGCCCTCAACCAGTCAATGATCCCGCTGGGCTCCTGCACCATGAAGCTCAATGCCACCAGCGAGATGATCCCCATTACCTGGCCGCAGTTCGCCAACCTGCACCCGTTCGTGCCGAAGGAACAGGCTGTGGGTTATTCGCTGATGATCGAAGAACTGGAGCGCTGGCTCTGCGCGATCACTGGTTTCGATGCGATTTGCATGCAACCCAACTCCGGCGCCCAAGGCGAATACGCCGGATTGCTGGCGATCCGCAAATACCACGAGAGCCGTCATCAAGGGGAGCGGGATCTCTGCCTGATTCCGTCCTCGGCCCACGGCACCAACCCGGCCTCGGCGCAAATGGCCGGGATGCGCGTGGTGATTGTCGAATGCGACGCCGCAGGCAACGTCGATCTGGATGACCTCAAGCAAAAAGCCTCGGAGGCGGGGGACAAGCTCGCGTGCCTGATGGCGACTTATCCGTCGACCCACGGCGTCTACGAAGAAGGCATCAGCGAGATCTGTGAAGTTATCCACAGTCACGGTGGTCAGGTGTACATGGATGGCGCCAACCTCAATGCCCAGGTCGGACTAGCTCGGCCGGCGGACATTGGCGCCGACGTGTCACACATGAACCTGCACAAAACGTTTTGCATCCCCCATGGCGGCGGCGGGCCGGGCATGGGGCCGATTGGTGTGCGGGCGCACCTGGCGCCGTTCGTGGCCAATCACCCGGTGGTGCCCATCGACGGGCCGTTGCCGCAGAACGGCGCGGTGAGCGCGGCGCCTTGGGGCAGTGCAAGCATTTTGCCGATCAGCTGGATGTATATCGCGATGATGGGGCCGCAACTGGCGGACGCGAGCGAAGTGGCGATCCTTGCCGCGAACTACCTGGCGCAGCATTTATCTGGAGCATTCCCGGTGCTCTACAGCGGGCGCAATGACCGAGTGGCTCACGAATGCATCCTCGACCTGCGGCCGCTGAAAGCGCTGACCGGCATCAGCGAAGAAGACGTTGCCAAGCGCCTGATGGATTATGGTTTCCATGCGCCGACCATGTCGTTTCCCGTACCGGGGACCTTGATGGTCGAGCCGACAGAAAGTGAATCGAAGGCCGAGCTGGACCGGTTTATCGGGGCGATGCTGAGCATCCGTGCGGAAATCAGCGAGGTGGAAAACGGCAATTGGCCGGCCGAGGACAATCCGCTGAAGCGTTCGCCACACACATTGGCGGACATCACCGGGGTATGGGAGCGGTCGTACAGCATCGAGCAGGCGGTGACGCCGGATGCGCACACCAAACTGCATAAATACTGGCCGGTGGTGAACCGGGTCGATAACGTCTACGGCGATAGAAACCTGTTTTGCGCGTGTGTCCCGGTGGATGATTACCGCTGAACTTCCGAACACATACACATCCACCTGTGGGAGCGAGCCTGCTCGCGAAGAGGGCGTGTCAGTCGACATCGATGTTGCCTGTTACACCGCCTTCGCGAGCAGGCTCGCTCCCACAGGGAATGATTTGTAGGGCAAAAAATGCCGCTCAATTGAGCGGCATTTTGGTACCTGCGAACTTATTCCGAAGCGACAGCATTCTTCGCCAGAATCGCATTCGCCAGTTCCATGTCCGTGGCCTGCAAGCCCGGGTTGTCGGCGCGGACTTTGTTCATCGCCGCTTCCAGGTAGGGGCCGCGAATGCCGCCGTCACTGGCGACGAAGCTGCTGGCATCGTCCTGGGCGGCGACGACCATTTTGTTGTCCCTGGACGTCAGGTAGGTCGAGGCGGTGGTTGCACCGGAGGTGAGGACATTTTGCCAAAAGCTGTCATCGGCCATCGCGCTACCGACTGGAAGAGACAGCAGCGCGACGGTGGCGACAGCAAGTTTGAAACGCATGATGGGTGACTCCACTGGGTTGACTGCGGCCTTGGATAGCCAACCCCCAATCGAGTTCCATGGGCGAGCGCGTTTACTTTTGCTCGCTCTGCGGCGTCACTCGCAGCACCTCTTCAATCGTGGTCAAACCCGCCGCCACTTTCTGTGCCCCCGACAGCCGCAAGCTACGCATGCCTTCCTTGAACGCCTGACGCCGGATCGCCAGCAAGTCGGTGTCCGGATTGATCAACGCCTTGACGCCATCAGTCAGTTGCATGATTTCGTACACCCCGGCGCGGCCGTGATAGCCGGTGTCGCGACATTCCAGGCAGCCGATGGCACGTTGGGCGTTGGTGGGCAAGGGCGCTTGCCACGGTTTGGTCAGGGTTTGCCAGTCATCTTCACCCAACGTCAGCGGTGCCTTGCAGTGGGGACACAAGGTGCGCACCAGACGCTGGGCCATGACGCCCAGCACCGTGGCTTTGATCAGGTAGTGCGGCACGCCGAGTTCCAGCAGGCGACTGATTGCGCTCGGCGCATCGTTGGTGTGCAACGTCGAGAGCACCAAGTGGCCGGTGAGCGCCGCCTGAATTGCCATTTCGGCGGTTTCGAGGTCGCGAATCTCGCCGATCATGATGATGTCCGGGTCTTGTCGCATCAACGCGCGCACGCCGGCGGCGAAGGTCAGTTCGATGTTGTGCTGGACCTGCATCTGGTTGAATGCGGGCTCGACCATCTCAATCGGGTCTTCGATGGTGCAGAGGTTGACCTCGGGCGTCGCCAGTTTCTTTAGTGTGGTGTAGAGCGTGGTGGTCTTGCCCGAACCGGTCGGCCCGGTGACCAGAATGATGCCGTTGGGCTGACGGGTCATGTCTTGCCAGCGGCGCAGGTCCTCGGCAGAAAACCCTAGCTGGTCGAAATCCTTGAGCAGGACTTCCGGGTCGAAAATCCGCATGACCATTTTTTCGCCGAATGCCGTCGGTAATGTCGACAACCGCAACTCGACTTCTCCGCCGTCCGGGGTCTTGGTTTTCACCCGGCCGTCCTGGGGTTTGCGTTTTTCCGCGACGTTCATCCGCCCGAGGCTCTTCAGGCGACTGACGATGGCCATGGTCACCTGTGGCGGGAATTGATAGACGTTGTGCAATACGCCGTCGATGCGAAAGCGCACCGTGCCTTGTTCTCGTCGGGGCTCGATGTGGATATCGCTGGCGCGCTGCTGGAAGGCGTACTGAAACAGCCAGTCAACGATGTTGACGATGTGCGCGTCATTGGCGTCCGGCTCCTGGTCGCTGGCGCCAAGGTTGAGTAGCTGCTCGAAGTTGCCCAGGGTGCCGGTCTGCTGATCGGCGCTGGTCGCGCCGCTGACCGATTTGGCCAACCGGAAAAACTCGACGCTAAAGCGCTGGATATCGACAGGGTTGGCCACGACCCGTTTGATCGGCAGTTTCAAAACGTGGGTCAGGTCGGCTTCCCAGCCTTTGACGTAGGGCTGGGCGCTGGCCACGGTCACCGCGTCGCGGTCGATGGATACCGCGAGTATCTTGTGGCGCTGGGCAAAGGCGTAGGACATCAACGGCGTAATCGCCGCGACGTTGATCTTCAGCGGATCGATGCGCAAGTACGGCTGACCGGCCTGTTGTGCCAACCACAGGGTCAGGCTTTCCAGATCCAGGTGTTTGCCGGGACGACTGAGATCGTCGAGGTGTTGGCTGGCAATGAATTCCAGCGGGTGCAGTTGGCCATTGGCGGTGTGGCGGCGGCGAGCATTGAGCGCGTGCTCGGCCGAGTCATGGCTGATAAAGCCTTGGGCGACCAGTTCGCGCAGCAAATCATTGAGATCCAGCCAGCGGTCCTGAATGGCAAGTTGAACGGACATGCGGGCTCCTCATGAACACAATCCGCAAAGGATAGTCGCGGACCTGTCGACCGCTGGGCCACTACCGGACAAAGCCGTGTCGAGGTTTTTCAGCCCGCCGCCTGGGCCGGCTCATCCCACGCCGCATCAGCCGCTTGCAGCTCGACCGAGCAGACGCTGATCAGGTTACGAAGCTTTTCCGCAATCACTTGGGCGCGATGCCAGCTGAGACCGTCCATGACGATGTCGATCGACAGCAAGTCGTCCTGGCGCTGAACGTTGACCTGTTGTGGCGTCAGAAACTGCAAGGCGAACAGATTCAGCGCCCGGCACAGCAGGTCCGGTTCCGCTTCGGCGAGCAATTGATAGTGAACACGGCAGTGGGTGTTGCTGACGTTCCAGACATCGGCGCGGGTGGACAAGGTGTGGACGGCTTCAAGTGGCGGCATGGTCAGGCTCCAAAAACACTGGAGGAATTTTTACATTCGGTGTGGGGCATTTCTTATCTATGATTGGGCTTATTGGCGATCAATCGAATCGTGTAATTCAATAAATTAACGATTGAAGGTTTTTCTATGCAAAGCGAGCTGGATGGCTACGACCGCAAGATTCTCGCGTTGCTGCAAGAGGACGCTTCGCTCTCCAGCGCTCAGATCGCCGAACAGGTGGGGCTGTCGCAGTCGCCGTGCTGGCGGCGGATTCAGCGGATGAAAGAAGAGGGGATCATTCGCGCGCAGGTGACGTTGCTGGATCGCAAGAAGATCGGGCTGAACACGCAGATCTTTGCCGAGATCAAACTTAACGCCCACGGGCGTTCGAACTTCACAGAGTTCACCGAGGCGATTCGCGGGTTTCCCGAAGTGCTGGAGTGTTATGTGCTGATGGGTTCAGTGGATTTCTTGCTGCGGATTGTCACGGCGGACATTGAGGCGTATGAGCGGTTTTTCTTCGAGAAACTGTCGATGGTGCCCGGGATACAGGAAGTGAACTCGATTGTGGCGCTGTCGGAAATCAAGTCTACGACGAGTTTGCCGGTCTGAGGTTTTGCGGTGAATGTGCTGGCCTCATCGCGAGCAGGCTCGCTCCCACAGGGGAATGCATTCCAAAGTGGGAGCGAGCCTGCTCGCGATGGCGGTATTACATACGCAGCAGCATTTTCCAGGCACGATTCTGATACACGGCAATCGCCTGCTGCTTACGCGCATCCAGCGATTCATCGGTGATCGGCTCGTTGGCCAGTTGCGCCAGCTGTTTCAATTCACCGTACAGGCGATCCATTTCCGGGATGTCCAGCACGTGACGGGCATGGTGCAGCCAGGCCTGGATGCGTTCGATGCGCGGCAGTTGCTCGGCCAGGTCTTCCGGTTGTTGCTGATAACGCTGCAATTGCAGGGAGGTCGCTTCTTCACCCAGCAACCGCGGCAACCAGCTGCCCAGTTGTGCCGCGCCCTGGCGGTTGCCACGAACGTTGCGATCGGCGGCCCAGGTGCGGGCCAGCAACCAGCGTGAGGTGTTCAGCGAGAACAGGCCCCAACGCGGATCTTCCAGTTCTTCGAGGAATTGCTCCGGCGCGGCTTTGCGCACGTCTTCGTCCTCGTTACCGGCTTGCACCAACGGACGCCAGTCTTCCAGCAACGCATCCAGCGCAATGCGCAGATCGTGCGTCGATTGGCGTGGCGCGGCCTGGCCCAGGCTACTGAGCAGTGCACGCAATTCAGCGAGGTTTTCGACCCAGTCCTGCAACAGGCGCCAGTGGCCGTTGAAGCGATATTGCTCGGCCAGACGCTGGCTGCTGCCCAGCAAATGCCAGCTAAGCGCGGCGAAGGCATCATCCAGCAGCGTTTCGGCGGCGATTTGCGGCGCCGGCAGGCTCAGCGAATAGCTGTTGGCGTCGTACAAACGATATCCGCGCTCGGCCTTGCTGATGTCACACGGCATCAGGGCCAGGGTCGCGGCCAGTTCGGCGGCCAGTTCCAGCAGGGCAGCCGGCTCGCCTTCGCGCAATTCCAGTTCCAGTTCGCAGATTTCTTCTTTCTGCTTGCCAACGATCACGTGGCCCAGGTCCAGCGCGGCTTCGATGACCACTTTGGTCTTGCCACGGCCCCAGGCGATTTCAGCGCGTTCGCGAACGAAGTCGGTGGTGAAGATCGGCTTGAGGGTTTTCTTGTCCAGTTCGGCCAGTGCTTCAGGCCAGCATTCGCCGTCGAGTTTCTTTACGTCGAGTTTGGCTTTGGGCAGGTTCCAGTCGTATTCGTTACGCTCGGACAAGCCGGCGACGCTTTGGCCGCGGGTCTTGAGCGTCTGAATCACTTCTTCGCCATCGCGGCGCAGGCGTAGGGCAACCTTGGCGCGGGCCAGGTCGCGCTCAGGCGTGTCGAAGTACTGGTTCATCAACTCACGGCGTTCCCAGCCACTTTTGTTGCGTTTTTTCAGGAGCGGGTGCTCGCGCAGGGCGGCGAGGGTTTCGCGGCTGACGCGGAGCTTGATTTCGGTTTCTTTCTGCATGGCCGGAAAATCCAGGATCGGGAGCGCAGCCGGGGGAATGTGTGGCTGCCAAGGTCGTGCAGTGTACAGGAGTGAGCGTTCCTACGCGCCGCGACGGTTTATTCCTGTCGCCGGATGGTTCTATGATGGACTTCAATTCGGGAGTTGGAGTCAGCGATGCCTTTGCCATCCATGAAAGATCAGTTCGCTGCGCTGATCGCTGCACCGTCGGTCAGTTGTACCCAACCGCGCCTGGATCAGACCAACCGCCCGGTGATCGATTTGTTGGCGACGTGGCTGGGCGATCTGGGTTTTGCCTGCGATATCCAGCAGGTCAGCCCCGGCAAGTTCAACCTGCTGGCTACTTTTGGTTCGGGTCCTGGTGGCCTGGTGCTCGCCGGTCACAGTGACACGGTGCCGTTCGACGGCGCGTTGTGGCAGACCGATCCGCTGAAACTCACCGAAGTGGATGGTCGTTGGGTTGGTCTGGGCAGCTGCGACATGAAGGGCTTTTTCGCCCTGGCCATCGAGGCGGTGATACCGCTGCTCGATCAGCCATTCAAGCAGCCGCTGCTGATCCTTGTCACCTGCGATGAAGAGAGCTCAATGTCCGGTGCTCGCGCCCTGGCCGCAGCCGGGCGTCCATTGGGCCGCGCGGCGGTCATCGGCGAGCCGACCGGCTTGAAGCCGATCCGCATGCACAAAGGCATCATGATGGAGCGCATCGATATTCTCGGTCAGAGCGGCCATTCCTCGGACCCAAGCCTGGGCCATAGCGCCCTTGAGGCCATGCACGATGCCATCGGCGAATTACGCGGTCTGCGCCTGTTGTGGCAGCGCGAATTTCGCAACCCGCAGTTTGGCGTGCCGACGCCGACCATGAACTTCGGCTGCATCCATGGGGGCGATAACCCCAACCGTATCTGCGGGCAATGCTCGCTGGAGTTCGACCTGCGACCGTTGCCGGGCATGGACCCCAAAGCCCTGCGTGCGGAGATTCTGCAGCGGCTCAAACCGGTTGCCGAACGGCATCAGGTGAAAATCGATTACGCGCCGTTGTTCCCCGAAGTACCCCCTTTCGAACAGGCCGAGGATGCTGAATTGGTCCGGGTTGCCGAGAAGCTCACTGGCCATCGCGCCGAAGCAGTGGCGTTCGGCACCGAAGCACCTTATCTTCAGCAACTTGGCTGCGAGACGCTGGTGCTTGGCCCGGGTGATATCGCCTGCGCCCATCAGCCGGGGGAATATCTCGAAATGTCACGTTTGCAGCCTACGGTGCATCTATTACGTCAGCTGATTGAACATTACTGCCTGACACCGGCTAGTTGAGCAAAATCAATGTGGGAGCGAGGCTGCTCGCGATGAGGCCATAACATTCAACATCATCGTCGACGGTGATGCCGCCATCGTCGGAACGCCGCCCGGAGCAAGCTCGCTCCCACAGGTTCTGTGTTTTCACGTATAAATTGCCGATGTTCAAACCCGTATCCATGAGGAGAGCGCGCGTGTCGCCAAGCCTGTTCCGACGATAACCATCAGCCCGCTGTGCGTTTTCAGTGTCGCCCATTTTTTGGCTGCTATTTATTTACAGGCCCAGGTTCATGCCCGACTACGTTAATTGGCTTCGTCACGCTTCGCCTTACATCAATGCCCACCGCGATTGCACCTTTGTAGTAATGCTCCCCGGCGATGGGGTGGAACACCCGAATTTCGGCAATATCGTCCACGACCTGGTGTTGTTGCACAGCCTTGGCGTACGGCTGGTGCTGGTTCACGGTTCCCGTCCGCAAATTGAAACCCGCCTCGCCGCGCGTGGCCTGACTCCGCATTACCATCACGGCATGCGCATCACCGATGCCGCGACGCTGGAGTGTGTGATCGATGCGGTCGGCCAGCTGCGTATCGCCATTGAAGCGCGCCTGTCCATGGACATGGCCTCATCGCCGATGCAGGGATCGCGCCTGCGGGTGGCCAGCGGCAATCTGGTCACGGCACGCCCGATTGGTGTGCTCGAAGGCGTGGATTATCACCACACCGGCGAAGTGCGTCGGGTCGACCGCAAAGGTATCAATCGCCTGCTGGACGAGCGCTCCATCGTGCTGTTGTCGCCCCTGGGATACTCGCCGACCGGTGAGATCTTCAACCTCGCCTGCGAAGACGTCGCCACGCGTGCGGCCATCGACCTGAGCGCGGACAAATTGCTGCTGTTCGGCGCCGATATGGGCTTGATCGATGAAAACGGTCGTCTGGTGCGTGAATTGCGCCCGCAACAAGTACCGGCACATTTGCAGCGACTGGGCAGCAATTATCAGGCCGAGCTGTTGGATGCAGCGGCTGAAGCATGCCGGGGCGGCGTGGCGCGCAGCCATATTGTCAGCTATGCCGAAGACGGTGCGCTGCTGACCGAGCTGTTCACCCGCGACGGTGGCGGTACGCTGGTGGCGCAGGAGCAATTTGAAATTGTGCGCGAAGCGGCGATTGAGGATGTTGGCGGTTTGCTGGATTTGATCAGCCCGCTGGAAGAGCAGGGGATTCTGGTGCGTCGCTCCCGCGAAGTGCTGGAGCGTGAGATCGAGCAGTTCAGCGTGGTCGAACGCGAAGGCATGATCATCGCCTGTGCGGCGCTGTATCAGATTGCTGATTCGGACGCCGGGGAGTTGGCGTGCCTGGCGGTGAACCCGGAATACCGCCATGGCGGGCGCGGTGATGAACTGCTGGAACGCATCGAAACCCGTGCCCGGGCCCAGGGTTTGAAAACCCTGTTCGTGCTGACGACCCGTACCGCGCACTGGTTCCGCGAACGCGGGTTTGTGCCGAGCAGCGTCGAACGCCTGCCGTCGGCGCGGGCTTCGCTGTACAACTATCAGCGTAATTCCAAGATCTTCGAAAAGACCCTTTGAAGGCGAACATGATCGTTCCCACGCTCTGCGTGGGAATGCCTCAACGGACGCTCCGCGTCGGCTCTAGAGGGGACGCGGAGCGTCCCGGGCTACATTCCCACGCAGAGCGTGGGAACGATCATCACTCAGCCACAAACTTCGCACTGACATACGCCGAATAATCCGGCAGCACAGTTTCAACCTTCCCTTGCTCCTTCAAGAACTTCGCCGTCTCGCCAATCGCCTTGGCCGTACCGCCCTCCAGTAGCGCCGCGGTCTGCTGGGCCTTGGCATCCGGGAACGCAGAGCCGGCCAACAACTCGGGTACATCGGCGGCATTGGCACCGGTCAATTTGGCGATTTTCTGCACGGGTACCGAATCGGCTGTCCAACTGTCTTTATGCGCGGCGTAGTCGGCGAAGGAGTCCAGGGTGACCTTGGCAAATTTGGCCACCACCTCTGGATGTTTCTCGGCGTAATCCTTACGCGCAACCCAGACTTCAAACGTCGGCGCCCCCCACTGACCGACCTGCGCGGCATCCGTCAATGTCTTGCCTGTCTTGCGAATTTCCCCCAGCGCCGGTGACCAGACAAACGCGCCATCAATATCACCACGTTTCCATGCTGCTGCGATTTCCGCCGGTTGCAAATTCACCACTTTGACTTTCGAGGCGTCCAGTCCCCAGTGCTTCAGCGCGCCGAGCAAACTGTAGTGAGAGGTTGAGACGAAGGGGGTGGCGATGGTTTTGCCGATCAGGTCTTGCGGTTTGTCGATGCCGCTCCCGTTGCGTACTACGAGGGCTTCAGCTGCATTGATCTGGGCAGACACGATGAACGCGACTATTGGCAGATTGCGCGAGGCGGCTGCGGCCAAAGGACTGGAGCCGAGGTTACCAATCTGCACGTCACCGGACGCGATGGCGGTCACCACTTCAGGGCCGCTGTTGAATCGGCGCCAGTCAATTTTCTGGCCTATGGTTTGCTCGTAAGTGCCATCCGCCTGGGGGACTTTGCTGGGGTCGATGCCGGTTTGATAACCCACAGTCAGGTTGGCCGCTTGAGCGGAATGAGAAAATATCAGGGACACACAAACTGTAACAAATAGGCTGGATAGTTCGCGTCTGGTCGTCATGGCGTCGCCTTTCGGTGGGGGATTGTTTCCGAATTGCTTCAAACGCTAAACGATCTAAAAAACATCCAATAAATAACATTTGGTAATTAGCTTATGAGCTGGGGGCTCTATTCCGTGGCGGCGAGTGATACAGAGCTAAATTCCAAAAAAGTATGAGAAACGGGCGAGCTAGTTCTTTGCAGAATTATGACGGGCTCATGACCAACATTGACCAAAAAACGGGGGATTAGACCATGGTCGTAGACACACATGGTTACGATTGACTTGTGGGTCACGCTCTGGCGCTAATCGCGCATCTTAGGATCTTCGGTCGTTGAACCGAGGCCAGGAACACAAGAATTAGAAACGAGAGGAGTTAGACAATGAACAAGTCCACCTTGGCCCTGGCCGTGGCCGTAGGGGTTTTGGCGCAGCAGGCAGGCGCCGCAGGTTTCATCGAAGACAGCAAGCTTTCCGTCAGTTCTCGAACCATGTATTTCAACAACGATAACCGTGACGGCGGTGCGGACCAGAGAGAGAGCGCTCAAGGCTTCAAGTTCGATTACTTGTCCGGTTTCACTCCGGGTACGATCGGCTTCGGTATCGACGCCCAGGCGATGGTCGGTATCCACCTGGATGGTGGCAAGGGTCATCACCCGGATAACAACAGCTTCGTCCCAAGCGACAGCGATGGTTCGGCGGTGAACGAATGGAGCCGCGGGGCGGCCAACGTCAAGGCGCGCATCTCGAAGACCGAAGCCCACCTGGGCGGCGCACTGCAACCGAACATGCCGATTCTGGTCGCGAACGACAGCCGCCTGCTGCCACAGACCTTTGAAGGTGGCACCCTCTCCTCGAAAGATATCGACAACTTTACCTTCAACGTAGGTCAGTTAGAACACGCGACGGGTCGTGCCTCTTCAGACTCCAGCGGCTTGGCCGTGGCGGGCGGTACTCAGGACAGCAACCAGTTCCGTTACGGCGGTGTTGACTGGAAGGCCACCAAAGACCTGACCCTGCAGTACTACCACTCGGAACTGAAGGATTACTACAAGCAGGATTTCCTGGGGATGGTTCACGTCTGGACGATCGATGCCAAGCAGTCGTTCAAGACGGATTTCCGCTACTTCGACAGCAGCTCTAATGGCAAGAACGGTGATGCGGGTTATATCTTCAATAACAACGGTGGTTTCGCCAAGACTCCAGGCGAGGTCGATAACAAAACCTGGAGCGGTATGTTCACCTATACCCTGGGTGGCAACGCATTTCTGCTCGGCCATCAACGCGTCAACGATGACGGTGGTTTCGTCTACCTGAACCAGGCCCAAGTGGTTAACAGCAACGGGCGTAACCAGGGGGAGGGCGGTGCCAGCTTCTACCTGTTCACCGACTCCATGATCAACGGCTTTGTCCGTGCCGGTGAAAACACCACCTTCGGCCAGTACTCCTATGATTTCGCGGCGCTGGGTGTCCCGGGCCTGAAAACCTCGATCGCCTACCTGCACGGCGAAAACATCAAAGCTCTGAACGGCACCGGCCCTGATGCGTCTGAGTGGGAGCGCGATATGCGGATCGACTACACCATTCAGCAAGGCGCCCTCAAAGGTCTGGGTGTGACGTTGCGTAATGGTGTCTACCGTGGCAGCGAAATCAACATCGCTGACCAGGACCAGACCCGTGTGATCTTCAACTACACCTACAGCTTCTTGTAATAAGCCTTCAAAAAGAGCCTCGCCTTGTGGCGAGGCTTTTTTTTGTCTTCCTATATTCCAATAACATCTGTTGTGCTTATTTTTTATTCTTTTTGGTTTTTTCTGCAAACCCCTAAAGTAAGTCCGGTCCGGTACTCAGCTTGAGGCTCGGCTTCAACACATTGATTCCCGTCAGTAGAGCAGGTCAAGGAATGGGCGTTTATGCCGATACCTCGAATCTGTGCTGCACAGGCATATGCCTAAACGGAATTAAAAAGAAACACAAAATTCTTTTTGGCTTTATGGCGCTGTATTCTGCATCGCCAAAACGACCGGGCTAGACGGCTCGGCAAAAATTGCGTGTCTCAGGATCCAGGGCGCTAGACCCGGGGCCAGGACCACAAGCATTAGAAATGAGGAGCGAAACAATGAACAAGTCCACCTTGGCCATGGCTGTGGCTGTTGGGGTTCTGGCGCAACAAGCAAGCGCCGCCGGTTTCATCGAAGACAGCAAAGCCACCCTGGGGCTGCGTAACTTCTACATCAACACCGATTACCGTGATGGTACTGGGCCGAACAAAAACGAAGAGTGGGGCCAAGGCTTCGATCTGCGTTTCATCTCCGGTTATACCCAAGGCCCTGTCGGCTTCGGTATTGATGCAATCGGCCTGTTGGGCGTGAAGCTGGATTCGGGCGGCGGCACCAATGGCGCCACTGCAACTTCTTACGGTGGCACTGTTTTCCCAACCAAGTCCAACGGCGAACCGGTTGATGACTTCTCCAGCCTGGGTGTGACTGCCAAAGCCAAGATCTCCCAGACCGAACTGAAGCTGGGTACCTTGCAACCCAAACTGCCGGTCATCGTGACCAACGACGGTCGTTTGCTGCCGCAAACCTGGCAGGGTGGCCAGCTCTCTTCCGGTGACATCAAGGACCTGACGCTGATCGGTGGTCAGATCGAAGCCGTTAAAGGTCGTAACTCCAGCAACAACGAACAGATGTCGATTGCGGGTGCGAACACCCGTGGTCCCAATTTCCGCGACAGCAACAAGTTCAACTTTGCCGGCGGCGACTACAAAATCACCAAGGACCTGACGGCCCAGTATTACTACGGCAACCTGGAAGAGTTCTACAAGCAACACTTCCTGGGTCTGGTGCACAACTGGGCAATCGGCCCGGGCGTGTTGAAGTCGGATTTGCGTTATTTCAACAGCACTGATGATGGTGCCAACGGCCACAACCCGTTGTACTACTCCACTGGTAACTACAACGCGCCGAACGGTAAAGGCAAGGTCGACAACAACCTGTACAGCGGCCTGTTCCTGTACACGGTTGCCGGTCATACCTTCGGTGGCGGTTATCAGGTCAGCAACGGTAGCAGCGACTTCGTTTACCTGAACCAGGGTGACGGAGCGTCGGCCTATATCATCACCGACTCGCAAATCCAGAAATTCGCCCGTGCCGGTGAACACTCCTGGCAGGCACGCTACTCGTTCGACTTCGCCAAGGTCGGCGTACCGGGCCTGACGGCAGGTATGGTTTACCTGCATGGTGACGACATCGATACCGTTAACGCTCGCGGTGGCGTGGCGGCCAACGGCGCTTCCGAGTGGGAACGCGATCTGACCGTGGCTTACGTGCTTCAGGATGGCCCGCTGAAGAACCTCGGCGTTACCTGGAAAAATGCGACCTGGCGTACAGACCTGCCGAACACTCGCACCCAGGATGAAAACCGTCTGATCGTCAGCTACTCGATCCCGCTGTTGTAATAGCGTTCGCGTCACCGAAACAAAAAAGCCCCGCCCGGCATCACGCCCGGCGGGGCTTTTGTGTTTCAAGGCGGTTCACCCCCGTAAACCCTCCTCGAAATTCCCCTCTTTTGCAGCACTCAAGGCCTTCTCGAACCTTGTGGGCGATGTTCGTCTCGTCGCCTGATCACGTCCAGTGAACAGATCTTTAATATTCGTTATAGGTCTAAACAAATCGATATTTATTCTTTTTAATCATTCGTAAATACAGGCACAGTCGAGCTCAACAAGCACTCATCAGGAGCAGAACCATGAGCCTCAGACTGGGCGACATCGCCCCCGACTTTGAACAGGATTCCAGCGCCGGCACCCTCCGTTTTCACGAATGGCTGGGCGATAGCTGGGGCGTGCTGTTTTCCCATCCGGCGGACTTCACCCCGGTCTGCACTACTGAACTGGGGTTCACCGCCAGGCTCAAGGATGAGTTTGCCAGTCGCGGGGTGAAAGCCATTGCCCTGTCGGTTGACCCGGTGGACTCGCACCACAAGTGGATCGAGGACATCAACGAAACCCAGAGCACCCTGGTCAACTTCCCGATCCTCGCCGACGCCGATCGCAAGGTGTCGGACCTTTACGACCTGATCCATCCCAACGCCAACGACACCCTGACTGTACGTTCGCTGTTCGTGATCGATCCGAATAAAAAGATTCGACTGACCATTACCTACCCGGCAAGCACCGGCCGCAATTTCCACGAAATTCTGCGGGTGATCGATTCGCTGCAACTCACCGACCACTACAAAGTGGCCACCCCGGCCAACTGGCAGGACGGTGATGAAGTGGTGATCGTGCCGTCGCTCAAGGATGAGGATGAAATCAAGCAGCGTTTTCCCAAGGGCTATCGTGCGGTTAAGCCTTATTTGCGCCTGACGCCGCAGCCGAACCGGTAACCACTGATCGTTCCCACGCTCTGCGTGGGAATGCCTCTAGGGACGCTCCGCGTCCAGTGATGCGGAGCGTCACGAGCTGCATTCCCACGCGGAGCATGGGAACGATCACCACAAAAGCAGCAGGGGATTTCAGGCCGTTTCGACGGCCTTTTTTTACACCTGGAATTCAGTGATTTATATATCTCCAAAACGAATAACCAAATGAATAAATATGATTTATAGATATAACAATCACCTGTTAAGGTCTCCCTCATCACAGCGAGATCGCAAACCGCGAATCGCCAACACCGTTCAAGGAATCATCTGAATGCTGGTCGTCTCACTCGGTGGCAGTCCCAGCCAACGTTCCCGTTCCGGGGTGCTGCTGGAACGCTCCCAACGCTGGTTACAAGAGCAAGGTGTGGAAGTGGTGAGTTACCAGGTTCGGGACTTCCCGGCGGAAGACTTGCTGCATGCACGCTTTGACAGCCCCAAGATCATCGACCTGCTGCAACAGATTGAAAACGCCGACGGCCTGTTGATTGCCACACCGGTTTACAAGGCGTCGTTCTCGGGCGCACTGAAAACCGTGCTGGACCTGCTGCCCGAACGAGCACTCCACCATAAAGTCGTGTTGCCGATGGCCACGGGCGGCAGCATCGCCCACATGCTGGCGGTGGATTACGCGCTCAAGCCAGTGCTGTCGGCGTTGAAAGCCCAGGAAATGCTGCAGGGAATTTTTGCCGAAGACAGCCAGATCGCCTACGGCGAAGGCAGCGCCCAGGCGCAATTGGCACCGCAGCTTGCACAACGATTGAATGAAGCGCTGGAGCAGTTTTTCAGCGCCATGGCGAGACGACCCAAACCTCTCGACCCAAACCTGTTGAATGAACGTTTGTTGAGTGCTCGCTGGAGCATTTAAGCCTCCCCCGAAATTGATCTACTCACCTTACTCAGCCGCCAACGGCCAAGCAGGTGCAGCCAAAACCCAACTGCAAAAAGGAGAGCGCTATGCGCACTGTCATTTTGCGTCGTGGTCTGGTCGCTCTGTTTGTTGCGGCTGTGTCCTTCGGCGCCATTACTCAAGCTCAAGCCGAGACGTTGCGAATCGGTTATCAAAAGTACGGCACCCTGGTGCTGCTCAAAGCCAAAGGCACATTGGAAAAACGCCTCGCCGCCCAAGGCGTGGACGTGCAATGGACGGAATTCCCTGGTGGCCCGCAACTGCTCGAAGGCCTGAATGTCGGCTCCATCGACTTTGGTGTCACGGGTGAAACCCCGCCAGTATTTGCCCAGGCTGCCGGCGCCGATTTGCTCTACGTCGCCTACGAACCGCCTGCACCGCACGCCGAAGCAATCCTGGTGCCGAAGGACTCGCCGATCAAATCGGTGAAGGACCTCAAGGGCAAGAAAGTCGTGCTCAACAAGGGCTCCAACGTTCACTACCTGCTGGTCCGCGCGCTTGAAGACGCCGGCCTCAATTACACCGACATCCAGACTGTGTTCCTGCCACCGGCCGATGCCCGCGCCGCGTTCGAGCGTGGCAGCGTCGACGCCTGGGTGATCTGGGATCCGTACCAGGCGGCCGCCGAACAGCAACTGCAAGCGCACACCCTGCGCGATGGCCAGGGCATCGTCGACAACCATCAGTTCTACCTCGCCACCAAGCCTTACGCGCAGAAAAATCCCGAGGTGATCAAGACCCTTGTCGAAGAAGTGCGCGCAGTCGGTGAATGGGCCAAAGCCAATCCTGAAGACGTCACTCAACAGGTTTCGCCCCTGCTCGGTCTGCCAGCGGACATCACCCTGACCTCAATGAAGCGCCAAGGCTTCGGCGCGATATTCCTCACGCCTGAAGTCGTTGCCGCCCAACAGAAAATCGCCGACAGCTTCTATCAGCTCAAGCTGATTCCGAAGCAATTGAGCATCAAAGACGTGATCTGGACGCCACCGGCAACTGTTGCCCAAAGCTCAGTAACCAAAGCGCAGTAATCCGATTCCCTTAGGAGACCACTCCATGAGCCTCAATATTTTCTGGTTCCTGCCTACCCACGGCGACGGCCATTACCTTGGCACCGCCGAAGGCGCTCGCGCCGTCGACCACGGTTACCT
The DNA here is from genome assembly GCF_000282215.1 of Pseudomonas sp. GM21. Lineage (GTDB taxonomy): Bacteria > Pseudomonadota > Gammaproteobacteria > Pseudomonadales > Pseudomonadaceae > Aquipseudomonas. The sequence continues at coordinate 104,787 of NZ_AKJS01000005.1, forward strand.
GCAACAAGTCGCGCAAGCGGCGGATCGTCTGGGTTTCGGCGGCGTGCTGATTCCTACCGGTCGCTCTTGCGAAGACTCATGGCTGGTGGCCGCATCGCTCATCCCGGTGACCCAGCGTTTGAAATTCCTTGTCGCCCTGCGCCCCGGGATCATTTCCCCGACGGTGGCGGCCCGCCAGGCGGCGACCCTGGATCGTCTGTCGGGTGGGCGTGCGCTGTTTAACCTGGTGACCGGCGGTGATCCGGAAGAACTGGCCGGCGATGGCTTGTTCCTCAGCCACGAAGAGCGCTATCAGGCCTCGGTGGAATTCACCCGCATCTGGCGTCGCGTGCTGGAAGGCGAAACCGTTGATTACGACGGCCAGCACATCAGTGTGAAAGGGGCGAAGTTGCTCTATCCACCGATCCAGCAACCGCGTCCGCCGCTGTACTTCGGCGGCTCGTCGGAAGCGGCGCAAGATCTCGCGGCTGAGCAAGTGGAAATGGTCCTGACCTGGGGCGAACCACCGGCCGCTGTCGCCGAGAAGATCGAGCAAGTGCGCGCCAAAGCCGCGAAGCTCGGTCGTGCCGTGCGCTTCGGTATCCGCCTGCATGTGATCGTTCGCGAGACCAATGCCGAGGCGTGGCAAGCGGCTGACAAACTGATCTCGCATCTGGACGACGACACCATCGCCCGCGCTCAGGCTTCTCTGGCGCGCTTCGATTCCGTCGGCCAGCAGCGCATGGCCGCCCTGCATGGTGGCAGCCGTGACAACCTGGAAGTCAGCCCTAACCTGTGGGCCGGTGTCGGGCTGGTGCGTGGCGGTGCCGGTACTGCATTGGTTGGCGACGGTCCGACCGTGGCGGCTCGCGTGAAGGAATACGCGGACTTGGGCATCGACACCTTCATCTTCTCCGGTTATCCACACCTTGAAGAGTCGTACCGCGTAGCCGAATTGCTGTTCCCGCACCTCGACATCGAGCGTCCCGAGTTGCCGAAAAGCGCAGGTTACGTCAGCCCGTTCGGTGAAATGGTGGCCAACGACATTCTTCCCAAAGCCGCGTCCCAGAGCTGAGGCGCGCCATGAAGAAAATTACCCACAGTCTCGCGCCCTGGGCGTTGCCGGTGTTGCTGCTGGCGGTGTGGCAGTTGTCGGTGTCGGCAGGCTGGTTGTCGACACGGATTCTGCCGGCACCCATCGCGGTGATCGAAGCCGGTGTAAGCCTGGTGAGCAGCGGCGAAATCTGGACGCACTTGGCAATCAGCGGCTGGCGCGCCGCGCTGGGCTTCACCATCGGTGGCGGTATCGGTCTGGCGCTGGGCTTCATCACCGGCCTGTCGAAATGGGGCGAACGCCTGCTCGACAGTTCGGTGCAGATGATCCGCAACGTGCCGCACCTGGCACTGATTCCGCTGGTGATTTTGTGGTTCGGCATTGACGAGTCGGCGAAGATTTTTCTGGTTGCGCTGGGCACGTTGTTCCCGATTTACCTCAACACCTATCACGGCATTCGCAACGTCGACCCGGCACTGGTGGAGATGGCACGCAGTTATGGCTTGTCCGGCTTCAGCCTGTTTCGCCAGGTGATTCTGCCGGGCGCGTTGCCTTCAATTTTGGTCGGCGTGCGTTTCGCACTGGGCTTCATGTGGCTGACGCTGATCGTCGCGGAAACCATCTCCGCCAGTTCCGGTATCGGTTATCTGGCGATGAATGCCCGGGAGTTTTTGCAGACTGATGTGGTGGTACTGGCGATTCTGCTGTACGCGGTACTCGGCAAGCTGGCCGACCTCGCGGCCCGTGGTCTTGAGCGTGTGTGGCTGCGCTGGCATCCGGCTTATCAAGTTGCCAAAGGAGGTGCGGCATGACGGCTCAACAACCTCCACGCCTGCTGCGCGGGATTCCGCTGGTGGTGCGCAAACTGCAAAAAACCTTCGGCTCGCGGCAAGTGCTGCGTGAGATCGATCTGCACATTCCGGCGGGCCAGTTTGTCGCCGTGGTCGGTCGTAGCGGATGCGGAAAAAGTACCTTGCTGCGCCTGCTGGCCGGTCTCGACCAACCCACGGGCGGTGTATTGCTCGCCGGCGCTGCGCCGCTGAGTGACGCGCGAGAAGACACCCGTTTGATGTTTCAGGAAGCGCGTCTGCTGCCCTGGAAAAAGGTCATCGACAACGTCGGCCTCGGGCTCAAGGGCAACTGGCGGCCGCAAGCACTGGAAGCGCTAGAGTCCGTCGGCCTGGCCGATCGCGCCAATGAATGGCCTGCCGCCTTGTCCGGTGGACAGAAACAGCGTGTGGCCCTGGCTCGCGCGCTGATCCACCAACCGCGTTTGCTGTTGCTCGACGAACCGCTGGGTGCGCTGGACGCCCTGACCCGAATTGAAATGCAGCAACTGATCGAGCGGCTCTGGCAGAAGCATGGTTTCACCGTGTTGCTGGTGACCCACGACGTCAGCGAAGCGGTGGCGATTGCCGATCGGGTGATCCTGATCGAAGAGGGCGAAGTCGGCCTCGACCTGCTGGTGGAGCTGCCGCGCCCTCGGGTTCGCGGCTCGCATCGGCTGGCGGCGCTGGAAACCCAAGTGCTTAATCGTGTGCTCGCACTGCCCGGTGAACCGCCGGAACCGGAACCCGTATCACCCTTGCCTACGCAATTGCGTTGGGCGCATTAGAAGCAGCGGCAAGTTGCAAGCTCATTTCGACCTCAGGAGAAATCACATGACCATCAAAGCCATTAACGTTCGCAACCAATTCAAAGGCGCCATCAAGGAAATCGTACTGGGTGACGTGCTGTCGGAAATCGACGTGCAAACTGCGTCGGGCATCGTCACTTCGGTGATCACCACGCGCTCGGTCAAAGAGCTGGAACTGGTGGTGGGCAGTGAAGTGATTGCGTTCGTGAAATCCACTGAAGTGTCGATCGCCAAGTTGTAAGGCGTGCGTGTGTGTTTCACAGATCATTCCCACGCTCTGCGTGGGAATGCAGCCCGGGACGCTCAGCGTCCCAAAGGTCGAACGCGGAGCGTCCGTTGAGGCATTCCCACGCGGAGCGTGGGAACGATCATAGCGCGGCGCGCTTCGACAAATACGGCGGCAAGTACAGCCCTAAATAGGCATCAAACACCCGCATCCCTTCCTCGGCCATGCGCGGGGTGATCTGCCCGTGTTGCTGCACCGAGCGGGCGTAGACGCGGTCGCCCAGTTCCATGGCCAATGCAAATACGTCGACGTCGGTTGGCAGCTTGGGCAATTCGAAGTGGTGATCGAAGAGCTTGTGCATCAGGTCGCCCAGTTCGATGTCGTGCTGGCGGTCGGCCTGGGTGACTTCGGTCAGGCCATGCTGGGCGAGGATCAACTGGCGGGCGGCGGCGTCTTCGCTGTAGATCGCGAGCATGCGTTGCTCCACCAGGCGTGACAGGTCACGCCAGCCGCAGAGCGCCTCATGATCGATAGGCGCTTGCAGGCAGGCGCGGAACGCGGCGTGGACGTCGGCGGTCAGCGCTTCGAGCAGCGCCGGTACGCTGGCGAAGAAGTGGTAGACGGAGGAGGGCGGAATCTCCGCGCGCTCGGCGACACTGTAAATCGACAGACTGCCCACGCCCTCGGCGGCCAGCAGCGTGCGGGCAGCATCGAGAATCGAATCAATCCGCGCCTGGCTGCGGGGGCGGGGTTTGCGTGGGGTGGCGAGTCGGGTCATTGAAGTCTCCTGCGGGGCAGGGGGCATTGTACGAGCAGGGTTGTGTGTTGTCTGCCAGGACGCCATCGCGAGCAGGCTCGCTCCCACAGTTGATCTCCAGTGAACATAAATTCCGTGTACCCAGGTAATCCCTGTGGGAGCTAGCCTGCTGGCGATCCGCCGCAGGCGGCCATAAAAAAACGCCGTCGGCCTTATCAGCCGACGGCGTTCTTTTTTACTGCAACCGCTTAAACGGTATGCAGGTACCAGTTGTACTCAAGGTCGGAGATGGAGTGTTCGAACTCCTCCAACTCGCTTTCCTTGCAGGCCACGAAGATATCGATGTACTTCGGATCGATGTACTTGGCCATGACTTCGCTGTCGTCCAGCTCGCGCAATGCATCGCGCAGGTTATTCGGCAGGCTTTGCTCGTTCTGCTCGTAGGAGTTGCCTTCAACGGGGGCGCCCGGCTCGATCTTGTTGGTCAGGCCGTGATGCACGCCTGCCAGGACCGAAGCCATCAGCAGGTACGGGTTGGCATCGGCGCCGGCAACACGGTGTTCGATGCGCACGGCATCGGAGGAACCGGTCGGAACGCGAATCGCCACGGTGCGGTTGTCCAGTCCCCAGCATGGCGAGTTCGGCACGTAGAACTGCGCGCCGAAACGACGGTAGGAGTTGACGTTCGGGCAGAGGAAAGCCATCTGCGCCGGCAGGGTCTCGAGCACACCGCCGATCGCGTGACGCAGTGCGGCGTTCTGCTCGGGATCCTCGCTGGCAAAAATATTTTTGCCATCTTTATCAAGAATCGAAATATGGACGTGCAGACCGTTGCCCGCCTGGCCCGGGTAGGGCTTGGCCATGAAGGTGGTGTCCATTTCATGGTCGTAGGCGATGTTTTTGATCAGACGCTTGAGCAAGACTGCGTAGTCGCAGGCCTTGATCGGGTCGGCCACGTGGTGCAGGTTGACTTCGAACTGCGCCGGGGCGCTTTCCTTGACGATCGCGTCGGCAGGGATGCCTTGCTCTTTCGCACCTTCCAGAATGTCCTGGAGGCAGTCGACGTATTCGTCGAGGTCGTCGATCAGATAGACCTGTGTCGAATGCGGGCGTTTGCCGGAGATTGGCGAGCGTGGCGGTTGTGGACGGCCGTTCACGTTCTCCTGGTCGATCAGGTAGAACTCCAGTTCGAAGGCTGCGCAGATGGTCAGACCCATCTCGTCGAACTTGGCGACCACTTGACGCAGGACTTCACGGGGATCCGCGAAGAAGGGGTCACCTTCGATTTCGTGCATGGTCATCAACAGTTGCGCGGTAGGGCGCTTCTGCCAAGGCTCGTTGCACAGGGTGTCAGGGATTGGATAGCAGATTCGGTCGGCATCACCGATGTCCAGGCCCAGGCCGGTGCTTTCCACCGTCGAACCATTGATATCCAGAGCAAATAGAGAGGCCGGCAGGTTGATGCCTTTCTCGTAAACCTTGTGGAGGCTGGTGCGTTCAATGCGCTTGCCGCGCACCACACCATTCATATCCGCAATCAGAAGGTCAACGTACAGAACCTCAGGATGTTCCTTAAGGAACGCGTTCGCTTCGTTAAGCTGAACGGCACGCGGGGGTACCGACATGATGCAACACCTTTGTTGTTAAAAATATCAATCATTGATCTCTTCGGATTCCAGTCAACCCGAACGGCATGCCGAAGTCAAGCGAGGCCTTTTTTGCCCTAAAAAAGCGCTCGTAAGGCTTTTTTGAGGCACTTTGGGGCGTTTTTATGCCTTTGAACGCTTTGGCTACCGCAGGCTTGAGCGGGGCGTGTTGTATTTTTTACGGGGGTGTTGTGTAAAAAAATGAACAAGGCTAAGCTCGATTCAAACCCATAACACCAATAATACCGGGGTGCTTCATGTCTCGCCTGCCGTTAATCGGCGTCACCGACTGCTCTACGCAGATCGGTCTGCATGCTTATCACATCAGTGGCGACACCTGCGTCCGCGCAGTGCCCTCAGCGGCTGCGGACCTGGCGGTAATCCTGTCATCCATGACGGATAGACTGTCTCCGTCCGATATTCTGGACGGCCTTGATGGCACCCCCATTACGGTTACTTCATTCAATATAGAACCGATTCACAATAGCGGCCCGACTATCGCTAGTGATGCTGCACGTCCGGCGTTTGCTGCACGATGCGGAAAAAATCACGATAGCCTGTCCAAGACACCCGTTTCAACGCGACGCCGACGCGTCAATCATTGCCTGACGCATGAACGCGGCAGGAAACTCAACGCCTAGAGGCATTTATGAGTAACAACCTCGACCAGCTCACCGATTGGTTGAAAGACCACAAGATCACAGAAGTCGAATGCATGATCGCCGACTTGACCGGGATTACCCGTGGCAAGATCTCGCCGACCAACAAGTTCATCGCTGAAAAAGGCATGCGCCTGCCTGAAAGCGTTCTGTTGCAGACCGTGACCGGCGACTATGTCGAAGACGACATCTATTACGAACTGCTCGACCCGGCCGACATCGACATGATCTGCCGCCCCGACCAGAACGCCGTATTCCTCGTGCCGTGGGCCATCGAGCCGACCGCCCAGGTGATCCACGATACCTACGACAAGCAAGGCAACCCGATCGAGCTGTCGCCACGCAACGTGCTCAAGAAGGTCCTCAAACTCTATTCCGACCGCGGCTGGCAGCCCATCGTGGCGCCGGAAATGGAGTTCTACCTGACCAAGCGCAGCGACGACCCCGATTACCCGCTGCAACCCCCGGTTGGCCGTTCCGGGCGTCCGGAAATCGGTCGTCAGTCGTTCTCGATTGAAGCGGCGAACGAATTCGACCCGCTGTTCGAAGACGTCTACGACTGGTGCGAATTGCAGGAACTGGACCTCGATACGTTGATCCACGAGGACGGCACGGCGCAGATGGAAATCAACTTCCGTCACGGCGATGCCTTGTCCCTGGCCGACCAGATCCTGGTGTTCAAACGCACCATGCGCGAAGCCGCGCTCAAGCATGACGTGGCGGCGACTTTCATGGCCAAGCCCATGACCGGCGAGCCGGGCAGTGCGATGCACTTGCACCAGAGCATCATCGACATCGAAACCGGCAAGAACGTCTTCTCCAATGAAGACGGAAGCATGAGCCAATTGTTCCTGCATCACATCGGTGGCTTGCAGAAGCTGATCCCCGAGTTGTTGCCGTTGTTCGCCCCTAACGTGAACTCGTTCCGCCGCTTCCTGCCGGACACCTCGGCACCGGTGAACGTGGAGTGGGGCGAAGAAAATCGCACCGTGGGCCTGCGGGTTCCGGATGCCGGGCCGCAAAACCGTCGGGTGGAAAACCGCCTGCCGGGCGCCGACGCCAACCCGTACCTGGCGATTGCCGCGAGCCTGCTCTGCGGCTACATCGGCATGGTCGAAGGCCTTAACCCGAGCGCGCCGGTGGTGGGCCGTGGCTATGAACGCCGCAACCTGCGCCTGCCGCTGACCATCGAGGACGCGCTGGAACGCATGGAAAACAGCGCGACCATCGAGAAATACCTGGGCAAAAAATTCATCACTGGCTACGTCGCGGTCAAGCGGGCCGAGCATGAAAACTTCAAGCGCGTGATCAGTTCGTGGGAGCGCGAGTTCCTGCTATTCGCCGTCTGATACGCCGGGCGCCGTCGTCGTCGGGCGGCGCTTTCACCTGATTTTTTTAGGAGATTTGTATGACCAGCAATAATCCGCAAACCCGTGAATGGCAAACCCTGAGCAACGATCACCACCTGGCCCCGTTCAGCGATTTCAAACAGCTGAAAGAGAAAGGCCCGCGGATCATCACGAACGCCAAGGGCGTTTACCTGTGGGACAGCGAAGGCAACAAGATCCTCGACGGCATGGCCGGCCTGTGGTGCGTAGCGATCGGTTACGGTCGTGATGAACTGGCGGATGCCGCCAGCAAGCAAATGCGCGAACTGCCTTACTACAACCTGTTCTTCCAGACCGCTCACCCGCCGGTTCTGGAACTGGCCAAGGCCATTGCCGACATCGCACCAGAAGGCATGAACCATGTGTTCTTCACCGGTTCGGGTTCGGAAGGCAACGACACCATGCTGCGTATGGTTCGTCACTACTGGGCAATCAAGGGCCAGCCGAAGAAGAAAGTCATCATCAGCCGCAAGAACGGTTATCACGGTTCCACCGTGGCCGGCGCGAGCCTGGGTGGCATGACGTACATGCACGAACAAGGCGACTTGCCGATTCCGGGCATCGTCCACATCGCACAGCCGTACTGGTTCACCGAAGGCGGTGACATGACGCCTGAAGAGTTCGGTGTCTGGGCGGCCAATCAGCTGGAAGAGAAAATTCTGGAAGTCGGCGTGGACAACGTCGGTGCCTTTATTGCCGAGCCGATCCAGGGTGCCGGCGGCGTGATCATTCCGCCAGACACCTACTGGCCGCGCATCAAGGAAATCCTCGCCAAATACGACATTTTGTTCGTGGCGGACGAAGTGATTTGTGGTTTTGGCCGCACCGGTGAGTGGTTTGGTACCGATTACTACGACCTCAAGCCCGACATGATGACTATCGCCAAAGGCCTGACCTCCGGCTACATCCCTATGGGTGGTCTGATCGTGCGTGACGAAGTGGTCGAGGTGCTGAACGAAGGCGGCGATTTCAACCACGGTTTCACGTACTCCGGTCACCCGGTGGCCGCCGCGGTGGCGCTGGAAAACATCCGCATCCTGCGCGAAGAAAAAATTGTCGAGCGCGTTCATGCAGAAACGGCACCTTATTTGCAAAAGCGTCTGCGGGAACTGAACGATCACCCGCTGGTGGGGGAAGTGCGCGGGGTCGGTCTGTTGGGGGCCATTGAACTGGTTCAGGACAAAGCCACTCGCACACGTTACGAAGGCAAGGGCGTCGGCATGATTTGCCGCCAGTTCTGCTTCGACAACGGCCTGATCATGCGCGCCGTGGGCGACACCATGATCATTGCTCCGCCACTGGTGATTACACCGGCTGAAATCGATGAGTTGGTGGCCAAGGCACGCAAGTGTCTGGACCTGACCCTGAGTGCGCTGCAGGGCTAAGTGCTAGGCTCTGAGCGGGTGTGACGTTACATTTCGCTCAGAGCAAACAAAGGAGGGTCTTTCCTTGAAAGCCTGCCTTGGATCTTGCCAGACTACCGGTTGTTTCAGATGCCCAGTAACAGGCCGCTGAGCACGTGGTTAAAAAGAAAAAATTGGAGCATTACCGATGAAGGCATTAGGTATGAAGATAGCTGGCAAGACCCTTCTCGCCATGTCCCTGATGGGCGTGATGGCGGGTGCAGTTCAGGCGGACGACAAGGTTCTTCACGTCTACAACTGGTCCGACTACATCGCGCCGGACACCGTCAAGAAGTTCGAAGACGAGTCGGGCATCAAAGTGGTCTACGACGTCTTCGACAGTAACGAAACCCTGGAAGCCAAGTTGCTGGCCGGCAAGTCCGGTTACGACATCGTCGTGCCGTCGAACAACTTCCTGGCCAAGCAAATCAAGGCCGGTGTTTACCAGAAGCTGGACAAGTCCAAGCTGCCTAACTGGAAAAACCTGAACCCTGACCTGCTCAAAGCGGTATCGGTGAGTGACCCGGGCAACGAACACGCCTTCCCGTACATGTGGGGTTCGATCGGTATCGGTTACAACGCCGAGAAGGTCAAGGCTGCACTGGGTGCCGACGCACCGACCGATTCCTGGGACCTGATCTTCAAACCTGAAAACGCTGCCAAGCTGAAGTCGTGCGGTATCAGCTTGCTGGACTCGCCAACCGAGATGATTCCGGTGGCGTTGCACTACCTGGGCCTGCCAACCGACAGCCAGAAGAAAGAAGACATCGACAAAGCCGAAGCGCTGATCATGAAGGTCCGTCCTTCGATCGCTTACTTCCACTCGTCCAAGTACATCTCTGACCTGGCCAACGGCAACATCTGCGTAGCCGTGGGTTATTCGGGTGACATTTACCAGGCCAAATCCCGCGCGGCTGAAGCCGGTGACAAGGTGAAAGTCAGCTACAACATTCCGAAAGAAGGTGCTGGCAGCTTCTATGACATGGTCGCCATCCCTAAAGATGCCGAAAACGTCGAAGGCGCCTACAAGTTCATGACCTTCCTGCAGAAGCCGGAAATCATGGCTGAAATCACCAACGCCGTGCGCTTCCCGAACGGTAACGCGGCCGCCACACCGTTGGTTGATAAAGACATCACCAGCGATCCAGGCATCTACCCGCCAGCGGACGTCCTCGCCAAGCTGTACGCAATTGCCGACTTGCCGGCCGCGACCCAGCGTCTGCTGACTCGCAGTTGGACCAAGATCAAGTCCGGTAAATAAGAAGTAATACTCTGTAGCAGCTGCCGAAGGCTGCGTTGAGGTCCGAAGGGCCTCCGCTTTTTCAACAGCACAACGGCTTCGCAGTTGAACGCAGCCTGCGGCAGCTGCTACAGAACTTCATAAAGTTTGCTGGAACGGTTTTTCGAGGGTAAGTTGCGCGCCGGTTTTGTTGCCGGGCAGCCATGGCTGTCATGTAACGCGGGGCAACTTGAGCCCAACTCATTTTAGAGGACCTCCACTTGCCAGTTTTTTCTTTGTTTCGCAATGCCATGCTGATTGGCGCCGGGCTGACGCTTGCCGTTAGTGTCCAGGCCGCCGGCACTGTGCATATTTATAACTGGTCGGATTACATCGGCCCGACCACCCTGGCGGATTTCCAGAAAGAGACCGGCATCAAGCCGGTTTATGACGTCTTCGATTCCAACGAAACGCTCGAAGGCAAGTTGCTGGCCGGGCGTACCGGTTACGACGTGGTCGTGCCGTCCAACCACTTCCTCGGCAAGCAGATAAAGGCGGGCGCTTTCCAGAAGCTCGACAAGTCCAAGCTGACCAACTATTCCAACCTTGATCCGGTGCTGCTCAAGCGTCTGGAGCAAAACGATCCGGGTAATCTTTATGCTGTTCCCTATCTGTGGGGCACTAACGGCATCGGTTACAACGTCGACAAGATCAAGACGGTACTGGGTGTCGATTCGATCGATTCATGGAGCGTGCTGTTTGAACCGGAGAACATCAAGAAGCTCCAAAGCTGTGGCGTAGCGTTCCTCGATTCTGCCGATGAAATGATGCCGACGGTCCTCAACTACATGGGCCTGAACGCCAACAGCACCAACCCCGAAGATTACAAAAAAGCTGAAGCCAAGTTGCTGGCGGTGCGGCCTTATGTGACGTACTTCCATTCGTCCAAGTACATCGCGGATCTGGCCAATGGCGACATCTGCATCGCCATCGGTTTCTCCGGTGACATGTTCCAGGCCAAGGCCCGTGCGGAAGAAGCCGGCAAAGGCGTCAATGTTGCCTACACCATTCCCAAAGAGGGTGGTGCGCTGTGGTTCGACATGCTGGCGATTCCAAAGGATTCGGCCAACGTCAAAGAGGCCCACGCCTTCATCAACTATTTGTTGAAACCCGAGGTGATCGCACAGGTCAGCGATTCTGTTGGCTATGCGAACCCCAACCCCGGCTCGGACAAACTGATGGAACAGTCCATCCGCACCGACGAGTCGGTCTATCCACCGCAAGCAGTCCTCGACAAGACCTACGTGTCAATCGAGTTACCACCAAACATTCAACGTTTGATGACCCGCAGCTGGACCAAGGTCAAGTCGGGTAAATAGCTTCAGGGCTCAAACTATCCAAGGTTGGCTCACCTTGAGCGAACTGCACTCTTTTTTTCTGGGAGTTTCGTAAATGGCAGTTGCCTCCGGCGCCTATAAGAAAGCCCTCGAGGGCGACCAGACACCTAAACAGGTGTTGGTCAAAATCGACCGGGTCACGAAAAAGTTCGACGAGACGATTGCCGTGGACGATGTGTCCCTGGAAATCAAGAAAGGCGAGATTTTCGCCCTGCTCGGCGGCTCGGGTTCGGGCAAATCCACTCTGCTGCGGATGCTTGCCGGCTTCGAACGACCGACCGAAGGGCGCATTTTCCTCGACGGCGTCGACATCACCGACATGCCGCCGTACGAGCGACCGATCAACATGATGTTCCAGTCATATGCCTTGTTCCCGCACATGACCGTGGCGCAGAACATCGCGTTCGGCCTCAAGCAGGACAAGTTGCCCGCGTCTGAAGTCGACGCGCGTGTGGCCGACATGCTCAAGCTGGTGCAGATGAGCCAGTTCGCCAAGCGCAAGCCGCATCAGTTGTCCGGTGGCCAGCGTCAACGTGTGGCACTGGCGCGTTCGCTGGCCAAGCGACCGAAGCTGTTGCTGCTCGATGAACCGATGGGTGCGCTGGACAAAAAGCTGCGTTCGCAGATGCAGCTTGAGCTGGTCGAGATCATCGAGCGCGTCGGCGTAACCTGCGTCATGGTGACCCACGACCAGGAAGAGGCCATGACCATGGCCGAGCGCATCGCGATCATGCACCTGGGCTGGATCGCCCAGATCGGCAGCCCGATCGACATCTACGAAACTCCGACCAGCCGCCTGGTCTGCGAGTTCATCGGCAACGTCAACATCTTCGACGGTGAAGTGATCGACGACGCCGAAGGTCACGCGACCATCACCTGCAAGGACCTGGACCGCCAGATCTATGTGGGCCACGGCATCAGCACCTCGGTGCAGGACAAATCCGTAACCTACGCGATCCGTCCGGAAAAACTGCTGGTGACGCCGACGCAGCCGACCTGCGAATACAACTGGTCCAGCGGCAAGGTGCACGACATTGCCTACCTCGGCGGTCACTCGGTGTTCTACGTCGAATTGCCAAGCGGCAAGATCGTCCAGTCGTTCGTCGCCAACGCCGAGCGCCGTGGCGCGCGTCCAACCTGGGGTGACCAGGTTTACGTGTACTGGGAAGACGACAGCGGCGTGGTACTTCGCTCATGAACATGCGCAAATTCAAACGCCGCCTCAATCGAATAATTCCCGGTGGCCGCCAGTTGGTCATCGGGGTTCCGTTCATCTGGCTGTTCATGTTCTTCATGTTGCCGTTCTTCATCGTCTTGAAGATCAGCTTCGCCGAAGCCGACGTCGCCATTCCGCCGTACACCGAAATCTACAGCTTCGCCGAACAGAAATTGCAGTTGCTGCTCAACCTCGGCAACTACGCGATGCTCGGCGACGACGAGTTGTACATCGCAGCCTACCTCGGCTCGTTGAAGATGGCGCTGATCAGCACCGTCCTTTGCCTGCTGATCGGTTACCCCATGGCCTACGCCATCGCCAGTGCCCGTAAAGAGATGCAAACGGTGCTGGTGCTGCTGATCATGATGCCGACCTGGACCGCGATCCTGATCCGCGTGTATGCGTGGATGGGCATCCTCAGCAACAACGGTCTGCTCAACGGTTTCCTGATGAGCATGGGCTGGATTGATGAACCACTACAGATCCTCAATACCAACCTCGCCGTCTACATTGGTGTCGTTTACTCCTATCTGCCGTTCATGATCCTGCCGCTTTACGCCAACCTGGTGAAGCACGACAACAGTTTGCTGGAAGCCGCCTCCGACCTTGGTTCGAGCACCTTCAACAGCTTCTGGAAGATCACCATTCCGCTGTCCAAGAACGGCATCATCGCCGGCTGCATGCTGGTGTTCATTCCGGTGGTGGGCGAGTTCGTGATCCCGGAACTGCTCGGCGGTCCGGAAACCCTGATGATCGGTAAAGTGCTGTGGCAAGAGTTCTTCAACAACCGCGACTGGCCGGTGGCTTCCGCCTTGGCGGTGGTGATGCTGGCGATCCTGATTGTGCCGATCATCCTGTTCAACCGTAGTCAGGCCAAAGAAATGGAGGGCAAATAATGAAGCGCTTCAGATTCTCCAGCCTGATGCTGGTATTCGGCTTGCTGTTTATCTACGCCCCGATGCTGATCCTGGTGATCTATTCGTTCAACGCCTCGAAACTGGTGACAGTGTGGGGCGGTTGGTCGATCAAGTGGTACGTCGGCCTGCTCGATAACACCCAACTGATGGGCTCGGTGGTGCGCTCGCTGGAAATTGCCTGCTATACGGCGATTGCAGCGGTCGCGCTCGGTACGCTGGCGGCGTTCGTGCTGACCCGTATCACTCACTTCAAGGGTCGCACGCTGTTCGGTGGTTTGGTGACCGCGCCGCTGGTGATGCCGGAAGTGATTACCGGTCTGTCGCTGTTGCTATTGTTCGTGGCCATGGCGCAGATGATCGGTTGGCCACAGGAACGCGGCATCATCACCATCTGGATCGCGCATACGACCTTCTGTGCGGCGTATGTGGCGGTGGTGGTGTCGGCACGTTTACGTGAGCTGGACCTGTCCATCGAAGAGGCGGCCATGGACCTCGGTGCACGGCCGTGGAAGGTGTTCTTCCTGATCACCATCCCGATGATTGCACCGTCGCTGGCGGCGGGCGGCATGATGTCGTTCGCCCTGTCGCTGGATGACCTGGTGCTGGCGAGCTTCGTGTCGGGGCCGGGTTCCACGACCTTGCCGATGGAAGTGTTCTCGGCGGTGCGTCTGGGCGTCAAGCCTGAGATCAACGCCGTGGCCAGCCTGATTCTGCTGGCGGTGTCGATCGTGACCTTCCTGGTCTGGTTCTTCAGCCGCCGCGCCGAAGAAAGCCGCAAGCGTGCGATTCAGCAAGCCATCGAGGAAAGCGCTGCCGACTCCTGGAAACAACCGGACGTGCGCCGCGCGCAAGCGCCGGAAGCGGCTTAAACGTCATGCCGGGTTGACCACAAATACATGGTCAACCCAAATCCTCTGTGGGAGCGAGCCTGCTCGCGATAGCGGTCTAGCATTCAACATTTGCTTTGAATGTTATGACCTCATCGCGAGCAGGCTCGCTCCCACATTGGCTTTATGCCAACCAAGGGGATTGGCGGATGATCTCGACGAAGTTCATCGGCTTGAACCCCGCCTCGCTGTCGACCAGCACATCCGCATTCACCGTGCCAAACGTGGTATCAGGCTTGTGCTTGAAGCCATTGGCGAACGCACACAGGATGCACTCCTTGAACCCTTCACCCCGTGGATGCGCATGCACTACTGCCTCGCGCTGCACGGTGGTAAAAGCCGCGTAGTCGATGCCCAGCACATCCATTTCAACGCCCGCGGTCACCAGCGCCACGTTGGGGCGCAGGTGCTGCGGCACGCCCGGCGTGGTGTGCAGCGCAATCGACAACCAGACCTGCTCGATATCGTCGTCGTTCAACCCGTAAGGCTTGAGGAACGCTTTGGCGGCATTGGCGCTGTCGACTTCAAAACGCTCGTCAGCGCTGCGATGACCTTCCACCAGGCCGAGGTCGTGGAACATCGCGCCGACGTACAAAAGCTCCGGGTTGTAGGCCAGTTGCTTGCGTTCGCCGCTCAGGGCGCCAAACAAAAACACCCGGCGCGAGTGGTGATACAGCAGGTCGGATTCGATGTCGCGGATGTATTCGGTGGTGGCCTTGGCCAGTGCGCTGTCGGGGATGTTGATACCGGCAATGGTGCTGCTCATGGTGCTGTCCTCGCGGGGAATGTCGTGGCGGCGCTGATGGACAAAGTTTGTGCTGCCCCCCGAAAGCGGACAATCGATCCATGGCTGCGATCCTTGCCAATGAACCTGCATATCGCGCCAACCTCGCTTGTTGCGCGGGGATTGGCTAAGTTTGATGGGCATGTAGCAGCTGCCGAGCCTG
>NZ_AKJS01000006.1 GCF_000282215.1 Pseudomonas sp. GM21
TCGGCGGCACCCGCCGCAATGGCGCCAGCGGCCATATGCACGGCCACTTCACCCGAACCGCATTTACGGTCGATGGTCAGCCCCGCAACGGTGACCGGCCAGCCGGCACCGAGCAAAGCCGTGCGCGCAATATTGGCGGACTGCTCGCCAATTTGCGTGACATTGCCGAAGATCACGTCATCGACCAGCGTCGGCGATACATCAACCCGCTCCAGCAAACGATTGAGCACCAACGACCCAAGGTGATCAGCTCGCACGCCGGCAAGGCTGCCACGGAACTTGCCGATGGGCGTACGCACCGCGTCAACTATGACGATGTCTTTCATAGCGCACTCGCCTTGAGCCCTGAGCCCGGTACTTGTTTACCCTCTTCATAGCGGTAGACCCCGTGCCCTGACTTGCGCCCCAGTCGCCCGGCGGCGACCATTTTGATGATCAGCGGGCAAGGTCGAAATTTTTCGCCCAAGGTCTGGTGCAGATAGCGCAGCACCGACAACCGCGTGTCCCAACCGGTCAAATCACCCAGTTCCAACGGACCCATCGGGTGGTTGAAGCCCAGGCGCAGCGCTGTGTCGATGTCTTCGGCAGTGGCCGTGCCTTCCTGCAACATCCACATCGCCTCGTTACCCAAGAGCGCGGACATGCGGCTGGTGGTCAGGCCAGGCGATTCATTGACAACGATCGAGGTTTTACCGATCTGCTCGCACAGGGTGCGCGTGCGCGCCACCACTTCATCGCTGGTGGCCAAACCACGCACCAGCTCCACCAGCTTCATTTTGTGCACCGGGTTGAAGAAATGCATGCCAATCACGCGATCAGCACAGTCCACCGACGCCGCAATCTCGGTCACGCTGAGGGCCGACGTGTTGGTGGCGATAATGGCGTTCTCCGCCAGCAGCGGCGCCGCCTGACCGATCACTGCCTTCTTCACCGCCAACTGCTCGGAGACCGTCTCCACCAGCCAGTTAGCACCCATCGCAGCTTCGCTCAAGTCGCTACAGGTCAGCAGATTGGCTAACGATTGCTGCGCGTGTTCTTCGCTGACTTTGCCCAGACGCACACCATCGGCAAGGATTTTTTCGATGCTTGCCCGGGCGCTCGTCAATGAGGCGGCATTGGTATCAACCAACAGCGTATTGAAACCGGAGCTGGCGAACGCATGTGCAATACCGGTGCCCATCAGACCCGCACCGACGACGACTACTTTTTCTTTATTGGCGTTCATGTTTGGCTCCAGATTAGGCGCGGTTCTTTTTACCGACCACATTGCGCAATGTACCGATGCCTTCGACGCTGGCCTCGACCACATCGCCTTCCTTGAGGAACAGACCGGTGCCCATCCCCACCCCCGCCGGCGAACCGGTGAACAGCACGTCACCACTGGCGAAACTCGAACGCTGCTGTACGAAGCGGATCAACTGACCCACATCCCAGGTCATTTCGCCGGTGGAGCCGTCCTGACGCATTTCGCCGTTCACTTTCAGGGTCAGGCGCAGCCGCGGTGAACCTTCCGGGAATTCGTCCTTTGTGACGATCCAGGGCCCAAGGCCGGTGGTCTGGTCCTGGCTTTTAGCCGCAAACAGATCCATGCCAATACCCGCTGGCCCGCTGCGTTGCAGGTCTCGCGCACTGACGTCATTGCCGACGGTGTAACCGAGCACGCAAGCGAGCGGGTTTTCCAGGTCGATCTCGTCAGTGCCGATCACCGCCACCAATTCAACTTCGTGGTCGAGTTCTTCAGTCAACGGCGGAAAGCGGATCGGGTCATTGGCACCAATCAGCGCGCCATAAGCCTTGAGAAATGCCACTGGCTGTGCCGGCGCCTTCAATCCGAATTCCACCAGGTGCTTGGCGTAATTCGCACCCGCCACCACCACCCGGTTAACCGGCTCAATCGGGGGCAGCAGACGCACCTTTGACAGAGGAAGCGATGGCCCGGCGAAACGAATCGAACTGATACCACGCCCTGCCGCCACCGCCGGTGCCCAGTCCTTGAAATCACCGGAAATGGGAGTCACTTGGTCTTGAGCGACATCCACTACAGCCCAAAAAATGCCTGTAGAAAAATACTCACAACGCGCCAGTTTCATCAGGCACCTACCTTGCCCAACTTGGCAGGATCCAGGTGCAGCAAGCGGCATGCGTTTTCATAACGGATCTTGCGCATGTCAGCATCGGACAACTTCAGACCATGAGTCAGATCGTGGCGTACGGCATCGCTGCCCCCGAAGTTGCTGCCGTACAACACATGGTCCGCACCGATGATGTCGACCAGGGCCTGGCGCATCGGCACTTCATGCAGTTCTACGTCGAAGTAGAAGTTCTTCATGTAATCGAGCAGCGGTTTTTTGTTGTATTTGACGTCGAGGTTTTCGTTGGTCTTGGCCAGACGACCGAGCTGGTATGGCACATAACCACCGCCGTGGGTGATGTACACCTTCAGATCAGGGAAGCGATCCAACACACCGCCGCAAATCAGGTTCCAGAAACAACGGGTTTCGTCGTACTGCATACCCACGATGGCGGTGGTTTCGTAGCGGTCGCTGTTAGCGTTCTTGCCCCAGGTAACCGACTGGTTATAGCCGTGGACAAAAATCGGCAGATCCAGGTCACAGAGGGTTTTCCACACCACATCAAGCTCAGGCGAATCGAATTCCAGACCGCCGAAGTTGGCGCCGCCAGCGACCAGGCCCTTGGCGCCCAGCTCTGTGCAAGCGTGACGAATTTCAGCCGCCGCCGCTTCTGGTGCATTGAGCGGTGCATGAGCCCAGAACATCAGGCGATCAGGGGCTGCGGAGCAGTACTCGGCCAGCGTGTTGTTGACGGTGCGGGCGAATGGCACGGCGAATTCGGCTTCAGTCCAATACATGTAGCAATGGGACGGGACGGAAACCACCTGAAGGTTCTGTCCAGCAGCATCCATACCGGCCAGGCGCACTTTCGGGTCAGCCCAACGAGCAAAATATTCCTCAAGCTTGGGACCATTACCGGAGCGCACTGCAGCCTTTCGCTCTGGCGACCCGAGACCAAGAATCCAATCACCTACACGCAGCTTGATATCGCCGTCGGCGTGTTGCTCGAAGAACGGCCCCCAGTGCGGGTGCTGGTTGTAATAGCCAGGGTGGGGTGCGTGGGCGTGTAGATCGATAAGCATGTCTAGGTACCTCGAAGTTGGCACTTTTTTATTGGTTATTGGCGCAGTCCCTTCACGTGACCAGGATCAAACTGCCGTGAAAGGGGAAGCCAAGGGCTCACTGCTAAGACCAGAGCTTAAATTCAAATTGAGCAGAAATCAAAAAACTGTTCAGTTTATTTTCTAGGCGCATGAAAAAGCCCGTGCCAGAGCCTTCGCCCCTTGTCAAAAAACACCTCGCAGGGGCACAAAATGGACACAGACAGGAAAAAGTGCGCTATGCAGGTAAGAGAAAATTAACACCCGGAAACGCAAAGCCCCCGATATACGGGGGCTTTGCCTACAGCGAAGGGGTGTTAGTCGGCGGTCAGCGACGGGTGCGGGAGGTGGAACCCATGATCAAGGCACCGAGCAGTTTTTTCACCCGCACCGGGAACAAACGGCGCCCCGCCGCTTCCGGCACCAGGATTTCGCTTAACACGTATCGAATGATCATTTCGCAGATCAGCTCACGGTCAAGACGGACCCCGAGGCGCTCGTCCCAATCGTCGAAAACAATGCCCAGGCCATCCTGAAAGCGCACGATCGAATCATGAAAAATCCGCCGAAAGAAGCCCAGTGCATAGTCCGGGGCGACCACCAGCAAGCGCCGGGCACGACTTTGCTCAAGATAGTTGTCGAGATAGGCAAACAGCGCATTGAGGCGTGCTTCCGGGTCACTGATATGGCCCAACTCCCGCGACAGCGAGGTGTGGAAACTTTCGCGCTTATGACGTGAAAAGGTGTCCAGCAGGTCTTCTTGCGAGGCGAAATAGCGATAAAAGGTGCCGCGCGAAACACCGGCCACCTGGCACACATCCAGGATCGAAATACGATCCGCGCCAGACATCAGCACCACCTCTTCAGTGGCTTTAAGGATGTTGGCGATGGTTTCTTCCGAACGACGGTTCGGCTTGACCTTGGTGCCCGCCACTGCATTGACGACAGTACGTCGCTCAACCGACTTTAACGGGCCCGTCTTTGCATCAGGCAGCGTATTTTTTTTTGTTTTGAGGGCCCGTGTAGGCGCTTCTGCTTTCTGGGATGCGGCTTTTGGCATGGATTGACGGGCTCATAGAGAGTAAGGACAGTGAAACACTAGCACAGGATCTGTGCACAAATAAGATTATATGTTCAACTTATTGCTAAAGACATTTACTGATTTTGTATTTAGAATCAAATTCTCTCACCAAAATAAAATCAGGCAAACCATTCGCTATGGGAGCCTAAAAGGAGAATACACATGGGCAGCAGTGGCAATCCAGAAACCTGGGCAGTGGGAGAACGAGACACTGTCATCGAAGCACTAGATCGTGCAGTAGCAAGGCATCCAGACAAGATTTTGTTGGATTTCAGTGGCGAGTTATACACTTATTCTCAGGTTGACTCACTCTCGACCAAGATGGCCAATGCCCTCTCTACGCTGGGCGTAAAAGCCGGTGAAACCGTGCTGACCATGCTCGATAACAACATCGACGCTGTCACCACCTGGCTGGCCATCAACAAGCTCTGCGCCGTGAGTGTGCCGATCAACACTGCGCTCAAGGGCGAGTTTCTCCGCCATCAGATCGCCGATACCGGCACCTCGGTGGTGATCTGCGAAGCGGCCTACCTTCCACGCATCACACCGCTCGCTGAGCAACTGCACGACGTTCAGCACATTCTTCACCGTGGCACACTTGAGACAGTAGCCGATTGCCGAATTCGCATCGCGCCACTGGATGAATGGCGCGGCCATGATGCCACCCCGCTCGTTAACAAGCCGCAGCCTTCAGACCTTGCTTGCCTGATTTACACCTCAGGCACCACCGGCCCGTCCAAGGGCTGCATGATCAGCTACAACTTCATGTGCAACCTGGCGCGCCTGCAATTGCGTGCCGGTCCGGCCAGTGCCGACGACGTGACAATCACACCGCTGCCGCTGTTCCATATGAATGCGCTGTGCGTATCCATCATCGCCAGCATTCTGGTGGGCGCACGCGCCGCCATTCTCCCGCGCTTTTCGGTCTCCAATTTCTGGCAGGAAGTGGAGCGTTCAGGTGCAACCATCGCTTCAATCCTTGGCGGCATGGGCGGCCTCCTCGCTCAAGCGCCAGATAACGAAGCAATGCTGCGCTGCGTTGGGCAAATCCATACCGCTCGAGGCAACCCTTACACCGAAGAAACCAAAAAAATCTGGCGCGAGCGTTTCGGCACCAAACTGGTCGGCGGTAACGGTTATGGCCTGACCGAAGCGTGCGTCATCACTTCGCTGGCCGCCGGTGAATACGCCGCGCCCGGCTCTTCGGGAAAACGAATTGCCGATTTTGACGTAAGAATCGTCGACGACCTCGATCAGGAAGTACCGCCCAACAGTGCGGGCGAAATCGTCGTTCGACCGCTGCGTCCGGACATCATGTTCCAGGGCTACTGGCGCCGTCCGGAAGACACCCAGAAGCTGATGCGCAATATGTGGTTCCACACTGGTGACATTGGCAAGTTCGATGACGATGGATTTTTCTACTTCGTCGACCGCAAGAAAGACTACCTGCGCCGCCGGGGCGAAAACATTTCCAGCTTTGAAATGGAAGCAGCCTTTGCTGTTCACCCGGCGCTGGCCGAAGTGGCAGTACATGCCGTGCCGTCAGATAAAGGCGAGGACGATGTGAAAGTCACTGCCGTGCTGCATGAAGGCGTAACGCTGGACCCGGAGCAGCTGTTCCATTGGGCTACTGAATCGGTGCCCTACTATGCCCTGCCGCGCTACATCGAGTTCCGCAGCAGCCTGCCGAAAAACCCTCAAGGTCGGGTGTTGAAGTATTTGCTGCGCGATGAAGGTAAAACCCTCACGACTTGGGATCTTGAAACTACATCGATCGTGGTCTCCAAGAAATAACTGTCGTTCCCCTTCAACAGCTATAAAAAAAAGCGCGGCTCTGGCCGCGCTTTTAGTTGAAGGCTGAAATCAGTATTCGCGCACCGGAACACCTTTAGGACGGGAGTTATAACCGGGCAGATGCAGCCCCCCATCGACGTGAATAGTCTCGCCAGTGATAAAACGCGACATCTCAGACGCGAGAAACACCACCACCGGGCCAATGTCGGCTTCAGGCTCACCACAGCGGCCCAGCGGACGCATCGACGCGGACATTTCGGCAAAGCCGGGGTTTTCTGCGGCGAGTTTATGGAAAGTGGCACCCATCGCGGTAGGAGCAATGGCATTGGTACGAATGTTGAAACGCCCCCACTCAGAGGCTGCGCTGCGAGTCAGCCCGACGATCGCGGCCTTCGCGGTGTTGTAGTCACCGTGCAGCCAGGCACCGATCTCGATATCGATGGAGTAGAAGTTGATGATCTTGCCACCGCCCCGTGCCTTCATATGAGGTAACGCAGCTTTCATCGCCCACCAGGCAGCCCACACGGTAGAGCCGAGGGTTTGCTCCAGCATGGCATCGGTTTTTTCTTCCAGAAGGACATTTGGCGTTGGCGCAAAGGCGTTGTTGACCAAGATGTCCAGGCCACCAAATTGATCAACGGCCAATTGCACCGCGGCCTCAATATCGGTCTTGCTGCACACGTCGGTCTTGATGAATACCGCCTTGGCGCCCAAAGCCTGCAGTTCGGCGACTACGGCCTCCCCGCTGGTGACGTCCAGTTCGGCGACCACCACGGCAGCACCCTCTTTAGCAAAGTTCAGCGCAATACCGCGCCCGATTCCACCACCTGCACCGGTAATCAGCGCAACCTGTTCATTTAGCAGTGCCATAGCCACTCCGCTTTTTGTTTTTTGTGAACATTATTGGTTATAGTGTCTAAATATAGCTTATTTCTTCAGGCTAAACAGTACCAGGACCAAGGATATTGACGATGACTGTATTTCGTCGCTGCGTAGACATTATTGCTCATCAGGCCGATGGCACAGGTGAGGTCCGTGCCGCTCTGGAAGACGACTTCCATCACTTCCGTGTATGGGTTCGTCACCAGGAAGGTGAAGTCATTGCCATCGGCGGTGAAGCGTTGCGCTATCCCTATTCCATGTGCCCGCAGGCTTGTGATCAATTACAACAATTGCTCGGCATGAAACTGGACCGGATAGCCCACTCTGTCATCCGGCAGACCGACGCCAGTCATCAATGCACCCATTTGTTGGACTTGGCGGGACTCGCCATTGCAGCTGCCGCACGCGGGACTCTTCAACGCCGCTATGAAATCCACATTGGCCAGCGCATCGACAACCGCACCCGCGCTACCTTGGTACGCGATGGTAATGAAGATCTGACTTGGGAAGTCAACGGCACAATGATCGAAGCGCCAACGCCCTATTCCGGCATCAACCTTCGGGAAGGCATGGCACGCTGGGCACTGAACACCCTCAACGAAGAAGCCGCCGAAGCGGCTCTGTTACTTCGCCGCTGCACGCTGATCTCGATGGGGCGCGCCTACAACCTTGACGAGCAGATTCACGCCGAGAACACCGCGCGCTGCTACAGCCAGCAACCCGAACGCGCCGAACAGGCGCTGCGTATAAAGGGTTCAACCCTGGACTTCAGCCATGAACAACTCAAGCTGTGCGCCCAGGATCAGGAGTGGCTCAGGCAGGCGCCTTAGTCACCCCACTCTCGCTTCAACAGCAGCGCCGTCAATGCCCTCTGGACACGGCGATCCGGGTTGGAATCGGACCGCCGACGCAACCTAGAGGAAGACGGCCAGATTGGGTGTACCGAGCACCGCCTGGTCAATGATGACTTCGCGCCGGGAAAGCTTGAACCCCGACTCGTGCAGACGCAGCACGTCACGTCGCTCGCCACTGATGATATCGACATGGTGATCGTTGAAACGGCTACGGGTCAGCAGCAGGTAACTGGTCACCACAAATTCATCGCTTTTGTCGGTTTCTTCGACAAACACGTTGGTCACCAGACGCCGGGTACGCGAGGGAGGATCTTCCGCCCAGGCGCTTTTGCCGGACAGGCGCAAAATGCGGCCCATGATCGAGCGGTAGTCATCGTGGTAGTGCTGAACACTGCGCACGATAGTGGTTCTGAGCTCGGACGCCACGCGAGTCTGGCGCAGCGGTACGGTGTACACCAGATCGGTGTCCAGACGTTCTGCCCACTCTTGCAGGCGAATCTGGTCGAGCAGCGTGGCTTCCTCGTAGAGAAAGGTCACCACATCGTTGTATTTCGGCGAGCCCACCGGCACCCGCTTGGTACCGACTGGGGAACCCGGCTGGATATCCTCCACACCGCGTTGTTGAACCTGAGCCATGAGTCATTCCCTCACTTTTATTCTTGTACTTGTTAATGCTGTTACCGGCGAGTGCGACCCGCGAGGACCGCAATCGAACCAGGACCAACGAGCGCTTATTGGTCGTTCGGTGCAGTCATCAGCTCGTGCCAGTACAACCACCAGTGCCACTGGGTATCGTCCTTGGTGAAGCCTTCGTTGACGATGCCAGGACCCGGCCAGCCCTCGGGTGCTCCTGTTTCGAAGCAAGCCTGGTATTTCAGCGTGCTCTTGCGGCCCATCGCACCTTTGGCGGCCAGGGTCATGTGAGGCCAGGTATCGGAGTCATCCTGCTCGACCATGCCCGAGGTGCCGAACAACTGGATGGTTTGCTTGAGCATCTTGTCGCGCAGTTCTGGCGAAGCGTCTTTCTCGGCAAACACCCAGTTGACGAACTCCAGCTTGTCCGGACCGCGAGGCACGTAAGCGTGCAGGGTCATCGAGCCGACTACGCTGCCATCGGGCTGCGGAATGTAAACGAAGCCGAAAAGAATGTTCGGGAACATCCCACCGACTTGCGGCGGCATGCTGGTCAGCACTTTCAACTGATCTTCAGTCAGATTGCGTGCCAGTTGCTCGACCATGTCGGCGGTCATGCCGGCAGGGGGCAATGCTTCCAGTTTTTGCTGCACAGTCAGCTCTGCCGGGTCGAGGCCGGTCAGACGCTTGATCTTGCGCGCAAGGTCGATGCAGCGCAGCGCATGGCCGTGCGGCGAGCTGATTTCCACGCCGATCATTTCCGGGCTGAGGTCGGCTGTTTCGCCCTCGCCTTTCTTGGCGTAGTTACCCACTTCGCCCAACCAACGGTGCAAGGTCAGGGTGTGGAATCCATCGGCCGCCGATTGCTCGCCAGCCGTTTTCCAGTTGGCGTTTACGATAAAGCGCTGTGGCGGGCCGAGCACTTCCATGCCTTTGTCGGAGCGGCAGAACAACATGTCGTAATACCACTTGGCATCGCCCAGGAACTCGTCAAACGACGGCCCTTCAATGTTCCAGGTGGCGAATACCAGGCCGCCATACAGCGTGACCCGTGCCTTTTTCAGACCCAGTTCTTCTTTGGGCAGCATTTTGCCGTGCATGCATTCGCGCTCGACTGGCGAGCCGATGAAATCGCCATTGGTGCGGAAGGCCCAGCCGTGATAGATGCATTTGTGAATTTGCGTGTTGCCGCAATCAGCGGTGCTGATGCGCATCCCGCGGTGCGGGCACACATTGAGGGTTACGAATACCTCGCCCTGCTTGCCACGGGCAACAATGACCGAATCAGACCCCATGTCTCGGACCATGAAGTCGCCGGAGTTAGGTATTTCCGACTCATGACCCAGGAGCACCCAGATCTTGCCGAAGATTTTTTCCATTTCCAGATCGTAAATTTCGTGGTCAGACAACACACGCATTTGCACTTCACGGCTGGATGGATAGATGAGGTCCGAAACCTTGGTTCCATCCGATAATACGGGGCTTGTTCTTGTTAGCATGCTTGCCTCCTGATCAGAGCGTCACGACAGTGGTTGCAGCGAAATATAAGACACTTTTTCTATTTTTGTACATAGTATTCACTTTCAATTTGTAAGTGAATACCTTCGACATTCAGATAACGGTCAGTCCTTGGTCGGCGCCTTGCCCACTTGAGTGCGCAGCACACCAATGCCATCGATCTCCAGTTCGACCACATCGCCAGGTTTCAGATAACGCAACTGCTCCAGGCCGCAGCCGTTGCCGACAGTGCCTGAACCCAGGAACTCGCCGGGGTACAAGGTTTCTGAGCGCGACACGTGGGCGATCACGTCCTCAAAGCTCCAGCGCATATCACGCGTATTGCCGCGCCCCCACTCCTCGCCATTGACTCGGGCAACCATATTCAGGTCGTAGGGATCACCCAGTTCATCTGCGGTCACCAGGCACGGCCCCATGATGTTGGCTGTATCGAAATCCTTGCTCTTGGCCGGGCCGAGCATGCCGGGCATTTCCAGGGCCTGCGCGTCACGCGCACTCATGTCGTTGAAGATGGTGTACCCGACGATATGCGAACGGGCGGCTTCACGACTGATGTCCTTGCCGCGCTTGCCAATGTAGCAACCGAACTCCAGTTCGAAATCCATCGCTCGGCTAAAACTCGGCCATTGGAATTCATCGTCGATGCCGATCACCGCAAAACGGTTGCCCTTGTAGTAGATAGGCTGCTTGTTGAAGGTCTCGATCACCCGGTCGTCGGCACGAGTGTTCATCGCCTTCAAGGTGGCTTCAGGGTCTTCGGTGCGCAGCGCACGGGCGCGACGAGCCGCCGCGAAGCTTTGGCGCAGGTGCAGTTCGAAGCAAGAACAGTCGCGCATTTGTGGAGGCGGCTGGATCGGGGCGCGCAGTTTCACACTGGCGCGTTCCAGCACCGCAGCCGAGGGGGCCTTGGCAACCAGCGAACGGGCCAATTCAAGCGCGGGCTCACCCGCCTCCACCAAGGCCAGCACACTGCTCAATGCCACGCTGTCGCGACTTTCCAACAAACGGTAAGCGCTTTGCAGGTCGAGCACTTGCTGGTCCTGATTGAGTAGTGCACCCGCGCGGTCAAAGCCCTCAGCGTCGGTATAGGTCACCAGTCTCATACGCGGCCACTCACTGGCAACAGCGCGCCCGTTACCGCAGCGGCTTCGTCGGACAACAGAAACGCCACCACCGCCGCCAACGCCTCCGGGGTTACCCACCGGCTGCTATCCGCGTCAGGCATGTCAGCACGGTTGGCTGGAGTATCGATGATGCTTGGCAACACAGCGTTAACCGTCACGCCACGATCCTTCAGTTCTTCCGCCAGGGCTTCGGTCAACCGGGCGACACCGGCCTTGGAGGCGGCATAAGCCCCCATACCCGTCGCGGCTTTGACCGAGGCCAGCGCGCCGATATTGACGATGCGTCCTGCTTTGGAGTTCACCAAGTGAGCCAGCGCCGATTGAGAACTGACCACTGCGGTACGCACGTTCATCTGATACAGGCGATCCCAAGTCTCCAGGCTACCGCCTTCGACGGTCTCCCAGGCAAAGCCACCCGCAACATTGACCAAACCATCAATGCCGCCCCACTGCGCGGCGATTTTCTCGAAAGCAGCGCTGGCCGACTCGGTCGAGGTCAGGTCGACACCGCCCAGGCACAGCAGATTTTCCGTGTCCAGCAAGGCGGCAGGCGCCTCGCTGCGATCCAGCAAGACAACCCGGGCGCCACGCGCCAGCAGGAATTTGCCAAGTGTGCTGCCGAGGGCACCAAACCCACCGGTGACGACTACCCTCTTGTCCAGTAACGACTGGGACATCGTGAAATCCTCTTGTTGTTGTTTTACGGCACGAAGGTTCAATTCGTGCCTTCGCCGGGATGAATATATGACACTTTTAGAAAATATGTACAAATGATACCGTATGACTTCAAGTCAAACACTCACCTGCGGACCGCTGATGCCTAGAAAACTTCCTGCACTCAACGCCGACAACCGCGCCTTCTGGCAAGGCGGCGAACGGGGCGAACTGCTCGTTCATCGCTGCGCGGCCTGCAGCCGGTATTTCCATCCACCTGCCCCGCTTTGCCCGCATTGCGCAAGCTTTGAAGTGGCGCCAGAGCCGGTGTCCGGTAAAGGTAAAGTCCTCAGCTACACCATCAATTACCAGGCTTGGGCCCCCGACCTGGAGGTGCCCTATGTGGTCGCGATCATCGAGCTGGTGGAACAACCTGGCTTGCAATTCGTGAGCAACGTGGTGGGCATTCCGGTCACGGATGTGCACATCGATATGCCGGTACGGGTCAGCTTCCTCAATGTCGAGGATGTCTGGTTGCCTCTGTTCGAGAAGGATCAGTGATGTTCGATCATCGTTATGAAAAAGACGTCGCCATCACCGGCATCGGTCAATCGGAAATCGGGCGTCCGTCAAACAAGTCAGCGATGCAGTTGACCCTTGATGCTTGCCTGGAGGCCATTGCTGACGCTGGCCTGCAGCGTAGTGACATCGATGGCGTGGCCTGCTGGCCGGGCGACAACAACAATGGCGACCCATTTTCGCCGGTTGGCCCGAGCGCGCTGAAAAGCGCCTTGGGGCTCAACGTCAACTGGTTCGGCGGCGGCTACGAAGGACCCGGCCCGCTTACCGGCGTGATCAACGGTGCCATGGCGATTGCGGCGGGCCTGTGTAAACACGTGCTGGTTTTTCGCACCATCACCGAAGCGTCGGCCCGCCTGGTGAACAAACAAGCGAGCGCCTTGACCAATAAAACTCAAGGGCGTGACAGCAGCTACGCCTGGCAGTGGTTCACGCCATTCAATGTGCTCTCGGCCACTAATCTGATGGCGCTGTACGCCCAACGTCACTTCCATGAATACGGCACCCGTCCGGAGCAACTGGCGCAAATCGCCCTGACTTGTCGCCAGAACGCCATGCGCAACCCCAAAGCGGTGTTTCGCACACCGATGAGCATGGACGATTACATGGCGTCGCGGATGATTTCCTCGCCGCTGCGTATGTTCGACTGCGACGTGCATTGCGATGGATCCACGGCCATTGTCCTGTCACGTCGTGACATCGCCCAGGATCAGCCGAACAAACCGATTCGCATCGAGGCTATGGGTGCAGCCTTGAACCAGCCCTGGTCATGGGATCAGATTTCACTGACCAAAATGGCCGCCTTCGATGTTGGCCAGATGATGTGGGCGCGCACCGACTACACGCCGCAGGATGTTGGCTCTGCGCAGCTGTATGACGGATTTTCGATTCTGACCATGATCTGGCTGGAAGCCCTCGGCCTTTGCCCCACCGGAGAAAGCGGAGCCTTCGTCGAGGGTGGGACGCGCATCGCGCTGGATGGTAGCTTGCCAATCAATACCAATGGCGGGCAGCTATCTGGCGGGCGCACCCATGGCCTGGGTTACGTGCATGAAGCCTGCCTGCAACTGTGGGGCCGTGCCGAAGGGCGGCAAACCCGTGAACACCGTGTCAGCACGGTGGCCGCAGGTGGCGGCCCGCTGGGGGGCAGCCTGCTGCTGGTACGCGAGTAACGGTGCGTTTCAGTAGAGAACGCCGGCCACTTCGTTACAGAACTCGATTAGCGCCTTGCCCAGCTGGGCAAGGCCCTCTTCATCGCGTTGACCACGGAACATCACCGCTGAAACGGTGAAATCGATGCTGTGCGTTGGTGAGTAGACCGGCGCTGCAATGGCAAGAATGCCCCCCGAAAAATGTCCATCGTCCATTGCCCAGCCACGCTCGGCAGCTACTCTCACTTCCTCACGGAAAACCTCCAGCGATAGAGGCTGGGCCCAGCGAATGTTGTCGAAACTGCTCTGTACTTCTGGGTCGTCGAGGTCGATCTGCGTGGCGAACAAACGCCCACTGGCACCCATCAGTATCGGCAGGCGCTGACCTTCAGCCATGTCGATACGCACATCAGTCGGGCTGGCAGCAGAGCTGACAATGCCCATACGGTCAGCGCTCATTTTGCGCCAGAGGGTGATGGTTACCCGCTGCCGCGCAGCCAGGTTCTGCAACAGAGGCTTGGCCATCTGCACGCGATGGCCTTGGGTGACCAATTGTTCGACCAGGCGCGCCAGCCCCAAGCCAACCGAGTAGCGCTTGGACATGGCACTGAAGTCGACCACCTCCTCCAGCACCAGTGTGCGAAGGATGTTGAAGCAGGTACTGGGGTTGATCTTCAATTGCCGGGCGATGTCCACCGAACGCTCCGGCGTGCCCACCTGACTGAGGTAACGCAGAATACGTATGGCGTTGGAAACGGGCTTGACGAGTGTTGCGCCGGCCGATTTGGTGGTGTCGTTGACGTCAGTGAAGTCCATGTCCGATCCAGTAACTTTAAAGTGCCGCCATTCTAGCCTGAGAATGATTGGCGACGTAAAAGTTTTAGCTGGGAATTAATCGAACACTTTAGTCGGATAGTTTCACTAGCGGTTGGTAGATCAGCCGACGGGTTTGCACGTCTTCGCGACGAAAGCGCTCGATGAGAAGCTCCTGGGCATGGTCGGCCTGGGTCACCCGCATCTGCTGGCGCAAATACTCCAGCCAGGACTCAACAATAAAGCGCTCGCTGAAGAGTTGCTCGTCCGCCATGTCGCGGTAAAGCCGCCAGTTCTGCGCACCATTACGCCGTCTTGACTTGCCGACTGCATACACAGCAGTCAGAAAGTCATCGCGGTCGGGCTCCGTGACCTGATAGACGATCTCCACCGATACTGGTCCATCGGAATAGGACACCGGACTGGCCAGCTGCAGTTTGTCGGTCAATTGCACCTCGGCAAAGTCTGCCTCCTGCCCCAGTTCCACGCGGCCGTTACGGGTAAGCGCGATGCCAAGCAGTAACAACAGCGTCGAGAGCAATAAGCTTTCGCGTAGCCCCAGATATTGGGCCATTGCACCCCATATCGCACCGCCAGCAGCCATCGCGCCCATCAAGATCAACACATAGACCGATGCGACCCGTGCGCGCACCCAGTTGGCGGCATATGTTTGCACAACCGTGGAAATGGTCGCGTTGACCGCCATCCAGCCAAACCCTGCAAGCAACATCATCGCGCAGACGCCGTAACGGTTATGGGATAGCGCGGCGGTGAGAGTCGCGAGGGCAAAGGCGATGGCGCCGCACACCAGCAGATGCCGCATACCCAATACGCGATACAGACGCGGCAAGCTGAGTGCTGCCAACACGGCACCCGCACCTAAAAATGCCATGAGCAAGCCATAACCACCGGCATCCATACCCAATTCCTGCTTGGCCACCAATGGCATCAATGCCCACAACGCGCTGGCGCTGCTGGTGAAAACCAATACCTGCTTCATGGCGCTGAACAATACCGCCGAATGACGGATATAACGCAGTCCGCTGCGCATGCCTCCGGTCAGGGTCTCCGGTGGCAAGCCCACGGCTGGCGGGTTGGGTACCAGGCGAAAGAGGAAGAGCAGCACCGCGAACATGCACAGCGCGATGACCAAAAATACAGAGGTGGTGTTCCAGTAAGCAATCAACGCACCTGCCAGCGCCGGCCCCAACGCGCGGGTCGCGTTGATGGAAATGCCGTTTAACGACACGGCTGCCGGTATCTGATTGCGGGAGAGTACACCGACCATGGTCACCATCCACGCCGACATTCCCAACGCACTGCCGGTACCCAGGACAAAGGTGAACGCCAGCAACCCCCAGGTTTCCAGATGCGCGCTATACGCCAGCAGGCACAGTACCAGCGCGGCGAAGAGCATCATGCACTGCGTGATAATGAGCCAACCGCGGCGGTCAACCCGGTCGGCAATCACACCACCCGGGAAGGCAAACAGGAAGACCGGCAGGGTCACGGCTGTTTGCACGAGGGAGACCATCGCCGAGGACGTTGTCAATGTGGTCATGATCCACGCTGCAGCGACCGTCTGCATCCAGATCGCCATATTGACCACCGCCCCCGCCAACCATAAGCCGCGGAACGCTTTATTGCGAAACGGCGCCCACGCAGAACCCTTGCTCATCATCACACCTCGGCGTAACACCCATTAAAATCAGCCGTTACTTATCCAGCGGTTGACCCAGTCGCCCAACCGCACGCGCAGGGCTGAGCTGGCGGGGTGCAGCAATGGTATTGCGCAGTTGGCCGATACCCTCGATGTGCGCCTCGACCCGATCACCCGGCTGCAAAAAACGCCCGCTTTCCAGGCCCACTCCGCGGGTAGAGCCCGTGAACACCAAGTCACCCGGACGCAGACTGATGCGCGCATCCAGATAATTGAGCAGCTCATCCAGGGTAAAAATCATCTGCCGGGTATTGTCCTGCTGGCGCAGTTCATCGTTGACGCTCAGGCGCAGATCCAGTTCCGGTTGCCCGGTTACACCCAGTTCGTCCGCCGTCACAACCCAGGGGCCTACTGGCGTAGCACGGTCCATGGCTTTCTGAGTGAGCAAGTCCAGGCGACCAATCTGTTTGCCGGCATCCCGCGCACTGATGTCATTGCCCACCGTGTACCCCAGCAGACAGTCGCTGGCATGGGGTTCATCGAGCAACGGCCGGCCCACCACTGCAACCAGTTCGACCTCGTAATCGAGCTGGGTGGTCAGCGGCGAATAATCGATCTCGTCATAAGCGCCGACCAACGCGGACTCAGGCTTGATGTACGCCAGCGGGTGCGCCGGTGCATCACTGCCCAGGCGCTTGAGATGGCTGAGGTAATTGAGGCCCACACCAAAAACCCGACTGCCAGGCTCCAGCGGCGCAAGCAGTCGCGCAGCCGACAACGGTAACCATTCGCCAGAAAGGTCCAGGGCGTCTGGCGCAAGGTCCACACCTAGCCCGGCCCATTGGGCGAATGGCGCATTAATCCGCTGCAGGCGATCAGATTTCGCGTCCAGCAACGCCCAGAACGCCTGCCCGGCCACTTCGACCCGCGCCAGACGCATCTCAGCGCTTGGCCAGGTAGATTGGCAGGTACTCGGCGTCGAGTACTTCTTCCGGTGTCTTGACGCTGGCACCGAGAATCGGACCGACCATTTCGTGGCCCCACAGGCTGAGTTTTTCCGGGTTCAACTCGTAGGGGTCGCCTTGCCATGGCTCGATTTCCGCAATGGTCTCAAAGGCAAAGCCGGACGGGTTGAAGTGGTAGAACGACAGGTGCGGGTCCTGGGCGTGTTGGCCAAGGGTCATCATCATCGGCAGTTCACGCTGACGCACGATGTCGTAGGTTTCACCGACATCGCGCACATTACGCACGAACAGCCCGACATGCTGCACGCCCATGCGTCCCGGGCCGTGGCCGTAAGCAATGTCATGACTGGTGTGATGGTTGAGTTTGGAGCGGAAGAAACCGGTGCGCCCTTTACCCGCCCCGGCGCCATACCAGCTGAAGCCCATGACGTTGAGCAGGAAGTCTTCCAGTTCCGGTGTGTAGTCCGGGGTGATCAGCACCACATGACCCGCACCGCGTTCGTCGGCGAGGAAACCGCTGTGTGGACGCCCTGGCTGAAACGAGCGCGGCAGCCATTTTTGCCCGTAAAAAAGCTCGTGCTGATAACCCACGGGGTCGCGGAAGCGCACTAACTCGCGCACACCACGCTTTTCGCACAATTGAGCATCGCCACGGGTGTATTCGACATTGGCCGCCGCCAGCTTCTTGATGCCGGCTTCGAACGCCATGCGCCCTACCGCTTCCCAGCCGATGTAGGCAATTCGGTCAACTTTGCCTGGATGGAACGCAAAGCGATGACGCCGATCGTCGATTTTGAAGTACAGCGACTCAGGGTCACTCTCAGGATTCTTGCCAATACCAAAGCCCATCACCTGCGGGCCGTACTCACGCCACGCCTCGAGATTGGGGGTTTCAAAACCCATGTAACCGATACCGATGATGTCCACGTTATTCACCTTGTTATTGTTCGAGATGAAACGGTGCCGCTGGCACCTGTCCTGACGTCGCGTGCGTTAGATCGCCAGTAACCCGCCGTCGATGACGAAGTCCGAACCGGTAATGAACGAAGCCTCATCGGACGCGACAAATACCGCCATCGCCACCACTTCCTCAGGTTCGCCGGGACGGTCCATCAATACACCGTCCAGCAACATGGCGCGCATTTTTGGGTCTTCCAAAAACGGCCGTGTGCCTGGTGTGGCGACAAAACCCGGACTCAGGCTGACCGCACGGATACCGAACGGCGCGCCTTCTACCGCCAACTGGCGAGTGAAGGACACCACGGCGCCCTTGGCCGCCGAATGTGCGGAGATACCGGCGACTTTCGAGCCGCCCCAGGCTGCGGTGGACGATACGTTGATAATCACACCGCGCTGCTCGGCCAAGTGGTGCCAGGCATATTTGGTGGTATAGAACAGCAGGTCGATTTCGTTGCGCATGGTGTACTGCCAATCTTCGATCGACAATTCGCTGACCAACCCGAAACGTGCGGCGGAAGCATTGTTGTAAAGGATGTCGATGCGACCGTGCTCAGCGACGGCGGCATCGATCCAGGCCTTGGCCTGTTCGTGATCGCCCAGGTCCACGGGTGCCGAGCCATACAGGGTAAACCCCTCGGCTTGCATCAAGGCTGCTGTCTCCTCGTGGCCTTCGGCGACAAAGTCGCACCCGACCACAATCGCCCCTTCGCGGGCAAAGCGCAGCGCTGCTGCCCGGCCCTGGCCACCGCCGGTCCCGGTAATCAACGCGACTTTGTTGTGTAAACGTCCCATCCGCACATCCTCAACTCAGTGGTTATCACGTGTCGACTGACGCTCACGTCATTAAACGGCTTCGTCTTCCGGGGTGATGGGCTCAAGCCAGATGGCCTCTGCCGGGCAGGCGGCAGCCCCTTCACGTGCTTCCTCCTCCAGTTCCGGTGGTACACGGGCATCGTCCATGTACACCAGGCCATCGGCATCAAGTTTGTACAGGCTTGGGCAGATTGCGGCACACAAGCCGTAACCACAGCAGCGGCTACGGTCTGCCACAGCTTTGAATTGCGCTTTTTCTGAACTCATTTTTGTCTCCTTTATCAGGTTCAGCCTCGGCAAATTATGAACACTATTTTATTTTATGTGCAATTAATTTTTAACGCGGATATGCTTCCACTCATCCGCTGTCGCAAACACAGGTCTGGCATCCAAATGGAAGAAAAACAGCAGGATGTTGAACACGACTGGAACCAGATTGATTGAAAGGTGGATTCAACGCAGGAAATTCGTTTGTCTTTGAGTCAGATAGCTGTACTGGACAAAGGGGATTTTCTGATTTTATTCTGAATAAAAAATCAGATTCTGTTCAAAGAATCTGATGGCGGTGGTCCACATCACCACTCGTAGCAGTGCTTGGCTCAACAAAACCTATAAGGAAGCCAACTCCATGCACCCGTCTAAAAACGAAGCGGCAATTGATCTTCACGAATTCCGCCAAAGCTGGAAAATCCTGATTTTGGCTGTCGCCGGTGTGGCCATCAGCATCAACGCCGCCCTGCTCTATGGTTTCGGCACTTTGGTCGTGCCGCTGGGCGATGCCTTCGGCTGGAGCAAAAGTGAACTGCAGGCCTGCATCACCTTTTTGTTTGGTGGCGCCGTGGTATCACTGCAGCTGGTGGGTTGGTTCAACCTGCGCTACGGCATGAAGCGCGTCACGGTCATTTCTTTACTGTTGTTGTCCCTCGGCTACTTGGCGACCACTCAACTGACCCACTCGATCTGGTCGATGTACATCGCCTTTGCATTACTGCCCATCGTGGGCATGGGCGCTCTGGCGGTCACCTGGACGCAACTGATCAGCCTGTGGTTCGACCGCAATCGTGGCCTGGCGCTGGCCATCGGCCTGTCCGGTACCGGCGTCACCGCGGCAACCATTCCCCGCTTGATGGCGTGGGGCATTGAACAATGGGACTGGCGCGCGGCCTTCGTGATTCTCGCGCTGCTCAACCTGTTGGTGCTGCTGCCACTGATTCTGCTGTGGTTCAAGCTACCTGCTGCGGCGGGTAACCGTAATGACGGCAGTGCGCTGGAGCAATTGCCCGGCATGGCTTTTCGTGAAGGCATGGGCTCGCTGAAATTCTGGACCTGCAACCTGGCACTCAGTCTGGTGATTTCTTCGATTGTCGGCATGGTCACCAGCACCGTGCCGATGCTGCAAGCCAGAGGTTTGTCCGCGGCGGACGCCGCCACCGTCTTCGGCGGCTTCGGCATCTCACTGATCTTTGGCCGCATGCTGATTGGCTACTTGCTCGATCGCCTTTGGCCACCCGCGGTGTCGGCACTCAGCCTGGTGCTGCCCGCTGTCGGATGTTTTATCTACCTGAGCCCGACCACTGAGTTCGCGCCCCTGCTGCTGGCGGCGGTGCTGGTCGGTTTTGGCGCCGGGGCAGAATTCGATATTGCCGCGTTCCTGATTGCCCGCTACTTCGGTTTGCGCGAGTACGGCCGTCTGTTTGGCGTCCATCAGGGTTTGAACACAGTGGCCTCGGCGTTGGCTCCGCTGCTCTTCGCATACCTGCTGGCACGCACCGGTTCATACACGGCGATGCTGGTGTACAGCGCCGCCTGCTGCCTGATCGGCCCTCTTCTGTTACTGACCCTGGGACGCGTGCCGCGTTTTAACGCACAAACAATTCCCTGCCAATCCTGAGCCCCCAACAAGAATCGGAGCAGAACATGCCCACATTGACGTTTATTGAACATAACGGCACGGCCCATCAGGTCAAAGGCGACATTGGCCAATCGGTGATGCAAGCCGCAACCTTCGCCTCGGTGCCGGGTATTCCTGCCGACTGTGGCGGTGCCTGCAGCTGCGCCACCTGCCACACCTATGTCGACGAAGCCTGGCTGAGCAAAGTACAAGCGGCGGAAAGCATGGAAAACGACATGCTCGAGTACGCGTTCGAGCGCCGTGACAACAGCCGCTTGAGCTGCCAGTTGATCATCAGCCAAGAGATGGACGGCATGGTTCTGCACCTGCCGTCGTCGCAATTCTGAATGCGCTTGAAGGAGCTCCCATGACCCTTGCCTCAGTCGTTATCGTCGGTGCTGGTCAAGCCGGCTTTCAGGTCGCTGCCTCGCTGCGTCAGGAAGGCTATGACGGGCGCATTACCCTGATCGGCGATGAGCCCGGCCTGCCCTATCAGCGGCCGCCATTGTCCAAGGCCTACCTGCTCGGCAAGATCCAGGGGACCAATCTGCTGTTTCGCCCCGCTGAATTTTATGCCACCCAACGCATTGAACTGCTGCATGACCAGGCGACGGCAATTGACCGCCAGAACGGTCGCGTAGTGCTGGCCTCCGGTGATGCTGTCAGCTATGACCACTTGGTATTGGCCACTGGTGCACACAACCGGCCGTTACCGGTGCCAGGCGCTGAGCTGCCGCAGGTGTTCGGCATCAAAACCAAAGCCGATGCCGATGCCTTGGCGCCACTGGCCAAAGAAGCGCGCAATGTGGTGGTGATCGGCGCCGGGTTCATCGGTCTGGAGTTCGCAGCGGTAGCCGCCGCACAAGGGGCCAATGTCCATGTGCTGGAGCTGGCCGAGCGGCCAATGGCCCGTGCCGTATCGCGGGAAATGTCTGAGTTGTTCCGCCAGGCCCATGAAGCCTGGGGCGTGCATTTCGACTTCCGCCAGGGCTTGAGCCGCATTGATGGCGACAACGGTAAAGTATGCGCTGTGCAAACCGCTGACGGACGTGCCCTGCCCGCCGACCTCGTGGTGTTTGGTATCGGTGTGATCCCCAATGCCCAACTGGCAACCGAAGCGGGTCTGGCCATCGAAAACGGGATCAAGGTCGACGCCAATCTGCTCACCTCTGACCCACGTATTTCCGCATTGGGCGATGTCGCCAGTTTCCCGTGCCTGCAAAACGATGAACAGCACACGCGCCTCGAGTCGGTGCAGAACGCCATTGACCAGGCCCGCGCAGTGGCCGCACGGTTGATGGGCAAACCGGCGCCTTACGGCGCCCTGCCTTGGTTCTGGACCGATCAAGGCGACCTGAAGCTACAGATTGCCGGACTCTCCAACGGCTACGACAGCACTGTTGTCCTCGGGTCTGCCCAAGACAAACAGCTGTCCGTGCTGTGTTTCCGCAATGACCGCCTGGTGGCCGTTGAATCCTGCAATCGCATGGGCGATCACATGGCCGCGCGCAAGATTCTCGCCCGCGCGCCCAAGTTGACGGCAGCCGAAGCCGCCGCTGACGGTTTCGACCTGAAAGCCTGGGAAGCGGCCAACCGCGACTAGCGCCGCGTGGATTGGTAAAAACCGCAGCCGCGCCAGCCTCCGAGCTGACGCGGCTTTTTTTTGCACAACGACTGGAGCGATGCAATGAACAAAGTCTGGTTTATTACCGGTGCGGCCCGAGGCCTGGGTGCTGCCATTGCCAAAGCCGCATTGGCTGACGGCGACCGCGTGGTAGTCAGTGGCCGGCGGATCGAACCGCTGGAAGATGTCTTCGCCGAGTACGGTGAGCGCGTTTTGCCAGTGACCCTGGATGTGACTGACGAAGCTCAGGCACTTGCCGCGGTCGAGACTGCCGTCGCGCGTTTTGGCCGAATCGATGTGCTGGTCAACAACGCCGGTTATGGGCAACTGGCACCCTTTGAAGACAATCTCGCCAGTGAAGCCGATACGCAGTTCGCGACCAACGTGTTCGGTGTGTTCAACGTCTGCCGCGCCGTATTGCCCGTCATGCGTACGCAACGCAGCGGTCACGTATTCAACGTGTCCTCGATGGGCGGTGTAGTGGGGATGGGCGGCGCGGCGCTGTACTGCGCGTCGAAATTTGCCGTGGAAGGTTTTTCCGAATCCCTGGCCCTGGAAGTGGCGCAATTCGACATCAAGGTGACGCTGGTGGAACCTGGGGTTTTCCGTACCGACTTCCTCGACCCCAGTTCCGCTGTCTTTGGTACCCGTGGGCTGGAGGATTACGCCGCATTCACGGCCAAGGTCAAAGGCGCTTCGGCCGCCTACAACCACCAGCAAACCGGCAACCCGGCGAAACTGGGTGACGCACTGGTGCATCTTGCTAACAGTCAACATCCGCCGTTGCGTTACCTGGCCGGCTCCGACGCTTATCAGCAAGTCAGCAACAAGCTCAACAATATGCTCGCGGAAATCGAGCTGTGGCGACAACTGTCCTATTCCACCGACGGCCTATAAACCGCCAGTGCGCACAGCCTTTATGACAAGGCTGTGCGCACTCGGGTGATCAACCCTTACTGCTTGATGAAATAACGCACAAACAACTGCCCTTCTTCGAACCGATACAACTCGATCGTCTCGATTCCGCCTTCCTGCTCGCGAAATGCATTCAGGTGATGACACGCGGCTTCATTGCCATTAACGATGCACTGCCGCACCTCGACGCGAATCTTCGGTTGCTGTTGCGCCCACATGCCTTCCAGTATCTGCCAGGCATCGTGCTGGGGTTTGCCGACGTATTCGATACTCAAGCCATTGGCCGAGACGCTGCGGTAATGGGCAAAAAATCCCTCTTTGTCGCCTCGATTCCAGCAGTCGATCTGGCCGTGCAGGAAGTGCTCGATTGCGTGTTTGTCCATGCTCATATCACATTCATCCTCGGGTGGGGTTCAGGCGTGTTGCCGTTGTTGCAGAGTGCGCTGAAGCGCCAGAAATGCCGCTTCCATCTTCAACCACAACAAAATGGTCGGGCCGATAATGGCGCAGCAGAAACAGCACACCAGCACCGCTGAATAGCTGCCGTACTTATCGTAAAGATGGCCGAACAACATGGGCACCAGCCCGGCAGCAATGGTGATCAGGCACAGGTGCAAACCAAAGATCCGCGCGTAGTCTTTCAGGCCGAAATAACGTGCCATCAGGAATGCCGCCAGATCGAATTCAGCCCCGGCACTTGCGCCGATGCACAGGGTGGCAAGCACCATTAGCGGTGTGCTCTGCGCCCCGCCAAAAAGAAAGATCGCGCAGCCCAGCGCAGGTAGCGCCAGGCTCACCGCAGCCACCAGAGAAGGTGAAAAGCGGTCGAGCATGTAGCCCACCAACAAACGCCCGCCGATGATGGAAATACCAAAGGTGCTGAATATCTGGCTGGCTTGCTGGCCACTAAAGCCTTTGCTTTGCAACATCGGCACCATGTTGGTGACCATGCCTACGGTCAACGATACCGACAGTATCAGCGCGATGTTAAAACCCCAGTATTTCCCGGAGCGCAACGCTTGTTGGAAGGACATGCCGGCCAGTTCCGGGAGTTCCTTCTGCGTCGTCGCTTCAGTGCTGGCATGCGGCGCCGGCATACGCAACCACATCAACGACAAGGGCAGCGTAAACAGCAGAGGCATCGCCCCCAATGCAATAAAACCCGCCTGCCAGCCATAGCTGGCAATTAACCGCGACAGTAGCGGCGGCAGAATCATCGCCACCAGCCCGGTTCCACACAGAATCACTGCCAGCGCCAGACCACGGTTGCGCTCGAACCAGAGATTGACCAGTTGCGTCCAGGTGATCGCAATGGTGCCAGCACAGATGATCGGCATGCTGAAAAACGCCAGGTACAACCAACCAATCGAGCCCTGAATTTGGGTGATCGCAAAATAACCGACGATCTGCAGCACGATCGAAACAATCGCCACCCGACGCAAACCGAAACGGCGGTAGAGCCAGCCGACCAACTGCGTGGAAATCGCCACACCGGCGAACAGGAAGGTGATCGAAGCCTGCAAGTCGCCACGGCTCCAGCCGAAAGCCTGTTCCAGCGGGATAACCAGGGTGCCGAAGGCATACAGCAACGCAGCGGAGAGGCTGGTGCAGATGCCAAACAAGCCCAGCAGCACCACGCGCCAGCCACGCTTGAACTCCGAGAAATCATTGCCACCATGGGCCGTAACGCTGCTATTGCGGGTATCTGTTGTCATGACCTGACTCCCGGCGCGAGCCGCTATCGCGGACGCGCGACATGATTATTGGCCCTTGAGGATTTCTTCGACTTTGGGCAGCGCGATCATGGTGGCGCCGCCATCCACCAACAGCGACGTGCCGGTGATATAGGAGGCCTCGTTGGAGGTGAGAAACATCACGGCATTGGCAATATCAGCGGACTCGCCCAGACGCCCGACCGGGAAGTGTGCGGCGAGTTTATGCGGCAGCTCATTGCCCAGGGTTTCCAGCATATGGTCCGTGCCGATCAGGCCGGGTTCGACGACGTTGACCAGAATATTCATGGCACCAAATTCGACCGCCAAACCGCGGGCAAACGCATTCATGAACGCTTTGCTGGAACCATAGGCAATCAGTCGTGGTGTGTATTTGCGGTTGGCT
Source organism: Pseudomonas sp. GM21 (assembly GCF_000282215.1). Lineage (GTDB taxonomy): Bacteria > Pseudomonadota > Gammaproteobacteria > Pseudomonadales > Pseudomonadaceae > Aquipseudomonas. The sequence goes on from NZ_AKJS01000006.1 coordinate 25,202, forward strand.
TCGCCGGACGAGATGAAAATCAGCCGGCCTTTATCTACCGCTTTAGACAGGTAAGGTGCGCTGTCCTTGGCCAGCCAGAACAACGACTGAATATTGCTGCGAACAATGTGATCGAAGGTGTCATCGGCCATTTCGGCGATCAGCCCGTGACTGGTGTCGGCGGCGCAATGCACCACGATATCCAGACCGCCAAAACGTTCTACGCCACCTTGCACCATCGACTTGATCGCCTCACGGTCGGCGATATCTCCACCGACCAGGCAGGCTTCACCGCCCAGGGCCTTGATTTGCCCAATGGTTTCTTCGCCGTATCGAGCGGTGCGTGCCGACACCACCACTTTGGCGCCCTCACGGGCATAGGCCAAGGCAATGGCGCGTCCCATGCCTCGACCGGCACCGGTGACCAGCACGACTTTGTCGCGAAATTTCATCGTGATTCCTCATTGTTGTTATTAGTAGAGGCTTTTGATGCAGCACGTGCGCCGGGTTACTGATCGCAACCAGGCGCACCCGGCTGATTTACAGATCCTTGCCTGGAACGTTACGGGCCGAGCCGTTACGCCGGTCCGACTCGCCCCAGCCCAGCCAGTGAGAAGGTTCGCGGGTATCGCCAACCCGACGCCAACGCCCTTCCTGCTGCGCAGTGACCGGGAAACCGCCAACGAAGTCGATCATTTCGCCCTTCTCGTCAGGCAGGAATTCCCACTCTTCCTTGCCTTCCAGGACGATTTTGGCCGACTTCAAAAAGTAGCTACCGTCTTTGTGCTCGGTTTGTCCTTCGATATCGGTGGTGACCCGCACCTCGCCTTTTTCATTGTTGAAAATGGCGTAACCCAGGTGGTCGTGACCGACCATGAAAGAACCGGTATCCCACGTGCCATCTTTATAAACGGTGACAAAGGACCACCAGATCACATGCTTGTTGTTGTTCACCACCAGGTCTTTCTTGAAGTGGATGGCGCCGCCTTCAGCCATGTAGAACTGGTCCAGCGCCATGGCGCCTTTCACCGGACGCCCCTCGCAGACACCGGCGATATCCCACAACTGTGAAACGTAAAAGGTGCCCCACTCCACACCCGGCAAGTACCACTGCAAACCCGGTCCGAGCAGACGACCTTCGAGATGGAACAAGCCTTCTTCTTTCCAGGTCAGGCGCTCGCTGCTGGCCGTGATTTCCCAGCCATTACCGGGTTCACCCGGTTGGCTGGCCCAGCGTGCGGTATCACCTTCCAGGCTATGCACAGGCAGTGGCGTCAGTGCCTGCCGGGCCATTTTTTCGTGGTCCATGCGCAGGTGGGCGTTGTCGACGTGGTTGTTCAGGTAGTAGAACTTGGTCGGGTTCGGGGTGCCATTGGGCGCCATCAGCGACCGCACGAATGAATAGATATTGCCCTGTTCATCGCGCACCGATCCAAACGGCGAGCTCTTGCTCAAATGCAGGCCGAAGAAGCCGCGTTCGGCAGACATCGAAGCGCCTGTGACCTTGTACGGACCGACCAGCTGTTGGAAGCCGAAATCACCGCGCTCTGGAATGGTTTTAAACGTTCTCATAATGCCCTCTGTTGTTTTTGTTAAGGCTTGGAAACGGATTTGAATCGTGGATCAATCCCAGATCACCGGAAGCTTCGATACGCCGCGCAGCTGTGCTCCGCCGATCTGCGGCACGGGTTGAGTCGGGTCGAGACGCAAGTTGGGGAATAGATCTAGGATCGCGTTGACCGCGCAGCTGATTTCGACCTTGGCCACAAACTGGCCGATACACATATGCGGGCCAAAGCCGAAACCGAAGGAGGGTTTTGCCTTGCGATCGATGTCGAATACATCGGCGTTTTCAAAAGCATCTTCATCGCGGTTGGCGGACACCACCATGCATTGGACGAACGAGCCTTTGGGGATTTTCACACCGTGGAATTCCACTTCCTTGGCGGTTTCGCGCACCTTGAAGGTGGCCACCGGTTCAAAGCGGGTGGTTTCGTCCATCAGTTTGCCGATCAGCGAGCGGTCGGCCTTGACTCGTTCGAGCAACCCGGGCGTGGTGAGCAGCAAGGTCATCACCGATCCGAACATGCGCGTGGTGGTTTCGCCAGCCGCCGGCAACAATGAGCGGGTGAAGGTAACGACCTCGTGGTCATCCAGCGTACGGCCTTCGTATTCCGCACGCAGCAAACGACCGACTACATCATCGCCTTGACTGCCCTCGGCGCGACGTTGCACCACGACTTCGGCAATTGCGTCATAAAGACCTTTGACGGCGATGCCGGCCTGACGTCGTGCTTCCACCATTTTGCTCGGATCAATCTGATTGCCGCCGACAATGGCCAAGGCCCAGGCTGCGTATTGCTTGTATTTGGAGGGGTCATCCGAGGGGAAGCCCATCAAGGCGTACATGATGCGAATCGGCAGTTCGAGGCCGAACTTCATCAGGTCGGCCTTCTTGGCCGCCAACATTGGCTGGATGTATTCCTCGCGGATCACTTGATCGATCTGCGGGCGCCACTTGTTCACGGTCTCCGGCATAAATGCCGGTTGCAGCAAGGCACGCACCTTGCGGTGCTCGTCACCGTCCATGGCCAGAATGATCAAACCATCGAAAAACGCGCCCAGACCTTCAGCAATAAAGCCGCTGGTGTAGGTCGCACCATCGCGCAGAACCGTCATCACGTCCTGATACTTGAACAAGGCAAAAGTCGGGCGAGTGCCCTGCTGGGTGCCGGCGTTGGTCGGGACCCCGAACTGCTTGATGAAGTCACCCTCATAGAGGGGTGATTTCAAGCGTTGCTCGCGGCACACCGCATGAATATCCAGGTCAGTACCGCGATACAGGTCAGACACGGCGGAATACGCGGTTGCCAGGTCCAGTGCTGCGCTTTCGTTGCTCATCAGGATCTCCTATCAGTCAGCTGTCGCCTGTGCTTGTCAGTTCTTGCGCACGGCGACATCAGGGAATACCAGCGAGACTCGCCAGCGCATGGCGATAACAGTAACGGGGTCGAAAACCTGGGGTCGGCTAACCGGTAACTGCGGGTGCGGCAACGACGAGTCTCTTGTTTTTATTCTTTTTGCACACCAAGATCGCGCGGCTGCGGACCCTCGGAGCTGAAGCGTGGCAGCGGGTCGTTCGGCGCTTTACGTTCGCTCCCCAGCCTGCCAACCTATGGTAAGCGGATGCGTCTGCACGGGTAGTCTGCTTCGTTTGACTCGGGGTCAAACGAAGACACCCAGGAAAATGCTTCAAGGTATAAATAGCCTGGCCAATCCAGGCATGAGGAGTACGAGGTGGCGGTAAAGGCAGCAGAAGGTGGCGAACAGGGCAAACGCAATACGATGAATCGCCTGCTCGCTGCTGCGCGTGTGGAATTCGCTAAAAAAGGCCTGGCCGGTGCGCGCGTGGAAGAAATTGCCCGCGATGCCGGCGTCACCAAGCAACTGGTCTACCACTACTACAACTCCAAGGAGGGGCTGTTTGTCGCGGTATTAGATGAGTCTTCGGACAACATCATGTCCGAACTGGTCAACCTCAATGTCGAAGAGCTGCCACCCCCCTTGGCGATGCGCACCGTGCTCAATCACTTCTTCGACCAATACCGTTTTGATCCCTTCCTCGGCAGCCTGGCGCTGGAAGGCATTCGCTACCACGACACCCACGAAACACCGCGAAACCATTTTCTGGAAATGGCTCCGGCGCTGATCGCCAAGCTTGATGCGATTCTGGTGCGGGGGGCTGCCAGTGGTGATTTCCGTGCGGACATCAACCCGCGCCTTTTACTGGCGAGTGCATCGCTGGTGACAACGGGCTGGTTCACCAACCGCTACTCGATGTCTGCACTCGCCGGCCTGGACACCGACTCAGCGCAAGGCATGGCCACCTGGCGCCAGTACTCGGCGGACTTTGTCCTGGCGAGTATTTCGTTGGGTGCAGAAAAAAACGCCGACAGCGTTTAACCGCTTTCGGCGTTTCCAAGACGTATAAAACCTGTGGCGACGGAGCTTGCTCCCTCGCCAAACAAGCTCAGCGCTCGTGCTAACCGATCCGCATTGGAATCAGTTACCTTTTTTCTGCAGGTACTTGCTCACCCGCTTGGCCGCCAATCGCCCGGCCATACCGTTGACGCCACCGCCCGGATGTATGCCGGCGCTGCCAAAATACAGACCCGCCACCGGCAAGGTATCTCCTCCCAAACCGTACGCAGGGCGCATGGTGCTCGAACGCATCGAGGTGGTGTCGATATGCACCACACAGCCATTCACAGTATTCAAGCGTGCCGTAAAGTCCGGGGCCGCCTCAATGTGCCGGCCAATCACCTGCCCTTCGATCCCCTCGATGTAGTCATACAGCTGTTCTTGCACTTGGTCGGCTACCCGTTCACGTAATGCGTCCCAACCCTCATTGGGGTTCACCGGCATCACTGGCGGATAGATGTACAAAACGTCCTGGCCAGCCGGCGCTTGTGAAGGATCGGCGGCGCTCGGTGCGGCTACGGTGATATAGGGCAACTTCGGTACTTCGCCACGGGCGCAAGCGGCAAAGTTTTCCAGCACGGCTTCTTCGGTGCCGATCAACATCACGGTCTTACGCAAATCCACACCATCGCCGCGCGCTGCAGCAAAACGTGGCAGGGAAATCTGCCCACGCAAGGCCACGTCCACCTTCAGTGGTCCCGAGCCCTTGCCATTGGCGGGCGCCATAGCGATGCGAGTCAGCAGATGTTTAGGGATTTCACCAGGGGTGACCATATCCAGCGCAGGCTTGGGGTGACAGCCAGCAATGACCGCACGAGCTGTAAACTGGCGACCATCAGCAAGTTTCACTCCTTTGATGCGGCCATCTTTGGCAACGATTTCACTGACGCTGGACGACACCAACACCTGACCGCCCAGTTCTTCCAGACGTGCTCGCATGGCATTGCTCAACTGCTGCATCCCGCCCAACACTCGGCCAACGCCGAATCGGTGGAGAAAACCCAGCAAGGCGTAATAAATCCCACCGCCATCGGCGCTGATATCCCCCGCCAGACCGGTCAGCGCGCACATCGCGGAAATGGTCACCGGATGTTCGAAGCGTTCACGCGCAGCTTGCAGCGCGGACCCCGTCATCAGTGCCATCAGTTCGGGTTTCAAGGCTTTGTGTTTGATCGCGGTGCCAAGCATCTTCAGCTTCACACCCAGGTTGGTCTTCGCCGGGTCAACTCGCATCATGGGCAGCGCGATATCGAGGAACATGTCGATGACTTTCATGAACTCAAGAAACGCCTCGGCGTCCTTGCTGCTGAAGCGACGAATCTCGGCAGCGGTTTTCTCACGGTCACGCCAGAAAATCAGCGACTGGCCATCCGGGTGCAAATACACATACCCCGGCGCGAGCTCCACCGATTTGAAACCGTGGCGCTCAAGTCCCAGCTCCGCCGGTACATGGGAATGTACACGCATCGACATCATGTCCAGGGCACAAGGGTGAACCAGGTGCTGCGGTGCTTCGGGTATCAGATAGCCAGACGAAGCCATTCCGCCGACCTTGTCCAACGCTTCAAGCACCAGCACTTTCTTGCCTTCCATACCCAGGTAGCAGCCCGCCGACAAGCCATTGGTGCCACCACCGACCACGATTACATCGTAATCAGTGTTACTCGCATTTTGGTTCGGGTTCATCACATGCTTCCATGTCGAAGGTCAACCACGGCGGCACGCGGCGGCTGTGGCGGCGAAGATCAGCCGCGGTGCACCGCATAGGGTGCGCCGCGGCAAGCGTTACATGCCAGTGCGGCCCATTTGCGCGAATAGTGCGCGCATCGCCACCAGGGACGGTGTGTGGCTGCTGAAACCGCCGTCGGCGACCAAGGTGGTGCCGGTGACAAAGGAGGATTCATCACTGGCCAGGAAGGCCACGACATCGGCGATCTGCCGAGGCGTGCCCAGCTCGGCGGTGCAGTGGTTGTCGCGCAGAATGTCGAGCAAGGGTTCAGGCATGGCGTGTTCCGAAGGCGCCAGTCCGATCTGCACGGCGTTGCCGCGAATGCCTTGCTTGCCGTACTGCGAGGCCACCATGCGTGGCAGCATCATCAGCCCCGCTTTGGAGGTGGCGTAGCCGGTCAGGGACATATCGCCCTGCATGCCCAGACCCGAGGTGGCGAAGATGATTGAGCCCTTGCCGTTTTCCAGCATGACCGGAATCACATGCTTGGTGCACAGCACGGCGCCACGCAGGTTGACGGCGATGGCGCGGTCCCAGGCCTGCATGTCGAGGTTGACGAAATCACGGTCCAGCTGACGTTGCTCGGCATTCAGAATCGCCGCGTTGTTGTGCAATATATCGATACGGCCAAAACGTTCTTTCACCTGGGCCACCATCGCCCGCACTGAGTCTTCCGAGGACACATCGGTGGCAATCGCCAAGGCCTGATGGCCCTCGGCGACCAACGATTGGGCAACGGCTGTTGCCCCCTCGAAATTGATATCGACCACGGCAATGCTCGCGCCATGCGATGCCAGTACCCGTGCGCATTCGGCGCCCAGACCGCCACCGGAGCCGGTAATAATGGCCACTCGTCCTGCCAGTTTTCCTGTACTCATGCCCTTATCCTTTTTGTTTTAGGGGTGGCGCTTTATTCGCCGGTAAAACGCGGTTCGCGCCGTTCGCTGAAGGCTTGGGCCGCTTCACGGGCGTCCTTGGTCGGAGCCAACAAGGCGAACAGATCCAGTTCCAGGTCCAGGCCTCGTTTGAGATCCATTTCCAGCGCCGCCCGCGCAGCCTGTTTGACAAAGGCCGACGCGGTAGGTGGCTTGCTGGCAATGCGTTTGGCAAAAGCTCGCACTTCTTCCAGAAGGTTGGCGTTGTCACTGGCCAGTCGACTGACCAGGCCAATGCGCTGCGCCTGTTCAGCGCCCATTCGGTCACCGGTGAGCAACATGTCCAACGCCTGACCCGGTGCAACCACTCGAGACAGTCGCTGCGTGCCGCCACCACCGGGAATCAATCCCAGACCGGTTTCCGGCAGTGCGAACACGGCATCGGGGGCTGCGAAACGGATATCACACGCCAGCACCAATTCCAGTCCACCGCCCATGCAGTAGCCATGAATTGCGGCAATCACTGGTTTGGTGATGCCGTCCAGGGTTTCGATCCAGCGCACGTTTTCCATACGCTGACGCACTTGCAGGCTGGACTCCGGGCCGCGGCGTTCCTTGATATCGGCACCGGCACAAAAGCCGCGCTCGCCTTCTCCGCGAATCACGATCACGCGAATGTCAGGGTCTTTCTGCAACAGTGCCAGCGCTTGCGGCACGCCTTGGCGAATCTCATCGTTGATGGCATTGATCTGTCCGGGGCGGGTCAGAACCACCCAGCCCACCATGGCATCGCGCTCCACGCGCACCGCATCGTTGATCAGCACGGGAGACTGCAGGTTTTGCGCTGTACTCATGCAGGGCACTCCTCGAACTCGAAGACTTGACCATTGAGTTCTTGTGGATCGATCTTGATCAATGGACGACCGCCCACGGCCTCCGAGGATTCGATCCACTGGAACCGGGTGCCGCGTGCGCGCAGATCTTCCGCTTTGGCGGCCAGATCATTGACACCGATCCGGATGTAATACGGACCCGGACCCCAGTTATTGACGTAGTGACCGGCGTCGGTGTTCCAGTAAGTCGCCTCGAGTACATCGAGGGTCGCACTGTTCGGCACGGTGAACCCCATGCGCGCACGGCGATAGCCTTCGCTGCGGATGTTCTCTACCGGACCGCTCGGTTCCCAATCGAGATTGGTCGATACCTTGCGCAGGGTTTCGTCGAGGTCGCGTACCAGGAAGCCACGGGCCGTGACGCGCACCATGTCGCCGGGCTTTTGATCGCGCGGTTGCATCGGTGGCAACTGATAGGTTTCCGGTGGCATCTGCAACGGCTCGGTCGGCATGATTTCAATGCACAGGCCACCATCCACAGAAGGCTGGTAGTAAGGTTGCTCAGGAGTAGCACCCAGCCACAGACGGTCGAACGGCATTTCCGGGGTGCGCTGCGCCATGCGGAATGGCAAGCGTCGACGCATCAGTTTGTCCACCAACGCGTCGAACTTATCCCCGTGCAGGGCCAGCACGATGGAGTGCGTAAGCATCGGCCGATGATGACCCTGGAAATCTTTCAGGCTTTCCAGAAAGTCGTGGAACAACGGGTCGCCGGGGTTCGGCCGATCCAGGTGCCACTGTGGTTCGATGCGCGTTGGCGACACTGCCAGGGATTTGTGTACACGCAGAAAATGCGCGATGTACGGGTGATTATCGAACGCCTGACGCCAGCGTTCGTGTTTGAAGATCCCGAGCTTGTCGACCAACATTTCCGTCATGCCGTCCGGGTCCGGAACCATCATGTCGGCACTCATCAATAACTCGAACATTATTATCTCCTTGCAATTGCCAGCCAGGGACTGTGCCTGGCTATTAGTCAGTGGGCACGCCGGGGTAAGGCGAGCTCAGTCAATGAGTGGGTCGATGCGCCGGTTACCGGTTTACGCGGTTCCTGCTGTGCGCGGGCGTCTTCGAGGTCGAGGGTCACTCCAGCCTTGGAGTTGCCCTTGGGGTTAAGCAGGTAATGCGACAGGGCCGGGATCAACACCAGCGCGCCGAGCATGTTCCACAGGAACATGAAGGTCAGCAGAATGCCCATGTCAGCCTGGAACTTGATCGGCGACCAGGCCCAGGTAATCACCCCGGCGGCCATGGTCAGGCCCACGAGTGCGACGACACGACCGGTAAAATCCAGCGAGCGACGATAGGCTACCGCCAGGCTGCCACCACGCTCCTGCACCGCCAGTTGCACACTGAGCAGATACAGCGCGTAGTCCACACCGACACCAACGCCCACGGCGATAACCGGCAAGGTGGCCACTTTGAGGCCAATCCCCAGCCAGACCATCAACGCCTTGCAGATAATCGTGGTCATCAGCAGCGGAATCAGCGCCACCAGGGTTGCGCGCCAGCTGCGGAAGGTCAGCAGGCAGAGCAACGCCGTGGCGCCATACACCGCCAGGTACATGGTGATGATGCCCTTCTCCACCTCGATGTTGGTGGCGGCCTCGATGCCGGCATTACCCGCAGCCAACAGGAATTCAACCGGCTGTTCAGCGCCAGCGGCGGTGTTGTTTTGCTTGGCGAAGTCTTCGGAGACTTTCAACACCCGGCTCAAGGTGTCAGCCTTGTGGTCGGCCAGGTAGGCGATAATCGGGGTCACGGAGCATTGCTGGTTGGTGATTCCTGGAGCGGAGATCATCGCCGCATCCACCGCCGAGTTGGTGATCGCCTGGTCACGGCTGATGCTCAGCCATTTCGGGCTGCCTTCGGCCATGCCGGAACTGATCATGCGCACGGTTTCGGCCAGCGACTGGGTGGTTTGTACACCGGCTGTCTGACGCAGGTGCCACGCCAGTTTGTCCATGCTTTGCAGCGATTGGTACAGACGGCAGCTGTCTTCATTGGTCTTCACGATGACCACGAACTGGTCACTGGAAAGACCGTAATGACCGGTGATGTAGGCGTTGTCGCGGTTATAGCGCGAATCCGCCCGCAACTCCGGCGCACCGGGGTCCAGGTCGCCCACCTTCAGGTGCATCATCACCACACTGCAACCCACGGTCACCAGCAGCGACAAGGCGATGACCGCCGTGGCCCACGGACGCTCAGTGAAGCGGTCGAGACTGTGCCAGAGGTGCCCGAGCAAACCACGATTGGCTTCGCCGGCCTGGTCTTTGGCGATGGCATAACGCGCGGCTTTTTTACTGACACCGAGGTACGACAGCGCTACCGGAATCAACAACAGCTTGGTGAAAATCAGCACGGCGACACCGATGCTGGTGGTCAGGGCCAGGTCGCGGATCACAGGAATATCAATGATCACCAGCACGGCAAACCCGACAATATTGGTCAGCAGTGCGGTAAGGCCGGTCAGGAACAAACGACGGAAGGTATAGCGCGCAGCCACGTATTTATGGGTGCCACGGCCAATGTCCTGAAGGATGCCGTTCATCTTCTGTGTGCCATGGGAAATGCCGATGGCAAAAATCAGGAACGGCACCAGAATCGAATACGGGTCCAGATCGTAGCCAAGGATTTGCATCAAACCCAGCAGCCACACCACGCCCGCCACGGCAACGCTCACCAGCAGCAATGTGCTGCGCAGGCAGCGGGTATAGAAATAGACGAACAACCCGGCGATCACCACCGATGCGCCGAAGAACAACATCACCGAATACAGGCCGTCGATCAGGTCGCCTACCAGCTTGCTGAAACCCACAATGTGAATGCCGATCTTGTCGCTTTCCAGCGAGCGAATCTGCGCTTCCAGTTGCTTGGAAAAATCACCGTAGTCCAGTGGTTTGCCGGTCTGCGGATTGATGTCGAGCAACGGCGCTACGATCATGCTCGACTGGCTGTCGTTGGCCACTAGGTTGCCGACAATGCCAGCGCGCATAATGTTGCGGCGCAAGGCTTTGATCGATTTTTCGCTGCCGTCGTAATCCGATGGCATCACTGCACCGCCGTCAATGCCCTCCTCCGTCACTTCTTTCCAGCGAACGATAGGCATCCACAGCGACTTCATCCAGGAACGGTCGATACCCGGGATCAGGTACAGGGTGTCGTTGACCTTCTGCAGCGCCAGCAAGTAGTCGGCGTCGTAGATATCACCGGTCTTGTTTTCCACCACCACGCGAATGCTGTTACCCAGCCCTGGAAGCTGGTCTTTATAGGCCAGGTAATTCTTGATGTAAGGGCTGGAGCTGGGAATCATTTTTTCGAAGCTGGCATTCACTTGCAGCCGTGTAGCAAAGAAGCCCAACACCACCGTGGCGAGCAAGCAGGCAACGACGACCACCATGCGATGACGGAAAATCACCCGTTCAAACCAGCCCCCGGAGCTCTTGTCAAAGTCCTCCAGATTGGCGATCACTGGCATCCCGCTGTTGAATTTTTGCTCGACCATTTTTTCTTTCTCGTAGGGGAATCGTGCCGACGGCGTCAGTTGGCCTGGGCGATATCGATGACCTTGGCGCCGCTAAAGCGCGTGACAACCAGGCTCCCAGCCTGATTGGTGGCACTGGCTGCATACACCTCCCCCGTTCGAGCATCCGCCAGCGGAGTGACCTGCAAACTCTGCCGATCGACGCTGACCAATTGCCCGCCCTGGCTCACGACGATCAAGGCGTTGCCCTGTTCGACGATGCTGATCAGGCTGCTATTGAGGTTGGTTTCCACAGGCTGCCATTGCTGGCCGTCATCACGGCTGGCGAACAGATTGCCGCGCAATCCGTAGGCAAGCAGCAGATGATCGAAGGCACGGACACCGAAGTAGGTGCCGCTGTAAGGCGTGTCGATTTTCACGAATCGTTGTTGCTGAGTGTCCAGGCGCAGCAGCAGACCTTGTTCACCGCTGATGTAAAAGGTGCCCGAATGCTCCGCCAGCCCATACAGGTGCATGCGGCGGTCGTTGTCGCTGCGTTCGATCCACGGCTCCCAGTTCTCGCCGTTGTCAGTGCTGTGCAACAACAGGCCAAAGGCACCCACGGCAAAGCCGTTGCCCTGTTTATCGAACATCACATCCAGAAAAGGTGCAGCCAATACGTCCGGGGTCGCCGAAGTACTGGCGGCCATTGCAACTTCCTTGAGTACCAGGGCTGCAGACTCATCGCCTTTTTCGGCCCGCGGGCCGTAATAGCCATTGAGCAATTTCAGCAGGCGGCGCCCGTCGAGTTGCACCTGCCAGTTGCGACCACCATCGGTGGTGTGCAGCACCAGCGCGTCGTGACCGACGATCCAGCCATTGTGTTCATCGCGAAACCGGACTTGCACCAGATCGCTGGAAACCGGACTGTCGACCTGTTGCCAGGTTTTCCCGCCATCGGTGGAGCGCTGGATCAGCCCATGCAAGCCGACACTGATCATTGCATCTCCGGCCTTGGCAACCGACAGCAAGGGTACAGGCAGGTGTTCGTCGACCTTCAACGCCGGTACGTCCAGCGAATCAGTGGAAGACATGACGGCGCTATAGGCAGGCGCCGTCATCCCTGCACTCACACCGACGGCCAGCGCAACAGCAAGCAGTAGACGCGACTTGGAAAGAACAAAAGAAGCAGGGCAAGGGTTAGTCATTATTTTTATTCCTCAACCATCCCGCGTGGCAAAACCCACCTGTTCTACCCGTCAGGTTCGATGCGCAAACCGGCGGGCAGAACAGGCGACACACATCAGCGCTGGGTGACTCGGGCCACAATGGCTTCAGGGTTCATGTCCCGCTCGGAAAGCGGTTTGTCATAGAACTTGTAGCCCCCTTTCAGCCCATCGTTGAGCAACGCGTACATGCCCTTGTTGAAGTCATAAACGACGTTCTTCACGTTGTAAGGAATGTTCTTGTCGTAGAGCTGCACGCCACTGAGGAAGATCGAGCGATACAACGCGCCGCTCTTGTCCCAGGCGTCATACAGACCAACGCCGAAGGTGTCTTCATCCAGGTAATAGGTGCGCTTGCTGTAAACGTGGCGCATGCCCGGCTTCAGGTTCGCCTCCACGACCCACACCCGATGCAGCTCCCAGCGCTCGTTGGCCGGGTTGGCGTGGTGCGGCATGAACTGATCTTCCTGCTTGGTCCCGAAGTAGAACTTGTAGGCGTTGTACGGGATGTACATCTCTTTGCGGCCGACCAGTTTGTAGTCGAAGCGGTCCTGGCTGCCGGAGAACATTTGCAGTTCATCAAACAGCGTCACACCGCCCTGACTGGCCACGGGTGTATCGAAGGCAAATTCCGGCGCCAGCTTGACTCGACGCTGACCCGGGGAGTAGCTGAACGAGCGACGGGCCTTGGCCAGAGGATCGAGGAAGTCGGTCAGCACCACAACTTCACCGGAACGACGCGCCGGATAGTCATTGCGTGAGAACACTCGGGCATACATAAGCGGATCTCGGTCCGCCTGAGTGACCTGGTAGTACGGCGTCTCTTCGAAGGTCGCCTGTTCGGCGGTCTTTGTGATCGAACCATTGGCATCGACAACCCAACTGTTCGAAGACGAGGTAGTCGAGTAGCCGGTGCCGATTTTGTAGCGCACTTGCTGGTTCCACATCACTTCGTTGCCGCTCTTTGGAATCGGGAACGGCAAGCCGCCACGGCAGGCCGGGTCGACCGCCAAACCATCTTTCTGAACCTGGCAACTGCTGGCATTGCGAACGGTGGCATCAAGCACTGCCTGGGGATAGGCGGTGGTGCGGTGGCTTGGATAGATATCGATGAAATACGTCGGGTATTTCTTGATCAGGGTCTTTTGCCCTTCACTGAGCTTGTCCGCGTACTGGTCGACGTTTTTGGCATCGATGCGAAACAGTGGTTTTTCATCCTTGAACGGGTCTACCCAGAACCCGCTATCGGGTACGAAGCCGGCCGGTGCCTTGGTCAGGCCACCGTCATAGGCAGGGATGGTGCCCTCGGCGTTGCCCGCCTTGATCGCTCCGAACGAGGTGAGGCTTTTGCCTAGATCCGAGGCGTCACCGCCTGCTGCCAAGGTGTAGGTCGCCATGCTCATCAGGGCAATGGATAAAGCAAGTTGTCGTTTCATGATCACGTTCTCCGATTCTTATTGGATTTGTCAGAAGGAGGTTTTGAAGGTAAATGCCAGCCAGCCACGGTCAGTGTTACCAACGCCGCCGTTGCCGGAGACGGTGCCATTGTTCAGGGTTTTGGTTTGGGCATCGGTATCGGCATAACGCAGGCCGAACTCATACAGCTGGGCGTAGGTGAGTTTGACGCCGACAGAGTACGACAAAGCGCCTTCGGAACCACCGCCGGCCGAGGCAGCATTGCCGTCCAGACCATAATTGACTGTCAGCGGAACGTCCATATCCCAGGAAGGGAAGATTGAAATGTACTGCGGGGTGTAGTTGACAGCGACAGCGTAGTAGTTTTTAGTCGAGCAACCGTCTGACTCACCACCAGAATCAGCGATGCGTGGCGTGTCGCCATTGACGCAACCGACCTCGCCCACGCCTTTGTACAACTCTTGGTGCTCGGTTACTCGGTCCAGATGGCTGTAAGCGAATTCACCGACCAACGTGGCGTTATTCGAAATAAAGTTGCGCGGTACGCCGTAAACGGCGTTGGCGATAAAGTGGATGGTGTCGCCACGAGGACCTTCTTCATCCAGTGGACTGACACCGGTGGCGTTCAACGCGCCGTTCATGCGATAGGACAAATCCGAACCCACCGCCACGGTATTGAAAACACGGGCGAAGCTCAGACCCGCCAGCTTCACACCGCGTGGGTAGACCACTCGATAAGAGCCCAACGCAGCTTTGACTTCCGGGGACAACCAAGGCTGGTAGTCATCGAACTCACGGTAGTAGGCGCCAAAGGTCGATTCGATTTCTTCGACGTTGAGTTTGCCCATCACACCCCAGTTCTTGCCATCACGCCCGAAGCGCGAATCCTGGCGCACCAGTGTTGCGCCGTTGGCAGCCACCGGCAATCGGTCCGGACCTTCGAACAACGGATCCGCTGCACCGAAATAAGTGCCACCGAAAGGAATTCGGGTAGGTTGCCATTCATAGAAGTACTGAGCGGCAAGCGAAAGGTGGTCGGTCACCTGAGCCTTGGCAGAAATTTGACCGATTGGCAGGAATACTTCTTTGGTTTCGATACCCGGGCTGGTGGAGGCCTTTACGCCATCGCTAGGAGCCTGAGAATAAGACACGGCATGCGCACCGAAGAGCAGGCTCTCACCCCAGTAGTTGGTGTGGCGGCCGGCTTTCACGTTGACCGGAATCTCGCCAACGTTGAAGTTGCGCCACAAGAACGCGTCGAGGATTTCGCCTGAAGGACCGTTCATGTAGCGATCCACTTCATTGCTGTATCTGCTGTTGAAGTAGCTGGTCGCGAAGCCAGGAACGTTACTGCGAACCTTGTCGTCATCGTAGGCGTGGTCATACCAGCCAGCAGCGCTGAGTCGTGCCCCCCACTCGTTGAGGTAGGAAAAATCGAACTCACTCAACACATCGAGGCGATTTGTCACAATATCGTTTCTGTTGAACTTCCCGTCCGACTCGTCGAAGTTCACCGTTCTCATGATGTTGTTGTCTTGCTTGTCGGTCCGCATACCCAGGTTGTAGCGGACTGTATTGTCCCAACGCACGCGGTAGTCTGGGTTCGACATGTCGAACGAAGCCGCCATCAAACCCTGTGCACTGCCAACCATCAACAGTGTCAGAGCACCTTGAGTCAGGACCCGCCGACTCTGTTTGGTCTTCTGTTTCATACACACTACCTTTTATTTTTATTTTCTGACGTTAAGTGCGTTCAACCAGTCATTCCAACGATCTGCGAAACCCCACAGGATCGGTGCAAGTCCCGCTTGGACAGTCCGCTCGAGAGGCCTGGCACGCTCCAGGACCACTTTCCCCTTTAGCTGAAAGCCACCGTAACGGATTGGAATCCAAAATTCCACATAAAGATTGCAGTTCTCTATACAGAATAATAACTACTAATCCCTGGAACCCGGTGTCAGATAGAGACGTCGGCAGGAGCAATACTGCACACAAAACACATAAACGTTCAAATAATCTTTGACGGTTTTCGTCTTTAGGCTTTCAATAGCCCCGGCACACCCACTGAATACGGGGGTTCGGCAGGAAAAAACCACACATGAACCGGCAGAAAAAAAACAAGAGGAGCCACCATGAACATTGATTTGAGTGCAAAGCGAGTAATCATCACGGGCGCGTCCCGAGGCATCGGTCTGGCAATCGCCCGGGCTTTCGCGGCGGAAGGGGCTCGTGTTGCGATTTGCGCACGCAGTGAGGCAGCTGTCCGCGAAGTCGGCGCACAACTCGCGGAACACGCCCAGGCGGTTATTGCCCGTGCTGTTGATGTAACCGACAGTGAAGGGGTGAAAGCTTTCGTCGCTGAAGTTGCACACGCCTGGGGTGGTGTCGATGTGCTGGTGAACAATGCAGGTCAAGGCCGTAGCGGCAATATCGATACCCTGACCCCGGAAGCCATCCTCGAACATGCCAACATCCTGCAGATGGGGCATTTCCGATTCGTCCAGGCCGTAGTGCCGTTCATGCGTGAACAGCGTTGGGGGCGAATCATTGAAATCAACGCCCTTGCCGGCGCGATTCCGACACCCGACGGTATTCCTTCAGTGATCAACCGTGCTTCGTGCATCGCCCTCTCCCGCTCGCTGGGCATGTCCCTGCCCAAGGACAATATCCTGGTCAACAGCCTCAACATGGGCTGGATCGATACTGGCCAGTGGGATCGTCACTACAAAGAGATGGGGCCGGGCGTCACTCGCGAAGAGTTCGACGCCATGGTGATGAAAGTCGTGCCGCTGGGACGCTACGGCAAGCCTGAAGACGTGGCGGGCATGGCGCTGTTCCTGGCCAGCGAATACGCCAGCTTTATCAGCGCTGCCTCGATCGACATTGCCGGTGGCATGGGCGGGCAGATTGCTTACTTCCCGACGCTCAAGCGCGATTTTGCCGCAGCCATTGCTGCACGCAACGCTGCCAGCGAGTAACGCGCGCACGCAGCTGAGCATTCACTGATCGCCGCGAAAGCGGCGTAGGTCCCGGTGCGCTCCGCGCACCCTCAACTTTGGCGCACCCGTGATGAATCTGCTGCTACCTGTCCTTGCCACACTGATCTGGGCCGCCAGTACGGTGGTCAACCGTCTGTCGGTTGGGGTGATCGACCCTGCGGCCATTTCTTTTTACCGCTGGCTGACTGCATTGTTGGTGTTGTCGCCAGTGTTGTTGCCCAGGGTATGGCGCTTGCGTCGCCAGATCCGCCCTCATCTACTCAAACTGTGGTTGCTGGGTTTACTCGGCATGTCACTTTACCAGTCACTGGCGTATTACGCGGCGCACACTGTCAGCGCCACTTCCATGGGCCTGATTCTGGCAACCATGCCATTGCTGACTGTGCTGTTGGCCTTCCCTGTGCTCAATACCCGTCCGACCGTGACGTTGCTGGTCGGCGCCCTGATTTCGTTTGCCGGCCTGACCTGGTTGCTGGCAGCAGGCGACTTGCCCTCGCTCTGGCAGCATGGAGTCGGCCAAGGTGAACTGATGATGTTGCTGGCATCGCTGTCATACGCGCTGTACTGCGTACTGGTGAAGCGTTGGCAGATTCCCCTGCCAACCTGGGAAAGCCTGTACGTGCAAATTATCTGCGGCACCCTGCTGCTGGTGCCGCCTTTCGTGCTCGCACCTTCGATAGCCCTGACGGCAGAGAACATTCCGCTGGTGCTATTCGCTGGCCTGTTCGCCTCAGCACTGGCACCCGGATTATGGATGCGCGGCCTGCAAACCCTCGGCGCAGAAAAAACCGCCGTGCTGATGAACCTGGTGCCGTTGTTTACCGCAGTGTTGGCGATTGTGCTGCTCGGGGAAACATTGCACCTCTACCACGCGGTGGGCGGCGGCTTGATTTTGCTGGGGATTGGATTGGCACAATGGAAACCGGCCCGGGTTTTGGCCCGGGCTGCAACCTAGGCGACCAGCAAGGTATCTCGCAAGGTCTGCAAGCGCGCTGTGCTCAAACCACTGAAGCGCTGCAGATAGCGATCCAGCCCACCATACTCGGCCTCGATCACCGCATAAGCGGCATTCAAATATTCCGGCCGGGCATCCACTACCGCGTCGAACGCCGCTTCGTTGACCGGCCGCCCCACCATTCGGCTCACCGCGTGACTCATCGCATCCTGACGCTCTGCACTCAGCTGGCTGAAACGCCGTGCCGAACGCAAATAGTCGTTCATGATGTGTTCAGGCGCGACACCCAGTGCGTGCAATAGCAGCATGACCGCCACGCCGGTGCGGTCCTTGCCCGCCGTGCAGTGAATCAGTACCGATCCATTTTCTTCAGAAAAGACCCGAAATAACTCTGGCAACAGCGGCGCCAACATTCCTGGTAGTCGCCGGTAAACCTCCAGCATCATGCCCCGTGCGGCCTCCGCCTCCGGGTTTTCCGCCAGCATGGCGCCAATACGTGGATCGGCACGGACATCGCCGAGGACCTCCAGGTGAAGCTCCCGAATTGCACTATCTGGCAAGCGGTTCGGGTAACGTTCACGCTCGCCCGCGCTGCGTAAATCGCAAACGGTCTGCAACCCCAGGCGCTTAAGTGACTGCCAGTCTTCAGCCGTCAAGCCATGCAGCTGGTCTGCGCGCAATAGAACATCGCCGCCAATGCGGCGACCACAACGGGTGGGCATACCCTTCAAGCTGCGAAAGTTATCCGCGCCTTGCAGGCGAAAATCCTCCTGACTGGCCATGCTCAACTCTCCAATAAGTGTTGATACGCTTGCGTCAATGGCCGTGCGCCCTGCCCCAATATCGGTGTGCGGCGTGGCTTACGGCCGTGGGTCAACAAGCGCACGGTATCAAAATCTTCTGCGGCGGCGAAAAACCGTTCCACCATTGGCAGTCCGGCCTGTCCCCAAGCATCCATGTTCGACATCCAGGTTTGCATCCCCCAAACCGGCCAACGTCGTAATTGCTCCCAGGCCGCGTCTTGCCCCAGCACGCCTTCGGCTCCCAGGCTGATCAATTTTTCCCGGTACACACCCAGCAAGCGCTGCGCATCAGCGCGGCGTTCCTCCACGGTCAACGCGCCGAACATGAAATACGCGACGTCGCGCCATGGCCGGCCACGTCGGGCCAGTTGCCAATCCAGCCAGATACGTTGACCGTCACTGCGCAAGAAACTATTTCCCTGATGGGAATCACCATGGATCAAACAACAGGGTGAAGTCTGCCCCAGTTCAAAAGCTGCCAATTCATCGAACGCATGGCTAAACAACTCCGGCGTCTCGTACATCCATTTTGGCAGCAGTTGCTGATACTCGGGTTTACGCAGATTGACCTTGATGTAGTTGTACATGCGCAGCAGACCGTCGCTGTCCACCGGATTGGCCATCGACACCGGCAACCAGCGCTGTTCCTGCAACTGCGGACTGTTCCAGGTAGCAGCATGTACCGTCGCCAGTGACTCGAGCCCCTGAGCAACACCGTCCACGCCTAGGTGATCGGTGCTATGTCCAAATTGCCCGGAGGCCAGGCCGAGGTCTTCCATCATCACCACACCTCGACCACCACCATCGGCGTCCCAGTCGGTGAAAAAAGTGGTGGGCAATGGCGCGTCGGACCAGTCTTGCGCCAGATGATACAGGCGCGCTTCCAGCTCACAGATATCGCCGCTCTCGAAACCCTCGGACCAGTTCGACTTCAGGCACACATGCGCAGGAATGCCCGCGCGCTGTCCGACCTCGTTCAACTCAAGCCTGGCGCGGAATTTGGTGGTGTGCCCGTTACGGACCTCCACCGCCGTCAACGCCAGGACCTCGATGCCTGGATAACGCGGCTGCAATAGCTGCGTGAGCCAGGCTGCGGTGATCTCATTCAGTTGTCGAGGCAATCGCCCAGTGCGCTGCGGGTATGGCCGCCCGGCGGCCATGTCCAGCAGGCTGTCCGTCACGGCGTCAGCACCCGCCCAGCGTTGCTCGGAACCTTCAGCTTGAGGAGTTCGATCGCGTTACCGCTACGGATCCGTTCACGATCTTGAGTGGACAACCCCAGGCCTTCGGTCAGGTCGCCATGGTCATAGGCGCCACCAAAGTTGGTGCCGTACAACAGACGATCCACCCCCACCACCTCGGCGACACCACGACGCAAGCCGGGCGCATGCACGTCCAGGTCGAAGTAGAAGTTCTGCATGTAATCCATCAACGGACGCTGGTTGCGTGAGTCCGGTGCCATGGCCCGGTTGAGTTCGCTCAGGCGGCCCAACTGGAAAACCGCCATGCCGCCGGCATGAGTGATGTAGGTTTTCAGGGTCGGGAATACATCCAGCGCGCCGCCACAGATCAGGTACCAGAAAAACAGCGTTTCATCGACGCAATCACCCACGATGGAAGTGGTTTCGAACTTGTCGTCAGTGTGTTTTTCGCCCCAATAAATAGACTGGTTGAAGCCGTGCACCATGATCGGCACGTCCAGCTGAACGAGCTTTTCCCAGACAGGGAACAAGCGTTCATCGTGAGCTTCCAGGCCATTGAAATTGGCCCCACCTACGCACACGCCCTTGGCCCCTAACTGAGTCACGGCGCGTTCGATTTCTTTGGCCGCGTTCAATGGATCTGCCAGGTTGGCATGGCACCAGAAGTCGAAGTGCTCGGGATCGGCCCGGCAAAATGCCGACAACTCGTCGTTGCAGATGCGTGCATATTCGTTGGCGAAATCACCTGCCCAATACATGAAACAGTGAGACGGCGTGGACATCACCAGTTTGTCGACACCCCGTTCGGCCATCAGCTTTCGACGGCTGGCGTGGGTCATGCGCGCGACGATATTGGCCTGCGCTTCGGCATCCGTGGCCGCTTTGGCCGGTTGCTTGGTACCGAGGGAAAAATGCCCCACGGTCAGCCCCTGTACCTTCATGAACGGCCCCCAGAACTCGTGGCGGTTCAGCATGCCCTCAGTGAGCAAGTGGGCGTGGACATCAATCAGCATGGCGTTCTCCTTGTTGTAATAAGCCAGCAGACCGAACGACCGATTGCCGGGGCGTTCGGATTGAGATGAGGGATAAATACGACGCAAACAATATAAACACATTTTCAATATGTGTTCAGTTAATTATCAAATTAATACGTTCCCTGAACACTGAAAAATCATCGCTGTCTGGAAAATAGCCAAAAAAAAAGCGGCCCCCTCAGGCCGCCAAAGCGTGCTCACTCGATGCAATCAGCGTTGCGTTTCCTGGGAAACGATCGACTCCGGTTTCATGTCGCGCTCGGACAAGGGTTCGTCATGCACCCGGTAGCCACCCTTCAAGCCATCGTTAAGCAACGACCACATACCTTTGTTGAAGTCGTAACTGACGTTTTTCACTGTGTACGGCAGTTTTTTGTCATACAACTGCACGCCACTCTGGAACAGCGCGCGGTACAGCACCCCGCCCTGGTCCCACGCGTCATACAGACCGGCACCAAAAGTGTCTTCGTCCAGGTAGTAAGTGCGCTTGCTGTAGACATGGCGTTTGCCCGGTTTCAGTGTCGCTTCCACTACCCACACCCGGTGCAGTTCCCAGCGCTCGCAGGCCGGGTTGGCGTGATGCGGCTGGAATTGCTCTTCCTGACCGCAGCTGAAATAGAACTTGTAGGCGTTGTAGGGAATGTACATTTCCTTGCGGCCGACCAGCTTGTAATCGAAGCGGTCCTGGCTGCCGGAGAACATCTGCAACTCGTCGAACAGGTTTACCCCACCCTGGTTGGGTACCGGCGTGTCATAGGAGAACTCCGGCGCCAGCTTGATGCGGCGCATGCCTGGGGTGTAGCTCCACGCGCGGCGCGGCTGGACTTGCGGGTCGAGGTAGTCGGCGAGGATGATCAGTTGCCCGGCGCTGCGAGCCGGGTAGCTGTCCAGCGCCCAGGCGCGGTAGTACAACTGTGGGTCTCGATCAGCCTGTTTGACCTGGTAGTACGGGGCCTCTTCCATGGTGGCGGACTCTGCGGTCTTGGTCACCGAGCCCCGGGAATCTACCACCCAACTATTGGACGATGGCGTGGTGGTGTAACCCGTGCCCTTGTAGCGCAGTGCCTGGTTCCAGATGACCTCGTTACCGTTTTGCGGCAGCGGGAACGGCAATCCACCTCGGCATGCCGGGTCGACGGCCAGGCTGTCCTTGGTGGCGTGGCAATTGCTGGCGTTGCGTGTGGAGGCGTCGAGTATCGCTTGCGGGTACGCCGCAGTGCGGTGGCTCGGATAGACATCCAGGTAGTAGTCGGGGAATTTATTGAGCAGCATTTTTTGCCCGCCGCTCAACCGGTCGGCGTATTGCTCCATGTTTTTTGAGTTGATGCGCAACAGCGGTTTTTCATCTTTGAACGGGTCGGCCCAGAATCCGCTGTCGGGCTTGAAGCCGGACGGGCTCTGCGTCAGACCTCCCGTGTAAGGGGGAATGCTGCCATCGGCATTGCCCGCGATAATTGCGCCAAACGGCGTCAGGGTTTTACCGATTTGTGCAACCTGGTCGGCCGGTGCCGCAGCCTGACTGCAGGTGGCGATGCTCAACAGCGCCACCGCCCATGCAAATTGTCCTTTCATAAACAGGTACTCCGTTTCTTGGCTTATTTAGATGGAGGTTTTGAAGGTGAAGGCCAGCCAGCCACGGTCGGTTCCGCCCACCGCACCGTTACCACCGATGGAGTCACCGAGAAGATTTTTCGACTGCGCGTCGGTGTCGGAGTAACGCAGGCCGAATTCGTAACGCTGGGCATAGGTCATTTGCACACCAGCCGACCAGGTCAGTGCGCCTTCGTTACCACCGCCGGCGCTGGCAGCGTTCCCTGACAGGCCATAATTGACGGTCAGCGGTACGCTCATGTCCCAGGACGGGAATACCGACAGGTATTGCGGTGTGTAGTTGACGGCAAAGGCGGCATAGTCGCGAGTCGAACAGCCGTCGCTCTCGTCCCCTGAGCCGGGTGTGCCCACATTCGGATTGACACAGTTAGGGCTGTTCTCACCCAGGTAAAGCTCTTCGTGCTCGGTCACTTTGCGCAGGTGGCTATAGGCGAACTCGCCCACCAACGTGGCGTTCTTGGAGATAAAGTTGCGCGGCACGCCGTACACGGCGTTGACCACGAAGTGGTAGGTATCGCCACGTGGTCCTTCGTTGTCCGTGGGATCAACGCCCACCGCGTTCAGTGCACCGTTCTGACGATAGGAGATCTCGCTGCCTACCGACACGGTGTCGAGAACAGTGGAAAGACTCAGGCCTATGAGTTTTACGCTGCGTGGGTACACCAGGCGAAAGCTGCCAGTGGCGGCTGAGATTTCTGGCGCCAGCCAGGGTTGGTAGTCATCGAACTGACGGTAGTACGCACCCACCGTCGATTGAATCGCCTCGACATCGTACTTGCCCATCACCCCCCAGTTCGCGGAGTCACGGCCGTATTTGGATTTCTCCCGGTTAAAGGAGAAACCTGGCGCTACCGGCAAGCGATCCGGGCCTTCGAAAAACGGGTCTGCCGCAGCAAAGTAGGTACCGCCGTACGGAATGCGGGTGTAGTCCCATTCATAGAAATACTGCGCGGCCAGGGTCAGGTTGTCGGTGGCCTGGGCCTTGACGGAGACCTGCCCGACGGGCAAGAACACTTCCTTGGTTTCGATACCGGGACTGGTCACCGCCTTGGCACCATCGAGCGGCGCTTGCGAGTAAGAAATTGCATGGGCGCCGAACAACAGCCCCTCACCCCAATAGTTGGTATGGCGACCAATCTTGACGTTTACCGAAGAGTCTCCCAGGCGCAGGTTCTTCCAGACAAACGCATCGAGTATTTCCCCCGACGGGCCTTCGACGTAACGCTGCGTTTCCGAGCTGTATTGATTGTTGAAGTAGCTTGTCTGGAAACCGGGGACATGACTTTGTACACCATCGTTGTGATACGCCTGGTCATACCAGCCGGCGGCACTGAGCCGCGCGCCCCAATCCTTTTTGTAGGAAAAGTCGACCTCAGTAAGCAGATCGGCACGGTTGGTCATGATGTCGTGCTTGTCGAATTTGCCGTCCGATTCATCGTAGTTGGGGTTGTTCATGATGCGCCCGTCCTGCCCCTCCATACGCATCCCCAGGGTGTAGCGCACGGTATTATCCCAACGCAGATGAAAGTCTGGGTTGGTCAGTTCGATGGGCATCGCCATCGCTGCACCACCGTAGCCCAACGCCAACTCCCCCACTGCCAGCAGTACCATCGCCCGCTGGGCTCGCACGCGCCCCTTTTTACTCATGTGTTTCATGCAAACCACCTTTTATTTTTTTATTGTCAGTCGTTTCGTCTGCGCCCCCGGTTACAGAGCGTCCCGGCTAGCGTCCGATGGGGTAGATGATGGATTTTTCCTGGGTGAACTCTTTGAGCCAGTTCGGCCCGAACTCACGGCCCAGTCCCGAACGCTTGAAACCGCCGATGGGTGCATAAGGCAGGCTGCCGCTGCCGCCATTGAGGTACACACTGCCCGCACGAATGCGTCTGGCCAGGGCGTAGGCCGTTGCGGCATCTGCCGAGGCCACGGCGCCATTGAGGCCAAAGCGCGAATCGTTGGCGATGGCCACGGCCTCGTCGTCGCTGTCGAAGCCGATCACCACCCCCACCGGTCCGAAGATTTCCTCTTGGGCAATGAGCATGTCGTTGCGCACGTCATCGAACAGGGTGAGGTCGCTGAAGAAGCCTTGGCGCAGATGCGCAGGACGCCCACCACCACACACCAGCGTGGCCCCGGCATCGCGGCCACTGGCAATGAAATGCTCAACCTTGGCGCGCTGCGACGCCCGAATCAGCGGGCCCATCATCACGCTCGGGTCCGCTGGGTCGCCGACTTTCCATTGCCCGGCAATGGCTTTGGCGCACTGCACAAATTGCTCGCGTACCGAGTGGTGCACCACAAAACGCGTCAGTAATGCACAGCCCTGCCCCGCGTTGACCGCCAGACCGGCGACGGCTCCCAGCGCGGTGGCCTGAATATCGGCGTCGGCACGCACGATCAACGCCGATTTGCCGCCCAGCTCCAGGTGCACGCGCTTCAGGGTCGGCGCCGCCTGGCTCATGATGCTGACCCCCACCGCTTCCGAGCCGGTGAACGAGACCATGTCCACCCGTGGATCGCTGCTCAACAGGCTGCCCACATCAATGCCGCCGGTGACAATGTTGAGCACGCCCTTGGGCAAACCGACCTCTTCGGCGATCTGACCGAACAACAACGCCGAGTACGGGGTAAATGGCGAAGGTTTGAGCACCAGGGTGTTGCCGGCCAGCAAGGCCGGAAACACCTTGGCCAGGTTCAGCAGAAACGGAAAGTTGTAGCCCGTGATACCGGCCACCACGCCAATGGCCTCACGTTCCACTGTGCCGCTGCCGAGAATCATCGGTCCCGTCGGGTTGAATGGATTGGGGTTGGCTTGCACTGGAATCTGCACACTGTCGCTGTGCAGCGACTGCTCGATAGCCGTCAGCACATGGCCGAGCGGCATGTCCACCTGCATGGCGTAAGTCACGCCTTGCGAGCAACCGACTTCAGCGATGATCAGCGCAGCAATCTGTTCACGTTTGGCCACCAGAGCGGCGTGCATGCGCCGCAGATAATCGGCACGTTCAGCCATGCTCAGCCACGGCCAGGGGCCGTTATCAAAAGCGTTGCGTGCGGCGGCAATGGCCGCATCGGCGCTGTGCAAATCGCCTGTCGGCGCATGACCGATCACCGCTTCAGTGGCCGGGTTGAGCACAGCTTCGCGCGGGCCGTCGGCCCCCACCCAAGCGCCATCGATGTACAGTTTGTCCAACTGGGTAAAGGGAACACTCGTGGTGCTCTGATTCATGATGCAAAAGCTCCTGAGATTTTGCCGGTGATAAGTTCTGCGGCGCGCATGGCAATGGCCATGGCCGGGGCGTTGGTGTTGCCGGAAACCAGGCAGGGCATTACCGAGGTGTCGACCACTCGCAGGCCCTCGACGCCACGCACACGCAGTTGAGGATCGAGTACTGAAGCACTATCGGGCCCCATGCGGCAGGTGCCGGAAACGTGGAAGGCGGTCTGGCCGAAGCGGCGGAACGCGGCAAGAATTTGCTCGTCACTTTCCACCTGCGGACCCGGTGTCAATTCACCGACGATGAATGGCTTGAGTACCGGTTGCGCGGCCAGGCGGCGGAACCAGCGAAACAACGCAATTGCAGAGGTGCGGTCGATTTCGGCGTTCAAGTAATTGGCGCTGATCTGCGGCGGTACGGAGGCGTCCGTCGATTGAATACGCAACTCACCCTGGCTTTGTGGGCGCAGGAAATAACCGCCAATGGTCAGGCCGGGTTGCTTGTCGATTTCGACCTTGTTGCCGTCGCCGTCCATGGAGTAAAGGCTGACGCCAATTTGCGCATCCGGGCGATCCAGCTCCGGGCGGGTTTTGATAAAGCCACCCGCCTCGTGGGCGGCATGGGTCATGGGTCCTTTTTTGCGCAGAAAGTACTGCGCCACCGCGCCCAGTAAACCCACTCCATGGAAGCAATGGTTGAAGCTGCCACGGGTGACCCGGTATTGCATGGCCATGTACACGTGCTCACGTAGATTGCGACCCACCTCGGGGGCGTCTTGCAGCACGTTGATACCCAACGAGTTCAACAGTCCCGCCGGGCCGATGCCGGACAGTTGCAGCAACTTGGGCGACTCGATAGCACCGGCGCACAGCAACACCTCGCGGCGCACCTCAAAGCGAGCCAAGCCGGTTTTGCCGCTGACTTGCACAGCACAGGCCCGGCGATTGCTGAACTCGATGCGCTGCACGTCAGTGCCGGTCATTACCGTCAAGTTCGGTCGCTTGCGCACCGGATCGAGGAAGGCTTTGGCTGCACTGAATCGCTGGCCTTTCCAGGTCGTTTGCGGTTGATAGCCAAAGCCGCCCTGGCTGACCGAGTCGACATGATTGGTGTCATCGGTGCGCGCCGCGCCAAGTGAGCCTGCAGCGCTGATCACCGCATCGCACAAGGAATCGCCCGACGGGTGCACCGTGACCTTGAGCGGGCCACCGACGCCCCGCCATTGGCTCTTGCCCAGTTGGTGGTCTTCCAGGGCAACGAACTGCCGGCCCATGTCCTGCCACCCCCAACCTGTGCAGCCCTGTGCTTCCCAGTTGTCGTAGTCGGCGGGTGCACCCCGCACATAGACCATGCCGTTAACCGAGCTGGAACCACCAATTGTCTTGCCCTTTAACCACTGCTCCTCGCTCATACCCTCGCCACGCTTGGCCTTGTAGCTCCACACATGGGGGTTGCCGGGATTGAGCAGCTTGCCAATGCCACGCGGCATGGCAATCAACGGGCTGGTGTGATCCGGGCCACTCTCGATCAGCAGCACCGAAACTTTCGGGTCTGCCGATAATCGATTGGCCAACACACAGCCCGCAGACCCCGCTCCAATAATGATGTAGTCGTAGATTTTGCTCATTGTTGTTCTTCTTTTGCTGGTTGCTTTAAGCCTTCGGCGCCAGGTCAATCAGCTCCTGGGCCGCACCTGCCGAGATTCGGCGGGTGTATCTAGAACCTCGATCACCTGCTCCGGACAGGCCCGGGCGCCCCGTTGCGCCAGCCCTTCCTGCCCGATGGGTACGCTGAAGCCGCTGCTCGCGATGTAACCGTTGTCATCGAGTGGATACAGCGCGGGCGCAACATTGTTGCAACGGGCATGACCCACGCAGCCGGCTTTGTTGATCAAAACTCTCATGCGCTAGCCGCCTGTTTGTTGGAGGGCGTTGCCGCCGAGTCAGGCAGATCCCATTGCAAGTACAGGTCTTCCATACCGAACACGCCGAAGGCGTTGAACTTGGGTGTGCTGTTGTCGGCGATGCGCAAAGGCGGTAACCGTTGCAACCACAATTCCATGGCGATACGCAGTTCCCGGCGTGCCAGGTGGGAGCCGACGCAACGGTGCACGCCATAGGAAAACGCCATGTGTGGCGATGCACCGGCGCTGCGCTGGAAGTCGACTTTGCCAGCCTCGTCGAATACTTCAGGGTCAAGGTTGGCCAGCTCAGTGCTGATCAACACCATGTCGCCCTTCTTCATCAGGACATCGCCGATCTGCACGTCGCAGGTGACCGTACGGCGCATATTGACGATGGAGTACGAGCGCAGCAGTTCTTCCACCGCGTCACCAATCAGTTCGGGGTTGGCCCGCAGCTGTGCCTGTTGTTCGGGGTTGCGCGCCAAATGGCGGAAGAACAGGCCCAGGCAGGAGGTCACGGTGTCCAGGCCAGCGATAAATATCAGGAAGTTGATGCCGAGCATTTCATCGTCAGTCAGCGGTCGGCCATCGATCTCGCTAGTCAACAGATAGCTGGTGAAGTCATCACCGGGGTTGGCACGGCGCTCGGCAATGTGGTTGCGGATCCAGGTGGTAATGGCTCGCGCGTTGTCGGTCACCGTTTGCATGTCGAAGCTTTTGATCAGCGTCTGCGTCCAGTGCTGGAACAACGGCCGGTCTTCCAGCGGCCAACCCATGAGGGTCAGGAAGATCAAGGTCGGAAACGGTTTGGCAAACGCTTCGTTGAAATCACAGCGACCCTGGGCCGCCACCTCATCGATCAATTGGTTGGCCAACTGGCGAATGTCCTGCTCCAGCGCCTCGACCTTTTTGGGTGTGAACAGCGGGTTGAGCAATGCGCGGTACTTGCCGTGTTCTGGCGGATCGATTTCCAGTGGCGCCAGGCGCCAGCTTTCACCGAGCAACATCGCATAGGGTGTCAGGCCGACACTGCTGAAAGTCTGCGGGTCTTGCAGAATGCGCCGCAGGTTCTCGGCACGCCGAGGGACCCAGGTTCCGGGTAAAAACCCCAGACGCGGAATCCAGAAAATCGGCGGGGTCGTCTGGTGCAGCTCGGCTGCCCAGGTATAGGCGTTTTCGCCCTGGGCGGTGAGCTCAGCCCACAGATCGAAGTCGCGTACCAAATGCATCGGGATATGCGCTGGAACAGGCGTCGACGTTTCAACGGGGTGGTTCATTATTGTTCTCCAGGGTCTCTGACGGACTGGAGAAACGGTAAGGCCGGAGGAAGGAAGCCACAACGGACAGAACTTCAAATCTGTTCGGCACACAGAGATTTCATTAACACTTTCGTTGAAAATGTTCTAAAACATACGTTGCCGGTATAAAAATCCTCTGTTGCTGTTCTCAAATCACCGCCGAGCACCCTCATGCCTGGCGCCAAGAATCAATAATAAAGCTCTGCCGAGGTACAGAATGTCTCACTTAGCTTCCGTGCAAATAGTTGACAAAAGCCACTCTGGACAACGCCACGCGTTGCGTTCTCAACGCACCCGTGAACTGCTGATGGACCACATGTATCGCCTGGCGCTTGAAAAGGGTTACGAGGGGATCACCGTTCAGAAATTACTGGACAGTACGGGTGTGGCCCGCTCCACCTTTTACGCGCACTTTCGCGACAAGGAAGACCTGATCGTTGCGGGGTACGAATTCATTGGCGTGCCCTCGACCAAGGTCACCGAGGTCGATGGCGACCGTCGCGTCCTGCTGGATGTTTCGGCCTGGCTGTTCAGCGCGACCGAACGCCACGCGGCACTGACGACGGCTTTTTTCAGCGGCCCGGGGCAGAACGTGATTCTCGCCCATCTGGAAAATATTCTGATCATTCAGGTGCGTGAGCACTACCGCAAACAAGGTCTGTACCAGGAGGAGCAAATGCGTGGCGAAGCAGCGGTACGCTGTTTCGTGGGCGCCTTGATAGGACTGTGGCTGTGGTGGGTGCGCCACGACTACCCGAACTCGGCGCAAGAAATGACCGAGACATTCGACAGTCTGATGAACAATGGTACCTGGCCGCCAGACAAAACCGCGCGCCAGTGACCAGATTACGAGGCGCAGGCCATGATCAGGAACTGCCGGAAGGCCTGCGCCGGTCCCGACAAACGATTATCCGGCAACCATATCAACCCCAGTTCCATGGGTGGAATAGCGTCCACCAGCGGGCGTACCTCAATCTTCTTGCCTTCCAGAGACCAGGCCCGGTAGAGCATGTCCGAGAGAATGGTCACGCCGAAACCATGGCCCACCAGCCCGCGCAACGCTTCCATTGAAGAAGTGCGGAAAGCCACATTTGGCGCCAGCCCTCGGGATTCCCAGTAACGCATCGTCGAGGTATCACCCTCGTCTAGCGTGGCAAGAATATAGGCGTGCTCGGCGACGTCTTCGAGGTTAATCGAAGTGGCATTCATGAGCGGGTGCTGACTCGCCAGCCAGAGTTGCCGACGGGAACGAATCAGCACCTGGTGCTCGAAACATCTCAGGCTGGGTGTGTTGGACACGATCGTCAGGCCCAGATCAAGATCGCCATTGCTCACCGCTTCTTCGATGCTCTGACGGTCCATGTCGACCAGGTCGATTTCCACCTGTGGGTAGCTGCGCTTGAACCGTGCCAGCAGCGCGGGCAGGAAGTAACCCAATACCGTATAGGAGGCGCCCACGCGCACAGTGCCTTGCATGGCGTGGCCAAGGAAAAGCGGCTCGCTGAGGGCATCCTGCAAGGTGTCGAGGATGTGCCTGGCGTGCTGGGCGAACTTGTTGCCTTCAGCGGTCAGCGTCACGCCATGGGGCAGCCGGTCGAACAGGCTGACGCCCATGGTCTCTTCCAGATGCAGCACCGCCGCGGTGATCGCTGATTGCGACACATGTACTTTCAAGCCGGCCTGAGAGAACCGCCCGGTGTCGGCAGCCGCGATAAAGTAACGCAACTGACGCATGGAAATGTCTTTGCCCTTGATCATCCGATTTCCCGATACCTGTCACCTTTGCAAATCACCCCACGCATGACTTTGCATCATCGCGTCATGTGCAGCACTGAAGGCGCCCTTTCCAAGGGCGCTCTGCAGCAAGTTTTAGCGACGAATAGTGGCGGTGATCTTGGCGTGCGGCCCGGCGATCTGCGCGGCCCAGGCTTGAGCCGCCTGATCGAGTGTGTAATCAGCGTAATCCACCTGGATCTGTTGCTCTTTGGCGATCTTCAGCAGACGCAGCCAGATTTGTTCACGGTCGGCGGGCGGGCGCTGCCCAGTGCCGATGCACGACAGGTTGCGGAACAACAAATCGGCAATATCCAGATTGAGTTGACGCCCGGCGCCCGTGCCGATGGTCATGATCCGCGCGCCCCAATTAGTGGCTTTCAGGGACGTCAGCATTGGCTGACCACATACAAGGTCGAGGACCACATCAAAGCCGCCGTCAGCAGCTTCTTTGAGCGCGGCGACATCATCGCTACCGCCCAAAGTGACTACCTCGTCAGCGATGCCACGCGACTTCAAACGCCCCAGCGCATCAGCAGAACGCGCTGCGCCGACAACCTTGCCCGCGCCCATGCCGCGCGCCAGTTGCAGGGCGATCTGCCCAAGCGTGCCAGTGGCGCCTAATACCAGGACCTTTTCGCCCTTCTGGATCTGCGCTTTTTCCAACGGCACGATGGCGCCGGTCGCGGCGATGCCCATGCTGATTGCGGTTTTATCGTCAACGTCGTCAGGTACATTCCACACTTCGGCTTGGGGCACCAGAGTGCGCTCGGCCCAGGCACCGAACGGCAATACCGAGCGTTCACCGAAATAAACCCGCCGGCCATCCGGGGCACGGCCCACGCCTTCACCGCGAATCACACAGGGATACTCGACACCCAGACGGTAGGCCCCCAATACGTCCCAGCCGCCAAGACCCGCAGTTTCAACATCGATCAGTACTGCGCCGTCTTGCGCTTGCGGCTCACGAAACTCACCGACTACCGGCGCCGCATTGCGTTCGGAAATGATTGCTGCACGCATGGGTTTCTCCTTTCCTGTTTTTGTTTTCAGCAAGTGCACAGACAGATAGTTGAACACATATTAACTATTTGTCCATATTTTTACAGAAAACAATCGCAGCCTGGCCTACGGATCGCTCGTTTCGCGTGAAATGAGAGATACACCAGCGTCGACAGAACAGAGTCGACGACTAAACACAGCATCGTTGGACCAGAACCCCACGTCCGGGCGTCCTTCAAAGAAACGTTCATTGAGCTATACCCAAAGATCCCGCACAAAACTTTTGAGTACAGAAGATTGATCATGAAATTGATAACCCCATCGGCGGCTCTCATCATCACTGTGATGATCTACGGCTGTACGACTTCATCAAACCAGACCGTGACCATTCCTTTGAATGCTACACCGCAGAACCTCGGTCAGATTGCCAATACGACGCTGGCCATTCAGGGCAATGAGACGGCCTTTTCCTTCTTCATCAGTGGAGTCCCGAACGGAACCCTTCGGCCCTTGAACCTCTACACCTTCATCAACAAAGGCAGCTGCGAACGGCCTGGGCCCGTCGCCTATGCAATGAATGACCGGATCAACACCGACCTCATGTCAGTCGGTGGCTGGACTTATTCACGAAGCGCGCCTGTGGCAATGTCAGAGCTGTTTTCCGGCGGGTACTCCGTGGTTGTAAGGACCACACCGGCCGATGGCAACGTGGATATTTTCTGCGGGGATATCAAGCAATAACCGAGGCGAACCTGACGCTCCATCAGTAAACGACTCCCCTCACAAAGCCGTAACAAACACACTCGCTTTCCGGTATTCGAATATCCAATACCACTTCGCTGTTTTTGTGATTTTACGATCCGCCCCCCCCTCCCTAGACTCCGGCCAATAACTAGGCAACGCCGCTCTCCTGGCGCCGCCACGACAATAATGCCTGGAGGATGAACATGAGTGCGTCCCCGTCTCTGGATGACAAATACATCCAGCACAGCGGAAAAGTTTTGCTCACCGGGATTCAGGCGCTGGTGCGTCTGCCTCTGATGCAGCGCCAACGCGACCTGGCCAATGGTCTGAACACTGCCGGGTTTATTTCCGGCTACCGTGGCTCACCACTGGGTGGTTTCGACCAGGCCTTGTGGAAGGCTCGCGACTACCTCAAAGAGCACCACACGGTGTTCCATCCGGGTATGAACGAGGATCTCGCCGCCACCTCGATCTGGGGTACGCAGCAAGTCAATATCTTTGAAGGCGCGACCTACGACGGCGTGTTCGGCATGTGGTACGGCAAGGGCCCGGGCGTAGACCGCTGCGGCGATGTGTTCCGCCACGCCAACGCTGCCGGCACCTCACAATTTGGCGGTGTGCTGGCCATCGCCGGTGACGACCACGGCGCCCGTTCCTCCTCGTTGCCCCATCAGACCGAACACATTTTCAAAGCGGTCATGATGCCGGTACTGGCGCCGTCGGGCGTGCAGGAATATCTCGACTACGGCATGCACGGCTGGGCGATGTCACGTTATTCCGGTTGCTGGGTTGCCCTCAAAGCGGTGGCCGATACCGTGGAAAGCGCGGCCGTTGTCGACATCGATGTTCATCGCGTACAGCCAATAATTCCTGATATCCCGCTGCCCGAAGGCGGCTTGAATATTCGCTGGCCTGACCCACCCCTGGCGCAGGAACAGCGACTGCTGGAACACAAGCTGTATGCCGCCCTCGCCTACGCTCGGGTCAACCGTCTCGACCGTATCGTGATGGACTCGCCGAAAGCGCGTATCGGCATTATCACGTCCGGAAAGTCGTACCTCGACGTGTGCCAGGCGCTGAAAATCCTCGGCATAGACGAAACACTCGCGCAGCAGATCGGCCTGCGCGTGTACAAGGTCGGCATGGTCTGGCCACTGGAGGCTGAAGGCGTGCGGCAGTTTGCCGAGGGCCTGGAAGAAATTGTGGTGGTGGAAGAGAAACGCCACATGATTGAGTACCAGTTAAAGGAAGAACTCTACAACTGGCGCGAAGACGTACGCCCGCGCATCGTCGGCAAGTTTGACGACAAGGGTGAGTGGAGCCTGCCGCACACCGGTTGGTTACTGCCGGCCACCAATGACCTGACCCCGGCGATGATCGCCCGTGCGTTGGCCAAACGTATTTTGCGCCTGCATCAAAATGGCCCGCTGCAAGTGAGCCTGGCGGTGCTGGACGCACAACTGGCCAGCAAAGGCCAGTTCAGCAACCTGATGGAACGCGTGCCCCACTACTGTTCCGGTTGCCCGCACAACACCTCGACCAAGGTCCCGCAGGGCAGTCGTGCGCTGGCCGGCATCGGCTGCCACTACATGGCGGCATGGATCTACCCGCAGACCCAGACCTTCAGCCAGATGGGCGGTGAAGGCGTGGCATGGATCGGCCAGGCGCCTTTCACCAAGACCCAGCACGTCTTCGCCAACCTGGGCGACGGCACCTATTTCCACTCCGGCATTCTCGCGATTCGGGCCGCCATCGCGGCCAAGGTGCAAATCACCTACAAGATTCTCTACAACGATGCCGTGGCCATGACCGGCGGACAGCCTGTAGACGGCAGCCTCAGCGTCGCGCAGATCAGCCGACAACTCGCGGCCGAGGGTGTGCAGCGGATTGTGGTCGTGAGCGACGATGTCGAGAAATATCAACACATCCGTGATCTGGCAGAAGGCGTGCCGGTGCTGCGTCGCGACAAGATGGATGAAGTGCAGGAACAGTTGCGCCAGTTCCAGGGTGTGTCGGCAATCATCTATGACCAGACCTGCGCCGCGGAAAAACGTCGGCGTCGTAAACGTGGCAAGTTCCCGGACCCGGCACGTCGGGTCGTGATCAACGAAGCGGTGTGTGAAGGCTGTGGCGATTGCAGCAGCAAGTCCAACTGCATGTCGGTGGTGGCAGTAGAAACCGAGTACGGCCGCAAGCGTGAAATTGACCAGTCCTCTTGCAACAAAGACTTCACCTGCCTCAACGGTTTTTGCCCGAGTTTTGTCACGGTCGAAGGTGGCTCCTTGCGTAAACCCAAGGCCCTGGCGACCGCGAAGGATGACGTGTGGGATTTGCCGACGCCCGCAACCGTAGCGCTGGATGAGCCTTACAGCATTCTGGTCACTGGCGTGGGCGGTACGGGCGTGGTGACCATCGGCGCCCTACTAGGGATGGCGGCGTTCATCGAAGGCAAAGGCACGCTCAATCTGGACATGGCCGGCATGGCGCAAAAAGGTGGCGCGGTGTGGTCGCACATCCGTATCGCCGCGCGCCAGGAGCAGCTGTTTGCACCCCGGATTGCAGAAGGTGAAGCGGCCCTGCTGCTCGGGTGCGACCTGGTGGTCAGCGCCAACACCGAAACCCTGTCCAAGCTGCGTCACAACGTTACCCATGCCTTGATCAACAGCGAGGAAAGCATCACCAGCGCCTTTGTGCGCACTTTCGCTCAGCAAGCGGAAAGCGGTGATTTGCTGAAGCACCCAGATCCGAAATTCCAGACCCAAAGTATGTCGGCACAAATTGCCGAAGCAGTGGGCTCTGACCAGGCGGACTTTATCGACGCAAGCAAAATTGCCACGGCGTTGATGGGCGACTCGATTGCCACCAATACCTTCATGCTCGGCTATGCCTACCAGAAAGGTTGGTTGCCGGTGGGTAAAGCGGCGCTGCTACAGGCCATCGAATTGAACGGCACGGCGGTGCCCTTTAACCTCTCAGCCTTTGACTGGGGCCGTTGCAGCGCCCATGACCTGCCACGGGTATTACGCAAGCTGGAAGCTGGCAAAGTGCGCAGCGCAGACCGTCAGCTGTCACAAAGCCTGGAAGAAACGCTGGCACGACGCACTGAGTTCCTCACGGCCTACCAGAACAAGGCCTATGCCGGGCGTTATCGGCAACGGGTCGAAGAATTCATGAAGGCGGAAACGGCACTGCTCGGGCAACCGGGGAAACTGTCGGAAAGCGTCGCCCGTTACTACTTCAAAGTGCTGGCGATCAAGGATGAATACGAAGTGGCGCGCCTGTTTACCGATGGCCAATTCCTGGAAAAAATCCAGGCCAGCTTCGAGGGCGACTACCGCTTGCGCTTCCATCTGGCACCGCCGCTACTGAACGATAACGGCTCCGGCCGCGAACCGAAAAAACGCAGTTTCGGTCCGTGGATGCTGCAAGGCTTCAAGCTGCTGGCCAAGCTCAAGTTCCTGCGCAACACCTGGCTCGATCCGTTCGGCCGTACCCATGAACGCAAGGTGGAACGCAACTGGTTGGCCAACTACGAACGCATCCTCGACGTAGTGCTGACGGGTTTGACAGCCGAAAATCTGAGTCTGGCTAAGGAGTTGGTAGAGCTGCCTGAAAGCGTTCGCGGGTATGGTCCGGTGAAAGAGCGATTCCTCGACCACGCGCAACAGCGCCAGGCGCAGTTGCTTGTGCAGTGGCGTAATGGCTCGGCCGGGCAATTCCATGATGCCAGCCAGGGCAACCGTAAAATCGCGGTGACCCAACTTTAAACCTCATAGCCCGCGCTTCGGCGCGGGCTAGATGTTTGCGCTCATCGGCAAGGCGCAGTCAAAAACCATAAGGTGAGCAATGAACGAAGAACTGGCTAACCACTACCGTGAAATTCTCCAGGGTGTCGGCGAAGACCCAGAACGTGAAGGCTTGTTGGACACGCCGAAACGCGCGGCAAAAGCCATGCAGTACCTGTGTCATGGCTACCAGCAAAGCCTCGAACAGATCGTCAATGGCGCGCTGTTTGAATCGGACAACGATGAGATGGTCATCGTCCGTGAAATCGAACTTTACTCCCTGTGCGAACACCATTTACTGCCGTTTATTGGCAAGGCCCATGTCGCCTATATCCCGACGGGCAAAGTATTGGGGCTGTCGAAAATCGCGCGTATTGTCGATATGTTCGCCCGCCGCTTGCAGATTCAGGAAAACCTGACACGCCAGATTGCCGATGCCATTGCCCAGGTGACCGATGCTGCCGGGGTGGCGGTGGTGATCGAGGCGAAACACATGTGCATGATGATGCGTGGCGTGGAGAAGCAGAACTCGGTGATGAGTACCTCAGTGATGCTCGGCGCCTTCCGCGAGTCGTACAACACCCGCCAGGAGTTTTTGCAGTTGATCCGAGGCCGCTAGGCGCGTGTGCCGGGTTCACCCAGGCACACCGCTTGCCACTCAACTGAGCATCAGCATCCCACCGTCAATCACTAGCGTCTGACCGGTGACAAACCGCGAACCATCGCCGGCAAGAAACACCAGGACAGGGGCCAGGTCCCGGGCCGGTTCGCCCAGCTTTCCGCCGATGGGCACTTGCCCGGCCATATACGCATCGTGTTGCTGCAATTGTTCGGCGCTCATACTCGCGCGAGTGGCGTCGTACATCGGCGTCCACATCGCCGGAGCGATGGCGTTGACGGTAATGCCCAGTGGGCCCCACTCCCGTGCCACCGTGCGCGTCCACGCCAGTACGGCGCCCTTGCTGGCGGCGTAATGGGCTTTGCCCGGCTGTCCGAGCACGCCTGCGGCAGAGGCGAAATTGATGATCCGCCCGCCGCTGCCCTTGAGCAGCTCATAGGCTGCGCGGTTGGTCAGGAAGGTGCCACGGGTATTGACCGCAAAGACCTTTTCCCACTCGTCCAGCGTGATGCTATCGGCGCTGGCATTGGGCGCGATGCCCGCGGCATGCACCAGCACTTCCAGACCGTTGAGCTGTTCGTTGGCCCAGGAAAAAGCAGCGTCTACCGATTGGCTGTCAGCAATGTCGCAGACTCGCGTGTGCGCCCAACCACCACTTTCATCTGTCATTGAGTCACCTTCGCCCAGATCAAGGCTGACGACATAGGCCCCCTCTTCCACAAACGCCTTGACCACTGCCGCGCCAATACCGCGGGCGCCCCCCGTTACGATGATCCGCTTACCGGCCAGTTGCATGGGCTATTCCTCTTGTTTGGGTTTTGTCAGGCTGTTTGATCGATGCGCTGTAACGCCGCAGCGAAAAGGCGCAGCGCCGAGGCGTGGTGCTTTTCACCCGTGACCATGGAGGCTTTACCTGCACAGGCACGGGCATGGCTGACTTCTAAGAAGATGCCGAGCTTGAAACCGGCCAATACCAAGTACCAAGTGAAGTCCGCAAACGAGCGCGAACTGCCGGCGCGGTAATGCGCGACCAATTCATCGCTGCTGCAAAAGCCATCCCAGGGATGGACTTCAATGGTGCCCGCCCCGCGACCATCGGCACCGGGCCAGGTCACCACCAGCCAGGCAAGATCAAGCAACGGATCACCGATGGTTGCCAGTTCCCAATCGACCACGGCAGCCAGCTCCCCGCAGTCAGGCCGAAACATGACATTGGACAGGTGAAAGTCACCGTGCTGGATACCGGCCTGGAACTGCTGCGGGCAATGATCGCTTAACCAGCTGGCTAAGCGTTCGAGCCCCGGCAAGCCCTTGGCGCCGGGCCAACCGGGATAGTCTTTGACACTGTCCAATTGCGCCAGCCAGCGTGAGACCTGACGCTGATGAAAACCCTCAGGTCGGCCAAAATCCGCCAGCCCTGCCGCCTGGTAGTCAATTTCGCCCAGGCGCAATAGCGCATCTACCATGGCCAGCCCCATGCGCCTGCGCATTGCAGGCTGCTGCGCATGCGGCGTCGGCAAACCCGCCGCGCAGTTGGGATTAAAACCCTGCACCGGCTCCATCAAATAGAAACTGGCGCCCAGAACAGTCTGATCAACACAGTCGGCTATCAAACCGGCATGGGGCACTTGTGAGCCGGCCAATGCCTTGAGCAAACGTGCTTCACGGGCAATGGTTTTGCCGCCGACTTCGCGCAACTCCCTGGAAGGCCGTCGCAATACGAATTCACGCGAACCACGCCGAAAGCGCAGCAACAAATTTTGCGTGCCTCCAGTCAAGCGTATCGGTGCCTCGATCGAACCGCTTTCCAGGCCTTGGGTATCCATCCAATCGGCCAAACGCTCAAGGTCGACCAAATCTTGCCAATCGTTCATGCGTCCCGCTCGCCAAGGGTGGCCAGCACGTCGGCGTATTTTTCCCGAGCACGGGCCGCGGCAGTGGGCCGGTGGTAAGCGGGGAATAATTCGTCGCAGGGCTGATAATCGCGCAGCAGCTGTTTGGCGACCGTGACTTTGTGTACCTCGGTAGGCCCGTCGGCCAGTCCCATCTGGAAGGAGCGCACGATGTAGCCGGTAAACGGCATTTCCTCGCTGACCCCCAACGAGCCATGCACATGCAGGGCGCGTGCGGCGATGTCATGCAGCACCTTGGGCATGACAGACTTCACCGCGGCGATGTCTTTGCGCACCCGCTTGTAGTCCTGATACTGGTCGATACGCCACGCCGTGCGCATCACCAGCAAACGAAATTGTTCCAGCTCGACCCATGAGTCGGCGATTTTTTCCTGAATCATCTGCTTGTCCGCCAGACGACTGCCCTGAGTACTGCGCGACAGGGATCGTTCACACAGCGCATCTAGGGCTTTTTGCGCCTGGCCAATGACGCGCATGGCGTGATGCACGCGCCCGCCACCCAGCCGCACCTGAGCCACAACAAACGCCTGACCGGGTGCTCCGAGCATATCGCTCGCGGGCACTCGTACCTTGTCGAATGACAGATAAGCATGGGTGGCGGCCGGGTCATCGGCGATACCGACGTTGCGGATAATGCTCACCCCAGGTGCGTCAGCAGCAACGATAAACATCGACATGCCTTCGTACACCGAGACGCTTTTATCGGTCACCGCCATCACGATATAGAACGCTGCGTAACGGGCGTTGGAGGCAAACCATTTTTCGCCGCTCAGCAGCCAGTCATCGCCATCGCGCACCGCTTCGGTGGTGAACACCGCTGGGTCCGCACCGCCCTGCGGTTCTGTCATGGCGAAGCAGGAAACAATATCGCCATCAAGCAACGGTTGCAGGTAGCGCTGCTTCTGCGCCGGAGTGCCGTAATGGGCGAGGATTTCACCATTGCCGGAATCGGGTGCCTGGCAGCCGAATACAATCGGGCCAAACAGCGAACGGCCGAGAATTTCGTTAATCAATGCCAGGCGCACCTGGCCATACCCTGCCCCGCCCATTTCCGGGCCCAAGTGACACGCCCACAATTTGCGTGCTTTCACCTGCGCCTGCAACGGTTTGACCAGCTGTTTGAACAACGGGTCATGGATATTCCAAGGGCTGCCCAACACATGATCGAGAGGCTCGACTTCCTCACGTACAAACTGCTCGATCCAATCCAGTTCCGCTTGAATCTCGGGGTCGGTCTGAAAGTCCCAGGCCATGGTGTTTCTCCTAGCAAATAGTGATCAAGCGAGCAGCATGCCGCCGTCGACCAACAGGGTTTGGCCGAGCACATAACTGGCCAGCGGTGAGGCAAGAAACAGCGCCACGTTGGCCATGTCCTGAGGCGTACCCAGACGCCCTTGAGGAATCGCACGTAGCGCGCCTTCCAAGCGTTTAGGGTTGCTGGTGGTCACCCGTGTCAGTTTGGTTTCCACCAACCCCGGGGCAATCCCATTAACCCGGATACCGTCACGGGCCCAGGCTTCGGCCAGGGTGCGAGTCAGTCCAAAGGCGCCGGTTTTCGAGGCGTTGTAGGCCGGATTGCCACGGGTGGAGTGGAAGGCTGCTGCCGAGCTGACGGTGATCATCGAGCCCTTGGCTTGCATCAACAGCGGGTGAAATTTCTGCGCACACACCATCAGGCTGGTGAGGTTGACGTCGAGTACGTGCTTGAAGCCCTCGGTCAGAAATTCCTGACGGTCGTAGAGCACCGTGCCTTGTGCTTGCACCAGCACATCGAGGCGGCTGAATGGCACACTCGCGGCCTCGATCAACGCTGCATCCGCGACGTCGACCTGGGCGTAGTGCAGGCCTTCAAGGTTTGAATCGGAAGAATCCTGATACGCCGCCGCAGAGGCTCGCGTGCCCCAGACATAAACCTCTGCACCGCGCTGACGAAAGTTCTGCGCAATGCCATTGCCGATGCCACTGGAACCGCCGATCACCAGCACGGTTTTGCCACTGAAATCCAACTCGTACATGGGTGTTCCTTGTGCTTGTCAATGAAGGCTGCCGAATAACAGGCCGGCCGTTACAGTGCTGCCAGACCGGCTGAGGCCAAGTGCTCAAGCTCACTGCGGGTAAAACCGAGCGCTTCCAGCACTTGCCGGGTATGTTGGCCAAGGGCCGGTGGCGGGCGCTGTAGCGACAGCGGTAAGTTGCCGAAATCCCAGAACGCACCGATCTGTTGCAGGTCGCCGTACACCGCATGGGAATAATGGGCATGCAGACCCGCGGCGGCGTGTTCGGGACCGTCGAGAAACGCATCCATCTGCGCCTCCAGCACGGCCTGCGCTGGAACCTGCGCGGCCGCCAAAGCTGCGAGTGCCGCTTGCCGGGTGAGCCCTGCAAAATAGTCTTGCGGCTGATGGCCCACCAGTGCGGCGAAACGCTGTACTTCATCAGGCCGCAGCGCGGCCACCACCAGCCAGGCATCGCTACACAAATACAGGCGATGTGCGTCACTCAGCCCCGTCTGCTGCGCATCCATGTGGGCGACGGGCGTGAGGCTGCCGTCTTCCAGCACCACCGTTTCGCTCATCGACAGTAACGTGGCGCCCAACAATGAGGAGCTGACCATTTGCCCGGCGCCGCTACGATTGCGCGCGTACAACCCCAGCAGCAAGGCATAGAGCGAGGATAAGCCAGCAAAAAAATCGCCCACACCAAAGCGCAGCCACATTGGCGCCTGCCCCTCACCGCCTTGCTCCACTTCCCAGCCGCAGGAGGCCTGCATCAGTTGGTCAAAGCCCGGCCAATCCGCACGCGGTCCGGTCGGCCCATAGGCGCTGACATGGCAATACACCAACCGCGGGTTAAGTGCTTTGAGGCTCTCGTAGTCAACCTTGAGTTTGCGTGCGGCCGGCAGCCGCATGTTGTGGTGCACCACATCGGCCCAACGTGCCAACGCCTCAACGACGGGCTCGGTTTGCCGATCACCCAATTGCAGCGCCACCCCCAACTTGCCCCGCTGAGTACCGCTGAAAATCCGCTCCAGACGACGCATGGCATCGCCTTTGGGTGCTTCGATTTTAATGACCTCGGCGCCCAGATCCGCCAGTAGCATGCAAGCAAACGGCCCGGCCAGGTAGGCACCCAGGTCCAGTACTTTCAAACCGTGCAGCGGTGGCAGAGGGGCGGAATTAGAGGTTTGCCCTTGCATCGGGACCACAACGTCGTGCCCTGTCAGTTCGTCATTCCCTTCACCCGCCTGCGGCGCGCTACTGCCGACTCGCGCAGGTGGCTGCACCTTCCAGGCTGGGCCTGGTTGCAACGTCTTGCCCAGTTGCAAATCGTCAACTTCAACCACATAGCCATTGAGGCGTGCTTGCTCATCGAAGTAGATATCGCCAAAGGCACCGGCAATTTGCGCGGCCACATCGTGTTGCCAGAAATGCTCGACCCAATCCTGCGCCGGCCGTGTGGCGATGATCGCCTTGTTGGCGCCGAAGTTAGGCGCCACATGACTCGGCGGCCACAGCGCATTCAAGCGAGCCACTTCGGTTTCGCCCAGCTCACTGAGCGCAGCGGCCATCCAAGGTGATTTGTCCGGCGAATAGTGCACATGCAGCCAGCGACCATCAGCGCACAGGTGCAATGGAATCGGGATGTGTTTATCCAGACCCTTGGCAAAGACCGGCGTCGGCGTTTGTGCGCGGGTCCAATGCATGGTCATTGGCACCAGTGCTGCCTGGGCCAAACTCGTATGGGCGATGCCGCCACAACCATCACGATCACGTGCGAGCAAACGCGCCATTACCCCGACCACACATAGCCAGCAGGCCAGCCAGTTGGCAAATGGCATGCGTATAAACACCGGACCGGGACGATGAGCAGGCTGCTCGTCCAACAGCCCCAGGCGCGCCAAAATCAACGTTTCCCGAGGGGTGGCATTCGCCAGCACATGCCGTTGGGGCCAGCCGCCGATTGCGGAAATAATCAGGTGAGGAAAGTCTGCAATGAGCACCGCATCTGCCAAACCATGGGTCTGCGCCATTGCGGGGGTGAAGTCGTGCAGCAGCACATCGGCGGTGGCTAGCAGAGATCGCAACTGCTGGCGGTCGGCAGGGTTTTCCAGGTCAAGGGTGACGCTACGCTTGCCGCGGTTCAGCACCGCGAAGAGTGCCTGTTGATCTCGGGCCGGATTGCCGGGTGACTCAACCATCACCACTTCAGCCCCCGCTTCGCACAATTGCAAGCCGGCGGCTGAACCGGCAATGCCGGAACACAAGCTGATGACGCGAATTCCTTCGAGGATTGCCTGGCTCATACAGCACCTTTCAGTGACTTGCTCTGCTCAAAGCGTTTTGCAGCGAAGCTGCAGAACGAATCCATGGCGAAACTCTAAGGCACCGAAGAAAATTCCATAGGTAGATTAGTATTTCGAATATAGAATCATAAGTCTAAATATGAACAATATTTTGCAATTCGTTCAACACTACAATCAAAGGTCTCGACATGATCCTGCGCATGGACCACTTCACCATCGTCTCTGACCAGTTGGCCGCAACACGGGATTTCTACGTTGATGTATTGGGCCTGGTCGAAGGGCCACGCCCGCCCTTCCCGGTACCCGGCTTTTGGCTGTACACCCAGAACCAGCCAGTCCTGCATGTAGTGGGCGTCGCGCAAATGCCGGAGCCGCGCCGTGGCGTGCTCGACCATATGGCCTTTCGTGCGAGTGGCTTGCAGACGATGTGCGCGCTCTTGGCCAAGCAAGGCGTGCGCTTCAAGATCATTCGTGCTCCAGGTGCGGAGCGCACCTGGCAGCTGTTCATGCAGGACCCCAACGGGGTTGAAGTGGAACTGGACTTCGACGCCAGCGAAGAGCCGCCAGCCGATTGGAAGGATTACCGGGGCCGCTAAATCAGCCCAGAGTAACTGCCGCCGTCGATCTGCAGGTTTTGCCCGGTGATATAGCTGGCCTGAGCCGAACACAGAAACGCGCAGGCTGCCGCCAATTCACTTGGCTGGCCAAATCGACGCGCCGCTATCGGCTTGAGCATTTCCACCCGCGCCTGCTCGACACTGAGTTGCCGATGCTTGGCCAACTGCTCGGTCATGAACCGCAGGCGGTCGGTTTCAATACGCTCGGGCAGCAGATTGTTGATGGTCACGTTATCCCGCGCGACCTCGACTGAAAGCGCTTTGCAGAAAGCCGTCAGCCCAGCACGCGCAGCCGTGGAAAGTCCCAAGGGCAAACGTGGCGACTTGACCATCGCCGACGTGATATTGACGATGCGGCCAAAACCGCGCTCGCGCATGCCGCCCACCACCGCCTGAATCAGCAGAATGCCTGAAAGCATGTTGGCCTCGATGGCGGCGAGCCAGGCGGCGTGGTCCCAGTCTTCCAGACGGCCAGGCTCCGGGCCGCCGTTGTTGGTCACCAGAATATCCACCACCGGACACTCGGCCAGGAGCGCCTGGCGCCCAGCCATGGTGGACAGGTCTGCGACCACCGTACGGGGCAACCGGCCAGTACTGCTCAATATGTCTTGCGCGGTTTGTGCCAAGGTCTCGGCATCACGGCCATTGATCAGCACATCGCACCCCTCCTGCGCCAATGCCAGCGCACAGGCTTTGCCAAGCCCTCGGGAGGATGCGCACACCACGGCAATACGCCCGCCAATTCCCAGATCCATTGCAGTACTCCTCGCCTGATGGCGTCAGTCGTTCATGCCCAGCAAGGCACTGATATCGCGCCCGGGTTCAGCGTCGCTGCCATAGGCAAATTGGCCGGCGCGCTGGCGTTCGACCAACTGCTCCATCTGGTAGCGATAACGAGTACCCGGCGTATCAAAACGCGAGTGCAAATCCCGACGTTCGTCTGTATCGAAATAGCGTTGATTCTGCGGACGCACCACCGAGTTGTCCTGTGGCTGGATGATGTAGTTGATGCGCGGCATCACATAGCGAAACGGCGCCGGTGCAGCGGTGGTGTTGAAGGTGACGTCACACCGCGAACGATGTTTGCCCACCGGCAAGAAGGGTTGCAGGTTAGGCACGTCATACCCGGGGCGAAAGCGCGGATAGGAGATGCACACGTTACTGCGTAAATGG
Organism: Pseudomonas sp. GM21; assembly: GCF_000282215.1. Taxonomy (GTDB): domain Bacteria; phylum Pseudomonadota; class Gammaproteobacteria; order Pseudomonadales; family Pseudomonadaceae; genus Aquipseudomonas. Next base: position 69,719 of record NZ_AKJS01000006.1, read on the forward strand.
ATGTGCAGCACTGCGCGAAAATCCTGGTACTTGGCACGCACGCCGCCAACCCAGCGCATGATCGGCGCAACTGACTTTTGTGCCACGGTACGGGTACGGGTCACGGTTTCTGAGGTCCATTGCACCTCCACTACGTCCGACTCACTGATCCCGTCGCCAATGGTATTGGCATGCAGAAAATCGGCATGAGTCAGGTCAATCAGGTTTTCCACCGAGAGCGCCGAAGTCGCATCGAAACGCACCGTGCGCTGGGTGTAACCGGGAAGACTGCCATCCTGCGGTAGAAACGGAATATGCGGCAGCAATAGCGCGTCGGCATTATCCGGGTTGCCGTACCAGGCCCAGATGTAGCCGTAACGCTCCACCAATGGATAAAACCCGCGACCTCCCGTAAACGCGGTCAGTACCGGGGTCTTGTCAGGTCGATGGGGGTGAAACTCAGCTGCCACCGCCTGCCCGTTGTCCCTCCACAGGTAGTAAGGCTGAGCATGAATGATGCGGCGGATGGGGCGCGCGCTCAGGTCACGGCTATGGGAAACCGGGAACCAGGTGTCATGCAGGTCATAGTTGATCGGCGTCCAGTCACCCCGCACTTTGCCAGGGAGGGTATCGGTGGAGGAAGGCACGGCATGCATAGTGGTTTCTCCAGTGCTTAGATGACTGCGCTGACGGGAATCAAGTGCGGTTGGCGCAAGGTTCTCAGCTCGCGGGACGAGGCTTCAAGCAAGGCCGCGATGGCCGTCCCATCAATTAGACCGTTCACTCTGAAAGGCGCCCGTTTGCGCAGGCGTGCGACTCGCCAACGCAATGGTGCTTTGGCCGGCACCTGTTCATGCATGAAACCTCGCCAACACAGGCTGGTGGTGCCACGACGGTTGACCCCGCTCGAGATCATCAGTGTGATGAGCGGTAACTCGTCTTCGCTGAGCAAATCCACACGAATAATGCCGCCTTGCAACGCGACGGCGGTGCGCACAATCAAGGGGTAATCCACCACAAACTGCGACGGCAGAAATTGTGTGCTCCATACCGCGCCGCGCTCCAGAACCACACGCCCCTGCTCTCTGCGCAGATCGCCAAGGAAAAAATCGGTGAGGCGCACATGGGTAAAACCGAGCAAGCATTCCGGGCCGTCGAGCATCGCAGCCAGATACTGGTCGTGACTCATGTTGACGATGGTGGAACCGGTAAATTCGCGCCCGCTCGGCTGGTAATCGCTGCTAGGCAATTCAACTTGCGGTGTCCCCTCACCCAACCATACGTGGACAAAACCATTGGCCTCGCTCACCGCAAAGGCTCGCGCGGCGTATCGCGCAGGTACGCGTTCACCGGCATGCAGATTAGGGATCTGTGTACAGGCTCCATTGGCGCCATCGAAGGTCCAGCCGTGATAACCGCATTGCAAACCGGACTCGACGACTCGACCCAACGCCAGCGGTACGCGCCGATGTGGACAACGGTCTTCCAATGCAAAGGCTTGACCGGCGGCGTTACGGAACAGGACCAGTTCTTCGCCCCCAAAGGCTACTGCCAATGGCGTTTGATCAATTACGGCCTCGGACAGCGCCATGGCCCACCAGCCTGGGGTCATCATCGGGTTGCCTCATTTTTATTGTGTTTTGGGCAATAGCGTTTAACGCAGTCTGCGGTAACGGTAGCGCTTCGAAGTTAATAGGGCAAACTAAAATATACAGTTTTACGTTTTTTGTCGAAATACACAAAACCCGAACAAAACACCGTAAACGTTTTGAACAAGCAAGAAAAAAAAAGCTCATAGCACGCACTCAAGCTTATTCATCGACATAAAATATACAGTTATGTCTTTTGTGATCATATTTTTATGAAAATTCGCTAGCGAACAAACCATAAGCCTGATTACCATGAGCATGCTCATTGACTTAAAGGCGCGCTGACGATGACTCAATCCACCCTCGGCTTTGTGCTCCATGACGTAGCCCGTTTGATGCGTAAACGCTTCGAACAATGGGCTCGCGCAGCCGGTCTCACGCGCTCTCAATGGCAAGTCCTGGCCAAGCTTTCCATTCATGAGGGCATCCACCAAAAAGGTTTGGCTGACCTGCTGGAAATCGAGTCCGTCACGCTGATGCGCTTGCTGGACAAAATGCAGGAGCGCGGCTTGATCGAGCGCCGCAATCACCCCACCGACCGCCGCTACTCATTGTTATTTCTCACCCCGGCTGCCCATCCGCTGCTGCAATTCATGCGCACCATCGGCGAGCAAACCCGACTGGAAACCATGGCGGATTTCTCCACCCAGGAGCACGACCAATTGCTGCAGTTCCTCGAACGTATGCGTGAACACTTGCTGACTGCCTGCGGTCAGCCCGTGGAGGAATCCACAGTCTGTGCGGCGGGCGAGGTGAAGCATGGCTGAGCCAACATTGCAGCGACCTGCCGTGCACGCGGAAGCCAGACCGCTCGAGCCACTGGAAAAACCTCAGGTGTCGGCACCCGAAGCTCCGGCCCCTGATAGCCCGGCTCAAGAACCGACTGACCCGGCACGGCGACGCCGGCGCATCCGCCTGTTTCTGCTGGCTCCCATCGCCGTCGCGGTATGTGCCGCCTGGTATGTATTGGGTGGCCAGGTGGTGAGCACTGACAACGCGTATATCCAGGCCGAACGAGTGGGGGTTTCCACCGATGTGGCCGGGATCGTCGCGGCCATTGAAGTGCATGACAACCAAGCCGTGAGCAAGGGTCAGGTGCTATTCCGACTCAAGCCCGAACCTTTTGAAATCGCCTTGGCCCGCGCCAAGGCGCAGCTGGAAAGCGCACGCAACCAGATCCTTTTTCTCAAGGCCAGCTACAACCAATCGTTGGCCGAGATCGCCCAGGCTGAAGCCAAGCTGCCTTACTATCAGACCAATTTCCAACGGCTGGAAAAGTTGATCAGCGTTGCCGCCGTATCAAAGACACTCTATGACGACGCCCACCAAGGCCTCGACAATACCCGCCAGCAGGTGTCGATTGCCAAGGCCCAGGCTGCCGCGTCGCTGGCCCAACTGGGTGGGCAACTGGATAGACCTATTGAGCAACACCCCTCCTACCTGCAAGCACAAGCAGCGTTGAAGGAAGCCGAACGTAATCTGCGCAACTCCGTGGTGACCGCCCCCTTCGACGGCATCGTGACCAACGTTGACTCGCTGCAAGTGGGTGCATACCTGCAACCGCCACAACCGGGTTTCAGCCTGGTGTCCAGCGAACTCTTGTGGGTGGCCGCGTCACCGAAAGAAACCGAGCTGACCAATGCTCACGTTGGCCAAGATGTAACTATTGAAGTGGACACCTACCCCGGTGTGACCTGGCATGGCACCGTGGAAAGCATCAGCCCGGCTTCCAGCTCGAGCTTTTCGCTGTTGCCGGCACAGAACACTACGGGCAACTGGGTGAAGGTTGTGCAGCGCATTCCCGTACGGATCCGTATTGACGACTCTGCGGGCAAACCTGCCCTGCGCCATGGCATGAGCGCCGTGGTTGAAATCGATACCGGCACAGCCCGTGGTCTGCCCAAACCGCTGGCAAACCTGCTCGCACGCCATCATGAGTGAAGTGACTGGGCCACTGCCACCCTCGCCGCTGCGGTTGCTGATCACATTGTGTGTGGTGCTGGCGGTGGTCATGCAGGCTCTGGACACCACCATCGCCAACGTCGCCCTGCCCTATATGCAGGGCGCCGTATCGGCCAGCGCCGATCAGATTAACTGGGTGCTGACTTCCTACATCGTCGCCACCGCCATCATGACACCGCCCTCGGCATTTCTTGCCCGGCGCTTCGGTCGCAAGCGGGTGTTGCTGTGGTCGATCTTCGGGTTTGTATTGGCCTCAGTGCTCTGTGGCATCGCCCGCTCCCTGGAAGAAATCATTCTGTTCCGTTTGCTGCAAGGCCTGGCAGGGGCGGCATTGGTACCACTGTCACAGGGCATTCTTCTGGACATCTACCCGCAGAAAGACCGAGGTTCAGCAGTGGCCTTGTTCGGAGTATCGGTCATGGTCGGTCCGGTGCTGGGGCCGATGCTCGGTGGCTGGTTAACAGAGCACCTTAGCTGGCGCTGGGTGTTCTTCATCAACTTGCCTATCGGATTGCTGGCCTTTATCGGCATGACCCGCTTCATTCGGGAAACCCCGACCGACAAAACCGCACGCCTGGACTGGTTGGGCTTTGGTTCGCTCAGCGTGGCCATAATGTCGATTCAATTATTCCTCGACCGCGGCGAACAACTGGGCTGGTTCGACTCTGGGGAAATCCTCCTGGAGGCGTTGGTGGGCGCCATCGCTTTGTATATTTTCATCGTCCACACCTTCACCCACGACAAGCCCTTTATTAGTCTGAAGCTGTTCAAGGACCGCAATTACTCGGTGGCCGTGGTGTTTATTTTCATCATCGGTATCACCTACCTGGCGTCGCTGGCGCTGATGACACCCTACCTGCAAACCCTGATGGGCTACCCGGTGCTCACAGCCGGGATGGTCATGGGGCCGCGCGGCTTGGGGACGATGCTCAGCATGTTCCTTGCCGGGAAGATCATCGACAAAGTTGATATTCGCTGGATATTGTTTTGCGGTCTGGTGCTGTCTGCCTGGTCGATGTACATGATGACTGGCTGGACGCCGGCAGTGTCGATCAACACCATAATCTATATCGGTTTTATTCAGGGCGCGAGCCTGGGCCTGCTGTTCGTCCCGCTGACCACCATAGCCTTTAGCACCCTGCCCCCGAATTTGCGTGGTGACGCCACCGGCCTGTACAACTTGTCACGCAATGTCGGCTCCAGTGTTGGCATCTCGATCGTGACGGTGCTGCTGGCACAAAACACTCAGATCAACCACGCCGAAATAGGTGCAAACATTACGCCGTTCAATCGGCTATTCGATGCCTGGCCAGTCAGCAGCGTGCTCAATCCATTAACCGCCGGCGGACGTGCAGCGCTGGATAGCATGATCACCGTGCAGGCCAGCTGGGTGGCTTACCTGGATGACTTTAAGCTGCTGATGTGGCTATCGATTGGCGTCATACCGCTGCTGCTGGTATTCAGGACGCCGAAATCTCAAACAAATCAGGCCTCATAGCGAAAACGTCCCACCGCCACATTCAACTCATCGGACAATTCGCGCAGAGACACCACGGCTCCGGATACCTGATGGGTGATCGCATCCCCCTCACCGGCCATGCGTGCGATGTGCTCGACGTTGGCCACGATGCCCCGCCCACCCTCGCTCTGCACGCTCACCGCATCGGCAATCCGGTCCACCCCGCGCGTGGAGTCACCCACCAGTTCCGTCGCCTGTTGCAGGGTACTTTCCAACTCACTCAGCAGCCGGCCACTGTCCTCCAGTGCCACTGTGCCCGCGCTCAATGCTTCGTCGACGATCCCCGACTGGCTCTCCAGCTTCAACGTCAACTGGTTGATCGAGTTGGCAGCCAGCGCGGAGCGTTGTGCCAGGTTACGCACTTCGTCTGCCACCACGCTGAAACCGCGCCCACTTTCGCCGGCACGCGCCGCCTCGATGGCCGCATTGAGCGCCAGCATACCGGTCTGCGCGGAAAGGTCCTTGACCTGACCGATGCTGGCGGTGATCGCTGTCGTGCTTTCGACAAAATCGCCCACCGAGCCGCGGATGGCGGAGAATGCATGGCGCACGCTGTCGATTTTCTCGAGCAGTCGCGCCAAGGCCACGTGTCCATCTTGTGCACCACGCAAACTGGCTTCGGCGCAGCTGCGCAGGCTTTCAGCATGACTTGAGATTGCCGCAATCCCGTCGCTCATCTGCTCGATGGTCATCGAGACCGCGCCCACCGCACCGGCCTGCGCCGTGGAGCTTTGCGCCACGCGCGCCGAAGTACCCACCAGTTCCTCTGCGGATGCACCAACCGATGCCGCGACACCGGCAACCTGGCGCATGGCTTGCTGAAAGCTATCAATGAGTTCGTTGAATGCCTGAGCCGTGTGGGCAACCTCGTCTCGGCCCATGACCCGCACGCGCCGGGTCAGGTCGCCATCGCGTAACTCGATCGACGCCTGTTCGATTTCCCGGATGGGCCGGATGATCTGCGCGCGCAACAAAAGACTGACCATAATGGCCAGTAGGCTGGCGCCGAGTAAAACCGCGACCAGCATCCGTGACACTTGGCGTTGCATGGCGCCGGCCTCGGCAAAGGCGCCGGAGGTCAGCTGCGCTTGCAATCCCAGCAGACGATTGAATTGACCTTGCAAACCATTGTTGTCGGCGCGCACTCGTCCCAGCAGCGAAGCCGCCTGTATCTGATCGCTCAAGGCTGAGCGCTTGAAATCGGCAAGGCCTTCGCCGACCACGGCAGCCTGCTCCTGCACTGCGCGGTAGAGTTCTTTCTCCTCCTCACCTAGACGCGTCTCACGGGCCACCTTGTCCAGCCCGTCTCGCATATCGTCGACACTGGCCTGCATTTCTTCCAGATAGGACTCCAACTCCTCGGCAGAAGCCTGCCCATTGGATTCAAGGATGCGCGCCCCTATGGCATAGGCCCCGACCATCGCCGCCTGCGAGGCAGCCGCGGTTTCCAGTACCTGACGGTACTGCTGGAAACGCAACTGGTCGATTTCCTCGATCACTGCTTGTTGCCTGGCCAGCCCGTGGTAGGCCAGACCCGAGACGATCAATAGCGCGAACACAAATATCCCCGGCAGCACGAGGAGCTTGGCGCCGATGGAAAGGCCTTTGAGAAATGACATGGAGGGTACCGTTTTTGTTTTTATAGGGCGTGCCTGAGCAGGCTGTTTATCCAACTTTATTCTTTATACAGTATTTGATTCCACTGTTAGAACGACAACAGAAAAAAGGCTGGTGTTCAGTAGTGCCGTAATTGCTTCTCTGCCTCGGTTCCGACTCGCAATGCCTTGTAGTGGTCTAATGAAACCGG
>NZ_AKJS01000007.1 GCF_000282215.1 Pseudomonas sp. GM21
AACTATCCTGACACCGGGGGGAGTCCATATATGGACGTTGGCGTGTTGCGGTACCGCTCCCGGGTTTTGTGCACCTTGCGCACGACAGGTTTCCACGTGCGCAAGGTTGCTTCACCGTATAGCAGGCGATGGATTACTGATTGGTGCCTGGAATCAGTTCAAACGCGGGGGAAAACGGGGTGATGGCAGCCATCAACTGCGCGAAGGGTTTAGGGTCGCCTTCGAAAGTGGCTTTGCCAGCCTGGACCAGTTGTTCGAAGCCGGTTTTCCTTGCCATTACGCCTTCAAGATCAGAGCGGTTAATGGTGATCGTCAGGTCGGCATTTTTCGCTTGCTGCCCTTTGATATTGGTCAGCGTCGAATTGCTCAACTCAACCACAAACTCCTCACCATTGTCCGGCGTCTTGAGGTTCAGGACGAAGTGTTGATCCGCGACTTTGCTGCCGTCCAGGGCGATGCCGAGGTATTCAAGCCACAACTCGGTGCTCATGGCGCGGATCATGTCAGGCCCGGTGGATTTCGGCGGCACCCCTTTGGGCATGCCATGGCGCAGTTCATACGCCGCAGCGAGGAAGCTGTTGCGTACTCCGGCACTTTCTTTCTGGTAGCCGACTTGCTCATAAACATCCGCCAGCAGGTCCTTGGCCTTGCTGTTTTGGGGTTCGGCGTACACCAGTTTATTGAGGATTTCATAGGCTTCGCGGTACTTACCCTGATCGAACAGGGATTTCCCCTTGGTCATGATCTTGTCTGCGCCGCCCATCATTTCTACATACAGCGGTGCCGAATCTTTCGGGGACAGCGGCATCAATGTCGCCGGGTTGGCATCCCAGTAACCCAGGTAGCGGTTGATCACGGCACGGCTATTGTGCTCTTCCGAGCCGTGGTAGCTGTGAGTCGCCCAGTTGTTTTTCAGGCTCTCGGGCAGCTTATAGACGTTTTGAATCTCGTTGATGGTGACGCCCTGGTTGGCGGCGTGCAGCACGGCATTGTTCAGGTTGGCGTAGGCATCGCGTTGCGCACGCATGACGTCCTGAATCCGCTCGTTACCCCAACGTGGCCAGCTGTGGGATGCGAACATGACATCGGCTTGTTGTCCGTAACGGTACAAGGCGTTGTTGATGTTCTTCGACCACACCAGTGGATCACGGACCAATGCACCGCGCAGGGTGTAAATGTTATGGATCGTGCCGGTAATGTTTTCAGCGGCCCAGAAGGCCTTGAATTGCGGGAACCAAGTGTTCATCTCAGCAGGTGCTTCGGTGCCTGGGGTGCTTTGAAACTCCATCTCCACACCGTCGATGGTAAGGGTTTCGAAATCTTTCGAGATGTAGCGATTGGGCTCGATCAGCCCCATGCTGCCAATGGAGGCATTTTTCCCAATGGCCATGTCGACATGGCCGTAGGGGCTGTGCGGCAACATCACACCATATTGGAAGAACGCGCGCCGGTTCATGGCATTGCCGGCGTAGACGTTTTCCGCCACGGCATGCTCCATGAAACCTTCGGGGGCGATCACCGGGATCTTGCCGCTACGCACATCGGCTTCATCGACCACTCCACGGATACCACCGAAATGGTCGGCATGGGAGTGAGAAATCACAACCGCGACAACCGGACGCTTGCCGACTTTTTCATTGATGAAGTCCAGGGCTGCCTTGGCGGTTTCCTTCGACATCAGGGTGTCGAACACAATCCAGCCCGTATCGCCCTTGATGAAGGTGATGTTGGCCAGGTCAAACCCGCGAACCTGGTAAATCTTGTCGGGAACCACCTCATACAGACCGAAGGCCATGTTGAGGACAGCCTGTCGTTGCAGGGACGGATTGATGCTGTCGAAGTCCTTGCCTTCAGTCAGGAAGTTATAACTGCCCATGTTCCAGGCGACGTTCCCGGCATCAGCCATGATCTTGTCGTAGGTCGGTGCAGCGATGAAGCCTTTTTTCGCTTCTTCAAAGTCGCGCTTGTCCGCGAATGGAAGTGCCTTGCGCACACCATTTTGCAGTTCGATTGTGTAAGTCGACGGCGCTTTGCCCTTGCTATCGAAGTGCGCATTTTGTGTTGAGGCCGAATCTGAACGTGCGCCGTTTGCATCTGCAGCAAAAACCGCAGGGCTGACGCCACTGCCAAGCGTGATTGCCAGTGCCAGATGAAGGGTCTTGTTATGCATGTAATGGTTCCTGCGCAAAAAAGGGGTGCAAATGAGCGTCAATGCCGTTGTTTGCGCACGGTTTGCCTGTGTATGTGCGTCGCCAGCTTGACCCGGTACGGCCATGAATAGCATATTCATTTGATTACGAAAAATTCCGTTTTGATGCTTTTCGATAACATAAAGGTTATGACATGACGCCTCGCCGCCTACGTCAGTTCTTGGCATTGATTGAACACGCACACTTCGGTCGGGCAGCAAAAGCGCTGGGGGTTTCCCAGCCGGCATTGAGCAAAAGCATCCAGGCGCTGGAGAGCGAACTCGGGGTCACGCTGTTCGACCGCCGCACGGAAGGCGTCGTGTTGACGGCGTTTGGACAGCTGCTTCGCGAGAAAAGCCAGCGCTTGTTGATGGCCGAGGAAGACTTGCGGCGTGACATTGCCTTGCTGGCAGGAGGCGATATCGGCGCACTGAAGGTGGCGTTGGGTCCCTATCCAAGCGTCACCAGCGGCTACGCCAGCATCGCGCGAATGCACGCCCGATATCCGCACATCAAGGTCACTGCCCATGTCGCCGGATGGCGTGAGGTTGCCCATCAGGTCGCCACAGGAGCAGTGGATCTGGGAATCGCCGAAATCAGCACGTTACTCGGCAGGGAGGAGTTCACCTGTGAGCTGGTGGGTGAGCATGTAGGACGGTTGTTTTGCCGCCCTGGCCATCCGCTGCTGTCGAAACGTCGTTCACTGACGTTGGCGCAAACCCTCGATTATCCATGGGTGGCCTCGCGCCTTCCGCTGCGGTTGGCCAGCCACTTGCTCCCGGCAACGTTGGGTTGTGCAGGCGCTTATGATGCGGTGACGGGTGATTTTGTACCGGCGATCGAAATAGACGTGCCGATGCAAATCGTCAGGTTCGTCGAGTCCAGTAATGCGCTGGCCATAGGGAATTTATCGACATTTGAGCAGGAAATCCTGGCGGGTGAACTCGTACCGTTACCCATCCATGACCTCGCACTGCGCACCCGTTATGGCTTCATCTACCTCAAAGAGCGCTCACTGCCACCCGCGGTAGAGGTTTACATGAAGGAAGTGAGGGCCGTGGAAGAGGAAATTTGTCAGCGCGAAAGTTTTCTCGCCGCGATGAGGATGGAGTGAATTTAGCGGTACATCCGGCTGCCACATCTCCCCGCATCAAGCATTCCTAGTTACAGATTTTATTTTTAAATCACTCATTGCGTAATATTACAAATCGAGATAATTTCCAGCCGAACGCGTAATGAACTGGAAAGACAATGAAACCCTGCGCAAAAAGCCTGGTGCTCGAACTGCTGGTCGCTAAAAACGGTGTTCCCTTGCAGGTCAAGGAAGCCATCGTCGCGTGTGAGCTATTCGGAATCAGCGAAAACAACGTTCGGGTCACGCTGGCTCGCCTCACGATTGAAGCCTTACTTGAAGGCGCGGGACGCGGTAGTTATCAGCTGGGACCGCAAGCCAAGGACATCTCGGCGCAACTGTTTGGGTGGCGCAGCGTGGAGCAGCATCTGCGGCCGTGGGACGGTAGTTATCTGATGGTTGCGTGCAACGCCTTGGGGCGCAGTGACCGTAACGTCTTGCGCCAGCGTGAACGTGCGCTGCACATGCTGGGCTTCGCGGAACTGGACAAGGATCTGTATGTACGCCCGAACAATGTCGAGCCGGATGTCGAATCCTTGCGCCAACGTTTGATCGAGCTCGGCCTGGAACCGGCCGCCCTGGTTTTCCAGGCCTCGGGCTTCGAGGACACGCAAGCGCAGCGAATACACAGCCTGTGGAATGGCGAGTTGCTTAACGACAACTATCGCCGCCATTGCGAGCAACTGGAAAGCTGGACCCTGCGCGCCGATCAACTGAAATTGGAGGCGGCCGCACGCGAGTCTTTCACCCTCGGCCGCGAAGCCATCCGCCAGATCGTTTTCGATCCCCTGCTGCCGCACCCCTTGGTCGATGTGACGCTGCGCACCGAATTCCTTGCCTGTACCCAACGTTTTGTGGACCACGGTCACCAGATCTGGCGGACCTTTTTGCAACAGCCCTCAAGCGCCAACTGACTCATCACCCAGGCCGGCTACAGGCCATTGATGTCGAGGATAGACATGCATAACAAAACTAAAATCAGCGATATACTCAGCCGCGAGGAAATCAAGTCCTTTAGCGAACGCTCGGATTTATGGGGCGCGTGGGCAGTGGGTTCTACCTGGGGTGTGCTGGCCCTGACCTTTATCGGTCTGGCCTGCGCTCGTGACTTTTTGCCCTGGTGGGGATTCGGCCTCGCCCTGATAGTGGGCGTGGTTATCATTGCCGGACGCCAGTTGTGCTTCGGGATTTTGCAGCACGACGCCGCCCACGGCACTTTATTCAAGAGCAAATGGTGCAACGACGTGCTGGTGGATTGGTTGTGCGCCCGGCCGATCTGGAATGAGCTGCGCAAGTACCGTCCCTATCATCTGACCCATCACGCCAAAACTTCTACTGTCGACGATCCCGATCTCTGCCTGGTGGCGGGGTTGCCTACGACTCGTCGCTCGTTGATGCGCAAGTGCCTGCGTGATCTTTCAGGCGTGACCGGCCTCAAGTTCCTGGCGGGACGCTTGCTGATGGATGCCGGCGTGCTGCAATGGTCGCTGACCAGCAATATCCGGCGCCTGCCACAGGAAGGTCGCCGCTGGTGGGACTACCCGCGGGCCTTCTTCAAAAACGCCAGCGGCATGCTCCTCACCAACGCCCTGCTCTTTGCCGTGTTGTGGATCAGTGGAAATGCCTGGCTATACGGCGTTTGGGTGCTGGCCTATATCACCCCGTTCCCGCTGTTCATCCGCATTCGCTCCATGGCGGAACATGCCTGTCTGGAATCAAGCCCGGACGTCCTTCGCAATACCCGGACCACACACGCCGGCTTGATCGCTCGCGCCTGCGTGGCGCCTATACGGGTCAACTTTCACATTGAGCATCATCTGATGGCCTCGGTACCGTATTTTCGCCTGCCGAAATTGCATGCACTTTTGCGACAGCGCGGCATCGTACCGCAACCACCCACCTACCTGGAGGTGCTCAAGCGCGTGAGCCTGCGGGTTCACGATGTCTGACTGATAAACCGGGGGGTCCAGGGATTTTGGGAGGGCTATAAAAAGTAGATGTTCAAGAATGCGACACCGTATTAATGAGCTATACCCAATAGCTCCCCCATGCACTTTTTCCATTACTGGAGATTGGCAATGAAACTCCGCACTCCTCTGGCAGCGCTATTGGTCACCGCAAGTCTCTTCGGCTGCACCAGCTCGTCAAACCACTCGATGAACCTTCCTTTGGTAGCGACCCACCAGAATCCAGGGAAGAATGCCACGACCACGTTGACCAGCGTGGGCGATCAAACCAACTTTGACTTCTACATCACAGGTGTTCCAAACGGGACCATCATGCCCCCGCGCATCTTCACGTTCATTAACAAAGGTAGCTGCCAGCAACCCGGCCCCGTCGCCTACGCACTGAACGACAAGGTCAACACTGAACCCAATGCCGGGACCGGTGGGTGGACATTTTACCGAAGTGCGCCGATCAAAATGCAAGACCTGCTTGCGGGCAATTACTCCATTGTCCTGCGAACCTCACCCGAGGATGGCAACGCTAATATTTTCTGCGGCAATGTCGCGCAAGCGACTAAATGAATTGCCCTGGACAGTGAAGCGACCTCATCAGGGGTCGCCGCTTCCACGCAACTGACGGCGCCGGGCTCCCGGTGACATGGAAAACCAGCGCCGGCAAGCACGATTGAACACGCTCTGCTCGCTATAGCCCAGAAGACCGGCCACCTGGGACATCGGCATGTGTCTTTCCGCCAGATAGTGGTCGGCACGTTCGCGGCGAAGGGCTTCAACCACTTCATCGAAACTTCGCCCCTCCTCGGCCAACCGTCGTTGCAACATGCGCACGTGCATACCGAGCTGCTCGGCAATCAATGGCAACCGGCAACGCTGGATCGGCATCATGCGCAAGACCAGGCGCTCGACCTGGTTGACGACACTCGATGTCGCTTGCAAGTCGAACTGGTTGAAATACTGCTCCAGTGCGTGTTGCAAATAGGGGGCATGTTGCTCAAGGGGCTGACTCAATTGTTCGTCGCGAAAAACCAGCGCGTTGCAGGATTGCCCTGTGTAAACCGTCGTTTTGAAATAGCGCCGGTAAGCCTGCGCACTTGAAAGATGACTGGAAAACTGTACCGACTGGGCAACGAAGTTGTCGCCATACAGCAACTTCATACCGTTATGCGCCACCCCCATCGCCAGCTCCACCATTTGCCGTCGCGGGCTCGGTCCGGTGAGCCGGATATCGATCACTAAACGCGGAGCACGGGCTTCACTCAGGTCGAGATCAAGCTGGATGCCGGGGCTGTGGTAACCGATAAAACGGATGACTTGCGCCAGCGCCTCTCCCGCCGTTGCGCACGTTCGAGCGATCACCGCAATCGGTCCGAGTACATGCAGGTCCTGATACTCGGCCATGCGCAGACCAAAATCCGGGCACTCCAGCTCTTGTGCGGCAAACTCCAGCAGCCCTACCAACGAACGCAGCGGCACGCGCGCGTCCTCGTCCATCAGCAGATCCGGATTGATGCGGAAGCGTTCAAGCATCAGGTCCGCTTTCCCGCCCAGCTGGCTCGCCACTTCGCGAAACCCGGTAAATGATGTTGTTCTGATCAAAGAAGTCATGTCATCAAAGATCAAATAAATGTCATGAGCGGTCAATAATTTTTTGCAGGTTTCAGCCAACAATCCATCCCAGGTATCCACGGTTGCTTCCTTGCGAAGCAGCTCCCTGTTGGCTCATCGGGATCATGCTGTGATGGAATTCGACTACGTAATCATCGGCGCCGGCTCAGCCGGCTGCGTCCTGGCTAATCGCCTGAGTTCAAATCCCAATGTCACGGTCTGTTTGCTGGAGGCCGGTCCGGAAGACCGCTCGCCACTGATCCATGCCCCCGTGGGCGTAGCTGCGATCCTGCCGAGCCGACATGTCAATTGGGCGTTCCAGACAGTACCGCAACCTGGCCTGAATGGACGTCGCGGCTATCAGCCACGCGGTAAGGTGTTGGGTGGCAGCAGTTCAATCAACGGCATGGTGTATATCCGCGGTCATCACAGTGACTTTGACGACTGGCAGGCCCTGGGTAATCCAGGATGGTCGTTCGCCGACGTACTGCCGTACTTTCGCAAAAGTGAAATGAATCACCGTGGAACCTGCGGCTATCACGGCGCGGAGGGCGAACTCTATGTCGGCAAGAACCCGATACATCCGGCCACCCAAGCCTTTATCGAGGCGGGGCAGATCATTGGGCACCGCCATAACGCCGACTTCAACGGCATCGATCAGGAAGGCATCGGTCAATATGACGTGACTATCCGCGACGGTCGGCGCTGGAGCACCGCCACCGCGTTCCTCAAACCGATTCGAAATACCCGCAAAAACCTCACCGTGATGACCTCGGTCGCCGCTGAGCGAATCGTATTGGAAGGCAAGAAAGCTGTCGGCGTGGAGTTGCGTATCAAGGGCAACCGACAGACCATCAAGGCCCGCCAGGAAGTACTGCTCAGCGCCGGATGCTTTGGCAGCCCGCACTTGTTGATGCTCTCGGGGATTGGCCCGCAGGCGGAACTCAAGCCACAGGGCATACCGGTGCAGCACGAACTGCCCGGTGTCGGACAGAACCTGCGGGACCATCCGGATGTCGTGCTCAGCTACAAAAGCCACGACACCTCCTTGATGGGCGTCTCGCTGCGCGGCAGCCCGAAGATGGGCAAGGCGTTGATCGACTATGTCCGGCATCGACGGGGCCCTTTTGTCAGCAACTTCGCCGAAGGGGGGGCGTTCCTGAAAACCGACGCCAGCCTTGCTCGCCCGGATATCCAGTTGCATTCGGTGATCGCGATGGTGGACGACCACAACCGCAAGCTGCATTGGGGCCATGGTTTCAGTTGCCACGTCTGCGTGTTGCGACCCAAGAGCGTCGGTAGCGTCGGCCTGCAATCGAAAGACCCGAGCGCCCCACCGCGAATCGATCCCAACATTCTGGGGCACGACGATGATGTGGAGACCCTGCTCACCGGATACCGAATGACCCGGGAAATTATCCAGCAAGCGCCGATGGCACGTTACGGTCTGAAGGATATGTACAGCGAAGGGTTATACGGTGACGAACAGCTGATCGAACTGTTACGCCAGCGCACCGACACCATTTATCACCCGGTCGGCACCTGCAAAATGGGGAGTGACGAGCATGCCGTGGTGGACAGTCAATTACGTGTGCATGGGATAGAGGGGTTACGCGTGGTGGACGCCTCGATCATGCCGACGCTGATTGGCGGCAACACCAACGCCGCTTCCATCATGATCGCCGAACGCGCCGCCGATTGGGTGTCCGCTAACCAGCCATCCTGATCGTCAGTGGAGCCGCCTTTCTCGCACAGTGCGAACGGCGGCTTTGGATTGATTCAAAAATGGCGCTGAACATCGCTGCATTCAGCGCCCCGCACCCTACGCCCGAGTGGCTTCTTTCAGACTGGGGATGAAGCGGCAGATCTGCAGGATCTGAACACCATTGGCTCCCTTCCCAATGCTTGCATCAGCGCCCTCGAAACAACGGATGCCAGATCGACAATGCACAAGAGCGCGCTACGGGTATCTGGTTTAATATTTCAAGCCAATAGCACTCAAGAATGTACAAGCTGAGCAAAAAACATGAATCGTCGTAAAAAAATAACGCAGTTGTTAAAGGCTCACGCCAAAAAGGCCAGTGCCAAATTGGCACCGGCAAACAAGTCTAAATACATCAGTAAGGCTGACCGATTGAAACTGGCGGCTGAATCCAGTGACGACTCGATCATTTCCCCTGAGAGCTGATCCATGTAGCTCACACAGCAGCGCAATTTACACATCCGGTCGGGCCAGGCATTCCGATGGCACGTAACGCACGACTAAATCGTGGAGTGAACCCACTATGACCTTGGCCCATAAACTATTTGCAGGGATCGCGCTGGCCAGCCTGCTACTCGGCGGTTGCACCTCCCAAGTCACTGAGCCCGAGCAGTACTCCGGTTTCTTGTCCAACTACAACAACCTGGAAGAAGTGACCACCGCCACGGGTGAGAAGGCAATGCGCTGGGTGAGCCCGTCGTGGAACCCGAATGCGTATGACACCATAGCGTTCAGAACGCTGGAGTTTTACCCCGCGCCGAAACCCAATGAGCAGGTCAATCAGCAGACTCTGGCCGAGTTGCAGAACTACATGTCCAGGAAAGCCAAAAGCATTCTGGGCCAAAAATACCGGAGGGCATCCAGCGCGGCCGCTGCACCGGCCGGGTCACACCCCTTGATCCTGCGGGCGGCAATCACTGGCGTCAGCGCTTCGAACGAAGGCATGAAGTGGTATGAAATCATGCCGATCGCCGCCGTTGTCGGAGCGACCCAGGCCGCCACCGGTCACCGGGATCAAGACACTAATCTGTTCATCGAAGCCGAGTTCATCGACGCCAGAACCAATCAGACCGTCGTCAAAGTGGTGCGCAAGATATTTGGCACCCAGCTGGAGAACGACAAGCAGGCAATCACCATCAAGGACTTCAAAGCCGCAATCGACAAATTGAATACCGATCTCTGGACGTTCATCCACAGTTGACCGCCCGAGAGAGCCGTCGCATAACTTCGCAGTTATGCGACATGACTCCTTGATGCCTATTGTAGGGTGGATTGCCCTATAAATACTTTTTCGGTGCTCACCTCGTAGGGGCTGGCAGAGCGGCTAAGTACCATACCGCGTAACAGTGCGACGATTATGCCGAGCATAACGCCCACGAATATCCCGAGAGTCAGAATCAGCAACTTATTAGGCTTGATCGGTTTGTTTGGCTTGATAGCCTGTTGGTCAACTTTGACCAAAGCCAGTTCACTCAGGTCGCGGTTGATATGTTCCAACCGTGATTTTTCTGCCCTCATATCAACCAGCGTGGTGAGGAATAGATCGTCGTTTTTACGCGATTTAAGTTGTTCGATCTGTCGATTTTGATCCAGAAGCTGAAGCTCTTTTTTGATCTCGGAGATCCGAGGGCTGGCATGGTCATCAGACTTTCGTGCCAGCAGGGCATTTCGCTCGGCCCCTAGAGCTTCAGTGCCCATGAAGTGCAGCGGGAACTGTTCGTTGAAAACTTCCGTACGGAAAACATTGCCCTGACCTACACCGTCACCTTGCCCCATCGCCGTGGGGGTATTCGGTTTCACGATACCCAGCTCACGTGCTATTTGCATTGACTCGTTCAGCTGGGTGATACGACTTTCCCGGCGGTCGCGCAGTTCTGTACGTAATGCACGCAGCTCATCCTGCAACTGTGCGCGCTTGAGAGCGTCATTTTCGCTGATTTTAGCAATCGTTGAGTCCTTGTCGGCCTCATAACTGGCACGGGCAACACCCATCTTGCGTTCCAGGGTGTCGAGACTGTTGTCAATCACACTGTTCAAGTCGCCCTGGATCTGATTGCGCTCGCTATTGATGGCTTCTTGCACGATCCCATTAAGAATGAGATGTCCTTCGACGGTTCCCGGATAAGTGATTTCCAGTCCGACGTAGGGTGTAAGGTTGTCGCCACCCTTGGTATTTGGCTGAATAACCTTGAACGCTTCGCTGTTGAAGCGTTCGAAGGCCTGCGTCAAGTCACCTGAGTCAATACCGGAGAATTGTTCCTGGTGTTTATCGAAGTAGGATTTACGTACTTCATAGGAGTTAAGAGCAGCACCGACGCGTTTGAGTGATTCCTCGGGATTGAGTGTGTAAACCCCAGTCTGATTGAGTGCGTCAAGATCTTTGATAGACGGAGGACGAAGCAATGTCTTCGTCTGGTACTGAGGTGTCGCTGTATAAGCGTAGACCGCTGCCATCGCTGCGGCTGCCAAGGTTATGCCTGCGATGAGATACTTTTGACGCCACAGGGTGCTGAATAACTCACTCAAGTCAATTTCGTGGGTGTTGAACGAAACCGGGATGGGACGGGGGGGTGGTAGCGACTCTGCGTGACTCATACAAACTCCATTGCAAAATTTACTCCATTAAAAATTGAACCATTCTACACACCGACTGTCACGCCTGGACGTTTAACCGCTCAATAATTTCTGAGGACTGCAACTCACTCCCCCCTTTTTTCCAGGCTCAGCCACCCAAACGGCCAGTAGTTCAGCAGTCAAAGTCAGCGGCCCGGCGGCGTCGACCGGCGCGCTCAGGCTGATTCTTTGCGCCAAGTGCCAGGTGACGTGCCGAATTGACGTTTGAATGCGCGACTGAACGCGGCTTCGGATTCGTAGCCAACGGCAAAGCCGATTTGCGCCACACTGCCGCGACTTTCGCGCAGCTGTTGAGCCGCCACATGCATACGCCAGAGCGTGAGGTATTGCATCGGTGGCTGTCCGACCAATGCCGTGAATCGCTCCGCGAATACCGAGCGCGACATGCCCACTTCTTGCGCCAGTGCTTCTGTCGTCCAGCCCTCGGTTGGACGAGCATGGAGTAGCGCCAGCGCGCGCCCGATATGCGGATCGCGCAGTCCCGCCAGCCACCCGCGCCGCTCAACCGGGAGGCTGGCGACATACTGGCTGACGGCTTCGACGAACAGCAGTTCGGATAGCTTGGCAATGATGGTTGCCGAGCCGACGCGTCCCGCCGCGATTTCACTGACCGCGAAACGGAACGAGCTTTCAATCCAGGCGCCCGAAGCCGTCGCGCGAATGTCCAGCTTCAATACCGATGGCAGCGCCGAAAGCAACGGATTGAAGGGGGTTTCAGAGCCGAGGAATCCGCACAATAGCTGCGTGGCCTCGCCACCGCCGCCGTACTTGATTCGTGAAATGCCGCCGACACCTGGCGGCTTGACAACCTCGCTCGCCGACAGGGGCGCAATGCTCAGGTCGCTGCCAAACGTATGAGGGTCATTGCGAGGAAGCAGAACCAGTTCGCCTGCGCCCACGTCGACGATGGCCTCCCCGTCGATGCGTAATTGCATGTGCCCGGTGGCGACAAAATGCGAAGCAATGATGTGTCGAGGTGCCACCAGGAACGGCTTGCAATCATCCGTCGAGATTCTTCCGTTGATGCACCAGGGCGCAGTGAATTGCGCCTCGAGGAAGACCCCTCCAGACAGCCGAATCACACGCAAGACATCCGAAAGCGCATCCAACACTTGCCCGCCCTCTTTTCCGGACGCCTGAGCAGGTAATCCGGCGTACTGGTCATTCACCGCCTGAACGGCGCGACCTAGATTAGCACCAACGCGGACCCGGCGATCGAGACTATCCCCCCGATGCTTCACCTGTGGTCATTGGCTCCGACGTCAACCATTTCAACCGACGAGGGCACCAGGAGATCTATATGAACAGCGTCGCTACCCTACTCAGCTCGGAGTCAGACAACGCCGACCGTTACGCTCGAATTGTCAGATCAGCGAAAAAAGCCGAATGGCAGATCGATCGCGATTTGATGCAGGAGCGCAGTTTCGACTTCTCGCGCAAATTCTTGCCCGATGGGCTCTCGCAGATCGACCGCCTGACCTTTCTCGACGGGGCCGAGGCACGTCTGCTCAGTCAGATTCAGGGCCGGACCTATGCGTATCTCTTTGGGCTGGTCGAGCGTTTCATCAGTGCCAAAATGCTCGATCAAGGTCGAGCCCATGTCTTTGACAATCAGCTGGCACTTGAAGCGCTGGTGCGTTTTTCCAACGACGAGATCAAGCACCAGGAGTTGTTCCGGCGCATGGAGACAATGATGGGTTCGCACTTGCCTGCGGGGTATCGTCAAGTGGCCGATCCCAACGACGTGGCGCGTGCGGTACTGGCGGCCAGCACCTGGTCGGTGCTGGCGCTGACCTGTCATATCGAGCTGTTTGTACAGGCGCACTACGCACAGAGCATCGCACCGCGCGAGGAGTTGTGCCCACTGTTCAAGGATGTCTTCAAATTTCACTGGAAGGATGAAAGCCGGCACGTCGTACTGGATGAGCTGGAGTGGAAGTCGGAGCACGAGAAACTCTCGCCAGCCGAACGCGACCAGGCCGTGAACGATCTGATTGCGCTGGTGGCGGCCGTCGACGGCATTCTTCAGGCGCAATCGGCTTCCGATGCCGATTACTTTATTCGCAATGTTTCACGACCGTTCAGTGTCGATGAGACAGCGCAAATCAAAGCCTGCGTGCTGAATGCCTACCGCTGGCAATACATTATCTCGGGCGTGCAGCATCCACACTTTGGTCGGCTGCTGACGGGCATGACAACGCCAGCACAGATGTCGAGGATTCAAACCGCACTGACCCCCATCACGGGCCACTGATCGACAATGCGCGACCGACTGCTCGTCGGTCGCGCGACTGTGCAATGACGTGCTTTTAATTGAGGATGGCGGCCATGACCCTACCGATGTGGATGCTGCTGGGGTTTGCGACCTGGACTTTGCTGCTGTTGATGGCAACTGTCGGCGTGTACCGCTGGGTCGCGATCCTGTTCTCGAAGGTTCCCATTGGCTCGTTCCGCAGCGATCAGCTCGAAGGCGAGGATTGGTATCGGCGCGGGACACGAGCACACGCCAACTGTGTGGAAAATCTGCCGGTCTTTGGCGTCATCGTGTTCGTGATATCGGCCCTGGGTGTCGACGGCCCTGCCGTGGACTACCTGTGCACATTCGTCCTGATCGCTCGCGTGTGCCAGTCCTTGGTTCACGTATCCCATGTGCAGACCGATACGTTCGTGGCGATTCGGTTTACCTTCTTTTGCGTTCAGCTGGTCTGTTTTCTCGCGCTCATTGTGATCGCCGCTTATTACGGCTAAGCAGGCGCCCAAGCACATCGAGCGGACAAACAAAGGTGTCCGCTCGATGTGCTTGATGCAGTCGTATTGCCTTGACTGTTAACTGTAAACACTGCCCCTTTGGCGGACGACAGCGGGATTGACCTCAACGATTAATATTTGATGTCCCGAGCGGTGCTGCGCGTGTCCTGCTTGCTGCTGCGCTTGTCCTGGCGACAGTTTGCATTGCTCTTGTCATTGTCCTTTCTGCAATCGTATTTGGTTTGCCGTGCGTCGGAGCGCCCTGTTTGCCTCGTATCCCGTGCTTCACGCCGTTGTGATCCCTGCTCGGTCGCGTACGCCGGTACCGAGACCCACTGCACACCCGCAGCGACAACCAGTGTCGCCAGGGCCATCAAGAAGTGTTTGCGAATCATGATGTTCCTCCAATACAAAAAACGCTGAGTCGGCTCGCTCGTCCATCAGTTCGCTCACCAAGGATGTTCAGGGGACATTGCACTTATAGTGTTCACTCATACGCCACAAAAACCTTTGTGGCGCCTGAAATCTGACGATAGGACCACCCAGGCGTTCCTGCAAGGCGCTTCGGTTGTTGATAGCCCCAAAACGCCGGCAACCCACCGCCTCACTGATTCTCATCCTGCCGTTTGGCCCCCTCCACAGGATAGGTCGCTAGGTAACTGTTGACCGCTGTACCTAATGTCGGAAAAAACGAGTTCTCGCCAAACTGCGTGAAAAGCCCGAATCGCTTCAGTTTGTCCTTGACCGGGTCTTTCATCTCAGCGAGGCACAATTCGATGCCCGCCGCGCGCAAGGTTTCGTCCAGTTCGGCCAACATGTCGGCAGAGGTCACGTCCACACTGGTCATCGGTTCTGCCGCAACGACCACCCAGCGTACCGGCGTAGGCGACGAAGCCACTGCGTCCAGCACCCGTTCATTGAACAACTCGGCGTTGGCGAAAAACAAAGGCGCATCCCAGCGGAAAAGGACCAGGCCGGGAAGAATTCGTGCGTCAGGAAAACGCTTGATGTCATGGTAGCCCTGAAGGTCATCGACACGTCCCAACACCGTGGAGTACGGCCGCCAGCCATCCCACAGGAATTCAATCACCGCAAGCACGATGGCCAGGGCAATCCCCTCGATTGCACCAAACACGGCAACACCGACAGTGCAGGCGATGGACAGCCAGAACTCCCACTGCTGAATGCGATAGATGCGTCGCAGGTCCGTGACCTCGATCAAGCCGATGGCTGATGCGATCACGACCGCCGCCAGCGCGCTGTTGGGCAGGTCCTGCAACAGGTTCGGCGCCACCAGCAACAGCAAGGCAACCGCCAGCGCTCCGACGACACCGGACAATTGGGTTTTGGCGCCTGCGGCCTCAGCCACCGGTGTGCGTGACGAACTGCTGCTGATTGGAAAACCCTGGAAAAACCCGGCCGCCAGATTGGCGACGCCGAGCCCCACCATTTCCTGGTTCGGATCAACGTAAGTACGCGAACGTGCCGCATAGACACGCGAGAGCACGCTGGTGTCGGCGAACGAAACCAGCGCGACGGCGAATCCGCCGATCAGGACCGGGACAATATCAGCTTGAGTGATCCAGGGAATGGCGAACGCAGGCATGCCTTGTGGAAGCTCGCCGAGGACCGATATTCCGTATTTCGTGGCAAGGTCCAGCACACCGACGGCGATGGTTGCGCCCGCCACGGCAATCAAAATACCCGGAATGCGTTTGTGCCCCTTGAGCAACATGATCACCACCAACGTGGCAGCACCGACCGCGAACGTGACCCAGTTGGTTTTTCCGTCCAGCACCGAGGTAATGATCGCCCACATGTTTCTCAGCGGCCCGTCGGACTCGATCTTGAAGCCGAAAAACTTGGGCAATTGGCTGATCAATACGGTCAGCGCAATACCGTTCATATACCCGTAGCGAATCGGTTTGGAGAGCAGTTCCGTGATGAAGCCCAAGCGCGCAATGCCGGCCAGGATACAGACCACCCCCGACACAATCGCCATCATTCCCGCCAGGGCGACGGCACGATATGGATCGCCACCCGACAGCGGCAGGATCACCGCAAGGATGACGGCCGCCAGCGAAGAGTCCGGCCCCAGCACCAAAATCCGGCTCGGCCCGAATAACGCATAAGCCAGCAGCGGAATGATCGTCGCGTACAGACCATAAATGCCGGGTACGCCCGAGGCCACCGCGTAGGCAATGCCCACTGGCACCAGCATTGTGGTCAGGACGAGTCCGGCGACGATGTCATTTCGCAACCAGCCTATTTGATAGGTGAGCAGCGTATTCAGCCCCGGCAGCCAGCGGCGCCAGCTCTTCTGATCGGCGCCTGCTACCCGATGTGCAATACGACCCGGTTCCGGGGCGGAAGGTACAGAATTAGAATCGCTCATAGACCTGTAACCCCTTGGTGTACAGCGCGTAATGGCTTAGAGGCAGCGGCAGAATTGCCGTGCCCTCCTCTGTTCTTCATCCGCCGAGCGCGACGATCGCTACGATCAGCACCGCGCCAGTGACCGCCATCGCAATCCCCCCTTGCCACGGCTTTGCGCCGGCGTATCGCCCCAGTATCCAACCCGAGATGAACAGCACCACGATCCCGACCAAATTGGATAGACGAACAGCGAGAGCCGTCTCGTCGAGTAACAGGAAAGGCACCACGAGCGGAAAGGTCGATGCCACCACCAACAGAAAAACACCCAATGCCCCCTTGAAATCATCCCAACCAAGCCGCGACTGCACGGACGTGGCGGGGATCTCGGCCAGGCGGCTGCGTAACAATTCCAGGGTCTCAGGCTTGGCCGCTGCCGCCAGGTGCGATGGCAGGGCACCCGCCACAAGCGTCTGGCCGGTGGTCGCGTCCGCCCCGCTGAGCTTTGCGTATAACGTGCTTTTGCGCGTGCGATCGATCAAGGCACGCAACAGATACATCACCGCGTCCGCGAGCCCCCAGGCCAGGTTGCAACCGAGTGCGGCAAACATCATGGTGCGTTCATCCTCCTGACCCGATGTCGCCACGCTGATCGTTCCGGTGAATGTCATCGCCATGAGCAGGCCGAAGATCACCTCTGTAACACGGTCGACGGGGTCGAGTATTCGTGCTCGCTTCTGTCCTTCGGTGTTTGGCATGCGTCCTACCTCGCTGAAAAATATCCGTGTGGTTCAGGTTTCATTGGCCAGAGCACAATGCTTTAAGCGGTGTTTTTTTCGATTTCACTTCATTGTAGTGACAAAAAAAATTGTCGCTGCCAGCGTGCGTGAGTCTCCAGACGCAGCACCTGTGCCTATAAAGCCAAAACGCACTGCATCGCAACGACTAAGCTTTTACCGGTAAGTCTCGACTCCCTGGAAGATTCCGATGATCGCCCTGCCCCTGTCTGAACTCGATGCCGCCCTGCCCGGTCTGGCCCGCAAGATCCGCGTGCTGGATGCGCTGGCGTGGCCCGATGGCGTCGAAGAAGCTTTCCTGGCGAATTGGCGCAGCGGCCGTGCACAGTTGCCGAACGTCGAACTGCGACCGCGTGACCACAGCGCCGATATCGCCGCGCTGGAAACCTTTGTCGAGCATTGTGATGAGGCGCATCCCGCCGGGAACCACCTCGCCATGACCGCGCGAAGCTATGCCACGGCCGGTCGCCTGCTGGGGGCCATTGGCACGCCCGCCTTTACTGACTATTCATCAGCGCTGTATCGGCGTCCGGATTTCCATTACCCGCGCCTCAACTTGAGCATGCTGGACGCCGCCCGGTTCTTCCTCAACACCACCGACGCGCTTCTGGGTAGCGCCAGGATTCCACCGAGCCCGGCCGAGATTCCGGCCAAGGCTTTGGCCGCATGGATGCAGCCGGAACTGGACCGGTTTTTCGGCGAGGGCCAGGTCACGGTCGTGCTCGATCCGACCCTGGCCGCCAAGGCCATCGCCGGGTCGAACCGTATCCGCCTGCGCGCCAGCGCGCTGTTTTCTGAACTGGACAAGAATCAGCTCTTGCAGCACGAGGCGTTCGTGCATGTCGCCACGGCACAAAACGGTGCACGCCAACCCAACCTCAAAAGCCTGGGTCTAGGAGCGCCTCGCACGACACAGACTCAGGAGGGTATTGCCACTTTGGCCGAGCTGTTCACCGGCAGCATGGACATCAACCGCTTGCGTCGCCTCGCCTTGCGCGTGCTCGCGGTCCAGCAAGCGCTGGAGGGTGCCGATTTCATCCAGGTATTCGAAGGTTTTCTGGCGGCCGGTCAATCGCAAGAGGAGTCATTTCGTTCCACCCAACGAGTGTTCCGCGGCGCCGACCTGCACGGCGGGTCGGCGTTTACCAAGGATGCCGCTTACCTGACGGGCTTGATCGGCGTGCATACCTTGCTGCGCATAGCGATCCGCGACAACCGGCCGGAGCTGGTCGGCCATTTGTTTGCCGGGCGCCTCAGCCTGGGTGACACCGTACGCCTGGCGCCCCTGTTCGAGTCGGGCTGGCTTCAGGGTCCGGTCTATGTTCCGGCCTGGGCCAGTGATCTGCGCCTGCTCGCCGCCAACCTCGCCTTCTCTGCCTTTATCGCCCGGATCAAACTGGATGTTCTCGATCTGGACGTGCTCATGGCGTTTGCGGACGAGCACGAGAACGATGCCAGTGCCCTGTGACGAGGGCGGCTGTGGTTTGAGCGATCAGTGCGAATTGAATGAACGTAAATAAATGGCAGAAATTTTTTGTTTGCTACGCTTAGGAAGCGGCATCGAAGCTGAGGTCTGGTGTTGGCAACGTCGGACCTCACCTCCCTGGCATTGATTCACTCACTCCAAACCTGCCTGACCACCTGGAGATGCAATGCGCATTCCCTCACTTTGCACGTTGTCAGCTGTCCTTATTTTGAGCGGATCTTTCTGCGTATCGCAGGCGGCGATGGCGGCCTCAAGCACGACCACTGCCGTGCCAGCGCCCGCCAATTCGGCGCCTCTCAAAGATGCCGTGTTTACCCAGGAACAGCTGGATCAAATGCTGGCGCCCATTGCGCTGTACCCGGACCCACTGCTGGCACAGATTCTGATGGCCAGCACGTACCCCGGGGAATTTACCGAGGCCGTCGCCTGGTCTAAAGCCAACCCGAACGCCAAGGGCGATGATGCAGTCAAACAAGTGCAGAACAAACCCTGGGATCCGAGTGTACAGGCGCTCGTCGCCTTCCCGCAGGTGTTGGCCACGCTGGGACAGGATCCTGTGGCGGTACAACGCCTGGGTGATGCCTTCCTGGCGCAGCCCGACGATCTCATGGCCGCGGTGCAACGTTTGCGTCATCAGGCGCAGGCAGCCGGCAACCTGGAGAGCAACCAGTATCAGAACGTGACGGTTCAGAATTATCCAGCACCGGCAGGCACGTCCACAGAGGTGGCTCCGGCCCCTGCCAGCACCATCATCATTCAGCCCGCCGATCCTCAGGTTGTCTACGTCCCCACTTATAACCCGACAACCACCTATGGCACCTGGCCTTATCCTGCATCACCTCCGGCGTACTACCCACCACCACCCGCCTATTACCCCGGCCAGGCCTTGTTGACCGGGCTGGCGTTTGGCGCCGGTGTGGCTATCGTCGGTTCGTTGTGGGGTGATTGCGACTGGGGTAATAGCGACGTCGACATCGATGTCGAACGCTACAACAACATCAATGGCAACAACCGAATCAACGTTAATCAGAACAAGTTCCAACATAACTCCGCGCATCGCAACGGTGTTCCTTATCGAGACAACAGGAGCCGCGAACAGTACGGTCGGCAACTCAACGGCGCCACTCAGCGTGAGGCCTATCGAGGTGACACGCCGCAACGGGCCCAGCAGCGAGAAAATGCCCGCAGTTCGATGGACAGGGCCGGAATCGAACGACCTCCCACCACTAACCGCGAAGCCCGTGATCAAGCGCGCGACGCCCAAGCCAGAGGCGTGGACAGCAATCGGGCGCAAGGTGGTACAGACAGGGACGCTGCCAGACAAAATGCAGCCAACAGACAGAGGGCGGCTGAAAGACAGAGTGCAACAGACAGACAGCAGGCTTCCAACAGAGGCCAGGGCACTGACAGAGCCAGTCAGCAACCCAGGAAACAGACCGCCGATGCCAGACAGCGCCAAGGTAATACACAGGCGCGCCAGACGACGAAAAGTCGGCCAACCACCAAGGCCGCCAGTAAGGGCAGTGCCCGCAACAATGCATTCGCCGGCGCGCGCTCACCGTCCCAAGTCAACGCACAAGCCAATCGTGGCCGGGCCAGCCAGGCATCCGCCCAGCGCCCCAATGCCTCGCGATCAGCCGGCAAGCAAGTCAGTCGGCCGTCCAATCCACCAGCGCGTCAAAGTCAAAGGGGTGGCCGTCGTTGAATAACAATCCTCGAGTAAAGGCACTCATGGGCTTGCTTCGTCAGTCCCTGGCGATCACGGCAGGCGTTGTGTGGTCCTGCATGGTCATGGCATATCAGGAATTCCCAACGCCCGAAAAGGCCACTGAAGCGTTCGTCGAAGCACTGGGTACGAAACAGGCCAATAATGAACGCCTGACCGAGTTACTGGGTACGGAATGGCGCAGTTATATCCCTCGCCAAGGCGCGGAGCGCAAAGATGTCGATGCATTTTTGAAGCTGTACCACGAACAACACCACCTTGAAAAAACCAGCGACAACGAGATGATCCTCTCGGTCGGGACCAACAAATGGCCAATGCCTATCCCTATCGTAAAAGGCCCGAAAGGTTGGCACTTCGACATCAAGGCCGGCAGTGCGGAAATCCGTGCGCGTCGAATTGGCCGCAATGAATTCGCCGCGTTGCAATCGGTGCAGGCCTATCACGACGCCCAGATGGATTATGCGTCAGTGGATCGTGACGGTGACGGCGCACTTGAGTATGCGCAGAATATCTACAGCGCCCCCGGCAAGCACGATGGGCTGTATTGGGCAGACGACGATAGCGGTCAGATCAGCCCGTTGGGTCCCACGTTCGGCAACGCCATTGCCGGAGAACCCTGGCATGGTTACTACTTCCGCATCCTGACTGGCCAAGGTCCTTCGGCACCGGGTGGCGCCTACAGCTATCTCATTGGCGACAAGATGAGCCGGGGTTTTGCACTGATCGCCTGGCCGGCGAAATACGCTGATACCGGGGTGATGAGTTTCATGATCAGTCATGACGGACAGGTGTTTGAGAAAGATCTGGGGCCTGAGGGTGAAAAGGTCGCGCAGTCGATGAAACTCTTTGATCCGGATGACAGCTGGAAAGAAGTCACGGTAGATGAAGACTAGAAGTAGAACAGCCGCTGCGCCTGGCACCATTCAATTAAGGCAATCACGCAATTTTTGTAGCAGCTGGCGAAGCCCGCGTCCGGCTGCGCAGCAGTCGTGAAATCAGACGATGCGGTGATTCAGCAAGACCGCAAGCTCAGGTTTTACGACTGCTGCGCAGCCGGACGCAGGCTGCGCCAGCTGCTACGAGTCTTATTGCATGGCGCTTGCGATGTTTCCACCAGCAACTGATCCACTACTTGCGACAGAGCGCTATGAACATCCTCGGTGCCGGTCAGCGCTCGCTCGAAAACGCTGCGCTGGCGGTCTGCACTGGTACCGCTGCGCAGAATCCGGCGAGCTTGGGAAAAGACGTTTTCCACACATAAATCCCGCGCCGCCTCGCCCAGGATCTGCTCCGCCAGGAACAGCCACTGCTCAGCCGAGAAGGGTCGGTCGTACCCTTCAACAATGAAGGATGCATGGATTCCAGAACGTTTCGCCCGCCAACGATTTTCTTTGAGAATCCAGTGAGACGTGGGCGACCAGAACCGTCCTGGCCGGGTTTGATCAATGGCGTCGGCAACCAGCAATCGAAACAATGAGGCAATACACAAGGCATCTTCCAGGCGGGGACACGCATCCGTCATGCGCAATTCCAGGGTCGGATACCGGCAAGCGGGTCGTAATCCCCACCAGCATTCGCTGGCCTGCCTGATGGTACCTGTACCAATCAGCAAGGCGACGTAGGCCTCATAGGCCGCTTCATCCTCGAAGTACTCCGGAATGCCCATCCTCGGCCACTCATCACACGCGGTCTGCCGGTAGCTCATAAAGCCGCTATCGGCGCCGTCCCAAAAAGGTGAAGAGCTACTCAGCACCAGCAACAACGGCATCCACGGCAACACGTGGTTCATGACTCGAATACGGTCCAGGTGTTCCGGCACCTCAACATGCACATGCAGGCCGGAGAGCACGCTACGCCTGGCCACGCGCTGATAGTCTTCAAACATCTGAGTAAAGTGATCCTGCCGGGTGGGCTCTTGCACACGCCAGTCTGCCAACGGGTGGCTCCCGACACACAGCAGTCCAAGACCATAAGACTGGAGCGTGCAGCGCAACGATTTGCGAGTGCTGACAAAGTACTGTTCGGCCTCGGCAATACGGGTGAAAACGGGAGAAGCCACTTCGATTTGGCCTTGGAACATCTCATACGCGAAACATTCGCCGATCGCCGCCTTGCACGCGTCAATCGCCGCGCTGGGCGGCCGCTCGGCCATACGTCGAGTGTCCAGATCAGTGATGAAGTATTCCTCTTCAATCCCGAATTTCAGATGTCTGTTCATCGATGTGCCCTGAGTGATAATCCTCCCCCGCTACTGCGCGCAGAAAGGCCTGATCGGCCGCAATTCGCAAATCTCGCCACTCTTGCCAACTGACCATGCGCTGACGGTCCATCTCGTCCGATTGTCGTAGCAATTCCTCGTGCCAGGCCTCAGGGGAGTCCATTCGCAATGCGATGTTTTCGAGTGCTCGATGCCAGGAATCCAGCGCACAAAGTCTTCGTTCCTGAGCCTGCGTCAGCTGGTTTCTGAAGGCGTTCATGGCAGTGCAATCCCGGAGGTATTTCTGAATGGATCAACAGGGTTCGACGCAGGTTCATGGGGGCCGACAAGAGGTGTTGACGTACGAATAACGGGAGGCCTGAATGGACCTCCCGTTATTCATAGCCGCCTTTAGGAAGTACCCATTCCTCGAGACAGATCGGCTGGGGCATCGGGTGTTTCGCGGTAATCGCGTTCCGGTTTCATGCCTGCGTCCGCTTGATCCGTCGTTTTTGTCACCGTATCGCGCACCGCCTCGAAACCCTCCCGCGCCTGTTGCTTGACCTTGTCGGCCAGCCCTGCGCTGGACTTGCCCATGTAGCGTTGCTCGGTCGCTGTCGAGGGCAATGCAGCGCCCAACATCGCCCCCAAGGCGATACCTGCAGCTGCGACCATCAGTGGCTGCTCTTTGAGCAAATGGCTGAGTTGATTGCCCATCACTTGTGTACTGCGCACCAAACGGTCGCTGGCGTCATGAACGGCGTGGCTGACGCTATCGGTGGCCGCTCCCAGGTTGTCACCCAGGTGCGCCGCTTTGCCTTTCACGCTCTGGTAACCCTCCTTGAGTGTGTCGGCAGTCTGGTGCAGATGGTCACGCGCACTGTCGATGCCGTCAGCCAGGCCATCGGCCCACTCCCCGACCTTGTTCTGATCAGTACTTGCGGGATAAACCGGGCGTGGGGTCGGCGGACGGTTCTGGCTCATCATCAACCACAGCAGCCCCACCGACGTTAGCACCGCAGGCACGGGATTATTGCGCACGCTGGTGCCCAAGTTGGTCAGGAAAGTCGTACCGTTGTTCTGCATGAAAGACAACGCCTGATCAAAGGCCTGTCCTGGGGTAAATTTGCTTTCCAGGGCATCGACAATGTTGCCGATACTCGCCCGCTGCGCATCGATATCGCGCTCGATGGCCTCGGGGCTTTTTTGCGACTCGTATTCGAATTCACTGTTCATGAGACTCTCCTGCGCAGCGCTTCCTGATCTTTGTTCAAGGCGTCCAACGTCCGGTCTGGCTTCAAATGGGACGGTTCGAACTGTTTTTTTCCAGCTTGCAGCATGGCGAACCCGACGATCATCACCACCACACCAACGATCAGTGCCGCCAACCACGGCGCCATCACGATGCTCAGGCCATAGACGGCGGACATCAACAGGATGATGAACCCCGCCAAAAGCACAACCGCCCCGCTCGCGACTCCGGCAATGCCAGCCTTGAGCGTTGTAAGGCTGGCCTGAAGCTCGGCTTTGGCCAACGCCAGTTCCTTGGTGAACAGCGCCGGCACTTCGCGGGCTAACTGTCGCAATAGTCCGACGACCGAAGCATCAGGATCGGGTACGGGCAACGGTGTCGCCCCTGGGAAATTCGGATCTTCTCTGTTCATCACAGTGCTCCATTGGCGTTTGTCGAACCGGGGCTCGAAGGCGTTGCAAAGTCCGAAGGGTGGCCGTGGTCACTGGGTGCCGTCGGCGTGACGATGGTGCCGCCAGGGCTTTGATCGGTGCGAGATGGAATGGAAGTTTCGTAGGGGCGTTGCGCGCCAAATCCACCTGACGTCGGCATTGAGTGGCCCGCTGCCGGATCGCTGGCATCCGGGAATGTCGCCGCTGGCGCGGCACCGGCCTTGAGAAAGCGCGACAGGCCAAAGCCCAGCGCAATGCTGCCGGCTATGAACAAGGCAGGATTGTTGCGAGCCAGATCGGCGCCGTCATGGAGCAACTGTTCGGCACTCTTGCCACGCAGGTTCCCGGCCAGGCCGCTCATGGACTCGGCCATGTCCGACAGGTAGTCGGACATGCCCAGTGTGTCCTTGTCCTGCAACTCAGCAACGAACGATTTCGCCCCGTGGGCCAGTGCCTCCATCTGGTCGGCTGCCGTATCCCGGTATTGACCAAATTGCGCATCAGCCTGCTCTCTTGCGCCGCCCAGTGCCTCTGTCACGTTTTCCTTCAAGTGTTCAAAGCCCTGCTCTGCCCCTCCGGTGTCGGGTTTATCGGGCTGACTCCCGGTTGTGCTGTCTGAAGTAATCATGTCGTCCCTCGCCTTCTGAATGAAAAAGCGTAATCAGGGTTCGCCACGAAATACCCGCAGCCCCCCTTATTCCAGATGACGGGGCGGCGGTACGGGGAGTTCCAACGGATTGATGAGCGATGCGCTCGGGTTGACACCTGAAAGGGGCGAGGGAGATCCGTTAAAGAATTTCGTATACCCTAGCGCTATCTCACTCCAAACGACCGCCGACGTGAATCTACCCAAACTCAACGCCCCCGACCTTGGCAATACGCCTTCGACCTCGGAAATCATCACCCGCCATCTGCGGGACGCGATCGTCGCCGGTCATTTTGCCGAGGATGAACCGATTCGCCAGGACGATATTGCCCGTCAGTTCAACGTCAGCAAAATTCCGGTGCGCGAGGCCCTAAAGCGACTGGAGGCCGAAGGGCTGGTGATGTTCCAGCGCAATCGCGGGGCGATGGTCACGCGGATTTCCGACGCAGAACTGGCGCAGATGTTTGAAGTACGCATGTTGCTGGAAGACAAGGTGCTGCGCCTGGCCATTCCCAACATGACCGAACAGACCTTCGCCCGTGCCGAGAGCATCTGCCAGGAATTCATCGGCGAAGACGACGTCGGGCGCTGGGCCGAGCTCAACTGGGAGTTGCATTCCTGCCTGTACGAGCCGGCGCAGCGACCGTTTCTGGTCAGCCTGATTCGTTCGGTCAACGACAAACTGGAACGCTACCTGCGCATGCAGATGAGCCTGTCCGCCGGCAAGGAGCGCGCCGATCACGAGCACCGCGAGATCCTTGCAGCCTGCCGTGCCAAGGATGTGGAACTGGCGGTGAAGCTGTTGGATGAGCACATTGCCGGCGTCTGCAAGACCCTCTTCGAGCATCTGCCCCACGCCCACTGACGGCTGCGGACACTGTGCCGATTTCGTCATCGGCACCGGTTAAATCCATCAAGCCGACACCCGCCCGCACGGGCCACTCTAGCGTTCACTCAACCGAATGGACGTGGCCCCCCCATGAAAAGCATCTCCGTCATCGACTCCCACACCGGCGGCGAACCGACCCGTCTGGTGACCGCCGGTTTTCCTGAAGTGGGTCGCGGCAGCATGGCGCAACGGCGCAAAATCCTCGCCGATCAACATGACCAATGGCGTGCGGCGTGCGTGCTGGAACCACGGGGTAGTGATGTGCTGGTGGGTGCCCTGCTCTGCGAACCCGTAGACCCGAGCGCCTGTGCCGGGGTGATTTTCTTCAACAACAGCGGTTACCTGGGCATGTGCGGCCACGGCACCATCGGCCTGGTGGCGTCTTTGGCGCACATGGGCAAGATCGGGCCCGGCGTGCACAGCATCGAGACACCGGTGGGCACGGTGCAAGCCACCCTGCATGCCGACCATTCGGTCAGCGTGCGCAATGTGCCCGCTTATCGTTACCGCAAGGATTTGGCATTGCAGGTGCCGGGGATCGGTCAGGTGATCGGCGATGTCGCCTGGGGCGGCAACTGGTTTTTCCTGATCGCCGACCACGGCCTGCGGGTGTCAGGCGACAACCTTGAGACGCTGACCGCTTATACCTACGCAGTGCAGCAGGCACTGGAAACCCAGGGTATTCGCGGTGAAGACGGCGGCCTGATCGACCACGTCGAACTGTTCGCCGATGACGATCGCGCCGATAGCCGCAACTTCGTACTCTGCCCGGGCAAGGCCTACGACCGTTCACCGTGCGGCACCGGCACCAGTGCCAAACTGGCGTGCATGGCGGCTGACGATAAGTTGCAGCCAGGGCAGATCTGGCGCCAGGCCAGTGTCATCGGCAGCGAGTTCGAAGGCTCCTTCGAATGGCAGGGTGAGCGCATCATCCCGACCATTCGAGGCCGCGCCTTCATCAGTGCCGAAGCCCGTCTGATCATTGAACAGGACGATCCTTTCGCTTGGGGCATTCGCCCATGAGCCAGGGCCGTGTGGCCGATGTGATCGTCATCGGCGCCGGCATCATCGGCGCGGCCTGTGCCCAGGGCTTGGCGCGTCGCGGCTTGCAGGTGCTGGTGCTCGATGCCGGTCTGCACAACGCGACGGCCGCGGGCATGGGCCACCTGCTGGTGCTCGACGACAACCCGGCAGAACTGGCCCTGAGTGACTATTCCCTGCAGCGCTGGCGCGAGCATGCGCCGGACTTGCCCGACGGCTGCGCTTACCGCAACAACGGCACGCTCTGGCTGGCCGCCAACCCCGAGGAAATGGCGGTGGCCCACAGCAAATACCTGAACCTGCAAGCTCAGGGAATCGCCTGTGAGCGGGTTGGTGCCAGTACCTTGCGCCAGCGTGAACCGGAGTTGCGCGAGGACCTTGAAGGGGGACTGCTGATCAAGGGTGACGGCATTCTCTATGCGCCCGCCACGGCCAACTGGATGCTCGACACGCCGAACATCCACCAGCGCCGGGCACGGGTCACGGAGGTCGATGGCCATCGGGTACGCCTCGATGACGGCCACTGGTTGAGTGCCGAAGCGGTGGTGCTGGCCAACGGTGTCCAGGCCAGTGAACTGTGCCCTGAGTTACCCATCGAGCCGAAAAAAGGTCACTTGCTGATCACCGACCGCTACCCCGCCACCGTCACCCACACGCTCGTGGAACTGGGTTACGTCACCAGCGCCCACAACGCCAAGGGCCCGTCCGTGGCCTGCAATATTCAACCGCGTCCGACCGGGCAATTGTTCATTGGTGCCTCGCGGCAATTCGGCACGACCGATCCGCAGGTCGAAGGCTGGATGCTGGCGAAAATGCTCAAGCGTGCAGCCCACTACATGCCGGGGTTGGCACGGCTCAATGGCATCCGCGCCTGGACCGGTTTTCGTGCCGCCAGCCCCGACGGCTTGCCGCTGGTGGGCCAGCACCCACAACGCCAAGGCTTATGGCTGGCGGTCGGTCATGAAGGATTGGGGGTGACCACCGCCCCAGGCACGGCGGATTTGCTGGTCGCGCAACTGTTCAACGAAACCCCGCCACTGGCCGCTCAACCCTACCTGCCCCAGCGTTTCCTCGGAGAACCTGTGTATGCCTGAATTGATGCTCGACGGTCAGGCCCTGAGGGTCGCCGACGGTACCAGCGTCGCCGCGGCCCTGGCGTTGGGTGGCAACGGTTGCAGTCGCACCTCGGTCAGTGGACAACGGCGCGCACCGCTGTGCGGCATGGGCATCTGCCAGGAATGCCGGGTGACCATCGACGGTCGCCGTCGCCTCGCTTGCCAGACCCTCTGCCGTGACGGCATGCAAGTGGAGACACAGGCATGAACGAATACGCCGACATCTTGATCATCGGTGCCGGCCCCGCCGGCATGGCCG
Source organism: Pseudomonas sp. GM21 (assembly GCF_000282215.1). Classification (GTDB taxonomy): domain Bacteria; phylum Pseudomonadota; class Gammaproteobacteria; order Pseudomonadales; family Pseudomonadaceae; genus Aquipseudomonas. The sequence goes on from NZ_AKJS01000007.1 coordinate 28,247, forward strand.
CCGCACTGGCAGCGGCCCCCAGTGGCGCCCGCGTTGTCATGCTCGACGACAACCCGCTGGCGGGCGGCCAGATCTGGCGCGACGGCCCGCAAGCCAGCCTCCCCGCTCAGGCCCGTCAGCTGCGTGAGCGCTTGCAGTCCCACGCCAATATCCGACATCACAGCGGCACTCGGGTGATCGCCAATCCCGGCACGAAACAACTGCTAGTCGAAGACGACGATCGCGGCTGGCTGATCAGCTATGAAAAATTGATCCTGTGCACCGGTGCCCGAGAGTTGCTGCTGCCCTTCCCCGGCTGGACACTGCCTGGGGTGACAGGGGCCGGGGGTTTGCAGGCACTGATCAAAGCTGGCCTTGCGGTGCGTGACGAGCGCGTGGTGATTGCCGGAAGCGGCCCCCTCTTGTTGGCCAGTGCGGCTACCGCCAAAAAACACGGTGCCACAGTGCTACGCATCGCCGAGCAAGCTTCACTCGCGTCTGTCGCCGGTTTTGCCGCGCAACTGCCGCGCTGGCCTGAGAAATGGCTACAGTCGTTCAGCTTGTTCAACCGTCATTACCGTGCAAGCACTCATGTCATCGCAGCCCTTGGCACTGACCGACTGGAAGGCGTGCGCCTGCAACAGCAAGGCAAAATCAACGAACTGGAATGTGAGTGGCTGGCCTGTGGGTTCGGCTTGATCCCGAATATCCAATTGGGCCAGGCACTGGGTTACGCCATCGAAGGACAAGCGTTGGCGGTGGATATCTGGCAGGCCAGCCACCGCGCCGATCATTACGCAGCGGGCGAATGCACCGGGTTCGGCGGCAGTGAACTGGCCTTGGCCGAAGGTTCGATTGCCGGATACAGCGCTGTGGGAGATCTGGAAAAGGCCCGCCAATGGTGGCCACGCCGGGCACGCTGGCAAGGTTTCGCCAAGGCACTGAACCGGGCCTTCGCCCTCGACCCGCACCTCAAGTCCCTGGCCCGCCCCGACACCCTGGTCTGTCGCTGCGAAGACGTGCACTACGCCACACTGACTGAACACAGCGACTGGCGCGAGGCCAAGCTGGCCAGCCGTTGCGGCATGGGTGCCTGTCAGGGCCGTGTGTGTGGCGCCGCCGCTCAGCATTTATTTGGCTGGCAACCCTCGGCGTCGCGCCCACCGTACAGCCCGGCGCGGATCGAGACGTTGATGAGCCTGGACGACACCCCGCCAGGGTGATGCCCGTGCCTGGGGTTTCGGTCATGCGGCCGAGCCTCTATGATCCGCAGGTCGCCCTCGGACCTCCCAGCGCTATGTACCCCTCACTCACCACCTTCAAACCCTGCGACCTGCCGACACTGCTCAGCAACCTTCAGCCCATCGCGCCGTTGCTCGACACCCTTTCGGACGTGGTGTTTTTCATCAAGGATTGCGAAGCTCGTTACGCCTTCGTCAACCAGACGCTGGCGCGGCGTTGCGGTTTTAAACACAGCGAACAATTGCTGGGACTGACCGCCGAGCATGTCTTCCCGGAAAACTTCGGCCCCCTGTACACCGAACAGGATCGGCGGGTGTTATCCAGCGGCCGTATGCTGGCCGACCAACTGGAACTGCACCTGTATTTCGGTAACCAGCCGATCTGGTGCCTGACCCACAAACTGGCCCTTCACGACGAACAGGGTCGCATTGTCGGCCTGGCCGGTATCTCCCGGGATTTGCCAACACCCCAGTCCACGCACCCGGCGTACCTGAAGCTCGCCGCCGTGGATGCGCATATCCGCAGTCATTTCGCGCGTCCCATCAGCCTCGCTGAATTGACGGCCATTGGCGGTTATTCTGTCGCGCAACTGGAGCGTCACTGCAAACGGGTGTTCCAGCTCACACCGCGGCAGATGATTCACAAGGCGCGACTGGAAGAAGGCTCGCGCCTGTTATTGCACACCGACCTGCCCGTCACCGAAATCGCCCTGCGCTGCGGTTACACCGACCACAGTGCCTTCAGCCGGCAGTTCCGTGCACTGACCAGTTTGTCGCCAAGTCAGTATCGCGATAATCAGCGCTAGGCCGGTCACCGGTGTTCCCTAAAGGGGCGCCCGCACAACCACTGCTCCCATCTGTAACACCGACCTGCATCACACCGAACCGGCGTTGCGCCGCTGCAACACTTCTACTTCAAGGGCTGACGGTCATTTCACCGTTCTGACTGGAAAACGGCACGTTGATTGCTATTGTTAATATCGTATACGAAATCCCCAATACGATATTCAACAGCACTTCACTCACCGAGGCCTCTATGAAAAACCCCGCATTTGCCGTAGCCCTCAGCGCTGTTCTCAGTACCCTCGTTGTCGCCAACGCCCAGGCTGACAAGCTCGACGACATCATCGGTGCAGGCAAGCTGCGCTGCGCCGTGACCCTGGACTTCCCGCCCATGGGTTTTCGTGATGCCGCCAACAACCCGGCCGGCTTTGACGTGGATTACTGCCGCGACCTGGCGAAGATCCTCGGGGTCGAGGCTGAAGTGGTCGAGACGCCATTCCCGGACCGCATTCCGGCGCTGGTCTCCGGGCGCGCCGATGTGATCGTCGCCTCTACGTCCGACACCCTGGAACGGGCCAAGACCGTCGGCCTCACCGTGCCCTACTTCGCATTCCAGATGGTGGTGCTGACCCGCGACGATACGGGCATCAACGGCTTCGACGACCTCAAAGGCAAACCCGTGGGCAACACCAGCGGCACCTATGAGGCCATCGCCCTTGAGAAAAACGTGAAGAATTGGGGCACTGGCAGCTTCCGTGCCTATCAGTCGCAGAACGACACCCTTCTGGCCGTTGCCCAAGGCCACATCGACGCCACCGTGGTCACCAACACCGTCGCCGCCGCCACCCTCAAATCGGGTAAATACAAAAACCTCAAAGTCGCCGGTAACGCCCCGTACGTGATCGACTACGTTTCCCTCGGCGCCAAGCGCAACGAGTACGGCCTGCTCAACTACCTCAACCTGTTCGTCAACCAGCAGGTACGCACCGGTCGTTATCAGGAGCTGTTCGTCAAATGGGTCGGCACCGATATCTCGCCGGCCAACCTGACCGTGCCACAGGTTTACTACTGAGATGTCCGGCATGCCTGGGTCCGTTTCTCTGACCGGTCGCAGCCTGGTCGCGGGCGCCGCTCAAGGTGCCCTGCTGTTCGCCGATGTCGGGCTGAGTTTCTGGGGTGGGGTTGACGCCAGCAGTGGCGAAGTCATCGATCGCCACCACTCGCTCAGCGGCGAATATCTGTCGGGGTGTGTGCTGGCGATTCCCAGCGGGCGCGGTTCGTGTACCGGCAGCAGTGTGTTGATGGAGCTGATCAGCAACGGCCATGCACCGGCGGCACTGGTGCTGGCCGAACCGGATGAGATCCTGACCCTGGGCGTGCTGGTGGCGCAGACCATATTTGCCCGTTCCCTGCCGGTGCTCTGCATCGGCCGGGAGGCGTTCGCGACCTTGGGCGATCACGCTTTCGCCCGGGTCGATGGCGCCACGCTGAGCCTGTTCGAGTACCTGCCCGGTGATACCTGGCAGGCGCTCGACAAACCTTGCACCGACAGGCGTGCTTCCATCGAGCTCACCGAGTTTGATCAGGCGTTGCTCGACGGTCAGCACGGTCAAGCCGCGCAAATGGCCATGCACATTGTTCTGCGCATGGCCGAGCTGCAAGGGGCGCGAAGTCTGGTGGACGTCACCCAGGCGCACATTGATGGTTGCATCTACACGGGGCCTGCCAGCCTGCGCTTTGCCCAACAGTTGGTGCAATGGGGCGCGAAAGTGCGGGTGCCCACCACCCTCAATTCGATTTCCGTGGACCAGCGCCGCTGGCGCGAATTGGGCATCGACCCGGCCCTCGGCGAGCCGGCCAGTGCCTTGGGCGATGCCTATATGGCGATGGGTGCGCATCTGAGCTACACCTGCGCGCCTTACCTGCTCGACACTGCGCCCAAGGCAGGCGAGCAGATTGTCTGGGCCGAATCCAATGCCGTGGTGTACGCCAACAGCGTGCTCGGCGCACGCACCCTGAAGTACCCGGATTACCTCGACATCTGCATCGCCCTCACCGGCCGCGCCCCATTGATCGGCTGCCATCTGGACGAGCAACGCAAGGCCCGCTTGCAGATCGAGTTGCCCGTACTCGGTGAACTGGACGATGCCTTTTACCCGCTGCTCGGATATCACATCGGTGCCCTGGCCGGCAGCCGCGTGCCGCTGGTACTGGGCCTGGAAAACCGTCAACCGAGCCTCGACGATCTCAAAGCCTTCGGTGCGGCCTTCGCCACCACCTCGGCGGCGCCGCTGTTTCATATCGCCGGGGTTACACCGGAAGCCCTCGACCCGACACAGGTACTGGAAGCGGATGCATTCATACCCGTGGAAAAAATCCGCCTCAAAGACCTGCTGAAAAGCTGGCGCGAGCTCAACACTGCCCGTGACCACCGGGTGGATGTGGTGTCGCTGGGCAACCCGCACTTTTCCCTCAGCGAATTTGCACATCTGGCGCGGCTGTGCCGGGGCCGGCACAAACACCCGAACGTGGTACTCGCCATCACCTGCGGTCGCGCGGTGCTGGAGCAGGCACGCCAGGCCGGGCATATCGCGGTGATCGAAGTCTTCGGCGCCACCCTGGTCACCGACACCTGCTGGTGCATGCTCGGGGAGCCGGTGATTCCACCGGCCGCCACCACCCTGATGACCAACTCCGGCAAGTACGCCCACTACGCCCCTGGGCTGGTGGGTCGCAAGGTGCATTTCGCCAGTCTTGCCGAGTGCGTCGATACCGCGTGCAACGCCATCGCCAGCGGGCGTCTGCCGGCCTGGCTGCAACCCGCCGCCCAACTGGAGAGCCCCGCGCATGTTTGACTACACCTTCCAATGGCGCTCAGCCCTGCGCGCCTTGCCGGACATGCTCGCCGGCGCCGTGGTCACCTTCGAGACCGCGGCCCTGTCGATGATCTTCGGGGTGCTCATCGCCCTGGCCCTGACGGTCATGCGCGAAAGCAAAAACCCGCTGTTGCGCGGTATCGGCGTTTTTCAAGGTAGTTG
>NZ_AKJS01000008.1 GCF_000282215.1 Pseudomonas sp. GM21
CAGGTAGGGGTTTTGTTTTGTCTGTAAAAAAGTACTCATCTGTTTGGCGCACAAATTGGCGCAGTTATTTTCGACTCATGCCTCTAGAATAGGCCCAACTTTCTCGGAGCCAGAGCCTCTATGCCAGATTCGGTTGACGCCCCAAGGCTGTCAGAATTACCGCTGGACGATTTGGTCGCATGCCATGAGTGCGACTTGCTGATGCGAAAACCCGAACTCGCCCATGGCGAGAAAGCGCTGTGCCCGCGCTGCGGTTATGAGCTCTATGCCCATCGGCACAACGTCGTGCAGCGCAGTCTCGCTTTGGTCATCGCCGCGTTATTGTTGTTTGTGCCGGCGAACTTTTTACCCATCATGGAGCTCAATCTACTCGGGCAATCGTCGAAGGACACTGTCTGGAGCGGCGTTGTCGCCTTGTTTGATACCGGCATGCAAAGCGTTGCGGTGATTGTGTTCCTGTGCAGCATGGGAATCCCTTTGCTCAAACTGCTCTGCCAATTGTTGGTCTTGTTGAGTATTCGTTTTGATATCGGACGCAGCTACGGTTTGCTGCTCTATCGCATCTATCACCATTTACGGGACTGGGGAATGCTTGAGGTTTACCTCATGGGTGTACTGGTCGCGTTTGTAAAACTGGCAGATATGGCAGCCATTAGCGTAGGTCTTGGTTTGGTGTGCTTTATCAGTTTGCTGTTGGTTCAGATCGGGTTGGAGGTCGTGATGTCGCCTCATCAGATCTGGCAGGCTTTATCAGGAGAGGATGCCCATGCGGGCGATTGATGCAGGCATTCTGGTTTGTGCTGAATGCCATGAGTTGAACAAGCAGGACGCTGACACTGACGAGCAAGTCTGCACCCGTTGTGGTGCGTTGGTTCATGCCCGTCGCCCGAACAGTCTGGTGCGCACCTGGGCACTGTTGATTACCGCTGCGATTCTCTACATCCCGGCCAACATGCTGCCGATCATGACCATAAATTCACTCGGCAAGGGCGCCCCCAGTACCATCATGTCCGGCGTGGTTGACTTGGTTCATTACGGCATGTTTCCCATCGCGGCAGTGGTGTTCATTGCCAGTATTCTAGTGCCGACGTTCAAACTGGTGGGAATCGGGTTGCTGCTGTTTTCGATACAGCGCCGCCAGCCACTCTCGGCTCGCCAACGTATCTGGATGTACCGCTTTATCGAGTTCATCGGCCGCTGGTCGATGCTGGATATATTTGTGATCGCCATCCTGGTGGCGGTCGTGAATTTCGGACGGCTTGCCAGCATCGAAGCCAATCTTGGCGCCATCGCTTTCGCCAGTGTGGTGATTTTGACGATGCTTGCCGCAGTTTCTTTCGATCCCCGACTGATTTGGGATAACACGGAGTCGGACGACGACCATGACTGATTTGCCTACAGCGAAAACCCGACCGGCCTCGAACTGGTCAGCCATCTGGATTCTGCCCTTGGTCGCTTTGATCATTGGCGGCTGGCTCGGCTGGCGTGCTTACAACGAGACCGGCATCGAGGTTCAGATACGTTTCGAAAGCGGCGAAGGCATCCAGGCCAACAAGACCGAAGTGGTCTACAAAGGCATGTCCGTCGGTAAGGTGAAAGCCCTCAAACTCGATGACGAAGGTGCTTCCAAAGGCGTGATCGCGACTGTCGAGATGAATAAGGATGTCGAGCAATACCTCAAGACGAGCACACGCTTCTGGCTGGTCAAACCGAGCGTGACCCTGGCCGGTATCACCGGTCTGGAAACGCTGGTCTCGGGTAATTACGTAGCGATCAGTCCCGGTGAAGGTGAGCCCACTCGAAAATTCAAAGCGCTGGCCGAAGAACCTCCTTTGTCCGACGCCAAACCGGGTTTGCACCTGACCATCAAGGCTGATCGCCTAGGCTCCCTCAACCGTGGCAGCCCAGTGTTCTACAAGCAGATCAAGGTCGGCGAAATCAAAAGCTATGTGCTCTCGCAAGACCAAAGCACCGTCGAACTCAAAGTTTTCATTGAACCTACCTACGCCAATCTGGTGCGCAAACACACGCGTTTCTGGAACGCCAGCGGCGTCAGCATTGATGCGAACCTGTCCGGTGTGAAAATTCGCAGTGAGTCGCTTGCCAGTATCGTCGCCGGTGGTATCGCGTTTGCCACACCGGAGAATCGCAAAGACAGTCCGCCTACCGATCCTAGCTTGCCGTTCCGTCTCTACGAAGACTTTGACGCTGCGGCTGCCGGCATTCGGGTCAAGGTCAAACTCACCGACTTCGAAGGCTTGCAAGCTGGCCGTACGCCGGTGATGTACAAAGGTATTCAGGTCGGCAACCTGAAAGCGCTGAAGATCGATCCGGACCTGTCCGGTGCCACGGCTGAATTGACCCTTGATCCTTTGGCCGAAGATTACCTGGTCACTGGTACTCAGTTCTGGGTGGTCAAACCGTCGATTTCCCTCGCGGGCATCACCGGTCTGGAAGCGTTGGTAAAAGGTAACTATATTGCGGTGCGCCCTGGCGATAAAGGCTCAGCGCCGCAACGCGAATTCGTGGCACGGCCCAAGGCGCCGCCGCTGGATTTGCGTTCGCCGGGCCTGCACCTGGTGTTGTTCACCGAGAACCTGGGATCTCTGGAAGTCGGCAGTCCGATTCTCTACAAACAGGTCAAAGTCGGTTCCGTGCAGAGTTATCAGTTTTCCAAGAAAAGGAAGCAACTGGTCATCGGTGTTCACATCGAGAAGGAATATGAAGGACTGGTCAACGCCTCGACGCGATTCTGGAATGCTAGCGGCATCACGCTCACGGGCGGATTGACGGGCGGAATCCAGGTCAAAAGTGAATCCTTGCAAAGCCTGATGGCTGGCGGTATTGCTTTCGAAACACCGGAAGCCAAGGCGCCACTGCAAAGGAAAATTCCGCGTTTCCGTCTGTTCGCCAACCATGACGAAGCCAATCAGAAAGGCACCGTGGTCACCATTAAGGTTGAGCGCGCCGATGGCTTGCGTACCGGTACGCCTGTGCGATTCAAAGGCCTGGATGTCGGCAAGATTGAAGACGTCGACCTCACTGATGATCTGCAATCGGTACTGCTCACCGCGCGGATCACCGAGGTGCCGGAGCACATTGCCCGGGCAGGTACTCAGTTCTGGGTGGTTAAACCTGAACTGGGTCTGATCAAGACCACCAACCTCGAAACGTTGGTGACCGGCCAATACATCGAAGTGCAACCTGCTGCGAAGAACCTCGGCCCGCAGAAGAATTTCGTAGCGTTGGCCACCCCCCCGGAAAGCACCAAGCACGAAGCCGGCTTGAGCCTGGTGTTGAGTGCCGCCCGCCGTGGTTCGTTGAAAACCGGTGTGCCGGTGACCTACCGTGAAATCACCGTCGGCAAGGTCACAGGCTATGAACTCGGACAGACTGCGGATCGTGTGTTGATACACATTCTGATCGAGCCGAAATACGCGTCGCTGGTGCGCAGCGGTACGCGTTTCTGGAATAGCAGCGGTTTTGGTCTCGACTACGGCTTGTTCAAAGGTGCAACGGTGCGTACTGAATCGCTTGAGACACTGATTCAGGGCGGTGTCGCCTTTGCCACCCCGGACGGTGATCGCATGGGCAGCCCGGCACGGGCTGAACAAACCTTCCCGCTGTTCGACAAGTTCGAAGATGAATGGCTGACCTGGGCGCCGAAGATCGCAATCGGCAAATAGTCATCGGGGCCTGAGGTGCCGCCTTCGCGGGGAAGCCCGCTCCCACAGGGATTTGCAGTGAGCATAGAATTTGTGATCAACACTGAACCCTTGTGGGAGCGGGCTTGCCCGCGAAGAGGCCTTCAAATTCGCTGAAAGCCTGAAAGATGTACCTACAAATAAAAAGGCCGCGATCCATTGGAGCGCGGCCTTTTTCATGGCTTGCGATTAACGCCGATCAGACCGCATCCAGCTCCGGCTCATCAACCTCCACTACAACGCTCGCCTTCACCTCGTCATGACGACGAATGTACTTCCAGTCCGCCTCATCGATGTAAATACCGTTCGGCCCGCTGCCACCCTCCAGGTCAATCGCAACACTTGCACAAACCTGCGGCTTAACACTCGCCAGGATCGGCACGAAGCCCAGTTGCAAACTGGTTTCCAGCAGCGCTGCCTGGTTCTTTTCGTCGATGTCCGCCGCTTCGTCGAGGTAGTACGGCAGGCGCACGCGACCGGCCTGGTCGCGGTCCATCAAGTGCAGCAACAAGTACATGTTGGTCAGCGCCTTAATGGTCATCGTGGTGCCGTTGGAGGCGGCGCCGTCGATGTCGGTGTGAATGACCGGTTGACCGTTGACCTTGGTAATCTCGAAGGCCAGTTCGAATAAGTCCTTGAGGCCGAGCTGGTTGTGGTTTGCCGCCACCAGCCGCGCCAGGTACTCCTTGGCTTCTTCGTTCTTGTTGTCCTGATCGGCACTTTGGCTCAGGTCGAACACGGAGAGGGTTTCGCCTTCTTCGTATTGGCCGGCGCTGTGGATGATCTGGTCGATGTGCTTGAGCGCTTCCTTGTTCGGCGCGAGCACGATGCGGAAGCTTTGCAGGTTGGACACCTGACGCTTGTTAATCTCGCGGTTGAACAGCGCCAGTTGATGCTCAAGGCTGTCGTAGTCACTGCGGATGTTGCGCAGGGTCCGGGCGATGTCGGTGACCGCCGCGCGGCGAGCCTTGCCCAGCGTCAGGGCTTCGTCGGTGCGGTGCGCGTACGCGTTGATCAGCAGTTGCAGGCGACGTTCCATATCGTCTTCGCTGTCGAATTTGGCCACGCCTTTAAGGCGAACCTGGGCGTACAACGCTTCGATTTGACCGTCACTGCGCAGCAAGCCCTGCCAGCTGTCTTGATAGTCGTTAAGCAGCGGCAGCAAGTTGTCCATGGAATCGTCGATCGGGTCCATGAACGGCGTGCCGAACGGCAGGTCTGCCGGCAACAGCTGACGGCGACGCAGGGCGTCGTCGAGGGTGCGTTGCTTGGCTTCCATGTCACCGATCTGCCGACCGACCAGTTGCAGCTTGGCCGACAGTTGCTGGACGCGCTCGGTGAAGGCATCGCTGGAACGCTTCAACTCGTCCTGCGCCGCTTCCATTTGCGCCAGTTGCTCAAGTTTGTCGCCTTCTTCGGCGCTCAGGGTTTGCGCGCGACGGAAATCTTCCAGGGCTTTCTGCGCATCCAGCACTTGCTGGTACAGCGCTTCGGTCTGGGTCTTGCTCGCCGCGCGGTCGGCGGCGACGGCCTGTTGGGTCTTGAGTTGCTTGAGTTCTTTGTCCAGACGCTCTTTCTGATCGCGCAACGCGGCACGGTCAGCCAGGGCTTGCAGCGCTGGCGGTTCGATATGCGAGATATCGATGGACAAACCGGGTACTTCGAAGCGCTCGCCTTTGAAACCGTCGAGGATCAGCTCCATGGATTTGACCCACTGACCGTCCTCGTCCAGCGTAATGCCGTGCTCACCCAGCGGCAGGCTGAACAGTGCGCTGTTGAACAGACGCATCAAACGCTCGACGTCCTGCTGCGAGAATTCTTCACGCAGACGGGCGTAGCTGTTGTTGTCAGCGTGATCGAGTTGCTGCTTGACCGACTTGAGGCGTTTTTCCAGATCGCGCAGACGTTCTTCCAAGTCTTCGGCGCTGAACTGACGTGACTGTGCCAGTGCACCGGCCAGTTCATCGTGCGCATCCTTGGCTGCAAGCAGTTGCTGCTCCAGCGCTTTGACGTCATCGACCAACGCGAAGCGATGCTTGAGCACCGACAACTCGCCGAGCCAGCGCTGGATGCCGGTGATTTCCCGTTCCAGGCGCATCAGCTCTTGCGTGCCGCCGCGCTGATCGTTTTGCAGCGCGTCTTGCTCGTTGCGGTAATGCTCGGCCTGAATCGTCAGTTCTTCCTTGCGTGCACTCGCATAGTCGGACCAGGTACCGAGCAGGGAATCGAGCAGTGGCGAGATACGGTGCAGTTTGCCGCGCAGGATATTGCGCTGGGTCACGCCAGCGGCCAGTGCTTCAACCAGCGGGCCGGCGATTACCAGCGAGTTGTAATCCTGCTCCATGCGTCGTACATCGCGGAATGCTTCTTCGCACGCGGCGATGTAATCGACGCTGCCGGAACGCAGGCTGTGCTCGAACGCATCGAGGAACAGTTGTTTGAGCTTGGCCGCGGTGATCTCGCGCATGTGCAACAGGTTGATGAACAGCGCACGGAACGTCTTCAGGCTCTGTTCGCTGGTTGAGCGCAGCGGGATCAGCGTCAGGTCCAGCGGAATCGAGGTATGACCGCCGACCAGCAAACGCCGCAGCTCATCAGGCTTCAACTCGTAGGCTTTGAGGCCTTCGCGCTCAAGGTTGGTGAACAGTTCTTTCTGGCGCAGGCAGGTGTCGTTTTTCTGGTAGTGCGCCAGATCCAGTTTGCCAGCATAGGCAAAGAACTGGTGACCGAAACCACCGCCCGGACCGCGACCGACCACGCCAATCACGTGCGGACCGTGCGGCAGCGAGACTTCAACGAGGATGTAACTGGTGTCCGAGGCGAAGTAGAAACGCCGGGATTGTTCCAGGCTGTACTTGCCGAAACTCATGTCCGACATGCGCGCCAGAATCGGGAACTGCAAGGCGTTGATCGAGGCGGATTTACCGAGGTTGTTCGCCCCGTACACCGACAGTGGTTCTTCCAGCGGAAACAGGCCGAGGCTGTAACCGGCAGTGTTCAAAAGGGCAAAGCGGCGAATGCCGTAGCGTTCCTTGCTCATGCGTCGGTCTCCAGTTCTTCAGCGATGGCGCGGGCCATGGCGTCTTCTTCGCTCTCTACTTCAAATTCGCTCAAATCCAGCGGGTCATCGGTTTCCAACAGTTTTTCGTCGCTGTCGTCATCGATCAGCACCGGGGCCGGCAATGGCAGCACGCTGTGCAGGCTGGCCGCCAGATCGCGGTCCTGCTGAACCGACAGACAGACATCGAGGAAGCGGTGCATCGGCGGCAGGAAACGGTAGATGCCGTTTTCTTCGCCGGCGAAGCCGAGCTGGGTCATGCGGCGCATGATTTTTTCTTCGAGCTCTTCGACGGTCTGCACTTCGGCCTGGATGAACAGGTCGCGGTACTTTTCCAGCAGGGAAGGCAATTCATCGCGACCGAGGCTGCCACCGTCGAGCACGGCGACCGGGTCACGGCCCTGATCCGCCAGGTGCTCGACGAGGATGAAGGTGAACAGCGCCAGACGTTGCGCGGTCTTGTTCACCGCGGCGGCGGCGAGGTCCGGCACGAAGTAGTAGAAACCACGGGTGTCGCACACCAATTCAAAGCCCAAAGCCTTGAACAGCGTGCGGTACTGGTCCTGAAAATTCGACAGTTGTGCGTACAGTTCCGGGTCGCGGCGGCTGACGTGGTAGCCCTTGAACAGCTCGCGAAAGATCGGCGCCAGCTGGGACAGTTCGTTTAGATCAAGATGCATTTGGGGTGCTCGCAGAATCCTCGGCGGCGGTGTCGCCGGCCGAGAGCAGGGCGAAGGAGCGCAGGCTGACCTGGTGCTCATGAGTGTGGTATTCGCGGCGTTCCAGACGCTCGCGCTTGAAGCGTTTCTCCCGCGACAGGCGCGAGAACCAGTACAGCAATTCGTCGGTGGCGCCGTCCGGCTCTTGCTCCAGCAGCCAGGTCATCAGGTCCGGCATCGGCAGGGCGTCTTCGCAGCGTTCGAGCATTTCGCGAACGGTACGTGGTGCGCGGGGTGCTTCGCCTTTCTGAGTCTTGTGGGCTTTGGGGAAACGAGCCGGTTTCGGTTCGAAACGGGCCAGCGCATACACGTAGGCTTCGACCTGACTGGCGCTGCCGAGGAACGTGCTTTGCGGTCGGGTGAACATCGGCATGGCGGCTTGCGGCACCGCATCGATGCCTTTGCGACGAATGGCCGACAAGGCCAGCGCCGCGCCACGGGTCACGGCGTTGTGGCGACGGGCTTCTTCACGCAGCGGCAGCAGCAATTCGCGGGCATGACGCAAGGTCAATTGGGCGCTGGTCTGCATTTCGAGGATGCGCGCGTGGGTACGCAGCAGCATGTCGTCGTCGACCAGATGGCCAAGGCGCTGCTGTTCGGTGAGCATCTTCAGCAGGACGTTTTCGACCTTGCGCACGCCTTGTTCGAAGGCGCCGTCGGCGTTCACCAATTGAATCATTGGCTCGACGTATTCGTCCCAGGTCGCCAGCACTTCGGCGTAGCGCTGACGCAACGGAATCTGCCGGTCACTGGTTTTGGCGCGTTCGGCGACGGCCACCAGCGCCTGTTCGTCGTTGGCGAGTTTCTTCAACACATCGCGTACGCGCATATCGAGCAAGCGCAATTGACGTGCCAGATCGTGGCCATCGCGAATATCGAACGCGTCCTGAATGTAACCGGCCAGGCGTTCGAGATGGCGCAAATAGGCTTCGATTTCCAGGCACAGGCCCAGACGGTGCTCGCGGCGCAGGTAAGCGAGGAAGTCGTGGATCTGCGCATTGAGTTCGAAACGGTTCGGGCTTTTCGCCACGGGCACCAGAATGTCGAGGCGGATCCACACGTCCAGCAGGCTGGTGATGTCCTGCGGCGTACTGTCGAGTTGCTGGGCGGCCAGTTGCGTACGCAGTTCGTTGAGGCTCAAGGTGCCTTGGTCGAAGTGCTCGCACAATGGCTCCAGAAGTGCCCAGTGTTCAGCGAGGGCGCGCAAGACGCGCTTGGGTTCGATCATCGGAATGGCCGGCTGGTTGGCGATTAAAAGCCGCGATTGTACTGCATCAGGGTCGATGCGATTCATTCGCGGGACAGGCTGTCGCTTTTTCTATCGATCAAGCGCGGGCGATCTTGAGCGAAGGGCGGTAGAATCACCGCACTATTAGTTATCCACAAGTGGCCGACCTTTGCTTATCGAGTCCCGTCGCCGCGCTTATTTGACCGCCATGCAGGTGGTCAACTGGCTGCCGCGCACCGAATTGCCCTTTGCCGCTCCCTCGCGCCCCGAGCTGCTGGAGACGCCTGAGCCGTTGGTCGTCGCGCCGATGGCCTCGGCTCCAGTGGCTCAGGCGCCCATGGAGCCTGTGGTCAAACCGGCCGAACGGGTGAAAATCGAGGTGCCGCGCCCATCGTTGGCCAGCACGCGGACCAACGCCAAGGTCGAAGAAGAGACCGCGCCGGTCGTCGCCAAGGCTGTGCAAATACCGCCTCCGCGCTTCGCCCTGCAATTGCTGCGCGCCGGTCGCTGCTTGCTGCTGGTGGAGTTACCCACAGGCGAAACGTTCCAGACCCGCGATCCCGCCTATCTGCTGCTCAAAGACATGCTGCGCGCGGCCGGTCTGCCGGACAGCCCGCAAATTGTCGGCGAACCGGTACGCTGGCCGCTGCTGGCTCGCGGCACCATGGATCAGGGCCCTGAAGCGGCGCGCGATTTTGTACAGGGTTTTCTCTCCGCTCGCATCGAAGACGCCCCGTGCGTCTGCGTGTGGCTGATCGGCCTGCCGGCGGTGCGTTTTGCCGGTGAGGCCAATGCCGAATCATTTAACCGTGAACTCCAGGTCGAAGGCCTGGGCTCGGTCTGGGCCCTGCCGGGTCTGGAATTATTAATGGAAGAGCCACAGCGTAAGGCTGATGTCTGGCAAGCCATGCGTCGGCTGATGGCGCGCTGGAAAGAATCGAATGAGTGACGCTGTATCGTTCCGCCCAATGATCGAGGCGGACCTGGACGCTGTACTGAAAATCGAATACGCGGCATACAGCCATCCCTGGACCCGCGGGATATTTCTCGATGGGCTGGGCAAATACCAGATCTGGCTGATGTTCGAAGGTCAACAGCAGGTCGGCCACGGTGTGGTGCAGATCATTCTGGATGAGGCGCACCTGCTGAACATCACCGTGAAACCGGAAAATCAGGGCCGTGGCCTGGGTTTGACACTGCTGGAGCACTTGATGTCGATCGCCTACAAGGCTGAGGCGCGGGAGTGCTTTCTGGAAGTTCGCGACAGCAACCGCTCGGCGTTTCGGCTGTATGAGCGGTACGGGTTTAACGAGATTGGCCGGCGCCGGGATTATTATCCTGCGGTGGGTGGGCGGGAAGATGCGGTGGTCATGGCCTGTACCCTCGTCGACTGACTTTCCTTAAAAGCTTCGCGAGCAAGCCCGCTCCCACACTTGACCGAGTTCCATATCAAGAACGCGATTAAATGTGCGAGCGGGCTTGCTCGCGAAGGCGGCTTAACAGGCGCCACAGATCAACGTTTCCCATCCATCGGATCCCGATTCGCCATTTCCGCTTCATCCAATCCATTCCCCCCGCCAATGTCATCTTCATCGACAATGCTCAAATCCCAATCCGCCTGATCACCGTCACCCGCTTCATGAGCATCCCGCGACCCATCTTCATGGATCAAGGTTTCCGGGCTCATGTCATCATCGGTAGACTCGTGATCATCGGTCGAGGCGCCCGTCATGCCCGCTTCACGCAAGCGCTCATGGGGCATCAGCCGCTCACGTTCGGTTTGCGGCAGCTCGTCACCGATTTTGCCGCTGGGCTCTTCTTCGTCAAAGTCCAGCTCATGCACCGAGCCCATGCGGTCTTCGTTATCATCGATCGGCTCGGGTTGCGTCGCATCGAACGGTCGTCGTGATTCAGTCATGGCAATTCCTCATACTGTGGGTCTTATTACGGTGGACCCACTGGGCTCCCGAGAATTCCACCGGCCATACTTGCATCAAGCGCGTGACCCCGACGGGCGGTTGTCTGTCAAACCAGCGCATCATTCTTGAGGCTTTACAGCATGAACGAATTACAAGATCTGATTGATAACAACGAACGCTGGGCCGAAGCGATCAAACAGGAAGATCCGGACTTCTTCTCCAAGCTGGCCCGTCAACAGACGCCGGAATATTTGTGGATCGGCTGCTCCGACGCCCGCGTGCCGGCCAACGAGATCGTCGGCATGCTGCCCGGCGACCTGTTTGTCCACCGCAACGTGGCCAACGTGGTGCTGCACACCGACCTCAACTGCCTGTCGGTGATTCAGTACGCCGTTGACGTGCTCAAGGTCAAACACATCCTGGTCACCGGTCACTATGGCTGCGGCGGTGTACGCGCCTCGATGCAGGATCGCCAGCTGGGCCTGATCGACGGCTGGCTGCGCTCGATTCGCGATCTTTATTATGAAAAACGCGAAGAGCTGGCCAAGTTGCCGACCGAAGAAGAGCGGGTCGACCGTCTCTGCGAGCTGAATGTGATTCAGCAAGTAGCGAACGTCGGGCATACCAGCATTGTGCAAAACGCCTGGCATCGAGGGCAGAAACTGTCGATCCACGGCTGCATTTACGGCATCAAGGACGGGCGCTGGAAAAGCCTGAATGCGACCATCAGCGGGTTTGAGCAATTGCCTGCGCAATACCGTTTGCGTCCGGTCGAGAAGTTGTAAAGGTTCTTAACTCGGGACTGCGCCGACGTCAGTGAAATAACAGCTGAGCGTCGGCGTTGGGTGTTTCTTCGAAACCAGTGAAGCGTTACAACAATTTCAACGCCAGATGAGTACCAGCACGCAAGTACTCGACCTGTGCAAATACGGCATCCTTGACGATGGCCTCTCCGGTATCAGTCAGTTTGGCTTTTTTTGCATCAATGATGGCGGTTTGCGTTAATTGCATCACTACATCCATCGCTTTTTGAAGGGCGGTCAGATTGTTGTGCAGTCCGAACTCGCGGACGACTGCGTCCATACGGCGGTCGGCGTCATCACGCAGTTTTTTGTATTCAACGACTGAAACCCTACCGTCCTGGTAAATTTCATTAATCATATCTTCCAGCGTTTTCGATATTAAAGACATGTGCTTGTTCATCCTTGGTCAGTGCAGTTTTTTACTTTAATAAGCTTCGAGCTGTCGGAGTTTACTCAGCGATTTACTGTTTGGAGATAGGATCTGACCGAGTTTCATGTCAGGCGCAATCGAGCCTATACGTAGGAAAAATCCTGGCATTTACTTGGCGCTCAAGCAGGGTAAATGATTGCACCTGCCCCGCAGGTGCAATCTTTGATGTGTTAAGGCATCACCGGCGGCGTATACGTCAACGTCGTCCCCAGCGCCCACAGTAGAAACAGCACCAGCGGCGTGTGCACCAGCAATTGCACGAACGAGAATCCGATCAAATCCCGTGCCTTCAGCCCGAGCACGCCCAGCAGCGGCAGCATGTAGAAGGGGTTGATCAGGTTCGGCAGGGCTTCGGCCGCGTTGTAGATCTGTACGGCCCAGCCCAGGTGGTAGTTCAGATCGGTGGCCACTTGCATGACGTACGGCGCTTCGATGATCCACTTGCCGCCGCCGGACGGGATGAAGAAGCCGAGAATCGCCGAGTACACGCCCATTAGCACCGCGTAGGTGTCGTGGGACGCGATGCTGACGAAGAACGTCGAGATGTGGTGCGCCAGGGTCTGGGCGTCAGTGCCTTTGACCGTGGTCATCAAGGCGGCGATCGAGCCGTACAACGGGAACTGAATCAGCACGCCGGTGGTGGTTGGCACAGCCCTGGACACGGCGTCGAGGAAGCTGCGCGGACGCCAGTGCAGCAGCGCGCCGAGCATCAAGAACAGGAAGTTATAGGTGTTCAGCCCGGAGATGGCACTGAGCAACGGTTTGGTCGAAAACTCGTGGAACAGCCAGCCAGCCGCCAGCAGCACCAGCAAAAGGGTCAACAGCGGACTGTATTCCAGCCATTCGCCGGGGCGAGTGCGTGGTTGCAGTGGCGGCAGGTTGAAACTCGGGTCGACGCCGCAGGCTTTGGCGTCTCGGGCCGTGTTGGGGCCCGGCGCGGTGGCGTAGGCAACGATCAGCGAGACCACGATCAGCGCCAGCAGCATGACACCGGACTGCCACAAAAAGATCGTTTGGGTGAAGGGAATGACTCCGGTGATCGCCAGGATCGACGGCGGCAGGCTGGCCGGGTTGGCCTGCAGTTGTGCAGCGGACGACGACAGGCCCAAGGCCCACACCGCGCCAAGACCCAGATAGACGGCCGCACCGGCGGCTCGGTAATCCATTTTCAGATCGGTACGGCGGGCGAGGGCACGAACCAGCAAGCCGCCAAACACCAGCGACAAGCCCCAGTTCAGCAGCGAAGCGACCATGGAAATCAACGCCACCCAGGCCACGGCCGAGCGGCCGTTTTTCGGAAGGCGTGCCAGACGGTCGATCAGTTTCACCGCTGGCGGCGAGCTGGCGACCACATAACCGCCAATCACCACGAACGCCATCTGCATGGTGAACGGAATCAGGCTCCAGAACCCGTCACCGAACGCCATGGCGGCATCAGTCGGTTTGGCGCCCATGAACAGGGTGGCCACGGCAACGATAATCACCGCCAGCGCGGCAAACACCCAGGAGTCGGGGAACCAGCGTTCGGCAAAATTTGAACAGCGCAGGGCAAAACGGGCGGAGCGGGTATCTTCGATATCAGCAGCCACGGGCGTACCTCGAATTTTTATGTTTATGGTGGTCTTCGGGCCGTAATGGCCGGTCTAGACAGATGCCAACAGTAAATCAACCGATCCTGCTGTGTGACAAAGTTTTACCAAAACGGGACTATGGTCTAACGGCTTGTCCGTGGACGCGTTTGCGTAGACCATGGGCGCCTTGGTTTTTTACCGGCTGCAGAGTTCTTTTTCATGACTGCCAACACCCCCTCGCGCCCGACGCCTTTTACCCGCTCGGACTACAAGACCCTCGGCCTTGCAGCCCTTGGTGGCGCGCTGGAAATCTATGACTTCATCATTTTCGTTTTTTTCGCCCTGACCCTCAGTCAACTGTTCTTCCCGCCGGAAATGCCTGAGTGGCTGCGCTTGCTGCAAAGTTTCGGAATCTTTGTCACCGGTTATCTGGCGCGTCCATTGGGCGGAATTCTGATGGCGCATTTCGCCGATCGGCTGGGGCGCAAGAAAGTCTTCAGCCTGAGTATCCTGATGATGGCGCTGCCGTGCCTGCTGATCGGCATCATGCCGACCTACGCGCAAATCGGCTATTGGGCACCACTGCTGCTGTTGGTGTTACGTGTCCTGCAAGGCGCGGCGGTGGGCGGGGAAGTGCCGAGTGCCTGGGTATTTGTCGCCGAGCACGCGCCAACCGGGCATCGCGGATATGCCCTCGGTTTCCTGCAAGCCGGATTGACGTTCGGTTACTTGATCGGCGCCCTGACAGCGACCTTTCTCGCACAGGCATTCACCCCGACGGAAATCCTCGATTTCGCCTGGCGTTACCCGTTCCTGCTGGGCGGTGTGTTCGGGGTGATCGGCGTCTGGCTGCGCCGCTGGCTCAGTGAAACCCCGGTGTTCATGGCCATGCAAGCCCAGCGCGATGCCGCTGTCGAACTGCCGCTGCGCACGGTCTTGCGTGAGCATCGTCTGGCGATGTTGCCGGCGATGATCCTCACCTGTGTGCTGACCTCGGCCGTGGTGGTGTTCGTTGTCATCACCCCGACCATGATGCAGAAAAGCTTCGGCATGACCGCCAGCCATACCTTCGCTCTGAGCGCGTTGGGCATTGTTTTCCTGAACCTCGGCTGCGTGCTCGCCGGGTTGCTGGTCGATCGCATCGGCGCCTGGCGCACGGTCATGCTCTATAGCCTGCTGCTCCCGCTGGGCATTGGCGTGCTGTACGGCTGCCTGATCAGTGGCGGCAACTGGACAGGCCTGGCGTATGCGATTGCAGGCCTGAGCTGCGGGGTAGTCGGCGCGGTGCCGTCGGTGATGATCAGCCTGTTCCCGGCGCGGGTTCGTGTCTCGGGGATTTCCTTCACCTACAACATTGCCTACGCGGCGTGGGCGAGCATCACACCGTTGCTGCTGATTGGTCTGATGCCGTGGAGCCCGTGGATCTGCGTGATCTTCTGTGCCGTGATGGGGGCGGTGGGCGTAGGCAGCGCGGCGTATTTTGGTACGCGCATGCCCAAGGTCGGTCATTGCGCGGCGGCTGGCGCGATGTAATTGCAGGTGTTCACGGCGCAACTATTTTTGTAGGACAACCCTGAAGCACTCTTCAGAAAATATCCGTACCGCCGATGGCTAGGCAGCAGGCCGCTTTCCCTCCCAGTCCATCGGTGCTTCCCATGTTCAATAAACGCTTGAAGCAGGAGCTCTCGGCTCTTCGCGAAGAACTCTCCAGCCTTCAGCAAGTGAAGGACAGCCTGGAAAGCGAGATGCTGGTCCTGACACTTGATCCCGATGGGCGGATTCAATCGGCCAATCAGAATTTCATCGCAGAGATGTTCTACAAGAGCAACGATCTGGTCGGTCGTCACATCGACGACATTGTTCCCGCCCATGTGAAATCAGACGAATTTCACCGCCGCTTCAAAAACGCGCTGACCCGTGGCGAGCATTTCGCCGGTGCCGTGCGTTTGCTGCGGGGCAATGGCCAGGAAGCGTGGTTGCGCTCGATTTCGCAGCCAGTGCGCTCGGCGGATGGCCGGATCAAACATTTCTCGATTTATTCCAGTGACCTGACGCGCACCATCGAAGCGTCTCGTGAGCACGAGAACCTGATCGGCGCGCTGGTGCGCTCGACGGCGGTGATCGAGTTTGACCTCAATGGCAACGTGCTGACGGCCAACGATCGCTTCCTCGGCGGCATGGGATACAGCCTCGCGCAGATCAAGGGCAAACATCACCGCACGTTCTGTGAGCCGCAGGAGTACAACAGCGCCGAGTATCAGAACTTCTGGCGAAGCCTGAACGCGGGTGAGTTTGTCGCCGGCCGTTTCAAGCGTTTCGACAGCCATGGTCGTATGGTCTGGCTGGAAGCGTCCTACAACCCGGTGGTCGATGCCAACAACAAGCTCTACAAAGTGGTGAAGTTCGCCACGGTGATTACTGATCAGGTCAGTCAGGAAAACGCCGTTGCCGAAGCCGCCAACATTGCCTACAGCACCTCTCAGCAAACCGACCAAAGTGCCCAGCGCGGTACGGCCGTGGTGACTCAGGCAGTGGACGTCATGCGTGACCTGGCCAGGCACATGCAAACCGCTGGCGATGGAATCGAAGCGTTGAATGAGCAATCGCTGGTCATTGGCACTATCGTCAAAACCATCAGCGGCATCGCTGAGCAGACCAATCTGCTGGCGCTCAACGCGGCGATTGAGGCGGCTCGGGCTGGCGAACAGGGCAGAGGGTTTGCCGTGGTCGCGGATGAGGTTCGGCAGCTGGCATCTCGTACCAGCCAGGCCACCGATGAAATTGTCGGTGTCGTGCGTCAGAACCAGGAAATGGCGCGCAATGCCGTGGCCCTGATGACCGACGGTAAGCTTCAGGCGGAACAAGGCCTGGCGCTGGCGGCGGAAGCGGGCACGGTGATCGTCGAGATTCAGGACGGTGCGCAGAAAGTGGTGAACGCGGTCGGGCAGTTTGCCAATCAGCTGGCGACTTGAAACCTGCCGTCGCGGTGGAAATCGCTACAATCGGCTCTTTTCCCAGGAGCAGATAACATGAACGATTCCCACCGTCGGCCGGTTCCTTTGTCCAAGGCGTACCGTCTGCTCAATCACGGCCCGACGGTACTGGTCAGCGCAGCCCATGATGGCCAGCGCAATATCATGGCCGCCGCCTGGGCCATGCCGCTGGATTTCGAACCGCCGAAAATTGCCGTGGTGCTGGACAAGTCCACCTGGACCCGGCAACTGCTGGAAGCCTCGGGAACGTTCGTGCTGAATGTCCCCTGCGCAGCGCAGGCCGATATCACCCAGACGGTTGGCTCGACATCAGGTTTGGAATTGACCCGGTGCCAAGGTCAGGACAAGTTCCAGGCCTATGGTTTGCAAACCTTCAGTGGCGAGCTGATTGATGCCCCAATGCTCGAAGGCTGTGTGGCGTGGCTGGAATGTCGACTGCTGCCAGAGCCCACTAATCATCAGCAATACGACCTGTTCCTGGCCGAGGTCATTGCCGCGCAGGCGGATGAGCGCGTTTTCAGCGAGGGCCGTTGGCACTTCGAAGGGCAGGATGCATTACGCACCTTGCACCATGTGGCGGGCGGGCATTTCCTGAAGATTGGCGACCCGGTGGACGGTAAGACCCTGCCGTAAATCAGCCACCAGGCCTGCGTCCTCACAAGCGAATGTGATTTTTCGGATGGCTGCGGGTCGGGCGCGTCATCAGAAAGTCATGCAGCAACGATACCGATGCCGAGAACACCAGGGTCATGAAGCAGAGCATGAGCGTGGTCAGCCAGTGGTTGAGTGAGATCGGTACGTCCTCAATGAAGGGGGCAATCATCAGGAAACCGACGATCGCCCCAAGGCCGGTACGCAGCAGGGTCAGGAAACTCGTCCCGACTTCCGCCGTGACCTTGTAGATCACCTCGAACCGTTCGCGCATGCGGTCGCTTTTCAGTCGGTGGATTTTCTTGTGAATGCACACCGCAATGTAGATCGTCAGCAGACAAAAGCCGTGGCTGACGATGGGCGCGCTGGCCATTAATGACTGGAGAATGGCTTGCAGTTCGGCCTGGCTCGTCGAGTGGATCAGTAGAGGGATGGCGCCAAGAATGAAGCCCACGATCAGTTCGGTTTTAAAGCGCTTGAGAAACGCACCAGACTCATTGCGCGAATTGCTCTTCCAACGGTTGCTCATCAAATGTAAACGCCTTGGTGGTTGTGAAAAGTAGCGGAGGCGCAGGGTTTGAACGGGGAAACCCGCCGGTCAAATCATGACGCCTGCGATTCGGGACACACTTTAAAACAACCGCTGAAACACTTATGTCTGACGCTTCCGAGGGTGTTGGAGGACGATTCCCACAGAGCTGTGGGGTTTGCGAGAAGTGCGGGATCTGACGCTGGAGAAGCGCACAACGCGACGGGCTTTGAAGATCACACGCTAAGCTTCAAGCGTCAGCGTGGTACCGAAATCCGGGATTGAAGCGTGGGTGTAGGTGAGCGCGAAGTTGCGTCACACACGGTTATCCCGAATGATGGGTAAAGTTGTATACAAAATTCATCGCTGAATGAGACAATATTATGAAAGTCAGCGCGCGTAACGTATTCAAAGGCACCATCAGCCACCTGCAGCCGGGCGCGGTCAACGCCGAAGTCTCGCTGAAACTCTCCGGCGGCAACGAACTGGTCGCCGTCGTAACCATGGAAAGCGTGAAAAGCTTGGGTCTGGCGGTCGGCAAGGAAGCGGTCGCTCTGGTAAAGGCGCCGTGGGTCATGCTGATGACCGACTCCAGCGACATTCGCCTCTCGGCGCGTAATTGCCTGGAAGGTAAAGTCACCAGCGTCACCGACGGTGCGGTGAACGCCGAAGTGGTTATCAAGCTTGATGGCGGCAGTGAAGTTTATTCGATTGTTACCCGCGAAGCGGTTGCGGAGCTGGGACTGGCGCCGGGTGTGAGTGCCACGGCGGTGATTAAGGCGTCGCACATTATTTTGGGTGTGCCGGCCTGATTTAGGAATGACGCCTGATCAAGATTGTTTTACTGGCTTGATCAGGCTCTCAGCCGGGATCCCGAACAACTCATGCAGTTTCCAGATCA
The DNA here is from genome assembly GCF_000282215.1 of Pseudomonas sp. GM21. Lineage (GTDB taxonomy): Bacteria > Pseudomonadota > Gammaproteobacteria > Pseudomonadales > Pseudomonadaceae > Aquipseudomonas. The sequence goes on from NZ_AKJS01000008.1 coordinate 18,507, forward strand.
TTGGAAGCGTCAGGGCGCGTTTGCCATTGAGCACTTCATAAACCCGGTTTGTCCGGCCAATGGCAGGCGCAAGGTCCGAAGCGGAAAGGCCAGATTGCTCCATACGAAATTTGATGGCGTCGATCGGATTAGGCAGATCGATCGGAAATTTTTTTGATTCATAAGCTTCGATCAGCGTGATCATGATGTCGAAGTAATCACCCTCAGGGGTGCCTGGCTCTGGTTCGTTGTCAAACAGTGCTGACACGTTTTGCAGAGCCGCACGGTAGTCCTCGTCGGTGTGAATCGGGTGAATATTCATGGTTACTCCATCTCGACGGTGTCGGCGTCGATTGCGTCGTACTGCTTGTGAGTGCAGACAAATTTTATGTATATGGCGCCGAAGCGATAGGCCACAGCGACTACTAACCTGAAGTCGTCACCCTTGATGTTGAATACGACTCTGCGGCTTTTGAGAATACTGGCGGTAGCAAAGTGAGCCTTTATATCCAAAGGCGTTTTCCAGTTTGCATTTCTTGCCTCGTCAACCCAGGCCAGAAAGGATTGTTCCGAGTCTGGGTATTTCTCCCAAAACTTTTTCAACTGACTAATAGCGATGATTCTCATGGCACGAGCCTAGTCCCGTGCTGGGACTGATGCAAGTCTGTGGAGGGAAATTCGAAGGGTGGGGGAGCGAATTTGACTCTCATAGTCAGGTTCTGCGGACAGCTAATTCGATGGGACAAAGGCTGACGCGGAACTCTACCCAAGAAACAGTTTTTTGCGTGTAGGAAATGGCATCACGCGACAGCTGATCAGAATGTGATACCTGTAAAAAAGGGCCTACCTCCCGGTAAGCCCTTTTTCATTCCCATGTACGAATCAATCCCCCAATGCTTCCCCCTCGCGCCGAGGATCGGCCCCACCGGCCAGCGATGCGTTTCCATGCACATCCCTGGCCCGAACAATCGCCTGGGTGCCACTGGTCATGTCGATCTCACTCACGTTATGCCCTTTGTCCTTCAGTGCCTGAATCAACTCGGCGCTGAACTCACCCCGTTCCAGCTCCGTCGGGCCGTTGCGGCTGCCGAAGTTGGGGAGGTTGATGGCGGCTTGTGGGTCGAGGTTCCAGTCGAGCAGGCCAATGGTGGATTTGGCCACGTACTCGATGATTTGCGAGCCGCCGGGGGAGCCAAGGGTGGCGAGGAATTCACCGCTCTGACGGTCGAAGATCAGTGTCGGCGCCATTGAGGAGCGTGGGCGTTTGCCGGGCTCGACGCGGTTGGCGACTTTTTGCCCGTTTTCTTCGGGGATAAATGAAAAGTCGGTCAGCTCGTTATTGAGCAGGAACCCTTGGACCATCACATGCGAGCCGAATCCGGATTCAATGGTGGTGGTCATCGACACGGCGCCGCCTTGGTCATCCACGGCCACAACCTGTGAGGTGGAGATACGCAGCGGCGAACGGTCCGGCGCGTAGGCCACCTGAATGCCTGGCGGGGTGCCGGGTTTGGCCACGCCCATGCTGCGATCACCGATCAGGGCGGCGCGGCTGGCCAGATAAGCCGGGTCGACCAGCCCTTTGACAGGCACGGGCACGAAGTCGGCGTCGGCCACGTACAGCGCGCGGTCAGCATAAGCCAGGCGCTCGGCTTCTGCGATCAGGTGCACCGCTTCCGGAGCGGGCTCCGTGCCTGCGGGTTTGTCGGTCTTGATCGGTATAAGCGGTGCCAGGGCGAAACGCGGATCACGGGTTTCCAGGGCCTGCAGGGTGCCGAGGATCTGCGCCACGGCGATCCCGCCCGACGACGGCGGCGGCATGCCACACACCTGCCAGCGTTTGTAGTCGGTGCACAGCGGCGCGCGTTCCTTGGCCTGGTAGCCTTGGAGATCGCTCAGTGACAGGCTGCCGGGGTTGGCGTGGCCCTGAACCTTGGTGACGATCTCCTGCGCGATGGCGCCTTTGTACAGCGCGTCAGGGCCTTCGTTGGCGATGCGTTTCAGCACCGCAGCCAGTTCAGGATTCTTTAACAGTGTGCCGGCGGCTTTCGGGCTGCCATCAGTGTTCAGAAAGTAGGCCGCCATGTCCGGCGAGCTGCGCATGGACGAGTCCGAGGCGATCAACAGATGTAGGCGCGGCGAGATGGGGAAACCTTTTTCCGCGAGTTGGATGGCCGGTTCGAACAGCGTCACCCACGGAAGACGACCGTGTTTGCGATGGGCCAACTCAAGCGCTCGCAACACACCAGGCGTCCCCACCGAGCGACCGCCAATCTGCGCCTGGGTGAAGGCCATCGGTGTGCCGTCGGCCTGTAGGAAAAGTTTCTCGGTGGCGCCGGCGGGGGCGGTTTCGCGACCGTCGAAGGTGCGTACAGCCTGGCCATCCCAGAGCACGATCAATGCGCCGCCGCCAATGCCGGAGGATTGTGGTTCGACCAGCGTCAGCACCGCTTGCATCGCAATGGTGGCATCAATTGCCGAGCCCCCCTGACGCAGCATCTCCCGACCGGCCTGGGCCGCCAGAGGATTGGCCGCTGCCGCCATATGTCTGGACGCGTACCGGGTTTGCAGGTCGGTGCGATAGCCCGAGGCGCTTTCTGGCGCGACCGGCAACGTCGACGTCGGTGGCGCGTTACAGGCGGTGAGTATTAACGCAGTAGCGATCAGCGACACGGCCGAGCGGCGATAGCGGCTCAAGTGGAAGGCTGGGATCACGTTAGGGCACTCCGTCCGTGGGAAAGTTACCGGGACTGTATCGGTCGCCTCGGGATGGCGCAAACCAAGGCCTACAGTAAAGCTGCTTTTATCCTTCATGAGTCGACGGATTTTCTGTAGGGTCGAGTGCAACCGACGGGCCAGAAGATCAACAAGAGGCAGACATGCACACCGAGTTCCCCACCCAGCCGAGTTACCGTACTCAGCGAGAACAGTTCCTCGCGGCAGCCAACGAAGCCGGTGCAACGTTGACCGAGTACCCGCATCCACTCAAAGGGCCTTTCGGGGAGTCGTTGAGCACTGACGTGGCGGTGCTGGGTGATCCAGGCGCCAAGCGCTTACTCATCGCGCTGAGCGGCACCCATGGCGTCGAAGGCTTTTATGGTTCGGGTTGCCAGATCAAATGGATGCAGGACTTGGGCAAGCGCACACTGCCGGCCGATGTCGCCGTGGTGTTCGTTCACTTGATCAATCCCTGGGGCACCGCCTGGCTGCGGCGGGTGAACGAAGACAACATCGACCTGAACCGCAATCACCTGAACTTCGAGCGCCCGCTGCCGGACAATCAGGCATACGCAACGCTGCATGACATCTACGCCTGCACCGAGCTGCAAGGTCCCGAGCGTGAGCGCGCCGATGCCTTGCTCGACGCGCAAATTCGCACCCATGGCTGGCCGGCGGTGATGTCGATTGTCGAGGGCGGCCAGCACAGCCACCCCGACGGTCTGTTTTACGGCGGGCTGGCGCCAAGCTGGTCGAACCGCACGCTGCACGCGATCCTGCAAAAGCACATTGCCCACGCCGACGTGGTCATGTGTTTCGACTTGCACACGGGCGCCGGCGAGTACGGTCATCCGATGTTGCTGACAATCACCGAGGCGGCTTATCCCGCGCTTCCGGAGGCGCAGGCCATTTACGGCCCATGGCTCTACACGCTGCTGACCGGTGCCGACACCTTGAGCGAAACCGGTGTGGCGGCGACGGCTACCGGCTACACCTCCCAAGCGTTAATCGACGCGTTGCCGCAGGTACGGTTGATGCCTTTTGTGATTGAGTGCGGAACGTATCCGGGGGCGGACGTGCATCGTCATTTGCGCGATGACCACTGGCTGCATCTGCATGGCAACCCGAATGATGCGGTAGGGCGCGGGATCAAGTTGAATCTGCTGGAGCAGTTCTATCCGGCCGACAGCGATTGGCAGGCGATGGTCTGGCTGCGCACCTGGCAAATTTGGGAGCGTGCGTTGTCCGCGTTGCCGACGATTCGCCTCTGAAGCGGATCACCCTGAACCCATGGGGTTCAGGGTACTTTTTTCGAGGCATAAAAAAACGGCCTACCTTTCGGTAAGCCGTTTTTAGTACTTGGTGGCTACACAGGGACTTGAACCCCGGACCCCAGCATTATGAATGCTATGCTCTAACCAACTGAGCTATGTAGCCAAGTGGCGCGCATTATTGGCTTGGAACGACGATGTGTCAAGCGTAAATCTAAAATATTTCTCTACGCTTTCAACTGCTTATCCTCCTGACCCGAAAAAACGGGCCGGAGGAGGACGTCAACTGAGCTGAAATCTCCCGGTATTCGCGCTCAGGGCCTTGCTGCCTTGGCTCAAGGTGTCCGCCGCCAGGTTCACCGCCCGCGCGCCTTCCAGCAACCTTACTGCCGCCTGATCGACTTGCTGAATGTTGCCGCTGACTTCATCGGCGGTACTGGCCTGTTCTTCCACCGCGGTCGCGATGTGCGCCAGGGTGTCGGTCACGCCTTGCACCGCGAGGGCGATTTCCCCGAGGCGTTCGCCCAGGCCGGTGACGGATTGGGCATCATTTTGTGCCTGGTTACAGGCCGCTTCCATCAGGCTGACCGCCTCATTCACGGTGCTGCGCAAGCTGTCGACCGTGCCGGCAATTTGCGCGGTGGAAGACTGGGTGCGTTGCGAAAGGCTGCGCACTTCATCGGCCACCACGGCGAAGCCGCGGCCTTGTTCTCCTGCACGAGCCGCCTCGATCGCGGCATTGAGCGCCAACAGGTTGGTTTGCTCGGCGACCCCGCGAATGGTATCGACCACCAGTTGAATCTGTTGCCCTTGCTCACTGACCCGACCCAGTGCCGCGGCGGTGTCGTTCAAGCGCTGATTGAGCTGCTGAATGCTGGCGGTGGTGCGCTGGCTGTCTCGGCTGCTGTCGGCGGCAATGCGCTGGGTGTGCTGAGCGCTGCCTGACGCCTGTTCGCAGCTCTGGGCGACCCCTTGAGAGGTGGCCGCCAGTTGCGTGGCCGCTGTGGCGATCTGGCTGATTTGCAACTGTTGCGCTTCGACTTCGCCGAGTGCGCCACTGGAGTGATGGTTGAGCGTGCGCACCGCGTTGCTCACCTGCAAGGTTTCGTGATCGACCCCCTGCAGACTGTTGCGCAATTGCACCACGGCGACGTTCAGGGCCGTGCTGATAGCCGCCAGTTCATCGCGGCCCTGCACGGGGGCTTGCAGGCTCAGATTGCCGTCACGCAAGGCTTCGGCCAGCAGCGTAATTCCGCTGGCGCTGCGACGGATCGAGGCTTGCAGGCAGATAAACAGGTACAGCGCAGCCAGTAGCAGGCAGCCAAAGATCGTCGCCACCACAATGAACTGGCGAATCGCCGAGCCGTGGTAGTAATCCAGGCGCTGATCCAATGACATCAACGATTGCTGGCGCAGGGAAGCAAGGTCGGTGAGCAGGGTGTCGAGGTTGCGTTCAAACTCTTCTGGCTTGAGATTGATGCTGCCGCCGAATACACCGTCATCCAGCACCTTCAGACTCACGTCGAGCTGTTTGAGGCTGCCTTGGTACTGCCCGGCCCAGTGTTGCAATTCGCTGGGCAGGCGGGCTTCCAGAAGCGTGGCAGTTTTCACCAGCTGCTCGCGGGCATCGCCGATACGGCTGCGCAGGTCCCGCAGTTGCAGACGGCTTTGCAGGGTGAACTGCCCAGAGACAACCGACGCCTGACCGACGCTGGCCAGGCGCCCGACCCGTTCGATCAGGTCCGGCGCGTGCTGGATGGAGATCTGCGTCAGCAGATAGGTTTCCAGCCACGGCGCCAGTGTCAGGCGATTGTCCATGGCGATCTGTTCGCGCAGGGCTTGCAGTGAGCTCAAGGCGTTGGTGAAACGATCGTAACCGTCCGGCCACCAACCGACGCTGCTCAGGCTTTTCGAGTCCAAGCCATTGAGGGCGGTTTGCAGGGCTTGATAACGGGTCAGCGTTTCGTCCTTGGCGTCTTCCGCTTCCAGCGCGTTGCCGAGGTCTGAGGTGGCCTGAGCAACAGCAGGTTGAACCGCTTCAAACGCAGCCATCGCGGCGAGGGTGGCGGGCGTCGGTTGGCGATTGGTTTCCGTGGCACGCCAGCGAGCCGCGCGATCACGCTGGGCCGCGAGCAGGTTGTCGAGCGCATCCAGCGCGAGCAGCTGACGCACACCGGCTCGTTCGCCGGAGATCAGGCTGAGTTTGGCGCGGTAATCCTGACCGATCATCAGCAGGCTGCCGGCCAGCGGCAGGATGAACAGGAGAAACAACAGCTGAAATTTGCGTGCGAAGCCAAAACGCCCCAGCAACCCGATCCCCGGTGATAAAAACGACATGCCCCATGACTCCTGTGGACACCACGCACCATCGGCGTGCGTCGAGGTCATTGCGACCGCGACCTGCGCCCTTGTAAAAGGCCTCGAAAGTTCACCCTCGCCAGCTCTGTAGGCCGACTCTGTAGCGAAACTTCCCATTCTCGGCCCCCTTTGTAAGGGGCCCGCGTTGAAGGGGTAAAACAACGCAAGATTTAGACCATGGCGTTGCGCTACCACCCCTGGGGCGTTGAATATTTAGTTCGTTAGCTGGCTAAGGGGATGGCGCTGTCGCAGCTAAAAATGGCACATTGACGCACCTGCCCGCGTGCACCCATCCGCTGTACGGAAATACTCATGGCTATCAGCAACGTTCAGACCGGCGCGACGTCGGCACCCGCGACTTCACAAAGCAGCCCTTTGGTCATGCGCATCATCGGCGCGGTAGCGCTGGCGCACCTTATCAACGACCTGATCCAGTCGGTGCTGCCGTCGATTTATCCAATGCTCAAGGCCAACTATGGCCTGACCTTTACCCAGGTCGGATTGATCACACTGACCTTCCAGCTGACGGCTTCGCTATTGCAGCCGTGGGTCGGTTATTACACCGACAGGCATCCCAAACCCTGGCTGCTTCCCGCCGGGACGGTGTGCACACTGATCGGCATTGTGATGATGTCGATGGTCGGCACCTTTCCATTGATTCTGTTGGCGGCGGGGTTGATCGGGATCGGTTCGTCGACCTTTCACCCGGAAGCCTCTCGCGTGGCGCGACTGGCCTCGGGCGGGCGCTTTGGTCTGGCGCAATCGACCTTTCAGGTAGGCGGCAATGCCGGGTCGGCGTTCGGTCCATTGCTGGCGGCAGCGATCATCATTCCCTACGGTCAGGGGCATGTGGCCTGGTTCGGGCTATTCGCTGTGTTCGCGTTGTTTGTGCTGTACCGGATCAGCCGCTGGTACGCCAACCACTTGAATCTGTTCAAGCTCAAGCAAGGCCAGGCGGCGACGCATGGTTTGTCGAAGGGGAGGGTGATCAGTGCGCTCGTAGTGCTCGGTTTGTTGGTGTTCTCCAAGTACTTCTACATGTCCAGCCTCACCAGCTACTTCACGTTCTACCTGATCGAGAAGTTCGACTTGTCGGTGGCCAGTTCGCAGCTGCATCTGTTCCTGTTTCTGGGGGCGGTAGCGGCGGGGACGTTCTTTGGTGGGCCGATCGGCGACAAGATCGGACGTAAGGCGGTGATCTGGTTCTCGATCCTCGGCGTTGCACCCTTCACGCTGCTCCTGCCACACGTCGACCTGTTCTGGACCAGCGTCCTGAGCGTGATCATCGGCTTCATCCTCGCCTCAGCGTTCTCGGCCATCGTGGTGTATGCCCAGGAATTGGTGCCGGGCAATGTCGGGATGATTGCCGGGGTGTTCTTTGGCTTGATGTTCGGTTTCGGCGGGATTGGAGCGGCGTTACTGGGGCATCTGGCGGACGTGCACGGCATCGAATACGTGTATTTCCTGTGTTCGTTCTTGCCGTTGTTGGGTGTGTTGGCGATCTTCCTGCCTCGGACCAAAAAGCCCTGATCCCACATTGGTTCTATGTTGTAAGTCGAATTATTCCAGGCACAAAAAAGCCGCGTATCAAACGCGGCTTTTTCTTTGGCTGTGTATTACACGTTGAAACGGAAGTGCATCACATCGCCGTCTTTAACGATGTAATCCTTGCCTTCCAGACGCCATTTGCCAGCTTCTTTGGTGCCGGCTTCGCCCTTGTACTGGATGAAGTCGTCATACGCGATCACTTCGGCGCGGATGAAGCCTTTTTCGAAGTCGGTGTGGATCACGCCAGCGGCTTGAGGTGCGGTGGCACCGACGCGGACGGTCCAGGCGCGGACTTCTTCGACACCGGCGGTGAAGTAGGTCTGCAGGTGCAGCATCTCGTAGCCAGCGCGGATCACGCGGTTCAGGCCAGGCTCTTCGAGGCCCAGGGCTTCGAGGAACATGTCTTTCTCTTCGCCGTCTTCCAGTTCGGCGATTTCGGCTTCGATCTTGTTGCAGACCGGAACCACCATGGCGCCTTCTTCTTCGGCGATGGCCTTGACGATGTCCAGCAGCGGGTTGTTCTCGAAACCGTCTTCAGCGACGTTGGCGATGTACATGACCGGCTTGGTGGTCAGCAGGTGGAAGCCACGAATCACGGCCTTGTCGTCGGCGCCCATGTTCTTCATCAGCGTGCGCGCAGGCTTGCCGAGGGTGAAGTGAGCGATCAGTTGCTCCAGCAGGCCTTTCTGGACCACGGCGTCCTTGTCGCCACCCTTGGCGTTACGGGCGACTTTCTGCAGTTGCTTCTCGCAGCTGTCGAGGTCGGCAAAGATCAGTTCCAGGTCGATGATCTCGATGTCGCGTTTCGGGTCGACGCTGTTGGAGACGTGAATCACGTTCTCGTCTTCGAAGCAGCGGACCACGTGGGCGATGGCATCGGTCTCACGGATGTTGGCGAGGAACTTGTTGCCCAGGCCTTCACCTTTCGAAGCGCCGGCAACGAGGCCCGCGATGTCGACGAATTCCATGGTGGTCGGCAGGATGCGCTTTGGATTGACGATGGCCGCCAGGGCATCCAGGCGTGGATCCGGCATCGGCACGATACCGGTGTTCGGCTCGATGGTGCAGAAGGGGAAGTTCTCGGCCGCGATCCCGGATTTGGTCAGGGCGTTGAACAGGGTGGACTTGCCGACGTTAGGCAGGCCGACGATGCCGCAATTGAATCCCATGGTGTTTCCCCTCGGAGTAGAGTCAGGCCTTCTGGCTGTGCAGGTTTTTCATCGCGCGGTTCCATTCACCGGCGAGGATATCCGGCAGCACGCCGAGGGCAAAGTCGATGCTGGCATCGAGTTTTTCCTGTTCGGCGCGTGGCGCACGACCCAGGACGAAATTTGAAACCATACTGGCAACGCCCGGGTGGCCAATGCCAAGCCGCAAGCGGTGAAAGGTATTTTGATTGCCCAGTTGCGCAATGATGTCGCGCAACCCGTTGTGACCGCCATGGCCGCCGCCCTGCTTGAGCTTGGCAACGCCCGGAGGCAGGTCGAGTTCGTCGTGCGCCACGAGGATTTCTTCAGGCTTGATGCGAAAGAAACCCGCCAGAGCCGCTACGGCCTGGCCGCTACGGTTCATGTACGTGGTGGGAATCAGCAGACGAACATCCTGACCCTGATGCGAATAGCGTCCGGTCAGGCCAAAATATTTGCGATCGGCGACAAGGTTGACCCCTTGTGCGTGCGCGATGCGCTCAACAAAAAGGGCCCCTGCGTTATGCCGGGTCTGTTCGTATTCAGCGCCTGGATTTCCCAGGCCAACGATCAGTTTGATGGCAGTCACGATAGGGGCCCTTCCTTGGAGTGGTGGATAACATCGCCGCAATCAGTGTGTGCGGCGAAAGTGGACGAAAATTGCTCATTTACCATTATGTAAACTCCGCGTTCCCGCCCGCTTTCTCGCTACGTTCCAGTCCGCGATGTTTCCGGTCACTCCGGCGTACAGAGTAAAAATTACTCTGCAGCGCCTTCTGCAGCTTCTGGAGCAACACGTGGAGCGTGAACGTTGGCAACAGCCAGGTCGTTACCATGAGCCAGAGCAACAAATTCAACGCCTTTAGGGGCGGTGATGTCGGACAGGTGAATGATCGAGCCGACTTCGGCGTTAGCCAAGTCAACTTCGATGAATTCAGGCAGGTCTTTTGGCAGGCAAGTCACTTCGATTTCAGCAACAACGTGCGAGATCTCGCCGCCTTTCTTCACTGGAGCAGCTTCGTTGATGAAGTGCACAGGAACGATAGCGGTCAGCTTCTGGCCGGCAACTACGCGTACGAAGTCAGCGTGCAGCACGTGGCCTTTGGCCGGGTGACGTTGCAGAGCCTTGATGATTACGTTTTGCTTGGTGCCACCAACGTTCAGCTCGATGATGTGGCTGTAAGCCGCTTCGTTTTCGAGCAGTTTGGCAACTTCTTTAGCCAGCATGCTGATGGATTCAGGGGCTTTTTCGCCACCGTAAACTACAGCTGGTACCAGGCTTGCGAGACGACGCAGGCGGCGGCTCGCACCTTTCCCCAGGTCGGAACGCACTTCAGCATTCAGGGTAAAATCGTTCATGTTGTATCTCCAAAATAACCACATTCGCCCCAGCGTTTGCGACCAGCGCTAAAGGCGATATGGGCAAAAAAGCCCCGCCCCGACAGGAATGCCGGGGCGGGGCGCTTTTCGTCAACGTGATGAGTGAGAAGGGCAGGGCCCTTAACGGAACATCGCGCTGATCGATTCTTCATTGCTGATGCGGCGGACCGCCTCGGCAACTACCGGCGCGATATCCAGTTGACGGATACGCGAGCAGGCTTGAGCAGCAGCGGACAACGGGATGGTGTTAGTCACCACCAGTTCGTCCAGCATGGAATTTTCGATGTTTTCGATCGCCCGACCGGACAGCACAGGGTGTGTGCAGTAGGCGAAAACCTTGGCAGCGCCATGCTCTTTCAAGGCCTTTGCCGCGTGGCACAGAGTGCCGGCGGTATCGACCATGTCATCGACCAGAATACAGGTACGCCCTTCGACATCACCGATGATATGCATCACTTCAGAGTGATTGGCTTTCTCACGGCGTTTGTCGATGATCCCGAGATCCACGCCCAGGGATTTGGCAACAGCCCGTGCACGCACGACGCCACCAATGTCCGGGGACACGATCATCAGGTTTTCGAAGCGCTGATCTTCAATGTCATCCACCAATACCGGGGAGCCGTAGATGTTATCTACCGGAATATCGAAGAAACCCTGGATTTGGTCAGCATGCAGATCAACCGTGAGAACACGGTCGATGCCGACTACGGTAAGCATGTCAGCAACGACTTTCGCGCTGATAGCCACACGTGCGGAACGCGGACGGCGATCCTGACGGGCATAACCAAAGTAAGGAATAACAGCAGTGATACGAGTAGCCGAGGAGCGGCGGAAGGCGTCAGCCATCACTACCAGTTCCATCAGGTTATCGTTGGTCGGAGCGCAAGTCGGCTGAATAATGAAGACATCTTTACCGCGGACGTTTTCATTGATCTCGGCTGTAATTTCGCCGTCGGAAAACTTGCCGACAGAGATGTCACCGAGAGGGATATGCAGCTGACGTACGACACGTCGAGCCAGATCGGGGTTGGCGTTCCCCGTAAAGACCATCATCTTGGACACGCGCAGTACCTGAAGGCTGAGGGTAACCTGGATGAGTATAGGAAAATGGCAGGGGCGGCTGGATTCGAACCAACGCATGGCAGGATCAAAACCTGCTGCCTTACCGCTTGGCGACGCCCCTGTATCTGTTGCAACGATTACCCAGTAATCGATTCCTTTAGAGCAGACCTTGCAGCTTGCGATGCAACATCGAAATGTTGCTTCCCTTTGCTACAAACCCTGTAAGGGTCTCTGTAAGAAGGGCCGAGACTTTATCAGCTTCAGCTTTGCTTGGGAAGCCCCCAAACACACAACTTCCAGTTCCGGTGAGTTTTGCTTCGGTAAATTTACCTAGCAAATTCAAAGCGTTACGTACCTCTGGATAACGCCTTGTTACCACCGGCAAGCAGTCATTACGACTGTTTCCCTTGGGAACGGGGCGCACTTTAATGGGAGGAGAGTTACGTGTCAACAGCGGATCTGAAAAAATTTCTGCTGTACTTACAGATACTTGCGGGACCAGCACGACATACCACGGTTCTTCGGGGTCTACAGGGGTCAGTTTCTCCCCTACGCCTTCGGCAAAAGCGGCGTGGCCGCGCACGAAAACCGGGACGTCAGCGCCCAGTCCCAGGCCCAGCGCAGCCAGTCGATCCTCGTCCCAGCCCAATTGCCAGAGATGGTTCAGGCCCAGCAATGTCGTCGCGGCATTGGAGCTGCCACCGCCAATTCCACCGCCCATGGGCAGGATTTTCTCGATCCAGATATCCATGCCGAGCGCACAACCGGATTGCTCCTGCAGTTGTTTCGCGGCCTTGACGATCAAATTGCTGTCGTGGGGAACGCCATTGAATTCGGTATGTAGCCGGATCACGCCGTCGTCACGAACGGCGAAGGTTATTTCATCGCCGTAATCGAGGAACTGAAAAATCGTCTGCAACTCGTGATAGCCGTCTTCACGGCGACCGAGGATGTGCAGCATCAGATTGAGTTTGGCCGGGGAGGGCAGCGTCAAGCGCGGAGTCGTCATGTTCACGACCCCAGCTTGCGTGGTTGCCATTCCTTGATCACCAGCGTGACATCAAGGTCGGTACCGTGCAGCTTGATCTTTTCGGGCAGCCAGAAACCGTTTTGTTGCGTGTAAGAGGTGTATTCGACCTGCCAGCCATCCTGTTCGAGGTTTGCCAGGCGGCTGTCGGTATCCAGCGTCAATTTGCTTTTGCTGTCGGGCGCCGGGAGCCCGCGGACCCACCAGGCCAGATTCGACACCGGTAATTTCCAGCCCATTTGTTCTTCCAGCAGAACTTCCGGGTTCGGTGCGTCATACCGGCCCTGATTGGCAACTTCCAGCGAGACCTTGCCAGGTCGGCCGGTCAGGCGTGCGGCGCCGCGACCCAACGGGCCGGACAGGCGGATGTCGTAGTAATCCTGGCGCTGCAGCCAGAACAAAGTGCCGCTGCCGGAGTCTTTGGGTGCGCGGATGCCGATCTTGCCGTTGATCTGCCAGCCGTCGAGGCTGGTCAGTGTCTGCTTGTGTTCGCGCCATTGGGCCGTGTTGCCGTGACCTTCGACTGACTCGCGGGCACCGAAGCCTGCGCAACCGGTGAGCAGGGCGATAAAGCAGAAAACGATAATGTGGCGCAAAAACATAATCTTAAAGAGTCTCTGATCCGGTCAGGCGCTTGATGGTGCCGCGCAGGGTAGGGCTGTCGGGTTGTTCCTTGAGGAATTTGCCCCAGATTTGCTTGGCTTCCCGCTGTTTGCCATTGGCCCACAGGACTTCCCCCAGGTGGGCAGCGACTTCCTGATCGGGGAAACGATCCAGCGCCTGGCGCAGGTAACGCTCGGCTTCATCGAGATTGCCCATGCGATAGTTCACCCAGCCGAGGCTGTCGAGCACTGCCGGGTCTTCCGGATTGATCTGGTGCGCCTGTTCGATCAGGGCCTTGGCTTCGGCGTAGCGTGTGGTGCGATCAGACAGGGTGTAGCCGAGTGCATTCAATGCCATCGCATTATCCGGGTCGCGCTTGATGATCAGGCGCAGGTCTTTTTCCATCTGCGCCAGGTCATTGCGTTTTTCCGCCTGCATGGCGCGGGTGTACAGCAGGTTCAGATCGTCCGGGTACTGTTGCAAGGCTTTCTGCAAGACAGCCCAGGCCTTGTCCCCCTGTTTATTGGCGGACAGGGTTTCGGCTTCGATCAAATACAACTGAATGGCGTAATCCGGCTGCTCATCGCGCTCGGCCGCCAGGCGGCGTTGCGCTTCGGCGGTCTTGCCGTTGTCCATCAGGATATCGGCCTGACGCAATTGTGCTGGCAGGTATTCGTTACCCGGCCCGACTTTGCCGTACTCGACCAGCGCGCCTTGAGGGTCGTTGAGTTCTTCTGCGATACGGCCGAGATTCAGGTGGGCCGAATCAACGTGGGCGTCGCGGGCGATCAGGTCTTCAAGCAAACCCTTGGCCTGGCTCCAGTCCTTGTCTTCCAGACAGACCAATGCCAGGGAGTAACGCAGTTCGTCATCTTCCGGGTACTGCTGAACCAGGCTTGCAAACTCGGCTTTGGCGTCGTCCATGCGGTCCTGTTCAACCAGCATGCGCGCGTAAGTCAGGCGCAGGCGCTTGTCGTCCGGGTATTTCTTGATGCTTTTTTGCAGCAGCGGCAAGGCTTCGTCACCACGGTTGAGCACTTGCAGCAGGCGCGCGCGCAGCAGAATCGGGGCGATTTCGCCTTCGTCCGGTGGATTGTTTTCCAGCAGGGTCAGTGCGCCCTGGGCATCGCCATCCTGTTGCATCAGCAGGGCTTTGCCGAAGATCAACTGGCTGTTTTTCGGGTGACGCTGCAACAGGCTGTCGAAACTTTTCATCAGGCCGTTGCGCGTGTCCTGGTCAGTGTCGGCTGCGGCCAGGGCAAGAAAGTCGAAGTGCGTGTCGCCTTTGCCCAGCAGGACTTTCTCCATATAGACCATGGAGTCGTCGTAACGACCGGCGCGGGCCAGTTGCACGGCGGCCGCACGCTGTGCCTCAAGGTCGTTCGGGGCGTTTTTTGCCCAGATCAGTGCGGTGTCCAGGGCGGCCTGATCGGCGCCCAAGTATTCAGCAATGCGAAACGCTCGCTCGGAGATGCCCGGATCCTGTGTGTTGATGGCCTGGGTGACGTAGTTGTCCAAAGCAAGGTCGTAACGATTGCGCTGGCCAGCCAGTTCGGCGCTCAACAGGCTGAAGACAGTTTCTTCACTGAATGAGCTGTAAACCTTGGGCTTTTCAGGGGCCGGGCTGCTGTCTTCAACCGGCGGAGTACCCTCCGACGACACGGGAGCCATGGCCTGGCAGCCGCTTAAGAAGACAAAAGCGAGGAGCAACGCGGAAGATCTATTCATATGGGAAAAGGACGACTAACCTGCGGTCGGATCATCATGACACAAGCCTTCGGCCAAACATAACCGAGTCTCAATCGTTGCCTTTATAGAGGCGAGACATTGGGACAATAGTCAGCGGTAGTTGTTCTGTCTGTGGCGAAGTAGGACAATTGCCGGCTTCACGTCACCATCAGCGACCTTGAATGGCCTTCCTTGCACTCGGTATCAACCACAAGACTGCGTCAGTAGACGTCCGCGAGCGCGTGGCCTTTACCCCTGAGCAGCTGGTGGAGGCCTTGCAGCAGCTCTGCCGACTCACCGACAGCCGCGAAGCTGCGATCCTCTCCACCTGCAATCGCAGTGAACTCTATATAGAACAGGATCACCTTTCGGCTGACATTGTGCTGCGCTGGCTGGCCGACTATCACCATTTGAGCCTCGAAGAGCTGCGTGCGAGCAGTTATGTGCACGAAGATGATGCGGCAGTTCGTCACATGATGCGGGTCGCCTCCGGGCTCGATTCGCTGGTGTTGGGCGAGCCGCAGATTCTCGGTCAGATGAAATCGGCCTACGCCGTCGCGCGCGAGGCCGGCACCATCGGTCCATTGCTCGGGCGGTTGTTTCAGGCCACGTTCAACGCGGCCAAGCAGGTGCGTACCGATACCGCCATCGGCGAGAACCCGGTGTCCGTGGCGTTTGCTGCGGTCAGCCTGGCCAAACAGATTTTCAGTGACCTGCAACGCAGTCAGGCCTTGTTGATCGGTGCCGGCGAAACCATCACCCTGGTCGCTCGCCATCTGCACGAGCTGGGCGTAAAACGCATTGTCGTCGCCAACCGCACCCTGGAACGCGCGAGCATTCTGGCCGAGCAGTTCGGCGCCCACGCCGTCCTGCTCTCGGACATCCCGGCCGAACTGGTGCGCAGCGATATCGTTATCAGTTCCACCGCCAGCCAGTTGCCGATTCTTGGCAAGGGTGCGGTGGAAAGCGCCCTGAAGCTGCGCAAGCACAAACCGATCTTCATGGTGGACATCGCCGTCCCGCGCGATATCGAGCCGGAAGTCGGCGAGCTGGACGACGTTTACCTGTATAGCGTCGACGATCTCCACGAAGTGGTCGCCGAGAACCTCAAGAGCCGTCAGGGCGCCGCCCAGGCGGCAGAAGAAATGGTCTCGGTCGGCGCCGAAGATTTCATGGTCCGCCTGCGCGAACTGGCAGCGGTGGATGTGCTCAAGGCTTATCGTCAACAAAGCGAGCGCCTGCGCGACGAAGAATTACAGAAGGCTCAGCGCCTGCTGGCCAACGGTAGCAGCGCCGAGGACGTGCTGGTGCAGTTGGCGCGTGGCTTGACCAACAAACTGTTGCACGCACCGAGTGTGCAATTGAAAAAGCTCTCAGCCGAAGGCCGCCTCGATGCGCTGGCCATGGCCCAGGAACTCTTTGCCCTGAATGAGGGCTCATCGGATAGCTTTTCGGATAAAAAACCGCAATGAAAGCGTCACTGCTCAATAAGCTGGACATCCTCCAGGACCGTTTCGAGGAATTGACCGCCTTGCTTGGCGATGGCGAAGTCATTTCCGATCAGGCCAAATTCCGCACCTATTCCAAGGAATACGCGGAAGTCGAGCCGATTGTCGGCACTTATCAACAGCTGCTCAAAGTGCAGAGTGACCTTGAAGGCGCCCAGGCACTGCTCAAGGACAGCGACCCGGACATGCGCGAAATGGCCGTGGAAGAAGTCCGCGAAGCCAAAGAGCAGTTGATCGAACTCGAAGCCAGCCTGCAACGCATGCTGCTGCCAAAAGATCCGAACGACGGCCGTAACGTGTTCCTCGAAATCCGTGCCGGCACTGGCGGTGACGAGGCGGCAATCTTCTCCGGCGACCTGTTCCGCATGTATTCGCGTTATGCCGAGCGACGGGGCTGGCGAGTGGAAATTCTCTCGGAGAACGAAGGCGAACACGGTGGCTATAAAGAAGTCATCGCCCGGGTCGAGGGTGACAACGTTTACGGCAAGCTGAAATTCGAATCCGGTGCGCACCGTGTGCAACGGGTTCCGGCCACTGAATCCCAGGGCCGCATCCATACCTCGGCCTGCACCGTGGCGGTGTTGCCCGAGCCGGACGAGCAGGAAGCGATCGAGATCAACCCGGCGGATTTGCGGGTCGATACCTATCGCTCCTCGGGTGCCGGTGGTCAGCACGTCAACAAGACCGACTCGGCGATCCGCATCACGCACTTGCCGTCCGGTATTGTCGTGGAGTGCCAGGAAGAACGTTCCCAGCACAAAAACCGCGCCCGGGCGATGTCCTGGCTGTCGGCCAAACTGAATGATCAGCAAACCAGCGCCGCAGCGAATGCCATCGCCAGCGAGCGTAAATTGCTGGTCGGTTCCGGTGATCGCTCCGAGCGGATCCGTACCTACAACTTTGCCCAGGGTCGGGTTACCGACCACCGGGTCAACCTGACGCTGTATTCGCTCGACGAAATTCTCGCGGGTGGGGTCGATGCGGTGATCGAGCCATTGCTGGCCGAGTACCAGGCCGATCAATTGGCGGCGATAGGTGAATAAATGACGATCATTGCCAGCTTGTTGCGTGCCGCCGATTTGCCCGATTCGCCCACCGCGCGTCTGGATGCCGAGTTGTTGCTGGCTGCCGCATTGGGCAAGCCCCGCAGTTTTTTGCACACCTGGCCGGAGCGCATTGTGCCCAGTGAAGCGGCGCTGACCTTTGCCAGTTACTTGCAGCGTCGGCGTGGCGGCGAGCCAGTGGCTTACATCCTGGGGCAGCAAGGGTTTTGGAAGCTGGACCTTGAAGTGGCTCCGCATACGCTGATCCCGCGCCCGGACACTGAACTGTTGGTGGAAGCCGCGCTTGAGTTGTTGCCGGTCACACCTGCCAAGGTCCTCGACCTGGGCACCGGCAGTGGCGCCATCGCCCTGGCCCTGGCCAGCGAGCGCCCGGCCTGGAAGGTCACGGCGGTGGATCGCGTGCTTGAAGCCGTGGCCCTGGCCGAGCGAAATCGTCAGCGCCTGCACCTCAATAACGTCACGGTGCTGAGCAGTCATTGGTTCAGCGCCCTGGCAGGTCAGCGTTTTCAGTTGATCATCAGCAACCCGCCTTACATCCCGTCCTCCGACCCGCATCTGGTGGAAGGCGACGTGCGCTTCGAGCCGGCCAGTGCGCTGGTGGCCGGTGTGGACGGGCTCGACGATCTGCGTTTGATCGTCGCCCAGGCGCCGGATCACCTCGAAGCCGGTGGCTGGCTGATGCTCGAACACGGCTACGATCAAGCCGATGCGGTACGCGATTTGCTGCTGACCCATGGCTTTGAAGACGTCCATAGCCGTATCGATCTGGGTGGTCACGAACGAATCAGCCTGGGGCGCCTGCCGTGCTGAATGATCAGGAGTTGTTGCGCTACAGTCGGCAGATTCTGTTGCAACACGTCGACATCGACGGCCAGTTGCGCTTGAAAGAAAGCCGCGTGTTGATCGTCGGCCTCGGTGGTCTCGGCTCACCGGTTGCGCTTTACCTGGCCGCGGCTGGGGTGGGTGAACTTCACCTCGCCGACTTCGACACGGTTGACCTGACCAACCTGCAACGCCAGATCGTTCACGACACCGATAGCGTCGGCCTGAGCAAGGTTGATTCGGCAATTCGTCGTTTGACCGCCATCAATCCCGAGATCCAGTTGATCGCCCATCGTACCGCGCTGGACGAAGACTCCCTGGCAGCGGCGGTTGCCGCTGTGGATCTGGTGCTGGACTGCTC
This sequence comes from Pseudomonas sp. GM21, assembly GCF_000282215.1. Taxonomy (GTDB): domain Bacteria; phylum Pseudomonadota; class Gammaproteobacteria; order Pseudomonadales; family Pseudomonadaceae; genus Aquipseudomonas. The sequence goes on from NZ_AKJS01000008.1 coordinate 37,123, forward strand.
CGACAACTTCTCCACCCGCGAAGCAGTCAATGCTGCCTGTGTCGCCGCCCGCAAACCACTGGTCAGTGGCGCGGCGATTCGCCTCGAAGGGCAACTGTCAGTGTTCGACCCGCGCCGCCCGGAGAGCCCGTGTTACCACTGTTTATACGGGCATGGCAGTGAAGCCGAACTGACGTGTAGCGAGGCCGGTGTCGTCGGGCCGTTGGTGGGGTTGGTGGGGAGTCTGCAAGCACTGGAAGCGATGAAACTGCTGGTCGGTTTCGGCGAGCCACTGGTGGGGCGTTTGTTGTTGATTGATGCGCTGGGTTCGCGCTTTCGCGAATTGCGGGTCAAGCGTGATCCGGGCTGTAGTGTCTGCGGTTCGACACATGCGTGAAGCGCCGATTGGCGTGTTCGACTCCGGCGTCGGTGGGCTCTCGGTGCTGGCCGAGATCCAGCGTTTGCTGCCCAACGAATCACTGCTGTACGTCGCCGATTGCGGGAATGTTCCCTACGGCGAGAAAACCCCGGAATTCATTCGCCAGCGCTGCAGCGTCATGGCCGGGTTTTTCCAGCAACAGGGGGCGAAGGCCTTGGTGCTGGCGTGCAATACCGCGACCGTCGCGGGCGTTGCCGACTTGCGGCGTGATTATCCCCAGTGGCCCATCGTCGGCATGGAGCCCGCGGTCAAACCCGCCGCCGCCGCGACCCGTAGCGGAGTGGTGGGTGTACTCGCCACCACGGGTACCCTACAGAGTGCCAAATTCGCAGCTTTGCTCGACCGATTCGCCACCGATGTGCGCGTCATCACTCAGCCATGTCCCGGCCTGGTCGAGCTGATTGAAAACGGCGATTTGCACAGCCCCGCGCTGCGCCAGTTGCTGGCCAGGTATGTCGAACCGCTGCTCGGTGCCGGATGCGACACCCTGATTCTTGGGTGTACGCATTATCCCTTCCTGAAGCCTTTGCTTAAGCAGATGATCCCCGATGACATCAGTCTGATCGACACGGGGGCTGCTGTTGCAAGGCAACTTCAGCGTCTATTGGCCGAGCGTGAACTGCTCGCCGACGGGCCTGTTCGTGCCGCCCAATTCTGGACCAGTGCCGATCCGGTTCATTTCAGAAATATCTTGCCGATACTGTGGAATACGTCCGGTGTTGTGAGAAGCTTCGAGAGGTAAGAAATGAGTTGGGGGCGAAAGAGCAATTGGTATGAACTTTTGATCAAACGTCGACTTCTATAGCGTTAAGCAACAAAAACCATACTAAATCGTTCGGAAAAGGATGTTTCTTGTGAAGCGACTATTCTGCTTGGCCGCGATTGCGGCCGCTTTAATGGGGCACAGTTTCACCGCTCAGGCTGCAGGCGTGGAGTTCGGAATTGGCCAGACCCCCGACTCAACCATGACCTATCGCCTGGGTATGCAATTCGATTGGGACAAGAGCTGGTGGCAAAGCGACGTGGGACGTCTGACGGGTTTCTGGAGCGGTGCCTACACCTATTGGGACGGTGACAGTACTTCCAGCAACAACAGCCTGTCGTTCTCTCCGGTGTTTGTTTACGAGTTTGCCGGTCAGTCGGTCAAACCCTATATCGAGGCGGGTATTGGGGTGGCTTTTTTCTCCCATACCGAACTTGAAAACAACGATATCGGCCAGTCCTTCCAGTTCGAAGACCGTCTCGGTTTTGGTGCGCGTTTTGCCGGCGGTCATGAAGTCGGGATTCGTGCGACGCACTATTCCAATGGCGGTATGGCCAAACACAACGATGGCGTAGAAAGTTACGCGCTGCACTACACCATGCCGTTGTAAACATGCTCAATGTGGGAGCGAGCCTGCTCGCGATAGCGGTGTATCAGTCGCATGTGTATTGACTGACAGGCCGCTATCGCGAGCAGGCTCGCTCCCACATTAGTTCTGCACCTGTTTGATTTTCAGCGATACGCCGTGCTGATCCCCTGGCGCTCTTCAATGCACTCCGGTGCGCCCATCTCGAATTCCCGGCAGATCAGCGGACGCTTTTCGTAGATCGTGCACATCATGCTGTTGCGATCCAGCGCGGCGCACCAGCCGTCGTCCAGACGCAGCATGACTTCGCCGCCCCAATCATCGGTATCGATAAAGCGTTCGGGCACGCCCGTGTCGGTGATCAGCATCACTTCGAGCTGACAGCAACAAGCCGCGCAGGTCGAGCACGTGACGGCCGGCTCCGCGATTTGCGTGTGGGGAATGGTTTTCATGGCGCGCAGTGTAAGGCAGTGGGCCGGTGCTGTGTGAAAGGCCTGACGGACGCTCAGTGGTGTGTGTCTGAGGCGTACCGTTGGGCCGCAAGTAACGGGCGGGAAACAGCTGCCGATGGGGGCGATGTTTAGAGCAGATCCCGGATCGGCGGACTACTGCGCACCATACGTTTGCCAATGGCCAGTTGCACGGCATTGGGCATTTTCGCCAACGGCCACAGCGCCGCCATGAACAGGCCCGCAAAGGCGATCTCCAATGGCCGGCTCTTGAGTTTGGCGAAGAGCTGCCGGGCCACTTTACCTACCGGCCAACTGAGCGGTATCGGGAAGTCATTCTTGGCCGTCAGCGGTGTCTGGCCAAACCCGGGGCTGATCATGGTGACTTCGATGCATTCCGGTGCCAGGTCCATGCGCAGCGATTCGAACAGGTAACGCAGCCCGACTTTCGACGGGCCATAGGCTTCAGCGCGCGGCAGCGGCAAATACGTCACGGGACTGGCGATGCCCACCATGTGTGGTGCGATGCCTTTGCGCAGCAGGGGGATCGCGGCCTCGATGCAATAGGCGCTGGCGAGCAAATTAGTGCGCACCACGTGCTCGACAATCGACGAATCAAATTGCTGAACGTCGACATACTCGCAGGTGCCGGCGTTGAGAATCACGGTGTCCAGCGAACCCCAGTCTTGCGCAATTTGTTCACCGATTTCACGCACCCGCTGGCTGTTGGTCAAGTCTCCAGGCAGGACCAACACTTGTCCTGGATAGCGCTGCGACAAGACTCTCAGCACAGCTGCCGAGCGTGAACTGACAGCCACGTGAGCGCCGGTTTTCAGTATTTCTTCGGCCAGTGCGGCGCCAATGCCGCTACCTGCGCCGGTCAACCAGTAGCGCCGTGGGGGAGGAAAACTCATCCCATTCTCCTTTTCAGCCAGGCAATCGCCCGACCCAATATGGGTATATGTTCGTCACTCAGAGCCCCGGATCGAAGTCATCCCGGTGGCGATAAATCTTTTCGTGCTGGCAGGTTTTTGAACGCGGCCAGCGCCCGTTGTCGGGACGTGCTCAGATTGACGATCGGCGACGGATAGTCCGCCACGCCGAACAGGCCACCGAGGTTGGCCGGGTTGTGCACGTCTTTTTTGTTGAGCCCGGCCAGTTCTGGCAGCCAGTGCTTGATGAACACACCTTGAGCGTCGAATTTCTCCGACTGGCTCAGCGGGTTGAAAATCCGGAACCAGGGCGCCGCATCGGTTCCGGTGGACGAGCTCCACTGCCAGCCACCGTTGTTCGCCGCCAGATCGCCGTCGATCAAATGGCGCATGAAAAAGCGCTCGCCTTCTCGCCAGTCGATCAACAGGTTCTTGGTCAGGAACATCGCCACGACCATGCGCAGCCGGTTGTGCATCCAGCCGGTTTCAAGCAGTTGGCGCATCGCCGCATCGATGATCGGCAGGCCAGTGCGGGCTTCTTGCCACGCCCGCAGTTCTTGCGGTGCATCGCGCCAAGCCAGCGCCTCGGTTTCCGGGCGGAAGGCACGATGGCGGGAGACCCGCGGGTAGCCCACCAGAATATGTTTGTAGAACTCGCGCCACAGCAGTTCGTTGATCCAGGTGACAGCGCCCACATTGCCGCTTTCGAACTCGCCCTGATTGCTTTGCAGGGCAGCGTGCAAACACTGGCGGGGAGAGATCACCCCGGCGGCAAGATAGGCCGAGAGCTGGCTAGTGCCGGGTTTGGCCGGGAAGTCGCGCTCGTCTTTGTAGTAGTCGATCTGGGCGTCGGCGAAGGTATCGAGACGGCGTCGGGCTTCGGTCTCGCCGGCGGGCCAGAGCTTGCGCAAGCTGTCGCTGGGCGTGGCGAAACCTTCAACGCTTGATGGAAGGGTGTCGCTACTGATCGCCAATGGCGCCTGGACACCGGGGGCGCAGACCCGCTCTGGCGTTGACCTGTGCAGGCGCTCGTAACAGACCTTGCGAAACTGACTGAAGACCTGGAAGTAAGTGCCGGTCCTGGTCAGCACGGTGCCCGGTTTGAATAGCAGTTGATCGAGGTAGCTACAGAAGTCGATGCCATTGGCCTTCAGCGCTTGGGCCACCGCCGCATCACGACGGCTTTCGTGAATGCCGTACTCCTCGTTGACGTGGACGGCGTCGATCTTCAACTGCTGACACAGGTCGAGCAGTACTGTCGGCGCTTCGTCCCAACGTGATGCCTTACGGATCAACAAGGGGATGTTCAGTTCGCCCAACGCGCGGCTCAACTCGCTCAGGTTGCGCAGCCAGAAATCCACTTTGCACGGTGCATCATCGTGTTCCAGCCATTGCTCCGGGCTCAGCAAATACACCGCCACCGCCTGGCCGCGCGCTGCGCCAGCCGAGAGGGCGGTGTTGTCGTTCAGGCGCAAATCGCTGCGCAGCCAGATCAATTGCATGGTGGTGTCCGGACGATTCATTAAATTAGCCCGCGCAGGACAAGTTCCTGATGCGCCGATAACGGGTCTTCGGCGAAGGACAAATCATCAATCCCGGCAGTTCTTGCGGACAACTCTGCGTGGTGGATACGTACCGTGGGGCCGGCAATCATTTTTGGGCAACTGACTCCATTCAACAGTCTTGGCAGCTGCGAAAGGTTTATGGCTTTGCTGGAATACAGCAGCACGCCGCGGGCTTGCAGGTGATCAACCGCCAGCGCGAGTTCGCCAGCGGGCAAGGGCCAGTCGAACACCTCTACCGGGCAATCGACGCTGCTGAACAGCCAGGCGGTGAGCCACAGGTGAGGTTCAAGTGGCACATCCGAGTGATTGATCAACAGCAGTGGCGCGGCGCGTAACTGGCGGTTGTTATGGTAGATGCGTGCGCCGAATTTGCTGCGTAACCAGGAATAAAAGAACGCCCGCTCCATCTGCGCACCAAACTGGCCCTGCCAACGCTGTTCCAGTTCCGCCAGCAACGGCAGCAACAGGTGTTCGCACAAGGTTCGCGGTGGATACAGCGCCATGGCCTGATTGACGGTGTCATCGAGAACGCGTTCGTTCAGGTGTGACACCGCTTGCAGCAACGTCTGGCGCAGCACTTGCCAATCGTTTTCGACGGGCTCGGTAAACGCTTGCGGTGTGTCCAGCAGTTGCTTGACCTGACTGACGGCCACGCCACGGTTGAGCCAGGTAAGGATCGTCAGGATGCGTTGAACGTGCTCGGGTGAGAACAGTCGATGGCCCTTGGGTGTGCGTTGCGGAACGATCAGGCCATAGCGCCGTTCCCAGGCGCGCAGCGTCACGGCGTTGACGCCAGTCTGGCGCGCCACTTCACGGATGGGTAGCCAGCCTTCGACGAGGGCCTTTTCAAAATCATCGCCGAGGTCTTCGCAGGCGCTGGTGTCGATTTCGGTTTTCATTAAATCGCGTTTCGCAGACTGAGATTTTCCGGATGCGGTTGCAGGTAAACCTGTTGCGCGATGTAAGTATCCGGGTGTTGGCGAAAGTGGTGCTTGAGCAGGGTCAAGGGCACCACCAATGGCACGACGCCTTGGCGGTATTGGCCGATGACGTGCTGCACTTCCTGTTTGTCTTCAGCGCTGATGACTTGCTTGAGGTAGCCACTGATGTGTTGCAGGACGTTGGTGTGGGTGCGCCGTGTGGCGCACTTTTTCAATGCCGCCATCAATTCACTGAAGTAGCGCGGACCCAGCTCGTCGGGGGTGGTCTGGCTCATGTTGCCCAGCAATTTCCCAAGGGTTTTGTATTGCACCGGGTTGTGCGCCATCAACAGGTATTTGTAGCGTGAGTGGAATTCGGTGAGGGCACGACGGGTCAGGCCTTTTTGCAGCAATTGCTGCCAGGCGCTGTAAGCGAACACGCGGGTGAGGAAGTTTTCCCGCAGCACCGGGTCGTTAAGGCGGCCGTCTTCTTCTACCGGCAAGTCCGGGTGCAGTGCACAGAAAGCCTGGGCATAAACGCCTCGGCCACCGCCCTCCACTGGCGCGCCGTTGACGTGATAGACCTTGACCCGTTCCAGGCCGCAGGACGGTGATTTCTGCATGAAGATGTAACCGCAGATATCGCTCAACTGACTGGCCATTGTCTGGCCGTACTCGGTGAGCGGCCGGGTGACATTCAGCTCGGCGTGAACGCTGCCCAACGCTTCAGGATGTTGCGGGTCGCCCACCAGGCGGATTGGCTCACGGGGGATGCCGAGTCCGATGGCGACTTCCGGGCATACCGCGATGAAATCGAAATACTCAGTGAGGGTGTGACTGCACAGGCGTGATGCCTTGTGTCCGCCGTTGTAGCGAACTTCGGCCCCCATCAAGCAGGCGCTGATGGCGATTTTCGGTTTCGCGGGGGCGTGGGTCATCAGAACACCTCGAATCTAAATTTGTACAGAGTGGTGATTCTGTACAGCATGGCTTCATCATAGATTCAAAGGTGTACAAGTCAAACTTTCTGTATAAGTTTTTTGGTGGTCACTGATCGTTCCCACGCTCTGCGTGGGAATGTAGCCCATGACGCTCTGCGTCACTGGACGCGGAGCGTCCCTTTAGGCGTTACCACGCAGAGCGTGGGAACGATCAGTTACTGACGTATTAATGTTGGATAAGCCGTCGCCATCGTCGGAACGCCGCCCGGAGCAGACTTGCACAGGTCTAGTATTTTTCGCGGTTTTGCGGAGCGGCTGCTGTCCAGTTCGACAGCAGCAATTGATGCGGGATGATGCGGTTTACTGCATATGTTCATGCAAGCGGCGAGCAGCTTCCTGACCGCTCAGCCAGGCGCCTTCGACACGCCCGGACAGGCACCAGTCGCCGCACACATACAGCCCCAGGTCGGCATCGGCGAGCGCGCCCCATTCATGGCTGTTGGCGGGGCGGGCATAGAGCCAGCGATGGGCGAGACTGAAAGTCGGGGCGGGCATGGAGTCATGCAACAGTTCGGCGAATGCACCGTGCAGTTGCTCGATCACGGCTTCCTTGGACAGATCGATATGTTGCCGGCTCCAGGCGCTGGTCGCGTGCAATACCCAAGTGTCCAGAGTGTTGTCGCGCCCTGGTTTGCTGCGGTTGCGGGCCAGCCAGTCAAGGGGGCTGTCTTGCACGAAGCAGCCTTCCATCGGTGTTTCCAGCGGTGTTTCGAAGGCCAGAGCGACGGCCCAGGTCGGGTCCATCTTTACCCCGGCAGCGACCCCGGCCAGCTTCGATGCAGCCGCCAGCAGCGCGGTGGCTTGAGGCGCGGGTGTAGCGATCACCACATGACTGAACGGACCGTGGGTGAAGCCTTCGGCGTCCTGCAAATGCCAGTGTTCTTCGCCGCGATAGACCTCGGTGATCCGGCAAGCGAACTGTACTTCCAGGTCGCCGAGCAGGCCGCGGGTAATGGCGCTCATGTGTGGCGTGCCGACCCAGCGTGTCTGTTCGTCCGGCGACAGGCTGAGTTGGCCGCCGTGGTAGGTGTAGAGCTGTGGTGTCCACTCGGCGGCCCAGCCGTTGGTTTGCCAACGCTGGACTTCGGTGACGAAGCGGCGGTCGCGGGCCGTGAAATATTGCGCGCCCAAGTCCAGAGCTCCCGCATCGCTGCGCTTGCTCGACATGCGTCCGCCACTGCCGCGGCTTTTATCGAAAAGCTGGACGACATGCCCTGTGTCAGTCAGGGCTTGAGCGGCTGAAAGCCCGGCGATGCCGGTGCCGATGATTGCGATAGGTACAGTCATAGGGGCCTCGTTTACCTTTCTGTACAGACTACGCCGTGGGTCAAACCTGTACAATATTGTTTTTTGGTATAACTTTTAGCGTTCTCGATCTGACAGCTTGGCCTATTGTTAAACTCAGACACTGCCCGATACCAAAGATCCCTGCTTATAAAAATAGACTAGTGAGCAGGGTTAAACGCCACGCGAGGAAGAAGTCATGCACATATTGCTGACAGGCGGTACTGGTTTGATAGGACGTCAACTCTGCCGGCAATGGTTGAGTCAGGGGCATCGTCTGACTGTCTGGAGTCGTAAGCCTGAAAAAGTCGCGAGCATCTGCGGCACGCAAGTGCGTGGGATTGCCCGGTTGGAGGACCTTGATCAGACGCCGCTGGACGCCATTATCAATCTGGCTGGCGCACCGATTGCCGATCGCCTCTGGACTCACAAGCGCAAAGCATTGCTCTGGAGCAGCCGCATCACCCTGACGGAAACGTTGCTGGCCTGGCTCGAAAAACGCGAGCAAAAGCCTTCGTTGTTGATTTCAGGTTCCGCAGCGGGCTGGTATGGCGATGGGGGGGAGCGTGAGTTGACCGAAGCTTCACCCCCCGTCATCGATGATTTCGCCAGCCAATTGTGCATCGCCTGGGAAGAAACCGCTCAGCGTGCCGAGGCCTTGGGCGTTCGGGTTGTGCTCGTTCGTACCGGGTTGGTACTGTCGGCCGAGGGCGGTTTTTTGTCGCGGCTGTTGCTGCCGTTCAAACTGGGGCTGGGAGGCCCGATCAGCAATGGTCGGCAGTGGATGCCGTGGATTCATATCAACGACCAAATCGCTCTGATTGATTTTCTTCTGCATCAGAAAGACGCCAGCGGTCCTTATAATGCGTGCGCTCCCAATCCGGTGCGCAATCGCGAGTTTGCCAAGACGCTGGGCAGCGTGCTGCATCGCCCGGCGTTCATGCCAATGCCGGCCCTGGCTTTGAAAGTGGGGTTGGGCGAGTTGTCATTGTTGTTGCTGGGTGGCCAGAAGGCTCTGCCGGTTCGCTTGCTGGAGGCGGGTTTCACTTTCCAGTTCACTGATTTGCGCGCGGCCCTGGACGATCTGTCCAGCCGCCTCTGATATAGGACGTTGCATGACCGATCACGCATTGCTTCTGGTTAACCTGGGTTCACCTGCTTCCACGTCGGTGGCGGATGTACGCAGCTACCTCAATCAATTTCTGATGGACCCATATGTGATCGACTTGCCATGGCCGGTGCGCCGCTTGCTGGTGTCGCTGATACTGATCAAACGTCCGGAGCAGTCGGCCCACGCCTACGCGTCGATCTGGTGGGAGGAGGGTTCGCCCCTGGTGGTGCTCAGCCGTCGTCTGCAGCAGGCCATGACGACGCAGTGGACTCACGGTCCGGTTGAGTTGGCGATGCGCTACGGCGAGCCGTCGATCGAATCGAAACTGGTGCAGCTGGCCGCCCAGGGGCATAAAAGAGTCACCCTTGCGCCGCTTTATCCACAGTTCGCCGACAGCACAACCACGACGGTGATCGAAGAAGCCAAGCGTGTGCTGCGCGAGAAAGGACTCGATATCCAGCTGTCGATTCTCCAGCCGTTTTACGATCAGCCGGAATACCTCGATGCGCTGGTGGCCACAGCCAAGCCCTATCTGCAGCAGGATTACGATCACTTGCTGCTGAGTTTCCACGGTTTGCCGGAGCGGCACCTGAAGAAACTTAATCCCGGTCACCGTTTCGAAGGCGGTGGAGACTGTTGTGCCGGTGCTCCGCCGGAAGTGGTCGCGACCTGCTATCGCGGCCAGTGCCTGCGTACGGCGGCGGAGTTTGCCAAGCGCATGGGCCTACCGGACGGCAAATGGTCGGTGTCATTCCAGTCGCGTCTGGGCCGGGCCAAGTGGATCGAACCCTACACCGAAGCGCGCCTCGATGAATTGGCCAAAAGCGGAGTGAAGAAAATTCTGGTGATGTGCCCGGCGTTCGTGGCCGATTGCATCGAGACGCTGGAAGAGATTGGTGATCGTGGGCTGGAGCAGTTCCGCGAAGCGGGAGGGGAGGAGTTGGTGCTGGTGCCGTGCCTCAACGATGACCCGCAGTGGGCGCGGGCGTTGAGTGCGCTGTGTGAAAGAGCACCGTTGGCCCTTTGATGATCGTTCCCACGCAGAGCGTGGGAACGATCAAGAATGCAAATATCTCCGCTGTTACAGAAGTGGCTCATCCGCCTTCTTGTGCTTCCAGCTGTCATTGCCCGGCAGCAACAGGTTCAGCGCAATCGCCACCACCGCGCACAGCGCGATGCCTTTGAGGCCGAAGTCATCCTGGCCGGTCCCGGTGCCGACCAGCATTCCGCCAATCCCGAACACCAGGGTCACCGAAACAATCACCAGGTTGCGCGCTTCGCCCAAATCGATCTTGTGGCGAATCAGCGTGTTCATGCCCACCGCTGCAATCGAGCCGAACAACAGGCACAGAATCCCGCCCATCACCGGCACCGGAATGCTTTGCAGCAGCGCCCCGAACTTGCCGATGAACGCCAGGCTGATGGCGAAGATCGCCGCCCAGGTCATGATTTTCGGGTTGTAGTTCTTGGTCAGCATCACCGCACCCGTTACCTCGGCGTAGGTGGTGTTGGGTGGGCCGCCAAACAGGCCTGCTGCGGTGGTGGCAATGCCATCGCCGAGCAGCGTGCGGTGCAGGCCGGGTTTTTTCAGGTAATCGCGACCGGTCACGCTGCCGACGGCAATCACGCCGCCGATGTGTTCGATGGCCGGGGCCAACGCTACCGGAACGATGAACAGAATCGCCTGCCAGTTGAACTCCGGTGCAGTGAAGTTTGGAATCGCAAACCACGGCGCGGCCGCAATCTTTGCGGTATCAACCACGCCGAAGTAGAAGGCCATGGCAAAACCGACCAATACGCCGGAGATGATCGGCACCAGGCGGAAAATGCCTTTGCCGAACACCGCAACGATCAGGGTGGTCAGCAACGCTGGCATGGAGATGAGCATTGACGTCTGGTAAGGAATCAGCTCAGTGCCATCGCCGGCCTTGCCCATTGCCATGTTGGCGGCAATCGGCGCCATGGCCAGGCCGATGGAAATGATCACCGGACCAATCACCACCGGTGGCAGCAGACGGTCGATGAAGCCGGTGCCTTTGATCTTCACGGCCAGGCCGAGGAAGGTGTAGACGAAACCTGCCGCCATCACGCCGCCCATGGTTGCTGCAAGGCCGAACTGGCCCTTGGCAAGGATGATCGGAGTGATAAAGGCAAAACTCGACGCCAGGAACACCGGCACCTGACGTCCAGTGACGATCTGAAACAAGATCGTCCCCAAGCCTGCGGTAAACAGCGCCACGTTCGGGTCGAGACCGGTAATCAGCGGCATCAACACCAGCGCGCCGAAGGCCACGAACAGCATCTGTGCACCCGACAGTACCGTGCGCCAGAGCGGATCGTTGAACTCTTGCTGCATGCTCAAGCGTCCTTCTGCTTGGTGCCGAAGATCTTGTCACCCGCATCACCCAGGCCCGGGATGATGTAACCGTGTTCGTTCAGCTTTTCATCAATGGAGGCGGTGTAGATGATCACGTCCGGGTGAGCCTTCTCCACAGCGGCGATGCCTTCGGGCGCGGCTACCAGCACCATGGCGCGGATCTCGCGGCAACCGGCCTTCTTCAGCAAGTCGATGGTGGCAACCATGGAGTTGCCGGTGGCGAGCATCGGGTCGATGATCATCGCCAGGCGCTCGTCGATTTCCGGGACCAGTTTTTCCAGGTAGGTATGGGCTTGCAGGGTCTCTTCGTTGCGGGCCACGCCCACGGCGCTGACTTTGGCGCCCGGGATCAGGCTCAGCACGCCTTCGAGCATGCCGATACCGGCGCGCAGAATCGGTACTACAGTAATCTTCTTGCCGGCGATTTTCTCGACCGACACTGTGCCGCACCAGCCTTCGATATCGTAGGTTTCCAGCGGCAGGTCTTTAGTGGCTTCATAGGTCAGCAGGGCGCCGACTTCCTGAGCGAGCTCACGGAAATTCTTGGTGCTGATGTCTGCACGGCGCATAAGGCCGAGTTTATGACGGATCAGCGGGTGGCGGATCTCGAGGATGGGCATGGGAAAGGCTCCGGCGGCGGGCAAAAAAACCGGCCTAGGTTAATCTATCCGAGGGTGTTGTCCTATAGACATACAGTACGTTAGTCCACAAACGCTTGATCTGGCTTCGCTTGATGCGTACCTTTGCCCGCTTTTCCCAAACCGTCCCTCCCTTTATCCCCTCCCTGGAGAGCGCCATGTCCGCTGATCTCGAGCATATCCGTCAAATCATGCGAGAGGCTGACTGCCTGTACACCGAAGCTGAAGTCGAGGCGGCCATCGCCCGCGTCGGTGCGCAAATCAACGATCAACTGGCGGACTCCAACCCGGTGGTATTTTGTGTGATGAACGGCGGCCTTATTTTCTCGGGCAAGCTGTTGACGCATCTGCACTTCCCGCTGGAAGCGTCCTACCTGCATGCCACCCGTTATCGCAACGAAACCAGCGGCGGCGACCTGTTCTGGAAAGCCAAGCCGGAAGTGTCGTTCATCGACCGTGACGTGCTGATCATCGACGATATCCTCGACGAAGGTCACACCCTGGGTGCAATCATCGATTTCTGCAAACACGCTGGCGCGCGCAAAGTGCACACCGCCGTGCTGATCGACAAGGACCACGACCGCAAGGCACGTCCGGACCTGAAAGCCGATTTCGTCGGCTTGCCGTGCATCGACCGTTACATCTTTGGTTACGGCATGGACTACAAAGGCTACTGGCGCAACGCTAACGGGATCTACGCAGTTAAAGGAATGTAATCCATGGCTACGCCACGCTTTCTGGATCAACCGCTGTTCACTGAATTGGCCGGGAAAGCTGAGGCTAATCCTCGTGGACGGCAGCATCACAACTTTCATCAGATGGAAGACGCTTGCCATCGCATGGCGGTGGGTTTGCAGCCAAACACCTATATCCCGCCCCACCGGCACTTGGGCGATAACAAGGACGAAACCTTGTTGGTCCTGAAAGGGCGCCTTGGCTTGCTGATCTTCGACGAGGCCGGCGCGGTGGTGAAAAAGCAAGTCCTGCAGGCCGGTGGCGATTGTGTTGGCGTGGACCTGCCCACTGGCGTTTTCCACGGATTGGTGGTGCTGGAAGCCGACAGCCTGATGTTTGAGTGCAAAGCCGGCCCTTACCGCCCTGTGGGTCAAGGCGAACTGGCGGATTGGGCGCCTCGTGAAGGTGAGCCTGGTGTCGCCGAGTATCATGCGTGGATGCGCGCGCAATTCGATTGATCCTGCCCACTGTGGGAGCGAGCAGGCTCGCTCCCACAGTGGCTCGCGTCCACAGCAGTATTTTCATATGCCCGTGATAAAGTGCCCGGCCTCGTCTTCGGAGCCCGTCATGAGCCTTTTGATTCGCTGCTTTGCCGCCTTGTTGCTGACCGTCAGCCTGCCACTGGCGGCCGCCCC
>NZ_AKJS01000009.1 GCF_000282215.1 Pseudomonas sp. GM21
GGCGGCCGCCGCTGCCGGGTGCAACAGGGTCGGCATGACCTGTTCGCACGGCGCAACGAGTTGCACCTCGTAGCCGCCAAGGCTCAGGTCATTGGCGAACTCGCAGCCAATCAAGCCGGCCCCGAGCAACAGCACCCGACGCTTGCCGGCCGCAGCCGCCCGAAAGCGCGCGTAATCTTCCAAATCGTTGATCGGGAACACGCAATCCGCTGCGTCGCCTTCGATCGGCACTCGCACGGTTTCCGCGCCCCAAGCCAGGATCAGGTCACGGTAAAACACCGCTTCCTCACCAATCCACAAACGCTTGTGACCTGGATCGATACCGCTGATGCGCGTGTGCGTGCGCACTTCGGCTTTCAACTGCTCGGCCATTGCACCGGGCTCGGCCATGCTCAGGCCGTCGGCGTCTTTGTTTTTGCCGAAACCGGTGGACAGCATCGGCTTGGAGTAAGAACGTCCGTCATCGGCGGTAATCAATAACAACGGGGTTTCGCTATCCAGTTTGCGAAACTCCCGGGCCAGGTTATAGCCAGCCAGCCCGGTGCCGACGATCACGACAGGTGCGTTCATTCCTTACTCCTCTAATTATTTTTAAGCAGCGATTTCGATCATTTCGAAATCCATCTTGCCCACGCCGCAGTCCGGGCACAGCCAGTCTTCCGGTACGTCTTGCCACAGTGTGCCCGGCGCAATGCCGTCGTCCGGCCAGCCGTCGGCTTCGTTATAGATCAGGCCACAGACCACACATTGCCACTTTTTCATTGGGTTCCTCCTCAGGATTCAGGCGTATTGCCGGCGCGAACGGTCGATGGTTGAAACGCTGCCGTCCGGCTCAGGGCGTTTTGTACTGATCGGGCCCGATAGATGCAAGCCTGTTCGGCGCAACGGCGCCCCGGATCAATCAAAATCGCTGACTGACATGGTAAGCTCACCGCCTCATTTGCTGCCAATAATGACTCACTGTGCCGCACTCAATATCCCCGCTGTGGCTCCCCCAAAGCCAACTCACGCCCCTCCCCGACGCGTCTACCCTCGACTGGCTGTTCGACGAAGGCTCCCTGACCCGACGGCTGATCCGTTTGTCGAATGACCGTTTCAGCGTCACGCCTCTGTTTGAAGGCTGGCAACCGCTGCGTGCCGATGAATGTGTTGCGCTGGATCTGGCCGAAGACAGCGAAGGCTGGGTACGCGAGGTTTATCTGCGTGGTCATGGCGAGGCGTGGGTGTTTGCCCGCAGCGTGGCGGCCCGCAGTGCGTTGCAGGGCGACGGTTTGCACATGGACGAATTGGGCAGCCGCTCGCTGGGGGAATTGCTGTTTTGCGATCACGCCTTCCAACGCCGCGCGATTGAGGTTTGTCACTATCCTCAGGCGTGGCTGCCGATGGAGTCCCGGGCATCTGAACTGTGGGGCCGCCGCTCGCGATTCGACCGTGGCGCCTTGAGCGTACTGGTGGCCGAAATCTTCCTGCCGACCTTGTGGAGCGCCACCCGCGCCCATCCGGAGAATTGCTGATGTACCAGAGCCTGCTCAAGTCCTTGAACCGCTTGAACCCACGGGCCTGGGATTTCGTTCAACTGACGCGCATGGACAAGCCCATCGGCATTTATCTGCTGCTGTGGCCGACGTTGTGGGCGCTGTGGATTGCCGGGAAAGGCTCGCCGTCCTTGGCCAACGTGGTGATTTTCGTCCTCGGCGTGGTGCTGACCCGCGCTGGCGGTTGCGTGATCAATGACTGGGCGGACCGCAAGGTCGACGGCCATGTGAAACGCACCGAGCAGCGGCCCTTGGTCAGCGGCAAGATCAGCTCCAAAGAAGCCCTGGTGTTCTTCGCCCTGCTGATGGGCATGAGCTTTTTGCTGGTGCTGTGCACGAATGCGGCAACGGTGTGGCTGTCGTTCGGCGGTTTGGCCTTGGCGTTCACTTATCCATTCATGAAGCGTTACACCTATTACCCGCAAGTGGTGCTGGGCGCTGCGTTTTCGTGGGGGATGCCGATGGCGTTCACGGCCGAAACCGGTGAATTGCCGGCCGCCGCGTGGTTGCTGTGGATCGCAAACCTGCTGTGGACCGTGGGTTACGACACCTATTACGCGATGACCGACCGTGACGACGACCTGAAGATCGGCGTGAAATCCACGGCGATCCTGTTTGGCGATGCGGACCGGGCGATCATTCTGACCTTGCAGGGGTTGGCCCTGGGCTGCCTGTTGCTGGCCGGGTCGAAATTCGAACTCGGTGGCTGGTTCCACCTCGGCTTGCTGGCGGCGGCGGGCTGTTTTGCGTGGGAATTCTGGTACACCCGCGACAAGGACCGGATGCGCTGCTTTAAGGCGTTTTTGCACAATCACTGGGCGGGTTTGGCGATTTTCGTCGGGATTGTGCTGGATTATGCGATGCGTTGACGGACACGCTTTGATGTAGCAGCTGGCGCAGCCTGCGTCCGGCGGCGCAGCCGTCGTAAACCCTGAGTCCGCAGTTCATCTGATACACCGCGTGAGCAGACTTTACGACGGCTGCGCCGCCGGACGCAGCCTTCGGCAGCTGCTACAGGCTTACATCTTCGGCCCGGAGTTTGTGATGACGTGCCAGACGTCTTTCATCTTGTCGCCCGTTTTTTCTCCCGGAGCCTTGTCCTTGACGAAGTAGTACAGCGGCTTGCCATCGTAGGCCCACTGCATCGTGCCATCGTCACGTTTGATGACGGTCCACTTGCCTTCAGGTTTCGCTCCCGCCTCCGCCATCAGCGGTGGCCAGTTTTCCGCGCATTGACCGGTACACACCGACTTGCCGCCCGTATCCTTGTCGAAGGTATACAAGGTCATGCCCTTATGGTCGGTCATCACACCGTCTTTCATCATTGCAGGCTCAGCCGCAAAGGCCATGGCCGGCAACGAAAACGCAGCGACCAGCAGCAAAGCCTTGAAGGATTGCGAGATTTGCTTCATGGAAACCTTCCTTTTGTGGTTGTCAGGATTCGGACTTAAAGCTTAGTCCAGGTTCATGACAATCGCCGCGCGGCTAAAATACTGTCACACGACTGCAATAATTCCGTTATCTAATGCGGCGCAAGACAGTTAAATGACAAGAGGACTAAGGCATGGTTGGCAGGAGCATTCTGATCGTCGACGACGAAGCGCCCATTCGCGAAATGATCGCCGTTGCGTTGGAAATGGCCGGCTATGACTGCCTGGAAGCCGAAAACTCCCAGCAGGCCCACGCCATCATCGTTGACCGCAAGCCGGACTTGATCCTGCTCGACTGGATGCTGCCCGGCACCTCCGGTATCGAACTGGCCCGCCGTCTCAAGCGCGATGAGCTGACCGGGGACATCCCGATCATCATGCTCACCGCCAAGGGCGAAGAGGACAACAAGATCCAGGGCCTGGAAGTCGGCGCTGATGACTACATCACCAAACCGTTTTCCCCGCGTGAGCTGGTCGCTCGCCTCAAAGCCGTACTGCGCCGTGCCGGTCCAACCGATGGCGAAGGGCCGATTGAAGTCGGCGGCTTGCTGCTGGACCCGATCAGCCACCGCGTGACCATCGACGGCAAACCGGCCGAAATGGGCCCGACCGAATACCGCCTGCTGCAGTTTTTCATGACCCACCAGGAACGTGCGTATACCCGTGGCCAGTTGCTGGATCAGGTCTGGGGTGGCAATGTTTACGTCGAAGAGCGCACCGTCGACGTGCACATCCGGCGTCTGCGCAAAGCCCTCGGCGATGCCTACGAGAATCTGGTACAAACAGTGCGCGGTACGGGTTACCGGTTTTCCACAAAAGCATAGAAGCAGCGGCAAGCTTTAAGCTAAAAGCGGCAAGGAACAGCCAAGCCGCTCTGACTTGAAGCTTGCAGCTTGAAACTTGAAGCTGCGTTAAGGACGCCCCTTGAAACAAAACTGGCATGGCACCCTGATTCGCCACATGCTGTTACTGGTCACCGGCTGCCTGGTGATCGGCCTGATTACCGGCTACTACGGCTGGAGCCTCGCCGCAGGACTGGGTCTCTATTTGGCCTGGACGCTCAAGCAACTGCTGCGCTTGCACGAATGGCTGCGCCAGCACTCAGCCGACGAAGCACCGCCCGATGGCTATGGCCTGTGGGGCGAGGTGTTCGACAGCATCTATCACCTGCAACGCCGCGACCAACGGGTGCGTGGGCGTCTGCAAGCGGTGATCGACCGGATCCAGGAGTCCACCGCCGCGCTGAAAGACGCGGTGGTCATGCTCGACAGCGACGGCAACCTGGAATGGTGGAACCGCGCCGCCGAAACCCTGCTCGGCCTCAAGACCCCGCAAGACAGCGGCCAGCCGGTGAGCAACCTGGTGCGCGATCCGCGCTTCAAGGAATATTTCGAGCAGGGCAGCTACGCCGAACCGCTGGAAATCCCCTCGCCGACCAATGATCGCGTGCGCATTCAGCTGTACATCACTCGCTACGGCAACAATGAACACTTGATGCTGGTGCGCGACGTTACGCGCATCCATCAGTTGGAACAGATGCGCAAAGACTTCATCGCCAACGTCTCCCATGAACTGCGTACGCCGCTGACGGTTATCTGCGGCTATCTGGAAACCCTGCTCGACAATGCCGAGGAAGTGAATCCGCGCTGGACCCGTGCCTTGCAGCAAATGCAGCAACAGGGCGGGCGCATGCAAACGTTGCTCAATGACTTGCTGCTGCTGGCCAAACTGGAAGCCACTGATTACCCGTCGGACAACCAGCCGGTGGCCATTGAAGACTTGTTGCAGTCAATCAAAGGCGACGCCCAGCAACTGTCCGGCCAGAAAAACCAGCGCATCACCCTTGAAGCCGACCCGACGGTTCTGCTCAAGGGCAGCGAAGCGGAACTGCGCAGTGCGTTTTCCAATCTGGTGTTCAACGCGGTGAAATACACCCCGGCCGAAGGCAATATCCGCATTCGCTGGTGGGCCGATGAGCAAGGTGCGCACCTGAGCGTGCAGGATTCCGGGATCGGCATCGATACCAAACACCTGCCGCGCCTGACCGAACGTTTCTACCGCGTCGACTCCAGCCGCAACTCCAACACCGGCGGCACCGGCCTGGGCCTGGCCATCGTCAAACATGTGTTGCTGCGCCACCGCGCACGGATGGAGATCAGCAGTGTGCCGGGCCATGGCAGCACCTTTACCTGCCACTTTGCCCCCGCTCAAGTGACCAAATCGCAAGTTCTCAAGACCGTTGACTGATACCGGCCGGCACAGGCCACTAGGCAATCGCCGAGTCAGCCGCTACATTGGCTGACTTGTGCCTGCCCTTCAGGCATCGCATTTATCCCCTTTTTGAATACACGGAACCCGCAAAACTCCATCATGGACCCTTCCCCTGGCTTGACCCTCGCAACAATATTCGCCGATTTCGGCATGATTCTTTTTGCTCTGATCCTGGTTTTGCTCAACGGATTCTTCGTTGCGGCCGAATTTGCCATGGTCAAGCTACGCTCGACCCGGGTTGAGGCCATCGCGGACAAAAACGGCTGGCGCGGGCATATCCTGCGCACCGTTCACAGCCAGCTCGATGCCTACCTGTCGGCGTGCCAGCTGGGTATCACCCTCGCCTCCCTCGGCCTTGGCTGGGTCGGTGAACCCGCGTTCGCGCACATCCTCGAACCGATACTGGAAGCGGTCGGCGTGCAGTCGGCCGAAGTGATCAAAGGTGTGTCGTTCTTCGCCGCGTTCTTTGTCATTTCGTACCTGCACATCGTCGTCGGCGAGCTGGCCCCGAAATCCTGGGCCATTCGTAAACCCGAACTGCTGTCGCTGTGGACCGCCGTGCCGCTGTACTTGTTCTACTGGGCCATGTACCCGGCGATCTACTTGCTGAACGCCAGCGCCAACACCATCCTGCGGATCGCCGGCCAAGGTGAACCGGGCCCTCATCACGAGCATCATTACAGCCGTGAAGAGCTGAAACTGATCCTGCACTCCAGCCGTGGCCAGGACCCGAGCGACCAAGGCATGCGTGTTTTGGCCTCGGCCGTGGAAATGGGCGAGCTGGAAGTGGTCGACTGGGCCAACTCCCGGGAAGACCTGGTGACGCTGGAGTTCAACGCACCGCTGAAAGAAATCCTGGCGATGTTCCGTCGCCACAAGTTCAGCCGTTACCCGGTGTACGACAGTGACCGCCAGGAGTTCGTCGGCCTCCTGCACATCAAGGACCTGCTGCTGGAACTGGCGGCACTGGACCATATCCCCGAGTCGTTCAACCTGGCTGAATTGACCCGTCCGCTGGAGCGCGTATCGCGGCACATGCCCTTGTCGCAACTGCTGGAACAGTTCCGCAAGGGTGGTTCGCACTTCGCCGTGGTGGAAGAGGCCGATGGCAACATCATTGGCTACCTGACCATGGAAGACGTACTGGAAGTGCTGGTCGGCGATATTCAGGACGAACACCGCAAGGCCGAGCGCGGGATTCTCGCGTACCAGCCAGGCAAACTGCTGGTGCGCGGTGATACACCGCTGTTCAAGGTCGAACGCCTGCTGGGCATCGACCTGGATCACGTCGAAGCCGAAACCCTCGCCGGGCTGGTTTACGAAAGTCTCAAGCGGGTGCCGGAAGAGGAAGAAGTACTGGAAGTCGAAGGTCTGCGGATCATCATCAAGAAGATGAAAGGGCCGAAGATTATTCTGGCCAAGGTGTTGATGCTGGATTGATAGGCTGACCTGAAATCGAGTCGATCCCATCGCGAGCAGGCTCGCTCCCACAGGTTTTGCGCAATTCCCTGTGGGAGCGAGCCTGCTCGCGATAGCGTCAGGTCAGGCAACCCATCACTGCTTGCCCAACACAAAGTTGGGCAACACCCCTACCGGTTGTTTGAACTGGTACGGAATCGACACCAACCCCAATCCCGTATTGCGTTGCACCACGAAATGCAGGTGCGGCCCGGTGCTGTTGCCGGTATTACCCGACAGCGCCAACGCACTGCCCACCACCACCCGCTGCCCCTCTCGAACCCTGACTGAACCTTGCTTGAGGTGTAAATACACGCCCATGGTCCCGTCATTGTGCAGTACCCGCACGAAATTGCCCGACGGGTTAGTACCGCGTCCGGTCTGCCTGCTCTCGGTATTCACCACCACCCCGCCACGCGCGGCGATGATCGGTGTGCCTTCGGGCATGGCGATGTCCATCGCGTAGCGACTCTTGGCTCCGAAGTGGCTGTACTCACCATTGGCACCCTGACTGATGCGAAACGGACCGCCACGCCAGGGCAGCGGGTATCGATAGGCCAAGGCGGACCCTGAGGGGCTGCCCAAGGCGTACTTGAACCTTGGGGTATACACCAGCGGCCTTCCGGCCTGAGTTGCGGTAAGCACTGCTACACGAATGCTGCTGCGTGCCGGCAATACCTTGTGAATCGGTCGACCGGCGCCGCTGACGTTCTTCAATCCGGTGAAACGCAAATTGATCTCTACCGGCGCATACAGGTTGTTGCGCACGTACACGCTGTGCACGCCATCCTTCTTCATGAAAACCAGGTACACCTGACGCTCAAGGTGCTCATCCATGCGATCACGAAAAACGAACACCTCTGAGCCTTTGGTGGGGCGGTCACTGTAGGAGACCACGCCATTGGCGTCGGTGGACTTGTAGACCGTCAGGGCCATAGCGGAGGTGGCGGCCATGAACAGGCCACAGAAAAACAGCAGTCGCGTGAACATGAGCAGGGTTCTGTCGAATAAGGCCTTGAATTGAGCCTAGCAGCAGCAATGGACCGGGGTATTCGGCAGATGTTTCAAAATGGAGCTCACCCGCCTGGTCACGCCATTTGAAAATGGCCGGCCTGAGGGAAACAAATATCAACATCCAACTGTGCCGAAGCAGACAAATTCACCAGCGCATCCAGAGAGAACTTATCGATCTTGCCATTGAGCACATCGTTGAGTCGCGGCTGAGTAATGTTCAGCCGCTTCGATGCATCTTTCTGTGAAAGCTCCCATCCGCGAATGGTCTTGCACAACTCCACCATCAGTTTTGAACGCAGACGCATGTTCGCCGCTTCTTGTGGCGAATCTTCCAGCGCATCCCAGACACTGGTGAAACGCTGGGTTTGATCGTGATGATCCATCATGGCTTAACCTATTTCCTGAAATCTGGCACGTGCCAGTTCGATATCCCGCGTTTCGGTTTTCCGGGTGGTTTTATGCAATGCATGCAGCACATAAATGGCTTCAGGACGATTGACCACATAAAAAACTCGAAACGCCCCTGACTCTTCGGTGATTCTGATTTCGTTAACACCTCTTCCCACCGTTTTCATGGGCCTCCAGTCAAAGGGTTCGGCGCCTTGTTGCAAAAGGTCCAATTGAAAACCCGCAGCCCTTCGCGCATCGAGAGGAAATGACTTCAGATCCTTGAGTGCATTCCCGACAAACACCACATCCTTGTGCCTTGGCATCGACTTCTCCGTTTACTGACAGGAAAAGCGTAATCGACGAAGGCTATTGGGGGAGACCGATGTTGTTTCAAGGCATAGCCAAGAGGTCTTGTCGCTCAAGGTTATATCAGAACGGATATAACTCAAGGTTGAAATGGAACAAACAGATGTACGGAAGAAAGCGCCATCGTCGACTCCAGGCCCCGATCCGACGATGGCTGTCAGGCGACGACGGTTACGCGCCAGGAATGAAGTGTTTCTGCGCCGTACCCCGGGCAATCAAGCGGGAGATGTAGTCGAGCTTCTGCGCATCCTGGTCCACAAAGCGGAAGGTTAGTTGCAACCAGTCGCTGTCGGGTTTCGGCTCGTGGGCAACAACCGCATGCAGATAACCGTTCAGACGAGCGGTTTCAGCGTTCTCGCCCTGTTCCAGGTCGAGCACGGCACTGTCGAGTATTTGCGGTAGCTGGTCGGTGCGCTTAACGACCAGAAGCGCTTCCTTGATGCTCAAGGACTTGATCACGCATTGCTGGATGCCGCTCGGCAAGCGCAACTGGCCTTGACCACGACCGCTGGCAGGTGCGGCGGTCGCTGCCCTGACCGGTGGGCTATTGAGCAGGCCACGAGACGGTGCGGCGGCTGGAGCGGGGGCGACCACAACAGGTTTGCCGCCAGTCAATGCACTCAGGGTATCGCCGCCGAAGGCCGAGTTCATTTTGGGCGCCGTACCACTCATCAGGGCGTCCAGTTTGCCGACCTTGTTCAGCGCCTGTTTGACCTTGGTCAGCAGCTGTTCGTTGGTGAAGGGTTTGCTGACATAGCCGGAAACGCCAGCCTGAATCGCCTGCACCACGTTTTCTTTGTCGCCACGGCTGGTCACCATCACGAAGGGCATGGTCTTGAGGTGGTCTTGCTCGCGGCACCAGGTCAGCAGTTCCAGGCCAGACATCTCCGGCATTTCCCAGTCGCACAGCACCAGGTCGAACGCTTCCCTGGCCAGCAAGGCCTGAGCCTTCTTGCCGTTGATGGCGTCTTCCGTGCGGATGCCCGGGAAGAAGTTACGCAGGCATTTTTTTACCAGGTCACGAATGAACGCTGCATCGTCCACCACCAACACGCTGATCTTGCTCATCCACTGTCCCTCGAAAAAATCCCGGCAAGCCTACCGTTTTGCTGATGGCCCCAAAAACCTCAGTCACGCCGG
Source organism: Pseudomonas sp. GM21 (assembly GCF_000282215.1). GTDB lineage: Bacteria > Pseudomonadota > Gammaproteobacteria > Pseudomonadales > Pseudomonadaceae > Aquipseudomonas. Next base: position 9,605 of record NZ_AKJS01000009.1, read on the forward strand.
GACTTTTCGTTCGCGGGTGCTGCTTCTAACGTCGAAAGCCACATACAAAAACGCCCGGCCAAAGGACCGGGCGTTTTTCTTGGGCAGTCTTACTTATCGTCAGCTTTGCCCGGAACATTAGCGATTTCGCTGCTTGTTCCTTCAACTTCTTCTTTCATGCGTTTGAGGCCCAGGTGACGCACGTCGGTGCCGCGCACCAGGTAAATCACCAGTTCCGAGATATTGCGCGCGTGGTCGCCAATCCGCTCCAGCGAACGCAGCACCCAGATGATGCTCAAAACCCGCGAGATAGAGCGTGGGTCTTCCATCATGTAGGTCGCCAGCTCACGCAGGGCGGTCTTGTATTCGCGGTCGATGATCTTGTCGTACTGCGCCACCGACAGTGCCAGGTCGGCGTCGAAGCGGGCAAACGCATCCAGTGCATCGCGCACCATGTTGCGCACCTGGTCGCCGATGTGACGAACCTCGACGTAACCGCGCGGCGCTTCGCCTTCTTCACACAGCTGGATGGCGCGGCGGGCAATCTTGGTCGCTTCGTCACCGATGCGTTCCAGGTCGATCACCGACTTGGAGATGCTGATGATCAGACGCAAGTCAGAAGCCGCCGGTTGACGACGAGCCAGAATGCGCAGGCACTCTTCGTCGATGTTGCGTTCCATCTGGTTGATCTGGTCGTCGATCTCGCGAACCTGTTGGGCCAGACCGGAGTCAGCTTCAATCAGCGCGGTCACCGCGTCGTTGACCTGCTTTTCCACCAACCCGCCCATGGCCAGGAGGTGGCTGCGCACTTCCTCCAGTTCGGCATTGAACTGCGCGGAAATGTGGTGGGTAAGGCCTTCCTTAGAAATCATTGTGTCTGCTCCGCAAAAGCTGTGAGCTGCAAGCTACAAGCTGCAAGCCAATTTGTGTCGTTACGCTGAACCGCTTTAACTTGCCGCTTGAAGCTTGCGGCTTGCAGCTGCTTCCTAGCCATACCGCCCCGTGATGTAGTCTTCGGTCTGCTTCTTCGCCGGATTGGTGAACAGGGTGTCGGTGTCGCCGAACTCCACCAGTTTGCCCATGTACATGAACGCCGTGTAGTCGGAAACCCGTGCGGCCTGTTGCATGTTGTGGGTCACGATGACGATGGTGAACTTCGATTTCAGCTCGTAGATCAGCTCTTCGACTTTCAGCGTCGAGATCGGGTCGAGTGCCGAGCACGGTTCGTCGAGCAACAGCACTTCCGGTTCCACGGCGATGGTGCGTGCGATCACCAGACGTTGTTGCTGACCACCGGACAGGCCGAGTGCCGATTCGTGCAGACGGTCTTTGACTTCGTCCCACAGTGCCGCGCCTTTCAACGCCCACTCAACCGCTTCGTCGAGAATGCGTTTCTTGTTGATGCCCTGGATGCGCAGGCCGTACACCACGTTTTCATAAATGGTTTTCGGGAACGGGTTCGGCTTCTGGAACACCATGCCCACGCGACGACGCAGCTCGGCCACGTCTTCGCCCTTACGGTAGATGTTGTTGCCGTAGAGGTTGATCGCGCCTTCGACACGGCAGCCATCAACCAGGTCATTCATGCGGTTGAAGGTACGCAGCAACGTGGACTTGCCGCAGCCGGACGGGCCGATGAAGGCGGTCACGCGCTGTTTCGGGATGTTCATGCTGACGTCGTACAGCGCTTGTTTATCGCCATAGAACAGGCTCAGGCCCGGCACTTCAATGGCCACGGTTTCCTGCTCAAGACTCAGGCTCTGTTTGTCGCGACCCAGTGCCGACATGTTGATGCCGTGGGTATGTGTTTCGTGCTGCATGGGTCTCACTCCGTTCGTAGCTGCAAGCTTCTGGCTGCAAGCTGCAAGTTTTGAGCAAAAGCGGCTTGTAGCTTGCCGCTTGTGGCTGATGGCTTTAGCTATCCAGCGCTTTGTATTTCTCGCGCAGGTGGTTGCGAATGTAGACGGCCGACAGGTTGAGCGTGGCGATCACCAGCACCAGTAGCAGCGCCGTGGCGTACACCAGCGGCCGTGCGGCTTCGACGTTCGGGCTCTGGAAGCCGACGTCATAAATATGGAAGCCCAGGTGCATGATCTTCTGATCGAGGTGAAGGTACGGGTAGTTGCCGTCCAGCGGCAGCGACGGTGCCAGTTTCACCACGCCGACCAACATCAGCGGCGCTACTTCACCGGCGGCGCGTGCCACGGCGAGGATCATGCCGGTCATCATCGCCGGGCTGGCCATCGGCAGCACAATCTTCCACAAGGTCTCAGCCTTGGTGGCGCCGAGGGCCAACGAGCCTTCACGCACGGTGCGAGGAATCCGCGCCAGGCCTTCTTCGGTGGCCACGATCACCACCGGTACTGCCAGCAATGCCAGGGTCAACGAAGCCCAGAGCAGACCCGGTGTACCGAAGGTCGGTGCCGGCAATGCTTCAGGGAAGAACAAGCGGTCAACCGAGCCACCCAGTACATAGACGAAGAAACCCAGACCGAACACGCCGTAAACGATGGCCGGTACGCCTGCCAGGTTGTTCACGGCAATCCGGATAATCCGGGTCAACGCGTTCTGCTTGGCGTATTCACGCAGGTAGACCGCCGCCAGTACGCCGAATGGCGTCACGATCATCGCCATGATCAGCGTCATCATCACGGTGCCGAAAATAGCCGGGAAGATCCCGCCTTCGGTGTTCGCTTCACGCGGGTCGTCGGACAGGAATTCCCAGACCTTGCTGACGTAGAAGCCGATCTTGGTCATCGTGCCCATAGCGTTCGGCTGGTAGGCGTGAACCACTTTGCCAATGCTGATTTCGACTTCTTTGCCGTTCGCATCGCGGGCCGTGAGGCTGTCGCGGTTGAACTGGGTGTGCAAGTCATTCAGACGGGCTTCGATGTCTTGATAGCGCGCATTCAGCTCAGCGCGCTCGGCATCCATGTCTGCCTGCGCAGCGGCGTCGAGTTGCCCGGCCAGTTCCAGTTTGCGGCCGTGCAGACGAATGCGTTCCAGACCCGCGTTGATCGCGCCGATGTCGGCCTTTTCCAGGGTCTTGAGCTGTGCCGCAAGCTTGTTCACACGATCAACACGCGCCTGCAGTTCCGGCCAGGCCGCTTCGCCTTCAGCGATGACTTTGCCGTCCTGTTTGACGTTGACCAGGTAACCGTAGAAGTTGCCCCACTCGCGACGCTCGACGGCCATCAACTCAGGCGGCGTCTTTTGGTTGGTCAGCCACTCGCCGACGATCCAGGTGAAGTCATTGCCGTTCAAGTCACGGTTGCCGACCTTGATCAGCTCACGCGTCATGAACTCCGGGCCCTGATCGGGCACCGGCAGGCCTGCGCTCTTCAGGCGCTCACGCGGCACTTCTTCCTTCTGTACCACTTCGCCGACGACCAGGTGATTGGCCTGGCCCGGTACGTCGTAGCTAGCGTGAATCAAATCCGCCGGCCAGAAGTGACCCAGACCGCGCACGGCAATCACGGCCAGCAGGCCAATGGTCATGATGACCGCGATGGACACCGCGCCACCGCTGATCCAGACGCCGGGGGCGCCGCTCTTGAACCATCCTTTCAGGGAGTTCTGTTTCACAGACTTCTACCTTTCTTAAAGCGACGAATATTTCTTGCGCAGACGCTGACGAATCAGTTCTGCGAGGGTGTTCATGACGAAGGTGAACAACAGCAGCACCAACGCTGAGAGGAACAGCACGCGGTAGTGGCTGCCGCCGACTTCCGATTCGGGCATTTCCACCGCGACGTTGGCCGCCAGTGTGCGCAAGCCTTCGAACAGGTTCATTTCCATGACCGGGGTGTTACCGGTGGCCATCAACACGATCATGGTTTCACCGACCGCACGGCCCATGCCGATCATCAGCGCCGAGAAAATGCCCGGGCTGGCGGTGAGGATCACCACCCGCGTCATGGTCTGCCACGGCGTGGCGCCCAGAGCCAGAGAGCCGAGGGTCAAACCGCGTGGCACGCTGAACACGGCGTCTTCGGCGATGGAGTAGATGTTCGGGATAACCGCAAAACCCATGGCCAAACCAACCACCAGAGCGTTGCGCTGGTCGTAGGTGATGCCCAGGTCGTGGGAGATCCACATGCGCATGTCGCCGCCGAAGAACCAGGTTTCCATGTACGGGCTCATGTACAGCGAGAGCCAGCCCACGAACAGAATCACCGGGATCAGGATCGCGCTTTCCCAGCCGTCCGGCACTTTCAGGCGGATCGACTCAGGCAGGCGACTGAAGACGAAGCCGGCCACCAGAATGCCGATCGGCAGGAGCATCAGCAGGCTGAAGATGCCCGGCAAATGTCCTTCCACATACGGTGCGAGGAACAGGCCGGCGAAGAAGCCGAGGATCACCGTCGGCATCGCTTCCATCAGTTCGATCACCGGCTTCACCTTGCGGCGCAAGCTCGGCGCCATGAAGTACGCGGTGTAGATCGCAGCAGCGACGGCCAGCGGTGCAGCCAACAGCATGGCGTAGAACGCGGCTTTCAAGGTACCGAAGGTCAACGGAGACAGGCTCATCTTCGGTTCGAAGTCGGTGTTGGCAGCAGTCGATTGCCAGACGTATTTAGGCTCGTCGTAGTTTTCGTACCAGACCTTGCTCCACAACGCGCTCCACGACACTTCCGGGTGCGGGTTGTCCAGCAGCAGCGGCTGAAGCTTGCCGTCCGCTTCAACGATGATGCGGTTGGCGCGAGGCGACATGCCGAAAATGCCTTGGCCTTCCACGACCTGATCCACCAGCAAGGTGCGGTGAGCGGTACTGTGGAACACGCCGAGCTTGCCGGATGCATCGAGGGCGACGAAGCCTTTGCGACGCTCTTCAGCGCTGATTTCGATAATCGGCGTAGTGCCCATCTGGAAGGTGCGAATCTGCTTCAGGCGCTGCTCGCCATCGGGGTCGCGCGCCATGAACCACTGGGCCAGACCACCTTTGGAGTCACCGAGGATCAGCGAGATACCGCCCACCAATTGGGTGCTGGCAGTGATCTCGGCATCGCCGTTTTCGAGCAGTTTGTAGCGGCCGTTGAGGCTCTTGTCGCGCAGGCTGAACACGTCGGCCTGAGCACGACCATTAATCACGTACAGCCACTGCTGACGCGGGTCGACGAAGATGTTCTTCACCGGCTCGGTCATCTGCGGCAGATCGATACGTTTCTGCTCGTTAGTGACTTCGCCAGTCATCATGTTTTCTTCGCTGGTCAGCGACAAAACATTGAGTTGCGAACCGGTGGAACCGACCAGCATCAATGTCGAATCGTTGGCGTTGAGGCTGACATGTTCCAGCGCACCGCCCGCCTCGTTCAGCACGATCGGGGTTTCGCCATACGGGTATTCGATGGCCGGCGAGATGGTTTTCTTCCCTTCCGGGTAGCTGACTTTATAGGTGTGACGGAACACCAGGGCCTGACCGTTGGACAAGCCGACCGCGACCAATGGTTGGCCCGGTTGGTCTTCGCCGATGGAGGTCACGCGGGTGCCGGCCGGAACAGGCAGGTCGACGCGCTTGAGTTCAGCGCCACTGTCGATGTCAAAGAACAGCGCCTGGCCCTTGTCGGAAACCCGCATGGCGACCTGGTTCTGTTCTTCGAGGGAAATCATCATCGGCTTGCCGGCGTCTTGCATCCAGGCGGGCGAGATGGCGTCTTTGGAGGTCAGGTCGGCGCCCTGGAACAGGGGGGCAACGACATAGCCAAGGAAGAAGAAGATCAGCGTGATCGCGCCGAGAACGGCGAGGCCGCCCACGAGGACGTACCAGCGAGTCAGACGATCTTTGAGCGCGCGGATGCGGCGCTTGCGTTGCAACTCAGGCGTATTGAAATCAATTCGCTTGGGGGGATTCGTAGTCATGGTGGAATTGGCCAGATCATTCATGCGCACACCCTAGCGATCCTGTATGACAGAAAGATGACAATGCAGTGACGCAACAAATCCACCGCCAGCGGGGACTGGCAGCAGACCGGAAAATTGGGGGTTGTAGGAGCTGTCGAGGGAACCGAGGCTGCGATCTTTTGATCTTGCGGTTAGAGGCCAGATCAAAAGATCGCAGCCTCGTTTCACTCGACAGCTGCTACAGAGTCCGGGTTTACCCCGGACTCAGGGTTTTACTTTTTTGCGACTTCAGGGCCGCCTTCCTGCAGACCCAGGTCAGCCAGTGCTTTGGCAGCAACTTTGGCCGGCAGCGGGATGTAGCCGTCTTTCACAACAACTTCCTGACCCTGTTTGGACAGAATCAGTTTCACGAACTCGGCTTCCAGCGGGGCCAGAGGCTTGTTCGGGGCTTTGTTGACATAGACGTAGAGGAAACGCGACAGCGGGTATTTGCCGTTCAGTGCGTTTTCTTCGGTGTCTTCGATGAAGTCAGTGCTGCCTTTCTTGGCCAGAGCCACTGTCTTCACGCTAGCGGTTTTGTAGCCGATGCCCGAGTAACCGATGCCGTTCAGCGAGGAGCTGATCGACTGCACGACCGAAGCCGAACCAGGTTGTTCGTTCACGTTTGGCTTGTAGTCGCCTTTGCACAGGGCTTCTTCTTTGAAGTAGCCGTAGGTGCCGGACACCGAGTTACGACCGAACAGTTGAACCGGCTTGTTGGCCAGATCACCGGTCACACCCAGGTCGCCCCAGGTTTTCACGTCGGTTTTAGCGCCGCACAGACGAGTGGACGAGAAGATCGCGTCGACTTGTTCCATGGTCAGGTGCTGGATCGGGTTGTCTTTGTGTACGAAGACAGCCAGGGCATCCACGGCAACCGGGATAGCGGTTGGCTTGTAGCCGTACTTCTGCTCGAAGGCAGCCAGTTCGGTGTCCTTCATCTTGCGGCTCATCGGGCCCAGGTTAGAGGTGCCTTCAGTCAGCGCAGGTGGCGCGGTGGCGGAGCCGGCGGCCTGAATCTGGATGTTTACGTTCGGGTATTCTTTTTTGTAGTTCTCAGCCCAGAGAGTCATGAGGTTAGCCAGGGTATCGGAGCCGACGCTGGACAGGTTGCCCGACACACCAGTGGTCTTGGTGTAGCTCGGGATAGCAGGGTCAACAGCGGCGAACGCGTTGGCAGTCGCAACGCCAGCAGCGACAAAAGTCATTGCCGCCATCAAACGCTTCAGTTTCATGCCTTACTCCTAGCAGATAGGGTGTGTTAAGTCGGGGCCAAGTATCAGCAGGCCGTGTGAACACTCTATGGCTGAAATATGACAATTGGATGAAGGGCCAGTATTCGGCAACAGATCGTTCCCACGCTCTGCGTGGGAATGCCGCCATGGACGCTCTGCGTCAGCTTTGAAATGTGACGCGGAGCGTCAGGGGATGCATTCCCACGCGGAGCGTGGGAACGATCAGTGATGAAGAATCGGGCTTAACGCCCCTTCTTCCAAAGATACCCACCCACCACAATCCCGACCCCGCAAATGATCGCCACATAATAGGCAGGCCCCATCGGGCTCTCCTTCAGCAGCAGCGTCACCACCATCGGCGTCAAACCACCGAAAATCGCGTAGGCCAGGTTGTAGGAGAACGACAGCCCGCTAAAGCGCACCACCGCCGGGAAGGCTTTGACCATCACGTACGGCACCGCGCCGATAGTGCCCACCAGCAAACCGGTCAGGGCGTACATCGGAAACAGCCAGTCCGGGTGATTGAACAGGCTGTGATAGAACGTCCAGGAACTCAGCAGCAACGCGGCACTGCCAAACACAAACACTCGACCCGCACCAAAGCGGTCAGCCAAAGCACCGGACGCCACGCACCCAAGGCTCAGGAATACGATCGCCACGCTGTTGGCCTGCAACGCAGTGGTTGGCGCGAAGTGGTAAACGGTCTGCAACACGGTCGGGGTCATCAGGATGACCACGATGATGCCGGCGGAGAGCAACCAAGTCAGCAGCATGGAAATCAGGATCGCCCCGCGATGGTCGCGCAATACGGCGCGCAGCGGCACTTCTTCGGCCAGGGCCTTGCGCAGTTGCAGTTCGGCGAACACCGGGGTTTCGTGCAGCCAGCGGCGCAGGTAGACCGAGAACAGACCGAACACACCACCCAGCAGGAACGGGATCCGCCAGGCGTAATCGGACACTTCCACCGGGGTATAAAGACTGTTGATCGCCGTGGCCACAAGCGAGCCCAACAAGATGCCCGCCGTCAGTCCGCTGGTCAGGGTGCCGCAGGCGTAGCCGATATGCCGTTGCGGGACGTGTTCGGAAACGAAGACCCACGCGCCCGGCACTTCACCGCCAATCGCCGCGCCTTGAATCACTCGCATCAGCAGCAACAGAATCGGCGCCCACATGCCGATCTGCGCATAGGTCGGCAGCAAACCCATGATCAGGGTCGGTACTGCCATCATGAAAATGCTCAGGGTGAACATCTTCTTGCGCCCCAGCAGGTCACCGAAGTGCGCCATGACGATGCCACCCAACGGCCGGGCCAGGTAACCGGCGGCGAAAATGCCGAAGGTCTGCATGAGACGTAGCCACTCGGGCATATCCGCCGGGAAGAACAGTTTTCCCACCACCGTGGCGAAGAACACGAAGATGATGAAGTCGTAAAACTCCAGCGCGCCGCCCAGGGCAGACAGCGATAAAGTCTTGTAATCGCTGCGGGTCAACGGACGTGCGGGTTGGGTCGGCTGCGCGATGCTCGAGGGCGCTGTGGTCATGGCAAGGGCTTCTCTTATAGGCGGATCTGCAACCCCAACAACGCTGGCGGAGGCTTGGGCAGGTCCGGCACGATAGCAAATTGTTCGAAAAAGCACATAGAGGTGCGTTTTTGACGGTCAAAATGAGAACCGGACGGTCGTCTCGGAGTCTACCGACCGATATACTCGCGATATTGCAGCGGTTTGAAAGGGTTGCTGTGCGAAGACGCTGCTGGCTCTACCAGTCGATTTCGCAGAGTTTCCCTTTAGGCGCCTTACGAGAAACGTGACGAACGTAGTATGTTCGGGCTGAATCGTTTTTCTTGAAAGCGGCTATTCACCTGAAGTACCAATGAAGAGTCACGGGTCAGAGGCACCCCCGGCATGATAGAGCTCGAACAAGAAGATCCAATCCCGCAAGGCGATCTGGCCCTGCAAATCACCGCGCTCCCTCGCGAAACCAACGGCTTCGGCGATATTTTCGGCGGCTGGCTGGTGGCGCAGATGGATTTGGCCGGCACCGCCATGGCCAGCAAGGTCGCTGGCGGGCGCGTTGCCACCGTTGCGATTGACCGCATGGCGTTTCTGGTTCCAGTGGCGGTGGGCGCACAGCTCTCCTTCTATACCCAGGCCCTGGAAATCGGCCGCAGCTCAATCAAGATGATGGTTGAAGTCTGGAGCGACGATCCGCTGTCCAGCGAGTGGCGTAAAGTGACTGAAGCGGTGTTTGTGTTCGTCGCCATCGACGGCAGCGGCCGTACTCGCTCGGTTCCACCCCGCGCGCGTTAAACGCTGCGGCTGATTTACGGTCCATTGCAGTCATTGTTCCCGATCGAGAGTTGCCCCATGAACACGCCCAACGTTGAAGCCGTGAAACTGGATGAACTGAACTGCTGGCGCATCCGCCACGGTCAGGCCGAATTGCTGGTCGCCCAGCAAGGTGCGCACATCCTCAGTTATCAATTGGCCGGCCAACCGCCGCTGATCTGGCTCAACGACGAGGCGGTGTTCAAGGCCGGCAAGAGCATCCGCGCTGGCGTGCCGGTGTGCTGGCCGTGGTTCGGCAATCTGGCTCGCAATCCGCAGAGCGTTCAGGCGATGCGTGTCAGCGACGAAGCGGCAAGCGCCCATGGTTTTGTCCGGGCGATGGATTGGGAGCTGGGCGGCATCGAAACCGAGGGCGAAAGCCTGAAGGTGGAGTTCATCCTGCCCTACCCCGAAGGTGGTTTTCCGGGCTGGCCGCATCAGGTGGACTTGAAGCTGAGCATTCGTCTGGATGAGCTACTGCATATCAGCCTGACCAGTCATAACCAAGGCCCGGACACCGTCACCCTCAGCCAGGCACTGCACAGCTATTTCGCGGTCAGCGATGTGCGCAATGTGCACGTTGAAGGGCTGGATGGCTTGAACTACATCGAGACACTGGATGACTGGAAGACCGTCATTCAGTCCGGTGATCTGCGCTTTGCTGGCGAGACCGACCGCATCTACCTCAATACGCCGACAAGGCTGAGCATCATCGATCCGGCGTGGGAACGGCGCATCGAGCTGACCAGCAGCGGATCGCGCACGGCGGTCATCTGGAACCCGTGGATCGAGCGTGCGGCGGCGTTCAGCGATTTGGCGGACGATGGCTGGCAGCGGATGTTGTGCATCGAGACGGCGAATGTGATGGATGACGTGGTGACACTGGCGCCAGGGGCGAGCCATACCTTGGGCGTCAGCATCGCCAGCAAATCTCTCTAACACTACAAAACCAATGTGGGAGCGAGCCTGCTCGCGATTAGGCCATAACATCCAACATCAATGTTGGCTGTTACACCGCCATCGCGAGCAGGCTCGCTCCCACATTTTGATCTGTGCCAGCCTGACTGGCGCGTTACAGATCAGACTCCTGCACCACCCGCACTTTCGCCGCATCCAGCGCATACGCCGCATCGGCCAGATCATTGCTGACCGTCTCGACCTTCAGCGTGCCAGTCACCCACAGCGGCGTGTAGATATCATCCAGCTTCAACCCCTTCGGATAGCGCACCAGCACCAGTTGATTGGGCGGCGGTGGCGGTACGTGGATGCAGGCGCCCGGATAAGGCACAAGGAAGAACAGCGTGCTGCGGCCCTTCGCATCGGACTCCAGCGGCACCGGATACCCACCGATACGGATGTTCTTGTCGTTCATCGAGGGCACGGTTTTGGTCGAGTACATCACCGCCGGCAAGCCCTTGCTCTGCTTCATGCCACCCTTGGCGGTAAACGTGCCATCGCCTTCGGGCGTGTTGTGGTCGATTTCGGGCATGGCTTCCAGGGCTTTCTGGTCCGACTTGGGCATCAGTTCGAGCCAGTCGGTTTCCGGCAGTTCGCCGGCATGGGCCAAACCACTGCCCAGTAAAAGGAGAGTCAACAGGAGACGGCGCATTGAGGTGCTCGGTAAAGGAGGGGCGATAAATCGCCGAGCATTCTAGCCCTCCCCGCGTGAGGCGCAGAGGGGGCTTTGTCGCTTTGGATCAGTTCTTTTTGATCAGGCCGTAGATCACCAGCAACACCACGGCGCCGACCAGCGCGCCGATAAAGCCCGCGCCTTCGCCCGCATGGTAGATGCCCAGAGCCTGGCCGCCGTAAGTGGCTGCCAGCGAACCGCCGATACCGAGCAGGATGGTCATGATCCAGCCCATGTTGTCATCGCCCGGCTTCAGGAACCGAGCCAGCAGGCCGACGATCAAGCCGATAAAGATGGTTCCGATAATTCCCATGGCATTTCCCTCTGAATGGTTGGCTGTGTCCTAGCGAAAGCCTAGTCAGACTTCTGCATCCTGCCATCAGAGAACGGCGGCACCTGAATGGTTCCGCCGCTGCCACATGAAACTATTCGGCAATGAGCGCTTCGACCTTGAGGATCTGCTGCTCCAGCGTGGCCTTGTCGGCGCAGCGCAGGTTGGCGTGACCGACCTTGCGACCGGCCTTGAACGCCTTGCCGTAGTGGTGCACATGGCAATCGGCAATCGCGATCACCTTCTCAACCGGCGGTACAACGCCGATGAAGTTGAGCATCGCGCTTTCGCCGACCTTGGCCGTCGAACCCAACGGCAAACCGGCAACGGCCCGCAGGTGGTTTTCGAACTGGCTGCACTCGGCGCCTTCGGTGGTCCAGTGCCCGGAGTTGTGCACACGCGGGGCGATTTCGTTGGCCTTGAGGCCACCGTCGACTTCAAAGAACTCGAACGCCATGACGCCGACATAATTCAGCTGCTTGAGCACGCGGCTGGAATAGTCTTCAGCCAAGGCTTGCAGCGGGTGATCAGTGCTGGCCACGGACAACTTGAGGATGCCGCTGTCGTGAGTGTTGTGGACCAGCGGATAGAACTTCGTTTCACCATCACGAGCACGCACGGCGATCAGCGACACTTCGCCAGTGAACGGCACGAAGCCTTCCAGCAGGCAGGCGACGCTGCCGAGCTCGGCGAAAGTGCCGACCACGTCTTCCGGTTTACGCAGGACTTTCTGGCCCTTGCCGTCGTAACCCAGGGTGCGGGTTTTCAACACGGCCGGCAGACCGATGGAGGCCACTGCAGCATCCAGGTCGGCTTGCGACTGAATGTCGGCGAACGCCGGAGTTGGAATTTCCAGGTCCTTGAACATGCTCTTCTCGAACCAGCGATCACGAGCGATGCGCAGGGCTTCGGCGCTCGGGTAAACCGGAACGAACTGCGACAGAAACGCCACGGTTTCGGCCGGGACGCTTTCGAACTCGAAGGTCACCAGATCGACTTCATCGGCCAGTTGACGCAGATGGTCCTGATCGCCGTAATCGGCACGCAGGTGTTCGCCCAATGCGGCTGCGCAAGCATCCGGCGCGGGGTCCAGGAAAGCGAAACTCATACCCAGCGGGGTGCCCGCCAGCGCCAACATGCGACCCAACTGGCCGCCACCGATTACACCGATCTTCATCGTCAACAACCTCAGGCGATGCGTGGGTCTGGATTGTCCAGCACGCTGTCTGTCTGCTCAGCGCGGAACGTTTTCAGCACGTCATGGAACTGCGGGTGCTTGGCGCCCAGGATGCTCGCCGACAGCAGCGCGGCGTTGATCGCGCCAGCCTTGCCGATGGCCAGGGTCGCAACCGGGATGCCAGCCGGCATCTGCACGATGGACAGCAGCGAATCGACGCCGGAAAGCATCGCCGACTGCACCGGCACGCCCAGCACCGGCAGGTGGGTCTTGGCCGCGCACATGCCAGGCAAGTGGGCCGCGCCACCGGCACCGGCGATAATCACCTCGATGCCACGGGCCTCCGCCTCTTCGGCGTACTGGAACAGCAGGTCCGGGGTGCGGTGGGCAGAGACCACTTTCACCTCGTAAGGGATGCCGAGCTTTTCCAGCATATCGGCGGTGTGGCTAAGGGTGGACCAATCGGACTTGGAGCCCATGATCACGCCAACCAGTGCACTCATCGTCGTGCCTCTTCTCTCTGGGCGCCCGCAGGCGCGTCAAAAAACAACAAGCCACGCAGGATGCGTGGCTTGATTGTACGAATTATGGCCGGGCGAACCGGCCGAAGGCCGCGCAGTATACCGTAATGACACAGATAAACAGCCCCCGTAGCGACCATCTGTCATACGGCGCAAAGTCCCGGTTTTATTGACTTGCGAGTCAGCCAACTACACCACAAATCCCTTGTGGGAGCGAGCCCGCTCGCGAAGGCGGTGTGTTCAAGTGCCTTGCGCGGCGCCGCCTTCAAGTTTGCGCCACAGCAACCGCACGTTGGCCTTGCGCACCAGCGCGCAGCGGTACAGCCGAATCTCCAGCGGCACATGCCATTGCGGGCCGCCACAGACCACCAGTTCGCCGCGAGCCAGTTCGGCACGCACGCTCAGTTGTGGCACCCAGGCAATGCCCAAACCCTCCAGCGCCATGCTTTTCAGGCTGTCGGCCATGGCGGTTTCGTAAATGGTGGTAAAGCGCAGCGCACGCTGACGCAGCAGCATGTTCACCGAGCGTCCGAGAAACGCGCCGGCGCTGTAGGCGAGCAACGGCACGCTGGCTTCGCCCTCCAGATCGAACAACGGTTTTCCGTCGGCATCAGCGGCGCAAACCGGCAGCATCTCGGTGTGGCCCAAGTGCAGGGACGGAAAGATTTCCGGGTCCATCTGCAGCGCAGCATCGGGATCGTAAAACGCCAACATCAAATCACAACCGCCCTCGCGCAAGGCATGCACTGCGTCGCCGACGTTGGTGGCCACCAAACGCGTCGCAATATTCAGGCCTTCATTGCGCAATTGCGCAATCCAGCGCGGAAAGAAACCCAGTGCCAATGAGTGAGCGGCGGCGACTTGCATCACTTCGCCCTGCCCGCCTTCCAGGTGATGTAGATGGCGCAGCACTTCACCCAGCTGTTCGACCACGGTTCGCGCTGTCACCAGAAACAATTGCCCCGCCGCTGTCAGCTCGACCGGCGTGCGCGAGCGATTGACCAGTTGCAGGCCCAGCGCGGCTTCAAGGCTACGGATACGTCGGCTGAAGGCCGGCTGCGTCACGAAGCGTCGTTCCGCAGCCTGGGAGAAGCTACGGGTGGCGGCCAGGGCGCTGAAGTCCTCAAGCCATTTACTTTCCAGATTCATCACGTCCTCCCGGACACGCACCAATTTAGGTCGCACGCTCGCCGCAGACACGGCGTCACACCGACATTATGCCGAATATGCATAGGCCAGTGTTTAACAGCATTGGCCGAAATTTCTCTACAAGCCTAGCATTTGCAGTGTTCCGGCACAGACCGGGTCCATATCGAGATGATTTCTATCATGTCCTCCGCTGCATCTTTCCGCACAGAAAAAGACCTGCTTGGCGTACTCGAAGTACCTGCACAAGCGTATTACGGCATCCAGACCCTGCGAGCGGTGAACAACTTCCGCCTCTCGGGCGTTCCGATTTCGCATTACCCGAAGCTGGTGGTCGGTCTGGCGATGGTCAAACAGGCCGCCGCTGACGCCAACCGCGAACTGGGTCACCTGAGCGAAGCCAAGCACGCTGCCATCAGCGAAGCCTGTGCACGTCTGATCCGCGGCGATTACCACGAAGAGTTCGTGGTGGACATGATTCAAGGCGGCGCTGGCACTTCAACCAACATGAATGCCAACGAAGTTATCGCCAACATCGCGCTGGAGGCCATGGGTCACCAGAAAGGCGAATACCAATACCTGCACCCGAACAACGACGTGAACATGGCGCAGTCGACCAACGACGCCTACCCGACCGCGATCCGCCTGGGTCTGCTGCTGGGTCACGACGCGCTGCTGGCCAGCCTCGACAGCCTGATCCAGTCGTTCGCCGCCAAAGGTGAAGAATTCAGCCACGTTCTGAAGATGGGTCGTACCCAGCTGCAAGACGCCGTGCCGATGACCCTGGGCCAGGAATTCCGTGCATTCGCCACGACCCTGGGCGAAGACCTGGCACGCCTGAAAACACTGGCACCTGAACTGCTCACCGAAGTGAACCTGGGCGGTACTGCGATTGGTACCGGCATCAATGCCGACCCGCGTTACCAGCACCTGGCCGTTCAGCGCCTGGCACTGATCAGCGGCCAACCGCTGGTTCCGGCTGCCGACCTGATCGAAGCCACGTCCGACATGGGCGCCTTCGTATTGTTCTCCGGCATGCTCAAGCGTACCGCGGTCAAACTGTCGAAGATCTGCAACGACCTGCGCCTGCTGTCCAGCGGCCCACGCACCGGCATCAACGAAATCAACCTGCCGGCGCGTCAGCCTGGCAGCTCGATCATGCCAGGCAAGGTCAACCCGGTAATTCCGGAAGCCGTTAACCAGGTGGCGTTCCAGATCATCGGTAACGACCTGGCCCTGACCATCGCGGCCGAAGGCGGCCAGTTGCAACTGAACGTGATGGAGCCGCTGATCGCGTTCAAGATCTTCGACTCGATCCGCCTGCTGCAACGCGCCATGGACATGCTGCGCGAGCACTGCATCGTCGGCATCACCGCCAACGAAGAGCGCTGCCGCGAACTGGTCGAGCACTCGATCGGTCTGGTCACCGCGCTGAACCCGTACATCGGCTATGAAAACGCCACCCGCATCGCGCGTATCGCCCTCGAAAGCGGCCGCGGCGTGCTGGAACTGGTGCGCGAAGAAGGCTTGCTCGACGACGAAATGCTCGCCGACATCCTGCGCCCGGAAAACATGATTGCTCCGCGTCTGGTGCCTCTGAAGGCTTAACCGAACGCAACGCCGGCTCTTGCTCTTTTAACGAAGAGCACCGAGAGCCACAACGCTCACCAGGTCGAGGGACTAGACACCTCTCACCTTTTGAGGGCTTGGGGATTGATTCCCCAGGCCCTTTTTTTTTATATTTTTTTTCGCCAGAAGTACCCGCAGCGCAACGCTGACCGGTAGAAAACCGGACACATCTCCTGCGCCCGACGTGACACAACGTGCGACCAGCGTCATGCTCAACCGCATGCTGTCATCGCTCAGGAGAACCCCCATGAATTCCTCGACCTACCCTGCCGCCCAACACGTCATGGTGCTTTACACCGGTGGCACCATCGGCATGCAAGCCAGCGCCCATGGCCTGGCCCCGGCGTCCGGTTTCGAAGCGCGGATGCGTGAATACCTGCACAGCCAGCCTGAGCTGGTCGTACCGCAGTGGCGTTTTCGCGAGATGTCGCCGCTGATCGACAGCGCCAACATGTCCCCGGCGTATTGGCAGCAACTGCGCGAAGCCGTGGTCGATGCGGTGGATGTGCAGGGCTGCGACAGCGTGCTGATCCTGCACGGCACCGACACCCTCGCGTATAGCGCGGCAGCCATGAGCTTTCAATTGCTCGGCCTGCATGCCCGCGTGTGTTTTACCGGCTCCATGTTGCCTGCCGGCGTGACCGACAGCGACGCTTGGGAAAACCTCAGCGGTGCGCTGGTTGCCCTCGGCCATGGCCTGGCACCGGGCGTTCATCTGTACTTCCACGGTGAATTGCTGGACCCGACCCGGTGCGCCAAGGTGCGCAGTTTCGGTCGTCATCCGTTCAAGCGCCTGGAGCGCCAGGGCGGCGGTATGAAGGCGGCTTCGGTGCCGGCGCAGTTGAATTACAAACAGAGCAAGCAACTGGCAAAAGTCGCCGTGCTGCCACTGTTCCCCGGCATCGGCGCAGACGTTATGGATGGCCTGCTGGACAGCGGCATTCAAGGCTTGGTGCTGGAGTGCTACGGCAGCGGCACAGGCCCGAGCGACAACCCCGAATTTCTCGCCAGTCTGGAACGGGTACGGGATAAAGGTGTTGTGGTGATTGCAATAACGCAGTGCCATGAAGGCGGCGTCGAGCTGGATGTTTATGAAGCAGGTAGCCGCTTGCGTGGCGTTGGTGTGCTTTCGGGGGGCGGCATGACCCGTGAGGCCGCGTTCGGCAAGTTGCATGCGCTGTTGGGTGCAGGGCTGGATACCGTGGAAGTGCGTCGCCTCGTAGAACTCGATCTCTGCGGCGAACTCAACTGACACACCACAAAACCTGTGGGAGCGAGCCTGCTCGCGAAGGCGTCGGCACATCCAGAATCAATGTGTCAGGTATACCGCTATCGCGAGCAGGCTCGCTCCCACAGGATCTCCATTGGGCATATAACTTGCTGCGCTCCAGTCATCCCTACCGCTGGAACCGCCCATGCTCCACTCCCACCTCACCACCCTCAACGCCGTTTCCCTGGTACTCAACACCTTCAAGGCCGAAGGCCTGTCAAGCGAGGCCTTGCTCGCCGGAAGCGGGATCAGTGCAGCGGATCTGAACCGGGCGGACACGCGCATCACCACCAATCAGGAGATGCAGGTCTGCGCCAACGCCGTCGCCCTCAAGCGTGATATCGGCCTGGAACTGGGCCGGCGAATGCACGTTTCGTGCTACGGCATGCTCGGCTATGCTCTGCTCACCAGTGCCACCTTCGGTGACGCTTTGCGCCTGGCGATGCGCTATCCGGCGCTGTTGGGAACACTTTTCGAACTGAGCCTGGAGGACGACGGCGAGCGTGTCTGGTTCGTCGCCGCCGATTACCGGGAAAGTCCGGCGATGGCGGTGTTCAATGCCGAGTTCTGTCTGGTGTCGTTGAAGGTCATCTGCGACGACCTGCTCGGTCACCCGTTACCGCTGTTTGCTGCGCGCTTCGAACACACTGCGCCGGACTATCAGGCGACCTATGCCGAACACTTCGATTGCACGCTGAACTTCGAGGCACGGGACAACGCGTTTGCATTCGACCGGCGCTGGCTGGACCAGCCCTTGCCGCTCGCCGATGTCATCACCCACCAGGCCATGGCCGAACGCTGCCGCAAACAGAACACCGAATTCACCGGGCGCCAGGCGTGGCTGGGGCGGATTCGGCAGTTGCTCAGCGCCCAGTTGAATGCAGCGCCGGGGCTTGAGGGGTTGGCCGAGCAGATGAATTGTTCGGCGCGGACCTTGCGTCGACACCTCAAGGATTCGGGGTGCAGCTATCAGGAATTGCTCGATGAACTGCGTTTCGAGCAGGCCAAGCAAATGCTCTGTGAAGACCAGACGCCGATCTACCGGATCGCCGAGGCGCTGGGCTTCAGCGAGACCGCGAGTTTCCGGCATGCGTTTGTGCGCTGGAGTGGTGTGGCGCCGAGTCAGTTCAGGCCCCACCGGTAACCCCCTGTGGGAGATTCTATGTTGCA
>NZ_AKJS01000010.1 GCF_000282215.1 Pseudomonas sp. GM21
AGCGTGTTTTCACACAGTCTGCGAGGCCGGTTTTTTCAATTCAACGATCTCAGAACGTGGCGTTCTGCAGGTCGTCCAGGTAACGCTCGGTGTCGAGTGCGGCCATGCAGCCGGCACCGGCCGAGGTGATGGCCTGACGGTAAACGTGGTCAGCCACGTCACCGGCGGCAAAGATACCTTCGACGCTGGTCGCCGTCGCGTTGCCTTCACGACCGCCTTGCACCACCAGATAACCGTCTTTCAGCGTCAGCTGACCTTCGAACAACGAGGTGTTCGGGGTGTGGCCGATGGCGATGAACACGCCGTCGACTTTCAGCTCGTCGAAGCTGCCGTCGTTGTTCTTCAGGCGAGCACCGGTCACACCCATGTTGTCGCCCAGGACTTCGTCCAGGTTCGAGTTCAATTTCAACTCGATCTTGCCTTCGGCAACCCGGGCATTGAGCTTGTCGATCAGGATCTTCTCGGCGCGGAAGGTTTCGCGGCGGTGGATCAGGGTCACTTTGTTGGCGATATTGGCCAGGTACAGGGCTTCTTCAACAGCGGTGTTGCCGCCGCCGACCACAGCCACAGGCTTGTTGCGATAGAAGAAACCGTCGCAGGTCGCGCAGGCCGAAACGCCTTTGCCCATGAATGCTTCTTCGGACGGCAGGCCCAGGTAACGAGCGCTGGCGCCGGTGGCGATGATCAGAGCGTCGCAGGTGTACGTCGCGCTGTCGCCGACCAGGGTGTACGGCTTGGAAGCGAAATCCACGGCATTGATGTGATCGAAAACGATCTCGGTTTCAAAGCGCTCGGCGTGTTCTTTCATGCGCTCCATCAACGCCGGGCCGGTCAGACCGTGGACATCGCCCGGCCAGTTGTCGACTTCGGTGGTGGTGGTCAGTTGACCGCCGGCTTGCATGCCGGTGATCAGCAGTGGCTTGAGGTTGGCACGGGCGGCATAGACCGCAGCGCTGTAACCGGCAGGGCCGGAACCGAGAATAATCACTCGCGAATGACGGGCTTCAGACATGACCTGCTCCTGTTGACCGGCCCTGAATACCGGGCGCGGAACGCCGGGTTGCCGGCGGGAATAAAAAAGAACCGTGGTAAACCTTGGGGAAGGCTTGAGTACGACAGTCCTGCAAAAAGATTGGGTGCAGCGTATCGAGGGGGCGAAGATTAAGGAAATACGGTTTAACAATCCAGCTCATAGGTGGTCTCTATCCCACCGACGAGACTATAAAGACGTCTTTGTTACAGTGAATGTCGATTCCACTGCTGCGCTTTCCCCCTTCCGGCAAAGCCGGTAAGGTCGGCGCGTTTCCCTCTGCCCGGAGCACGTTATGCCCGCACCTGTCCTGTCCGGACCGCAATACCTGCGCGAAGGCCTCAAGCTGGTTCTGAGCCCCAGCTTGCGTTTATTCGTGTTATTGCCGCTGGCAATCAACCTGGTGCTGTTCGTCGGATTGATTTATCTGGCCGGCCATCAATTCAGCCTGTGGGTCGATACGCTGATGCCGACCTTGCCCGACTGGCTGAATTTTCTCAGTTACATCCTCTGGCCGATTTTTGTGGTGCTGGTGGTGTTGATGGTGTTTTTCACCTTCACCATGCTCGCCAACGTCATCGCCGCGCCGTTCAACGGCTTCCTCGCGGAAAAAGTCGAAGTGGTGGTGCGTGGCACCGACGACTTCCCGGCCTTCAGCTGGGGTGAGCTGACCGCCATGGTCCCGCGCACCCTGGCTCGGGAGATGCGCAAACTCGGCTACTTCCTGCCACGGGCCATCGGGCTGTTCATCCTGTCCTTCATCCCGGTGGTGAACATCATTGCCGCACCGCTGTGGCTGCTGTTCGGGGTGTGGATGATGGCGATCCAGTACATCGACTACCCGGCAGACAACCACAAACTGGGCTGGAACGAGATGCTCGCCTGGCTGCGCGAGAAGCGCTGGCAGAGTATGAGTTTCGGCGGCAGCGTGTATCTGGTGCTGCTGATCCCAGTGGTGAACATCCTGATGATGCCGGCCGCCGTGGCCGGGGCGACGTTGTTCTGGGTGCGTGAGCGCGGCGCGGAGAATCTCGTAACCCAGCGCTGAACGGGTCATAAATCCATCATCAAAGCGCCACAATGCCGACATGGCCTCAGCCGACACTGAGGTCATGACGACAGCTCTGCATATCACCCTCATCACTGAAACATTCCCACCGGAAATCAACGGCGTGGCCAATACCCTTGGCCGTTTGTGCGACGGCTTGCGCGCGCGCGGGCATCAGGTGGAGTTGGTGCGGCCACGCCAGGTGTGTGATCAGCAGCTGAGCAACAACGATGATTTGCTGTTGTGTCGCGGCTGGCCGCTGCCGGGTTATCCCGGTTTGCAATGGGGCCAGTCGTCGATGCACAAGCTGTTAAGGCGCTGGACGCGCCATCGCCCGGACGTGCTGTACATCGCCACCGAAGGGCCCTTGGGGTTGTCCGCATTACGCGCAGCACGGCGATTGGGGATCTCGGTGGTCAGCGGCTTTCACACCAACTTTCAGCAGTACTCCAGTCAATACGGGCTGGGGATGCTGACCAGATTGCTGACTCACTATCTGCGCTGGTTCCACAACCGTTCGACCCTGACACTGGTGCCGAGCCCCAGCCAGCGGCTGGAGCTTGAGCGTCGGCATTTCGAGCGTCTGGCATTGCTCTCCCGGGGTGTCGACAGCAAATTGTTTCACCCGAGCAAAAGGCTGACATCGCTGCGCGAACAATGGGGGCTGGCCGAGGATGACATTGCGGTCATTCATGTCGGGCGTTTGGCTCCCGAGAAAAACCTGGGCTTGCTCAAGCGTAGTTTCGGCGTACTGAAAGCCACTTTTCCACAGCGCCACCTACGCTTGATCGTGATTGGCGACGGCCCTCAACGAGCGGCGCTGGAGCAGGAACTGCCCGAGGCTGTTTTCTGTGGCGCACATCGCGGCGAAGCGTTAGCCAGTCACTACGCGTCCGGCGATGTGTTTCTGTTTCCGAGCATGACCGAAACCTTTGGTAACGTGGTGCTTGAGGCATTGGCGTCAGGTTTGGGAGTGGTGGCATACGACCAGGCGGCAGCGGCCCAACATATTCGCCATGGCTACAACGGCGTGTTGGCGATGCCGGGGGATGAAGAGGCGTTTTGCGATGCGGCAGCGTGGCTGCTGGAAAAGCGTGAGACCTTGCGTTGCGTGCGATTGAATGCGCGCCAGCATGCGAGCCGACAGGGTTGGGCGGCGATTATCGAACAGTTTGAGGGGCAGTTGCGAGGGGCTTGTGCCGGGGAGTTGTTGGTTCCTGAGGCACAGACTTTATCCTGACCCTTTGGTGACTTTGAATCCGCTTTCGCGAGCAGGCTCGCTCCCACAGTGGTTCTGTGTCGTTCACAAAACCTGTGGGAGCGAGCCTGCTCGCGAAGGGGTCCTTCCTGCTGCCGCTTAAACCAGGGTCATCAACGCCTCACGGCTGAAAGGCAGGATGTCTTCTTCACGCCCGTCGCGTACTTTCTGCGCCCAGTCCGGGTCTACCAACAAGGCACGACCGACGGCCACCAGGTCGAATTCGTCGTTATTCAAGCGTTCCAGCAGTTTTTCCAGGCTCGCCGGTTGGGCGATCTTGTCGGTGTTGACCATGAATTGCAGGAACTCGCCATCCAGGCCAACGCTGCCCACGGTGATGGTCGGCTTGCCGGTAAGCTTGCGGGTCCAGCCCGCCAGGTTCAGCTCGGAGCCGTCGAATTCCGGCTCCCAGAAACGGCGTGTCGAGCAATGGAAAATGTCCACGCCAGCCTCGGACAACGGCTTGAGGAACTCACCCAGCGCTTCTGGGGTTTGCACCAGACGCGCGGTGTAATCCTGCTGCTTCCACTGGGAGAAGCGGAAGATGATCGGAAAACCTTCGCCGACCGCTGCACGCACGGCCTGGATCAGTTCGATCGCGAAGCGTGAACGGTTGGCCAGATCACCACCGTATTCGTCGGTGCGCTGGTTGCTGCCTTCCCAGAAGAACTGGTCGACCAGATAACCATGGGCGCCGTGGATTTCCACGCCGTCCATGCCAATGCTCTGGGCATCTTTGGCAGCTTGGGCGAACGCGGCGATCACGTCCTGAATGTCTTGCCTGGTCATGCCGTGAACCACGACCTGACCGTCCTTGAGTTTTTCCGACGGGCCGTAACCCGGGACGCTCGCATCCGGCTCTGTGCCGATACGGCGCACACTGCCGACGTGCCATAGCTGTGGCACGATCTTGCCGCCTTCGGCATGCACGGCGTCGACGACTTTCTTCCAGCCGGCCAGCGCTGCTTCACCATAGAAATGCGGCACGTTCGGGTAGCCGTTCGAGGCTTTGTGACCGACGGTCGTGCCTTCGGTGATGATCAGACCCACGCCGGCAGCGGCGCGGCGACGGTAGTACTCGATCACTTTGGAGTTAGGTACCCCACCCGGCGAAAAAGAACGGGTCATCGGCGCCATGACGACACGGGTCGGCAGTTCAAGGGTGCCGAGATGGAACGGTTTGAACAGGGCTTTAACGGGCATGAGGCACTCCACGAAAACGATATCGACGGGATCATATTTTATGACGGCGATAATATGCGCAGTGGCGAGCGATGCCCAGCACTATTGATCCAGGTGATTAAGGGTCAAAAGGCAGACATAAAAAATCGCAGCCCGAGGGCTGCGATTTTTGAGGGTCAGCTCAGCGCTTTTTCAATCGCATGAACGATCGTCGGATCATCCGGCGCCGTACGGGGCGAAAACCGCGCCAGTACACGGCCGTCCTTGCCCAGCAGGAATTTTTCGAAGTTCCAGGTAATGTCACCCGGGAATTCCGCACCCTCGCCCGCCAGCAGGCGATACAACTGATGACGTTCATGACCGTTGACTTCCAGCTTGCTGGACAACGGAAAAGTCACGCCATAGTTGAGGCTACAAAACTCCTGAATCTCTTTCTCGGAACCTGGCTCCTGCCCGGCAAACTGGTTGCAAGGCAAGCCCAGCACGCTGAAACCTTTACCTTTGTATTGCTGGTAAAGGTTTTCCAGCGCCGCGTACTGTGGGGTCAAGCCACATTTGGAGGCGACGTTAACCACCAGCACGACTTGCCCCTTGAAGGGCGCCAGCGGTAGTTCCTGTCCATCCAAGGCTGTCAACTTAAGGTCGTGAAAAGCACTCATGACGAACTCCAAATTCCCGTGTTCTTCTCGAAACAGCCACTTGGTAATGCCACCAAGGACAGCCGCGGACTAAAAAGGCGCCCTCGGGCGCCTCTCCAGTTCTCTGAGCTTAGCGCAGAAAATCAGTGGTGATGGCCACCTTCGCCATGGACGTGACCATGAGCGATTTCTTCCTGGCTGGCGTCACGGATGTCGATGATTTTGACCTTGAAATTCAGGCGCTGACCAGCCAACGGGTGGTTGCCGTCAACGGTGACATCGTCGCCGTCCAGATCACGAATGGTGACGATCTGCATCTGGCCATCCGGAGCGGAAGCGTGGAACTGCATACCCACTTCCAGTTCATCGACGCCTTCGAACATGCTGCGGCTCAGGGTGCTGACCAGTTCGGCAGCGTATTCGCCGTAGGCATCTTCAGGTTCAACGGCTACGGTCAGCTCGTCGCCGACTGCTTTGCCTTCCAGAGCCTTTTCCAGGCCCGGGATGATGTTACCTGCGCCTTGCAGGTAGACCAGCGGCGCGCCACCGGCGGAGCTGTCGATGACCTCACCAGCGTCGTTGGTCAGGGTATAGTCGATGGAGACAGCCTTATTGGCGGCGATCAGCATGGGGCGAGACCTTTTGCATAAGAATGAAGAAAGGCCAAGTTTAGCGAAGCAATCGTCCGAAAGCGAACAGAACCCGGACGGAAGGTTCGAGGCGCCTGGCGTAACGGTCACCGGCTTCCATCAGGATGAGGACGGGCATTGGGTGGCCGAGCTTTCCTGCGGCCACACCCAGCACCTGCGCCACCAGCCACCGTGGCAATCGCGCGCCTGGGTCCTGGACCCCGCGCAACGTATTGAAAAAATAGGCCAGCCCTTTGATTGCGGTTGGTGCGCACAAGGCCCGGTTAGCGATAACCTTGACGACTGAATTTCGGTAGACGACCAGACATAGATCGTCACCATTGCCATGCACCTCCAGAGAATCCGCATGCAAACTTTTTTTATTGCACCCACCGACTTTGGTGTGGGTCTGACCTCCATCAGCCTCGGGCTGGTACGCACACTTGAGCGTGCGGGCCTCAAGGTCGGTTTCTTCAAACCGATTGCCCAGCCACATCCGGGTGACACCGGCCCGGAACGTTCCACCGAACTGGTAGCCCGCACCCACGGCTTGAAGCCGCCTCAGCCGCTGGGCCTGGCACACGTCGAGCGCATGCTCGGCGATGGTCAACTGGATGAGCTGCTCGAAGAAATCATCACCCTCTATCAGCAAGCCGCCATCGGCAAAGATGTGCTGGTCGTCGAAGGCATGGTCCCGACCCGCAGCGCCAGCTACGCCGCGCGGGTCAACCTGCATTTGGCCAAAAGCCTCGATGCCGACGTGATTCTGGTCTCTGCGCCGGAAAGCGAAGCCCTGACTGAGCTTTCTGGCCGCGTGGAATTACAGGCGCAATTGTTCGGTGGCCCGAAAGACCCGAAAGTCCTCGGTGTGATCCTCAACAAGGTGAAGACCGACGAAAGCATGGACGTCTTCGCCACGCGCATGAAGGAACACTCGCCATTGCTGCGCAGCGGTGATTTCCGTCTGCTGGGCTGCATTCCGTTCCGGCCGGAATTGAACGCCCCGCGCACTCGCGACGTGGCGGATTTGATGGGCGCACAAATCCTTAATGCCGGAGATTACGAAACCCGGCGCATGACCAACATCATCATCTGCGCCCGTACCATGCGCAACACCGTGGAGCTGCTCAAGCCCGGTGTGCTGGTGGTAACCCCCGGTGATCGTGACGACATCATTCTTGCCGTCAGCCTCGCGGCCATGAACGGCGTGCCATTGGCCGGCCTGCTGCTGACCAGCGACACCCTCCCCGACCCACGCATCATGGACCTGTGCCGTGGCGCGTTGCAGGCGGGTTTGCCGGTATTGTCGGTGAGCACCGGCTCCTACGACACCGCCAATCAGTTGAACGGTTTGAACAAGGAAATCCCGATCGACGACCGCGAGCGCGCGGAGATCATCACCGATTTCGTCGCCAGCCACCTAGATGCCAACTGGCTGCACCAGCGCTGCGGCACCCCGCGTGAAATGCGCCTGTCGCCCGCCGTGTTCCGCTACCAATTGATCCAGCGCGCCCAGGCGGCCAACAAACGCATCGTGCTGCCAGAAGGCAGTGAGCCGCTGACCGTGCAAGCGGCGGCGATCTGTCAGGCGCGTGGCATTGCCCGTTGCGTACTGTTGGCCAAACCGGCGGACGTCGAAGCCGTGGCTCGCGCTCAAGGTATCGAGCTGCCACCGGGGCTCGAGATTCTTGACCCGGACCTGGTTCGCGAACGCTACATCGAGCCGATGGTCGCCCTGCGCAAAAGCAAAAGCCTCAACGCGCCGATGGCCGAGCAGCAACTGGAAGACACCGTGGTGATCGGCACCATGATGCTGGCGCTGGATGAAGTCGACGGCCTCGTCTCTGGCGTCATTCACTCCACGGCCAACACGATCCGCCCGGCCCTGCAGCTGATTAAAACGGCGCCGGGCTGCACCTTGGTATCGTCCGTGTTCTTCATGCTGTTCCCCGAAGAAGTGCTGGTCTACGGCGACTGCGTGATGAACCCGCATCCGAGCGCCAGCGAACTGGCCGAAATCGCCCTGCAAAGCGCCGACTCGGCTGCCGCGTTCGGCATCACCCCGCGCGTGGCGATGATCAGCTACTCCAGTGGTGAGTCCGCCAGCGGTGAAGAAGTCGAGAAAGTGCGTGAAGCGACGTTGCTCGCCCACGAGCAGCAAAACTCGCTGCTGATCGACGGTCCGTTGCAGTACGACGCCGCCGCCAACGAAACCGTGGCCCGGCAATTGGCACCCAACAGCCAGGTCGCCGGTCGCGCCACGGTGTTCGTGTTCCCCGACCTGAACACCGGCAATACCACCCACAAAGCCGTGCAGCGCAGCGCTGACTGCGTGAGCCTCGGCCCGATGCTGCAAGGCTTGCGCAAACCGGTGAACGACCTGCCGCGCGGTGCGCAAGTCGATGACATCGTCTACACGATCGCATTGACCGCGATCCAGGCTGCCAACCGACCTATGGATATTTAAATGCTGGATTTTTTGCCTGCCGCCATACGCGGCGTGATTGCCTCGTTGTTGTTGGCCCTCAATACCATTTTGCTTTGCTCGTTTCTGTTCTGCGTGGCGATTTTCAAGGTGCTGCCATTCGCCATCACACAACGCTTCACGCTCTGGTTGATGAGCCACACCCATGAGGCATGGATCAGTAACAACAAAGCGTGGATGAACCTGGTTTACCGTACCCGCTGGCACCTCAGTGGCCTGGAAGGTCTGGACTATCAGCACTCCTATCTGATCACCAGCAACCACCAGAGCTGGGTCGACATCATGGTGCTGCAATACGTGCTCAATCGCCGCATCCAGCCATTGAAGTTTTTTCTCAAGCAAGAGCTGATCTGGGTACCGGTGATTGGTCTGGCGTGGTGGACGCTGGGCTTTCCGTTCATGAAGCGCTACTCCAAGGCGTATCTGGAAAAGCACCCGGAGAAGAAAGGCAAAGACCTGGAAACCACCCGAAAAACCTGCGCGAAGTTTCGTAATAGCCCGGTGGGGATTTTCAATTTCGTTGAGGGCACACGCTTCACCGAAGGAAAACATGCGCAGCAGAAATCACCATTCAAGTATTTGCTTAAACCCAAGGCTGGCGGCATTGCGTTTGTGCTGGATGCCATGGGTGAGCAGCTGGAGTCCATCGTCAACGTGACGATTCACTATCCGGGCGGGCGTCCGGGGTATTGGGATTTGCTCTGCGGGAATGTGAAGGACGTTGTTGTGCATTTTCAGGAACTGAAGATTCCGCCGCAGTTTATCGGCAAGAACTACGACCAGGATGGGGAGTATCGATTGCAGTTTCAGGGGTGGATCAATCAGCTGTGGCTGGACAAGGATGCGCAGCTGGAGCAGATGCATCGGGAGTATCCGGCCAAGTCTTGAGGTGCCTGTACTGGCCTCATCGCGAGCAGGCTCACTCCCACAGTTGATCTACGGTAAACACTGAAATTGTGGGAGCGGGCTTGCCCGCGATGGCGATCTGAAGGACACAAAAAACCCGCCGATGATCACTCATCGGCGGGTTTTTTCTTGCAGCTTGAAGCTAAAAGCTTGTCGCTGCTTCTACCTTAGATCGCGCCGCGCTGACGCAACAGATCCAGCACTTGCTTGACGCTTTCTTCCAGCGACAGCGACTGGGTGTCGACCACGAGGTCTGCGTCCAGCGGTACGTCGTACGGGAAGGAGTCGCCCGGGATGTTGTCGCCACCAGCGGCGTACAACCCTTGCGGATCACGCTCGGCGCAAACAGTCGGCGACGCCTGCACGTAAACGGTCAGCAAACGCTCCTTGCCGATCAGCTCCCGAGCCTGCACGCGGCCTTCGGCGCTAGGCGCTACGAATGCAGCCAGGGTCAACAGACCGGCCTCGTTGAACTGACGAGCAACGTGCGCCGCACGACGCCAGTTCTCGGTACGTCCGGCGCGATCCTGTGGCAGACCTTTGTTCAGGTCGTGACGCAGGTTCTGGCCATCGAGTACAAACACCGCGCGGCCCAAGTCGAACAGCTTGCGTTCAACCGCGTAGGCCAGGGTGCTTTTGCCGGCGCCCGACAAGCCGCTGAACAACACGGTGGCCGGTTGCTGGCCGAAGCGCTGGGCGCGTTCTTCGGTAGCGACGTGAGCAAGCTTGCCGTGGTGCGTGCTGCTGCCATGCGCCACCGGCTGAGCGATGATCATGCCGGCCGCGACGGTGCCATTGGTCAAACGATCGATGACGATGAACGAACCGGTGGTGCGGTTACTCGCGTAACCGTCCAGCGCGATAGCGGCGTCCAGGCTGATCTTGACCCGACCGATCTCGTTTAGCTGCAAGGCGCTGGCCGGACCTTCTTCCAGAGTGTTCACGTCAACGCGGTTGACGATGCTGGTGATCGAACCCGGCACGTACGTCGTGGCGCGTTTGATGTCGTATTTCTTGCCCGGCAGCATCGGCTCTTCGGCCATCCACACCAGCATGGCGTCGAAGGCGTCAGTCACTTGCGGCAGGTTGTCGGCATGCACCAGCAAGTCGCCGCGGGAGATGTCGATTTCGTCTTCCATGGTCAGCGTCACAGCCTGACCCGGACCTGCGTGCTCCAGCTCACCTTCAAAGGTGACGATGGATTTCACGCGGCTGCTCTTGCCCGACGGCAGCACAACCACTTCGTCGCCCTTGTGCACGACGCCGCTGGCCAGGGTGCCGGCGAAACCACGGAAGTTCAGGTTCGGACGGTTGACGTACTGCACCGGGAAACGCAGGTCGGCGTAATTGCGGTCGCTGGCGATTTCGACGGTTTCAAGAATTTCCATCAGCGACTGGCCGGTGTACCACGGCGAGCGCTCGGACTTGTTCACAACGTTGTCGCCCTTGAGCGCCGACATCGGCACGAAGGCCATGGTGGTCGGCTTGAAGGCGATGCCTTCGGCGAACTTCAGGTAATCGGACTTGATCGACTCGAAGACTTTTTCGTCGAAGCCATTGAGGTCCATCTTGTTGATGGCGACCACGATGTGTTTGATACCCAGCAACGAGGCGATAAAGCTGTGGCGACGGGTCTGGGTCTGCACGCCGTAACGGGCATCGACCAGGATGATCGCCAGGTCACAGGTGGATGCACCCGTGGCCATGTTGCGGGTGTACTGCTCATGGCCGGGGGTGTCGGCAATGATGAATTTGCGCTTGGCGGTGGAGAAGTACCGGTAAGCGACATCGATGGTGATGCCCTGCTCACGCTCGGCCTGCAAGCCGTCGACCAGCAACGCCAGATCAATGTCATCGCCGGTGGTGCCGACTTTCTTCGAGTCGCGGGTAATGGCTTCCAGGTGATCTTCGTAAATCATCTTGGAGTCGTGCAGCAGGCGCCCGATCAGGGTGCTCTTGCCGTCATCGACGTTGCCACAGGTCAGAAAGCGCAGCATTTCCTTGCGTTCGTGCTGGCCCAGGTAGGCGAGGATGTCCTCGCTGATCAAATCGGATTGGTGGCTCATTGGGGTTAAGCTCCGAGCTGTAAGCTTCAAGCGGCAAGCTTGTCGGCGTACAGCTAGTCAGAAATTTTGTTGATCAAGCCGCAGAGCATTTTTGAAAGCTCGCGAGTTTCTGTAATCCAATTTTCAGCCAGTGGATCGGCGATGTATGCAATTTCACGGGCAATGAGGAGTTGGGTGCGTAACTCCCCACAGGAAGCCTTGGCGATCCAAAGAAAACGTACTTTTTCCTTTGAACTACGCCGTTCCATGCCTTCAGCAATATTGGAAGGTATCGAAAGTGCGGACCGGCTGATTTGATCCTTGAAACCAAAGTCCCGGCAACGCGCAAACTCTCTATAAATACCCACCGCCAAACACTTGCTACGCTGCCAAACAACCAGTCTCTCGAAGTCCATAACGAGTAACCCGATCACGGCTCGCAGCAACTGGCCACAAGCACCAAACCACAACGTTACGCATACCGCCCTTAACTTGCAGCTTGCCGCTTGTAACTCAAAGCTTAGAAATACCCCTGCCGTTTCTTTTCTTCCATCGAGCCTGCGCCATCGTGGTCGATGACCCGGCCCTGGCGTTCGGAAGTTCGCGTCAGGAGCATTTCCTGAATGATGTCGGTCAGGCTGGTCGCCTCGGACTCGACCGCACCGGTCAGCGGGTAGTCGCCGAGCGTACGGAACCGGACCTTCTTCTTGACGATGCGCGCCTTGTCTTCATCACTCAGGTGATTGAGCAGGCGTTCGTCGTCGATCATGATCCAGGTGCCGTTCATCTCGATAACGTCGCGCTCGGCGGCGAAATACAGCGGCACAATCGGGATGCCTTCGAGGTAGATGTACTGCCAGATGTCCAGTTCGGTCCAGTTCGACAACGGGAACACGCGGATCGATTCGCCCTTGTTGACGTTGCCGTTGTAGACGTTCCAGAGCTCCGGGCGCTGGTTTTTCGGGTCCCAGCGGTGCTTGGTATCACGGAAGGAATACACGCGCTCTTTGGCACGGGACTTCTCTTCGTCGCGGCGGGCGCCACCGAAAGCGGCGTCGAAACCATACTTGTCGAGGGCCTGCTTGAGGCCTTCGGTTTTCATGATGTCGGTGTGCTTGGCACTGCCGTGGGTCAGCGGGTTGATGCCCTGCGCAACCCCGTCAGGGTTGACGTGCACCAGCAGGTCCAGGCCGAGTTCTTCGACCATGCGGTCGCGGAACGCGTACATTTCCTTGAACTTCCACTGGGTGTCGACATGCATCACCGGAAACGGAAGTTTGCCCGGGAAGAACGCCTTGCGCGCAAGGTGCAGCATCACGGCGGAGTCTTTACCGACGGAGTACAGCATCACCGGGTTATCGAACTCGGCGGCGACCTCGCGGATGATGTGGATGCTTTCGGCCTCCAGCTGTTTCAGATGCGTCAGTTTGTCGACCATGGCTACTCACGAAAACGATCTTATGGACGGCCAGCGGGCCGTGTTCGAGCGAGGAATCCTAGCACAGCGACCTCTTCTAATCAGGACGCCAGCTAGATCGAAAGGGTATATGAATATACCTGCCTGTTCGGGTGTACTGAGTCATGTGGGAGTGAGCCTGCTCGCGATAGCGGTGCGTCAGTCACATCAATGTCGAATGTTATGCAGCCATCGCCGGCAAGCCGGTCTCGCTCCCACAGTGGATAGGGGCTGATTCAGATCGGATTCGGGCAATCGATGAAGATGTGTTCGAGGGCAAACCGGCGTGCCAGATAATCGCCCAGCGCCTGTACACCATAACGCTCGGTAGCGTGATGGCCGGCGGCGATGAAACTGATGTCGTTTTCCCGTGCACTATGGAAAGTCTGCTCGGAGGCCTCGCCACTGAGGTACAGATCGACACCGGCCAACACCGCCTGGTCGATGTAGCCCTGGCCGCCACCGGTGCACCAGCCGACCCGGCGAATCGTCGCGCTGCCTTCGATCAGCAGCGGCTCGCGGCCCATGACTTCCTGAACACGACGGGCGAAATCACGCGGCGTCATCGGCTCGCTCAACGAACCGACCAGGCCAACAACTTTAGGATTTTCCGGATCCAGCGGGCCTTCGACGGTGATGTCCAACTGCCGGGCCAGTTGCACGTTGTTCCCGACTTCCGGGTGCAGGTCCAGCGGCAAATGGTAGGACAGCAGGCTGATGTCGTGCTTGAGCAAGGTTTTCAACCGACGCTGCTTCATGCCGGTGATGCACGGGTTTTCGCCTTTCCAGAAATAACCGTGATGCACCAGCACCAGATCGGCCTGGGCTTCGACGGCTGCGTCCAGCAGCGCCTGGCTGGCGGTGACGCCGCTGACGATACGCATTACTTGCGGCCGGCCTTCGACCTGCAAGCCGTTAGGGCAGTAATCAGCGATTTTGGCGCTGGCGAGGTAACGGTCGGCTTCTTCGACCAGGGTGCTCAGGGCGACGGCCATAAAAGACTCCTAAATATCCCGTTCAGAGGCGTGCTTGGCCTCGTATAATGCGCGACATTATGGGCGGTCTCATTCCGCCTGCAACCTTTCAGGACGTGCTTAATGCTCAAGGCGCTGCGTTTTTCCGGCTGGCCGCTATTGGCCGGCGTGCTTATCGCTCTTTTGATAATTCAGCGTTACCCGGAGTGGGTCGGGCTTCCCAGCCTAGACGTGAATTTGCAGCAAGCACCTCAAACCACCACCGTACAACAGGGGCCCGTGTCTTACGCCGATGCCGTCACCACGGCCGCGCCGTCGGTGGTCAATCTGTACACCACCAAGGTCATCAACAAACCAAGCCATCCGCTGTTTGAAGACCCGCAGTTCCGCCGCTTCTTCGGCGACAACTCGCCCAAGCAGAAGCGCATGGAATCGAGCCTCGGCTCCGGCGTAATCATGAGCCCGGAAGGCTACTTGCTGACCAACAACCATGTGACCACGGGTGCCGACCAGATCGTGGTGGCGCTCAAGGATGGCCGCGAAACCCTGGCCCGGGTGATCGGCAGCGACCCGGAAACCGACCTTGCGGTCCTGAAGATTGATCTGAAGAACCTTCCTTCTATCACTATCGGCCGTTCCGACAACATCCGCATCGGCGATGTGGCTCTGGCCATTGGCAACCCGTTTGGTGTCGGCCAGACCGTGACAATGGGCATCATCAGTGCCACCGGGCGTAATCAGTTGGGCCTGAACAACTACGAAGATTTCATCCAGACTGACGCCGCGATCAACCCCGGCAACTCCGGTGGTGCGCTGGTGGACGCCAATGGCAACCTGACCGGCATCAACACCGCGATTTTCTCCAAGTCCGGCGGCTCGCAAGGCATCGGATTTGCGATCCCGGTCAAACTGGCCATGGAAGTGATGAAGTCGATCATCGAGCACGGCCAGGTGATTCGCGGCTGGCTGGGCATTGAAGTGCAGCCCTTGAGTCAGGAACTGGCGGAGTCGTTCGGTCTGTCGGGACGTCCGGGGATTGTGGTCGCGGGGATTTTCCGGGATGGCCCGGCGCAGAAGGCCGGCCTGCAATTGGGAGATGTGATTCTCTCTATCGACGGTGAGCCCGCAGGTGATGGTCGCCGCTCGATGAACCAGGTCGCGCGGATCAAGCCGACGGACAAGGTCACGATTCAGGTGATGCGTAACGGCAAAGAACTGAAGCTCACGGCCGAGATCGGCCTGCGTCCGCCGCCAGCGCCGGCGCCGGTCAAAGAGAAAGAAAAAGAGTAAGCATTAGCCCAAGGATTGTGGGCTAACAGCAGACATGTCGTCTTGAACAATGGCCGCTGTGGCAAGTCTTGCCCTCGGCCTGTTTCGAGATACTGTCTTCGCCGAAGAGTCCGACACCCTCGAACTGAACACCTTCAGCGTTACTTGCGACTACGAATCCCATCGGCGGGTTACCGCGCCATTCGCTCCTCCAACGCGACTAAAACCGATACCGCGAAACGCGACGTCCCGCAGTCCGTTTGCATGGTTCCTGCCGTGAGTTCAAATATCTGGGCGGTTACCGGCCAACCCCACCGTTGACCTGCTGGCGTTTCGCAGGGCCTGCGAAAACGTCACCGTGACCCTGGTGGGTAATGGAGGGTTAAATGTGATATCGACTCAGACACAAGTCCCGATAAACAACAACCAGGTTACTTCCAGCCGAGGTCTGTTCTACTCAATGAATTTTATCAACGAATCGAATCATGAGTAACAATAAGTACTGCGACGATTACTAACCTCACTCAACAATGCTTATTTCAAATCAAGCTAAGCAGCTGTCATTTCTGACAGTAGCCCTCGAACCACTCCAAGGTTACCGTTCATATCGCAAAAGGCAGAATCACAGAATAAAACTTACTATTTACAACTAAAGGAGCTGCACTCGTGACCAGTCTTAATCCTGTAACAGAAAATAACGCCCAAAAGATGGGCACCTTTACGGCCACCATTGAGCGCGAACCCGATTTTCTTTCTAAAGACGTGTTACTACACAAGTTCGCAGGTGAGAACCCTGGCGGAATGATCATTGCTAATATATCTTCGAACTATCATCTTGCTATTGGCTTTCCCCAGGGCGTCGTAGAAAACAAAGAGGTAACATTAGTCTACCCTTTCCCAACCCCAACCCCAACCCAAAGCAATCTTCAATGGTCTTACAGCAATGGAACAACCAACCTCTTCGCTAAAACCGGCACAATAAAAATAACATTGACATCAAACAGCGGCGTGAGCCGAGCCACCGGTGTGTTCGACTTCATTACAACCGAACAACCACCTCGAAAAGTCTCTGGCACATTTGACGCAAGCCGCTGAGTAAGTACGCCAAGAGCAGCCTGACCAAGCTCACGATAATTGAGCTTGGTCGGTACGACAATTGCCGCAATGATTTCTACAAATCACAGAGACCGTCGATCAGTGCCTGATTCTGCTCTGGCGTGCCAATGCTGATCCGCAGGAACTGAGCAATCCGCTCCTGCTTGAAGTGCCGAACAATCACGCCCTGCTCACGCAACTTCGCCGCGAGGCCAGCCGCATCGTGCTTCGGGTGACGGGCGAAAATGAAGTTCGCCGCCGACGGCAACACCTCAAACCCCTTCGTCTCCAACTGTCCAACCACCTTGTCACGGCTATCGATGACCAGCCGGCACGTCTTGTCGAAGTACTCGCGATCCTCGAACGCCGCCGCAGCTCCCACAATCGCCAGACGATCCAGCGGATAAGAGTTGAAGCTGTTCTTGATCCGTTCCAGCGCCTCGATCAGGTCCGGATGCCCCACCGCCAGGCCAACCCGCAGGCCGGCCAGCGAACGGGACTTGGACAGGGTCTGCGTCACCAGCAGGTTTGGATAACGGTCGACCAGGCTGATGGCCGTCTCGCCGCCGAAGTCGATATAAGCCTCATCCACCACGACCACCGAATCCGGGCTGGCCTTGAGAATTTGCTCGACGGCATCCAGCGCCAGCAGGCAACCGGTGGGGGCGTTCGGGTTCGGGAAGATGATCCCGCCGTTCGGCTTGGCGTAGTCGGACGGGTTGATCTGGAATTGCTCGTCCAGCGGCACGGCGTCGAACTGGATGCCATACAACCCGCAGTAAACCGGATAGAAGCTGTAGCTGATATCCGGGAACAACAGTGGCTGATCGTGTTGCAGTAACCCGTGAAAGATGTGCGCCAGGACTTCATCGGAACCGTTGCCGAGGAACACCTGGTTGCCCTGGACGCCGTAGTACCTGGCAACAGCCTGCTTGAGCACATCGCTGTTCGGGTCCGGGTACAAACGCAGGTTGTCGTTCAGTTCGGTCTGCATGGCGGCCAAGGCTTTAGGCGATGGACCGTAGGGGTTTTCATTGGTGTTGAGCTTCACCAGTTTCATCAGTTTCGGCTGTTCGCCCGGCACGTAGGGCACCAGGCTTTTGACGAAGGGGCTCCAGAATTTACTCATGTTCACTTCCCCTGCTCTTTATTGGAGAGCGCGTCAATGATGCGGTATTCGGCGCTGCGGGCGTGGGCCGTCAGCGACTCGCCACGGGCCAGCACGGAAGCGGTCTTGCCCAGTTCGGACGCCCCCTGCTCGGAGCAGAAGATGATCGACGAGCGCTTCTGGAAATCGTAAACCCCCAGCGGAGAGGAGAAACGCGCGGTGCCGGAAGTTGGCAACACGTGGTTCGGACCGGCGCAGTAATCGCCCAAGGCTTCGCTGGTGTGACGCCCCATGAAGATCGCGCCCGCGTGGCGGATCTGCGGCAACCAGGCTTGCGGATCTGCGACCGACAATTCCAGGTGTTCCGGCGCAATGCGGTTGGCCACTTCGATGGCTTGCTCCATGTCACGCACCTTGATCAGCGCGCCACGGCCATTGATCGAGGTTGCGATGATCCCGGCACGCTCCATGGTCGGCATCAATTTGTTGATGCTCGCGGCAACCTTGTCGAGGAACTCGGCATCCGGGCTGACCAGAATCGCCTGGGCGTCTTCATCGTGTTCGGCCTGGGAGAACAGGTCCATGGCGATCCAGTCCGGATCGGTCTGGCCGTCGCACACCACGAGAATCTCGGACGGGCCGGCGATCATGTCGATACCGACCTGACCAAACACGTGACGCTTGGCGGTGGCGACATAGATGTTGCCCGGGCCGACCACTTTGTCGACCTTCGGCACGCTTTCGGTGCCGTAAGCCAGTGCGGCAACCGCTTGCGCGCCACCGATGGTGAACACCCGGTCAACGCCGGCAATGCAGGCCGCTGCCAGCACCAGTTCGTTGATTTCACCGCGCGGGGTCGGCACAACCATGACCACTTCGGTCACGCCAGCCACTTTGGCCGGGATCGCGTTCATCAACACCGAGGACGGATACGATGCCTTGCCGCCCGGTACATACAGACCGGCACGGTCCAGCGGCGTGACCTTCTGGCCCAGCACGGTGCCATCGGCTTCGGTGTAGGTCCAGGAATCCTGTTTCTGTTTTTCGTGGTAGCTGCGCACGCGGGCTGCGGCTTTTTCCAGTGCTTCGCGCTGCGGCACGGTGATTCGGGTCAGCGCCAGTTCCAGACGTTCGCGCGGCAGTATCAAGTCGGCCATCGAGGCGACTTCCAGGCCGTCGAACTTCTGGGTGAATTCCACCAGTGCGGCATCGCCACGCTCGCGCACGGCTTTGATGATGTCCAGCACCCGCTGATTGACCGAGTCGTCAGACACACTTTCCCAGCTCAGCAGATGATCCAGATGATGTGCGAAACCCGGGTCAGCAGCGTTGAGTCGGCGAATTGCAGTCGGTGCGGTCATAGCGAGAGCCTCATAGGATTGGCAAAAACTCAGGCGCCCGAAGCTAACATTCGATCCGCTTGGGCACCTGAGAATTCTGGCTATGAGGCGGATAGACGGCGCGACTCAAGGTCGCGCAGGTAAATCAGCCGCGGTGTCGAGACTCCACTGCCTTGCGCAGGGTGTCGATCAACGCCTGGATACGGGCGTGCTGCATTTTCATCGAAGCTTTGTTGACGATCAGACGCGAGCTGATGTCGGCAATGAAGTCCTGGGGTTCCAGGCCATTGGCGCGCAGGGTGTTACCGGTGTCGACCACGTCGATGATCTTGTCCGCCAGACCGATCAGCGGCGCCAGCTCCATCGAGCCGTAAAGCTTGATGATGTCGACCTGACGGCCCTGCTCGGCGTAGTAACGCTTGGCGACGTTGACGAATTTGGTCGCCACCCGCAGACGGCCCTTGGGCTCGACATCGCCGACACGGCCGGCGGTCATCAGCTTGCAGAGGGCAATTCGCAGGTCCAAAGGCTCGTACAGGCCCTGGCCGCCATATTCCATCAGCACATCTTTACCGGCGACGCCGAGGTCCGCGGCACCATGCTCGACATACGTCGGCACGTCGGTGGCGCGCACGATCAGCAGACGTACATCAGGCTGGGTCGTGGGAATGATCAGCTTGCGGCTCTTGTCCGGATTCTCGGTCGGCACGATGCCCGCTTCAGCCAGAAGCGGCAGGGTGTCGTCAAGGATGCGGCCCTTGGACAGTGCGATGGTCAACATGGGAAACGTCAGTCCTTAATCAGGAATCTTATGCCCGGTCGCAAACGGCGCCGGACACACATCGAGGCTTTCTCAATAATGAAAAGTCAGCCCCGATTTGAAACAAATCCAGCGGGCACGTCCCTGTGCCCATGCAGCAGAAACTAGCCCGGTACGCGGCGAATCTTGGCGCCGAGCATTTGCAGTTTCTCTTCGATGCACTCGTAACCACGGTCGATGTGGTAGATGCGGTCGATCAGGGTATCGCCTTCAGCGATCAGCGCCGAGATGACCAGGCTGGCCGAAGCACGCAGGTCGGTGGCCATGACTGGCGCGCCTTTGAGCGTCTCGGTGCCAGTAACGATGGCAGTGTTGCCTTCGACCTGGATCTTGGCGCCCATGCGGTGCAGTTCGTAAACGTGCATGAAGCGGTTTTCGAAGATCGTCTCGATCACAGCGCCCGTACCTTCGGCAATGGCGTTGAGGGAGATGAACTGCGCTTGCATGTCGGTCGGGAACGCCGGGTATGGAGCGGTCCGCACGTTGACGGCTTTGGGCCGCTTGCCGTGCATGTTCAGCTCGATCCAGTCTTCGCCGCAGGTGATTTCAGCACCCGATTCCTTGAGTTTCTCAAGCACGGCTTCGAGGATGGTCGGATCGGTGTCCTTGACCTTTACACGGCCGCCGGTCACGGCAGCAGCAACCAGATAAGTACCGGTTTCGATTCGGTCGGGCATCACTTTGTAAGTGGTGGTGTGCAGACGCTCGACGCCATCGATGGTGATGGTGTCGGTGCCAGCGCCGGAAACCTTGGCACCCATGGCGTTCAGGAAGTTGGCCAGATCGACCACTTCTGGCTCGCGTGCGGCGTTTGCCAACACACTGCGACCCTTGGCCAGCGCAGCCGCCATCATGATGTTTTCGGTACCGGTCACGCTGACGGTATCGAAGAAGAAGTTCGCGCCGCGCAAGCCGCCTTCTGGCGCCTTGGCCTTGATGTAGCCGCCTTCGACGTCGATGACCGCGCCCATGGCTTCAAGGCCACGGATGTGCAGGTCAACCGGACGCGAACCGATGGCGCAACCGCCAGGCAGTGCGACTTCGGCTTCGCCGAAACGGGCAACCATCGGACCAAGTACCAGGATCGACGCACGCATGGTTTTAACCAGCTCGTACGGTGCGATCAGGGTCTTGATCGTGCGCGGGTCGATTTCGACGCTGAGCTTCTCGTCGATCACCGGCTCGATGCCCATGCGACCAAACAGCTCGATCATCGTGGTGATGTCGTGCAGGTGCGGCAGGTTGGCCACGGTCACCGGGCCATCACACAGCAGGGTGGCAGCGAGGATCGGCAGGGCAGAGTTCTTTGCCCCGGAGATGCGGATTTCGCCATCAAGACGAACGCCACCGGTAATAATCAATTTATCCATAAGAATCTCGACGCCCTTGGGCTCAGGTGCGCTCGGCCCAGGCCGCGCTGCTGAAAAATTTCATAGTGACCGCATGGATGCTGCCATCGGTGATCCATGGGTTCAAATGGGCATAGATCTGCTGCTGACGCTTCACCGGGCTCAACGCCGCCAGTTCATCGCTAATCACATTCAGCTGGAAATTGCAGCCTTCGCCCTCGACTTCTACCAACGTTCCGGGCAGCTTTCCTTCAAGGAAGCTCTTCACTTCTACGGCCTGCATGCTCAACCTCAATCGGCGCCCTGTGCGCACGGGTCGGACATCATACAAAAAAGCCCCGCGCCTGCGAACCCCGCTAAGCAGGACTCTGACGGGGGGCTTGCTTATAGATGCGGTCAGGGGTGCGCCAACAGCTCGGTCAATTCGCTGACCTGAGCGATTTCACGCATGTCTTCTGGCATCCCGCGAATGCTCAGCGCCTTGCCGGCCGCCTCTGCATCGCGCATGAAGCACAGCAGCAGCGACAAGCCGACGCTGCTGGACTTCGATACTGCCGAACAATCAACCACCAGTTCAGTCGCTGCGCTGGACTTGATCAGCGCCTGTCCCTGCTTGCGCAGATCCGGGCCGGTGAGATAGTCCAGCATGCCACTCAACCGCAGCTCGCCGGATTCGCTCATGCGAATGGCCGACACACTCATTGGGCCTGAGTCTCGGTGGTTGCCTTGGCTTTGGCGACTTCCCCGGCCCAACCATTGATGGTCTTGTCCAGGTCGTTGCCATTGCGCTGCATCGCATCAGCGAACTGATCACGGAACAGCTTGCCGATGTTGATCCCGTTGATGATCACGTTGCGCAGCTTCCACTCGCCATTGATTTTTTCCAGTGTGTAAGACACAGGATAGATCGCGCCACTACTACCTATTACGGTCATGCCAACGCTGGTGCGATCGCCAGACTCGTCTTTGGCGGGGTCAACGGTGATGCCCTGGTTGTTGTACTCAAGCAACGCATTGCCATAAAACTGGAACAGGCCCCTCTTGAAGTTCTCTTCGAAGGTTTTCATCTGCGCCGGCGTGGCTTTTTTTGAATACTTGACCGTCATGATGCTCTTGGAAATACCCTCGGCATCCACCACAGGCCCGACGATCGTGTTCAGCGCCGTATAAAAGTCCTGGGGGTCCTGCTTGTACTTCTCTTTGTTGGCCTTCAGATCGGCCAGCATCCGGTTGGTGGTGTCCTGTACCAGATCGTGCGCGGAAGGCGCCGCTACGGCGTTAGCCATCAACGGCAGTGCCGCGAGTACTATCAACAGGCCACGTCGCAAGGTAGAGATCATTCAAAAGCTCCTCATTTGGCTTCTTTGCTTACAGTATTGAGCAAAAATTTACCGATCAGGTCCTCGAGCACCAGCGACGACTGGGTGTCGTGAATGGTTCCACCTTCCTTGAGCAAGGCTTCTTCGCCACCCACGCTGATACCGATGTACTTCTCGCCCAACAGGCCAGCGGTCAGGATAGATGCAGTGGAGTCAGTCGGCAGGTTATCTACGCGCTTTTCCAGTTGCATGGTCACCCGACCGGTGAAGCTGTCGCGGTCCAGATCGATCGCTGTGACCTTGCCGATGGTTACACCGGCCATGGTCACTTTGGCTCTGACCGTCAAACCGGCAATATTGTCAAAGTAAGCATAAAGTTTATAGGTGTCGGTGCTCGGACTCGGGGACAGACCGCTCACCCGCAACGCCAGCAGCAACAAAGCCAGGATGCCAGCCAGCAAGAAAAGGCCGACACCGATTTCCAGGGTGCGGTTTTGCATCAGAAATCTCCAAACATCAAAGCGGTCAGAATAAAGTCCAGGCCGAGCACAGCCAAAGAGGCATACACCACGGTCTTGGTAGTGGCACGACTGATCCCCTCGGAAGTGGGTTCGCAGTCATAGCCTTGGAATACGGCGATCCAGGTCACGACGAACGCGAAGACGATGCTTTTGATGATGCCGTTGAGCACATCATCAGTGAACGTCACGCTGTTTTGCATGTTCGACCAGTAGGAGCCTTCATATACACCCAGCCAGTCGACAGCCACCCACGAACCGCCCCAGATACCCACCACGCTGAAGATCATCGCCAGCACCGGCAGGGAAATGAAGCCGGCCCACAAGCGCGGGGCAACAATGTATTTGAGCGGGTCGACACCAATCATTTCCAGACTGGACAACTGTTCGGTGGATTTCATGTTGCCGATTTCGGCAGTCAGCGCCGAACCGGCACGCCCGGCGAACAACAACGCCGTCACCACAGGCCCCAGTTCTCGCAGCAACGTGAGCGCAACCATCTGCCCAACCGCCTGCTCCGAGCCGTAGCTCGACAGAATGTTGAAGCCTTGCAGCGCCAGCACCATCCCGATGAACACCCCGGAGACCACGATGATCACCAGGGACATCACGCCCACTGAATGCAGTTGCTTGATCAGCAAGCCAAAACCGCCGCCGATGCCACCGCGACCGAGCAAGGCATGAAACAGGAATATCGTCGAACGACCGAACACCGCCAGCACGTCGATGCCGGCGTGGCCAAACCGGCGCACGCGCTCTATTAGTGAAATCTTGCGCATCAACGCTTCCCCAGAAGATCTGCGCGGTAATCCGTCGCTGGAAAGTGGTATGCGACCGGACCGTCGGGTTCGCCGGTCATGAATTGACGGATCCGTGGCTCCTGCGAGTTCATCAACTCTTCGGGAGTCCCCTGCCCCAAAACCTGGCCTTCGCCGACGACATAGATGTAGTCGGCGATGCTCGCGGTTTCGGCCAGATCGTGGGACACCACGATACTGGTGATACCCAGCGCATCGTTGAGCAGACGGATCAAGCGCACCAGCACGCCCATGGCGATGGGGTCCTGGCCGACAAAAGGCTCGTCGTACATGAGAATCTGCGGATCAAGGGCAATCGCCCGGGCCAGCGCTACACGACGCTTCATGCCACCGGACAATTCGTCAGGCATCAGGTCGATGGCGCCACGCAAGCCCACCGCCTGCAATTTTAGCAGGACGATGTCACGG
Source organism: Pseudomonas sp. GM21 (assembly GCF_000282215.1). Classification (GTDB taxonomy): domain Bacteria; phylum Pseudomonadota; class Gammaproteobacteria; order Pseudomonadales; family Pseudomonadaceae; genus Aquipseudomonas. The sequence goes on from NZ_AKJS01000010.1 coordinate 23,696, forward strand.
ATCATTTCTTCCGGCAGCTCGGTATGAACGCGCAGCGGAAAGGCGACGTTCTCGAACACATCAAGGTCGGTAAACAGGGCGCCACTCTGGAACAGCACGCCCATGTGCTTGCGCGCATCGAACAGATCACTGCGCGACAACTTCGGCAGGTTCTGGCCGTTGACCCAGACTTCGCCCTTTGTCGGACGCAATTGTGCGCCCATCAACCGCAACAGCGTGGTTTTGCCGCACCCGGAAGGCCCCATGATGCCGGTGACCTTGCCGCGCGGGATACGGATATCGACGTTATTGAAAATGCTGCGCGTACCGCGCTTGAAGGACAGTCCCTTCAGCTCGACCGCGTAGGCGTTATCGGCACTCATCTAAACTCCTTGCGATGCAGCCTCTTACTCGGACGCCTGTCTCTCTGACGAAAGCACATACCTCCCCGGGCAGGCCGAACTGGCCGCGAACTATATCACTGCAAAGGCCATGCGCCCAAGGCCCACGCCGGTCCATGTTCAGCAACATGACAGGCAAACAGCCTTGTTTAGAGGGGATTGTGTAAGCGGGAATGCCAAAGCGTGACGAACTTGCGTGAGGGTTTTGATCATTACCGCTATAATCGCCGCCTTTTCATCAGGCTATACGATTTCTGACATGAGCCAATCCAGCGACCTGATTCAATCAGCACAACGCACCATCCGCCTCGAACTGGAAGCCGTAGAAGGCTTGCTGCCCCACATCGACGCAGATTTTGTACGCGCTTGCGAGATGATTCTGGCCAGCAAGGGCCGCGTGGTTGTGGTGGGCATGGGTAAATCAGGACACATCGGCAACAAGATTGCCGCGACCCTGGCCAGCACCGGCACCACGGCATTTTTCGTCCACCCGGCCGAAGCCAGCCACGGCGACATGGGCATGATCACGCGGGATGACATCATCCTGGCCCTTTCGAACTCCGGTTCCACCAATGAAATCGTGACCCTGCTGCCCCTGATCAAGCGTCTGGGCATTCAATTGATCAGCGTGACCGGCAACCCGGATTCCCCGCTGGCCAAGGCCGCCGAGGTCAACCTCAATGTTCACGTCGAACACGAGGCCTGCCCGCTGAACCTGGCACCCACCTCCTCCACCACGGCCGCCCTGGTGATGGGCGATGCCCTGGCCGTCGCATTGCTGGAGGCGCGCGGCTTTACCGCTGAAGACTTCGCCTTTTCCCACCCCGGTGGCGCGCTGGGCCGACGCCTGCTGCTGAAAGTGGAGAATGTCATGCACGCTGGGCAAGAGCTGCCACAGGTTCAGCGCGGCACCCTGCTTAAAGACGCCTTGATGGAAATGACCCGCAAGGGCTTGGGCATGACCGTCATTCTGGAAGCTGACGGTAAATTGGCCGGGATCTTCACCGACGGTGATTTGCGTCGCACACTGGATCGCAGCATCGACATCCACAGCGCCACCATCGATCAGGTCATGACCGCTCATGGCAAGACCGCCCGCGCCGAAATGCTCGCCGCCGAGGCCCTGAAAATCATGGAAGACCACAAAATCAACGCCCTGGTCGTGGTCGACAGCGAAGACCGTCCGGTCGGCGCCTTGAACATGCACGATTTGCTGCGTGCGGGAGTAATGTAATGAACACGGACCTGCTGCAACGCGGCAAACAGATCAAACTCGCGGTGTTCGACGTCGATGGCGTGCTGACTGACGGGCGCCTGTACTTTCTCGAAGACGGCAGTGAATTCAAGACGTTCAATACGCTCGATGGCCAAGGCATCAAGATGCTGATGGCAGCGGGCGTGCAGACCGCTATTATCAGCGGCCGCAAAACCCCGGTGGTCGAACGGCGCGCGAAAAACCTTGGCATTCCCCACCTTTATCAGGGGCGCGAAGACAAACTGGTAGTACTGGACGAGCTTCTGGCTCAACTCAACCTAAGCTATGAACAAGTGGCCTACCTCGGTGACGACTTGCCGGACCTGCCGGTGATTCGCCGCGTCGGCCTGGGCATGGCGGTAGCCAACGCCGCCAGCTTCGTGCGTGAAAACGCCCATGGCATTACCGTTGCCCGAGGTGGCGAGGGTGCCGCTCGCGAATTCTGCGAATTGATCCTGCGCGCCCAGGGCCGCCTCGATGCGGCCAACGCTGCGTACCTGTGAGCCCATTATGCTGAGCAAAAAGTTTCGTAACATCCTGCTATTCAGTTGCATCGCCGCGCTGTTCGCGGCGGTCGGCTACTGGAACATCAGTCCGGAACGCTTCCTCGACAAGCCTGTGGCCAAGCTCGATGAAAGCACGATCGACTATTACGCGCTCAACGCCCACAGCGTGCAGTTCCTGCCGGACGGCAGACTGCAGTACGAAATGACGTCCGACAAGGTCGAACACTTGAAGGCGTCCGAAGTCACGTTGCTGACTAATCCCGACCTGAACATGTTTCGCGGCACCGAGTTTCCCTGGCACGTCCAGAGTGAACACGGGGAAGTCAACCCGGACGGCACTCAGGTCGAGCTGATTGATTCGGTGCGCATCACCCGTTTCGACGAAAAAAATCGCAGGACCCTGATTACCACAACCCGTATGACTGTGTTCCCGCAGCAGCAATATGCGCAGACCGATCAACCCGTTAGTATCGACGGCGCTGGCGGTGTATCGACAGGCATCGGAATGAAAGCGTATTTGAAAGAAAGCAGGATACACCTGCTATCTAACGTAAGAGGACAGTATGAGGCTCGTTAAAACCCTCCCTATTTTGCTCAGTCTGGGCGCAGCACTGGGAAGCGTGAGCGCCTGGGCTCTGCCGAACGATCAAGAGCAGCCTATCCGCATACAAGCCGACGACGCCCAACTGGACGACAAGAATGGCGTTGCTACCTATACGGGCGATGTGATCATCACCCAGGGTTCGATGAAGGTTACCGGCAATAAAGTGACCATGACCCGCACCCCGGCTGGTGACATCGATGTGGTGACCTCGGTGGGCAATCTGGCCTACTTCGAGCAACTGCAAACTGCAGGCGACCCCAAGCCTGTCCAGGGCTGGGGTGTGACCATCCAGTACCATGCCTCGCAAAATCGCGTCGTTCTGATCGACAAGGCAAAAGTGGTCGACAAGGACAACAACATCACCCAAGGCGAGAAAATCGTCTACGACACCGAGAAAAAGCTTGCCAGCGCCGGTCGCGCTACAGGCAGCAAGGTGACCGAGTCGCGTCCGCGTATCGATATGGTGATCCAGCCCAAGCCGAAAACCGACGAGAAAAAGGCCCCGTAATGGCAACTCTGAAAGCTCAGCATCTGGCCAAGAGCTACAAGAGCCGCCAGGTCGTGCGCGACGTCAGCCTGTCGATCGACAGCGGTCAGATCGTCGGCCTGCTGGGGCCTAACGGCGCCGGCAAGACCACGTGTTTCTACATGATCGTCGGCCTGGTGCAGGCTGATCAGGGCCGCGTTCTGATCGACGATCTGGACGTCAGCCACCAGCCAATGCACGGTCGTGCAAAGGCCGGTATCGGCTATCTGCCGCAAGAAGCGTCGATCTTCCGCAAACTCTCGGTGGCCGACAACATCATGGCCATCCTCGAGACCCGCAAGGAACTCGACAAGGCCGGGCGTCGCAAAGAGCTGGAAAGCCTGCTGCAGGAATTTCATATCAGCCACATCCGCGACAACCTTGGCATGAGCCTGTCGGGTGGTGAACGCCGCCGCGTGGAAATCGCCCGGGCACTGGCTACCAACCCGAAATTCATCCTGCTCGACGAACCCTTCGCCGGCGTGGACCCGATTTCGGTCGGCGACATCAAACAGATCATCTACCACCTCAAGGCCAAGGGCATTGGCGTGCTGATCACTGACCACAACGTCCGTGAAACCCTGGATATCTGCGAAACAGCCTACATCGTCAACGATGGCCAGCTGATCGCCGAAGGCGATGCCGCCACTATCCTGGCCAATGATCTCGTCAAGGAAGTTTATCTGGGCCATGAGTTCCGCCTGTAAGCGTTGAGGTGTCTGGCTAGTCGACTGAGCGCTAATCGCGGTAAAAATCAACAGGTTTTTATTGTTACAGCGCTCTAGGCAAACACTTCAGTTTCAGGCATATAATTTGCTTATGTTTGGCGCTCCGGCGCCCTGTAGTGGATGGCGCATGTGCGCCGGCGAATAAGGTGTTAAGCCCCTGCCATGAAACCATCGCTAGTCTTGAGAATGGGCCAGCAGCTGACGATGACACCGCAGCTGCAACAGGCCATCCGCCTGCTCCAATTGTCGACCCTGGACCTGCAACAGGAAATCCAGGAGGCCCTGGAGTCCAATCCGATGCTCGAACGCCAGGAAGAAGGCGACGACTTCGACAACGCCGACCCCTTGGCCGACAAAGCCGAGCAGCCACCCAACGCCGACATTCAGGAACCCTCCTACCAGGAGACCGCCCCGACGGTGGACAACCTCGATGAAGGCGACTGGAACGAACGCATTCCCAATGAGCTGCCAGTCGATACCGCCTGGGAAGACGTGTACCAGACCAGCGCCAGCAGCCTGCCGAGCAACGATGACGACGAATGGGATTTCACCACTCGCACATCGGCCGGCGAGAGCCTGCAAAGCCACCTGTTGTGGCAACTGAACCTGGCACCGATGTCCGACACCGATCGCCTGATCGCCGTGACCCTGATCGACTGCATCAACAATCAGGGCTATCTGGATGAAACCCTCGAGGAAATCCTTGAAGCCTTCGATCCGGAGCTGGACATCGAACTGGACGAAATCGAAGCCGTCCTGCATCGCATCCAGCAATTCGAGCCAGCCGGTATCGGCGCTCGCAACCTGGGCGAATGCCTGCTGCTGCAATTGCGCCAATTGCCAGCCAAGACGCCTTGGCTCGCCGAAGCCAAGCGCTTGGTCAGCGACTACATCGATCTGCTCGGCAGCCGCGACTACTCCCAGCTGATGCGCCGGATGAAGCTCAAGGAAGATGAACTGCGCCAGGTCATCGAACTGGTCCAGAGCCTCAACCCGCGCCCCGGCTCGCAAATCGAATCCAGCGAAGCCGAGTACGTCGTCCCCGACGTTATCGTGCGCAAGGATAACGAACGCTGGCTGGTGGAGCTGAATCAGGAATCGGTGCCACGGCTGCGGGTCAACGCCCAATACGCCGGGTTTGTCCGTCGCGCCGACACCAGCGCCGACAACACATTCATGCGCAATCAGTTGCAAGAGGCCCGCTGGTTCATCAAGAGCCTGCAAAGCCGTAACGAAACACTGATGAAAGTCGCCACCCAGATCGTCGAGCATCAGCGCGGCTTCCTGGAATACGGCGACGAAGCCATGAAGCCGCTGGTCCTGCATGACATTGCCGAAGCCGTGGGCATGCACGAATCGACGATTTCACGGGTGACCACGCAAAAATTCATGCATACCCCTCGGGGTATATACGAGCTGAAATACTTTTTTTCCAGCCACGTCAGCACGTCCGAAGGCGGTGAATGCTCGTCCACAGCGATCCGCGCGATCATCAAAAAACTGGTTGCCGCGGAAAATCAGAAAAAGCCGTTGAGTGACAGCAAGATCGCTGGTTTACTGGAGGCACAAGGCATTCAGGTGGCTCGCCGCACCGTCGCCAAGTACCGCGAGTCCCTCGGGATCGCGCCTTCGAGCGAACGCAAGCGGTTGATGTAGAGCCACGCCACAGCGTTCCAGTGGTAGATCATCTGATCTACCGCTTTATGCACTGGCAACGAAGGAGAAGCTGTATGCAAGTCAACATCAGTGGACACCAACTGGAAGTGACCGAACCCCTGCGCGCCTACATCGGCGAAAAACTCGAACGATTAGAGCGGCATTTCGACAAGATAACCAACGTGCAGGTCACGATGACGGTCGAGAAGCTGAAGCAGAAAATCGAAGCCACCCTGCATATTCCCGGCAATGAAGTGGTCGCAAACGCGGAACATACCGATATGTACGCGGCGATCGATTCACTGACCGACAAGCTGGATAAACAACTCAAAAAGCATAAGGAAAAGACCCAGAGCCTCCTCCAGGGCGCAACCGGTCGTTAACCCCCCCAATCCATGATCCGACTAGAAACCATCCTGACCCCCGGCCGTTCTCAAGTGAACGCGCCGGGTGGCAGTAAAAAGAAAGCCCTCGAGCAAATTGCCAACCTTATCCACCGCGAAGTACCGGATCTGGAAATGCAGGACGTCTTCGAGGCCCTGATTGCCCGTGAGAAACTCGGTTCTACCGGTTTCGGCAACGGCATCGCCATCCCCCACTGCCGGCTCAAAGGCTGCACCTCGCCAATCAGTGCGCTGCTGCACCTGAAAGCCCCTATCGATTTCGACGCCATCGACGGCGCCCCGGTTGACCTGCTGTTTGTGCTGCTGGTCCCGGAAGCCGCCACCGATGCACACCTGGAATTGCTCCGCCAGATCGCCAGCATGCTTGATCGCAAGGAGGTGCGTGAAAAACTGCGCAGCGCCCCGAGCAATGAAGCGTTGTATCAGGTTGTCCTGGACGAGCAGAACGGTCACTAATCATGCGCCTGATCATCGTCAGCGGCCGCTCCGGCTCAGGTAAAAGCACCGTCCTCGATGTTCTCGAGGACAACGGCTACTACTGCATCGACAACCTGCCCGCCGGCCTGCTGCCGGAACTCGCCGAACGAGCGCTGATTCATACCGAACTGCTGCAACCGCTTGTCGCTGTGTCCATCGACGCGCGTAACCTGCCGAGCCACCTTTCGCGGTTTCCCGAACTGCTCGAGGAAGTCCGTAGCCGGCATATCAAATGCGATGTGCTGTACCTGGACGCCGACGAAGAAACCCTGCTCAAGCGATTTTCCGAAACCCGCCGTCGTCACCCGCTGAGCACCGCCAACCGTTCGTTGGCCGAGGCAATCGAGGACGAAAGCAATCTGCTGGGGCCCATCGCCGATCTGGCAGATCTCAAAATCAATACCACCAACCTGAACCTGTATCAGCTGCGCGATACCATCAAGCTGCGCCTGCTGAATCAGCCGGAAGCCGGTACTGCGTTCCTGGTCGAGTCATTCGGTTTCAAGCGTGGCATGCCGGTGGACGCGGACCTGGTGTTCGACGTGCGCTGCCTGCCCAACCCCTACTGGAAGCCGGAGCTGCGTGCGCAATCCGGGCTCGATCAACCGGTGGCCGAGTACCTGGCAGCCCAACCGGACGTCGAAGAGATGTTCCAGGACATATCCTCGTATTTGCTCAAGTGGCTGCCGCGCTTTGCCGCGAGCAACCGCGCTTATGTCACCATCGCCATTGGCTGCACCGGAGGACATCACCGCTCCGTCTACCTGACCGAACGTCTGGGCCAGGTTCTGCAACAATCCCTGAAGAACGTCCAGGTCCGCCACCGCGACCTCAGCTAAAGGATTCACATCGCGATGCCTGCTCTGGAAATCGAAATCATCAACAAGCTGGGCCTGCACGCCCGTGCTTCTGCAAAATTTGTTGGCGTTGCCGGTGAATTCAAGGATTGCACGATTAGGGTAGGACGCACGCCGGAAACTACGGTCGACGGCAAAAGCATCATGGCCATGATGATGCTCGCTGCGGGCAAGGGCACCAAAATCCACCTGAGCACTGAAGGCGAGCAAGCTGATGAAGCGCTGCAGGCATTGGTGGATTTGATCAACAGATACTTCGACGAAGGCGAATAATACCGCGCCTGTAGCAGCTGCCGAAGGCTGCGCCAGCTGCTACAAAATTCGTGTCAGGCCAACGCCGTATCCATCACCATCATCAGACAAAACCCGATCAGCAAGCCAAGGCTAGCGAGCTTGTCGTGACCATTGCGCCGTGATTCGGGAATCACTTCGTGGCTAACCACCAGTAGCATTGCCCCCGCCGCCAGGGCCAGACTTAAAGGCAACAACAGCTCGGCAAAGCTCACCAGCCACGCGCACAACAGCGCGAATATCGGTTCGACCACGCCTGACGCCGCACCGATCAGAAATGCCTTGACCCTCGACATCCCCGCCCCGGCCAACACCAACGCAATCACCAGCCCTTCTGGCACATCCTGCTGTCAGTACCGATGCAAAACTGACCCACCCTACCGGTTGAAAACTGACCCACTTGGGCAAAATGCAGCTTTTGCGAGCTGCCCATGCTGTCCCAGGAGCAACACGTGGAAATCAGTGTTCTTATTCGTCAGGGTTTATCTATTCGGTCCATCGCGCAACGGATCTGGCGACTCATCCAGCGCCAGCTTTCGAGGTACGGTTGCTCGTGCAAGGCAGAACTCATGATCCGGGCTCATTTGGTAATGAGATTTATTATTGGATGATAATGAGAAACAAAACAACTCGCTACTTGCGCAGGGTTAGTTGTGGGAGCGAGCCTGCTCGCAATGGCGCAGTGTCAGTCGACATCGTTGGCGGATGTTCCACCGCAATCGCGAGCAGGCTCACTCCTACAGGGGGCTGGTGCCAGGCGCATAAAAAAGGCGCGCCACCCGATGGGGTGGCGCGCCTTTTGTGTAGCGGTAAGGGTTAGCTACCCGCCACTGTCATCCGCTCGATCAGCACCGAACCGGTGCGAATGTTGCTGCGCAACTCCAGGTCATTACCGACCGCAATGATCTGTTTGAACATGTCACGCATGTTGCCGGCAATGGTGACTTCCTGCACCGCGAACTGGATCTCACCGTTCTCGACCCAGAAACCCGCCGCGCCTCGGGAGTAATCGCCGGTGACCATGTTCAGGCCCTGGCCCATCAGCTCTGTGACCAACAAGCCACGCCCCATGCGGCGCAACAAAGCGGCCTGATCTTCATCCCCGTGGGTGACGAACAGGTTGTGCACGCCGCCGGCGTTAGCGGTGCTCGGCATCCCGAGCTTGCGCCCGGAGTACGTGCCCAGAATGTAGGAGACCAACTCACCCTTTTCGACGAACGGTTTGGCGTAGGTCGCCAGGCCATCGCCATCGAATGCGGAACTGCCCATGGCGCGCATCAAGTGCGGACGCTCATCGATGGTCAGCCATTCCGGGAACAGCTTCTGACCCAGCGTGCCTTCCAGGAACGATGATTTGCGATACAGACTGCCGCCGGAAATGGCCGACAGGAAGCTGCCGAACAAACCACCGGCCAGTTCAGCGGAAAACAGCACTGGCACTTCGCAGGTTGGCACCGGACGTGCGCCCAGACGGCTCGCGGCCCGTTGCGCGGCACGCTGACCGATGCTCACCGGGTCGGCCAACAAATTGCCCTGACGGTTCACGTCGTACCAGTAATCGCGCTGCATCTGGCCATCGGCCTCGGCGATCATCACGCAGCTCAGGCTGTGGCGCGTCGACGCATAGCCACCGATAAAGCCGTGGCTGTTACCGTACACGCGGCATCCCTGATGGGTGCTGAGCGTGGTGCCGTCGGCATTCTTGATCCGGCTGTCGGTGGCAAACGCGGCGGCTTCGCAGGCCAGCGCTTGTTCGATGGCTTGTTCCGGGGTGATATCCCATTGGTGGAACAGGTCAAAGTCCTGAAGATCGCGAGCCATCAGCGCGGCATCAGCCAGGCCCGAAGCCTCGTCTTCGGAAGTGTGCTTGGCGATGGCCAGTGCCGCCGCGACGGTTTCGCGAATGGCGTCAGGACCGCTCGCCGAGGTACTGGCCGAGCCTTTGCGCTGGCCGACGTACAAGGTGATGCCAAAGCCTTGATCGCGATTGAATTCGACGGTTTCGACCTCACGCTGGCGCACCGACGTCGACAAGCCCTGCTCCAGCGACACAGCGACTTCGCAGGCGCTGGCGCCCTGACGCTTGGCTTCAGCAATGATCTGCTCGACTTGTTCTTGCAGTGCCGGCAACGCTTGTGGGCCGACGCTTTCAACTGCACTCATGCTGTTCTCCACTCAAATTCTGCTTTCGGTATGGCCTTCGAGCGACCGGGCCGGACAAGCGGCCCCCGACTGGTTATCATGGCGGCGTTTCTTTGCGGACGGCCACCATGGTTGATTCTTACGACGACTCCCTCGATACGGGAGAAAAAAGCAAATCCCAGGTTAAACGCGAGCTTCATGCTCTGGTTGACCTTGGCGAGCGCCTCACAACACTCAAGCCTGACTTGCTGGCAAAACTGCCGTTGACCGACGCTATGCGCCGGGCACTGGCCGATGCGCCCAAGCACACCGCGAATATCGCGCGTAAACGGCACCTTATGTTCATCGGCAAACTGATGCGCGATCAGGACACTGACGCCATTCTGACGTTGCTCGATCAACTCGATGCCTCCACCCGGCAGTACAACGAACGTTTCCATGGCCTGGAACGCTGGCGCGATCGCTTGATCGCGGGCGACGATGCAGTCCTGGAGAAGTTCGTGCTCGACTACCCGGAGGCTGATCGTCAGCAATTGCGCTCCCTGATCCGTCAGGCCCAGCACGAACTGGCGACCAACAAGCCACCGGCATCGAGCCGTAAAATCTTCAAGTACATCCGTGAGCTGGACGAGACTCAACGCGGTCTGCGTTAAGTCCCGAATCGGGTGAGTCGCCAAGCGCCTCACCCGAGGCTCCATCCTTTCTTACGACCCTGTGCCACCCACAGTGATCGCATCGATTTTCAGCGTTGGCTGGCCGACACCCACCGGCACCGACTGCCCATCCTTGCCACACGTCCCTACGCCGCTGTCCAGCGACAGATCGTTGCCGACCATCGACACCTTGCTCATGGCTTCCGGGCCGTTGCCGATCAATGTCGCGCCTTTGACCGGCGCAGTAATCTTGCCGTCTTCGATCAGATACGCTTCGCTGGTGGAGAACACAAACTTGCCGCTGGTGATGTCGACTTGCCCACCACCGAGGTTGGCGCAGTAGATGCCACGCTTCACCGAAGCGATGATTTCTGCCGGATCACTTTCGCCCGCCAGCATGTAAGTGTTGGTCATGCGCGGCATTGGCAGGTGTGCATAAGATTCGCGTCGACCGTTGCCGGTACGGGCCACGCCCATCAGGCGGGCGTTGAGCTTGTCCTGCATATAGCCTTTGAGTACGCCGTTTTCGATCAGGGTGGTGCACTTGGTCGGGGTACCTTCGTCATCGACGCTCAGGGAGCCGCGTCGGCCTGCCAGCGTGCCGTCATCGACGATGGTGCATAGTTTGGACGCAACCATCTCGCCCATGCGCCCGCTGTAGGCGGAGCTGCCCTTGCGGTTGAAGTCGCCTTCCAGACCGTGGCCGACCGCTTCGTGCAGCAGCACGCCGGACCAGCCGGAACCCAACACCACCGGCAACGTGCCGGCCGGAGCCGGAATGGCTTCAAGGTTGACCAGCGCCTGACGCAACGCTTCACGGGCGTAGCCCATGGCGCGGTCGTCACTGAGGAAATAACGGTAATCGGTACGCCCGCCGCCGCCATGTCCACCGCGCTCGCGGCGACCGTTTTGCTCGACGATCACGCTCACATTGAAGCGCACCAGCGGCCGCACGTCGGCGGCCAGGCCTCCATCGGTGGACGCGACGAGGATACGTTCCCACACACCCGCCATGCTCACGGTCACTTGCTGGATACGCGGGTCGAGGGCACGAGTGGCGGCATCGATGCGCTTGAGGAGTTCGACTTTCTCGGCGCGGGTCATCACTTCCAGCGGGTTATCCGGCCCGTACAACTGGGCGACGTCCTGAGTCGTGAACGCCTGTACCGTACCATTCTGCCCAGCGCGGGAGATCGAACGCGCGGCACGGGCCGCCGCACCGAGGGCTTCCAGGGTGATGGCATTGCTGTAGGCAAAACCGGTTTTTTCACCCGACTGTGCACGCACGCCGACACCTTGGTCGAGGTTGAAGCTGCCTTCCTTGACGATCCCGTCTTCCAGCGCCCAGGACTCGGAAATCTGCCCCTGGAAATACAGGTCGGCGGCATCGATGCCCGGGCCGGCCAGATCGCCGAGCACGCCTTGCAGGCTCTCGATCGTTACGCCGCCGGGCGCCAGGAGGTGTTCACTGACTGAGGACAACAACTCGCTCATATGCTTTACGCCTTAAATTCATCGTTCTGAGGCAGGTCGCTGAGCGCCCTGCGAGAAAAAGCGCCGGTGACTGGACACCGGCATCCGCGCCCTGATGGACGCCTGTTCGCTGCTATCGCGTTCGGCCAGCAGCACGGCCTCGCCTTGATCCTGTTGCGCCAGCACCCGCCCCCACGGGTCGATGATTGCGGCATGCCCCCAGGTTTCGCGCGGCCCCGGATGAATCCCACCCTGGGCGGCCGCCAGCACATAACACTGCGTCTCGATGGCGCGAGCGCGAATCAGCACATCCCAATGCGCCGCACCGGTCACCGCCGTAAACGCCGACGGCGCGGTAATCAGCTCCGCTCCAGCGGCGCGTAATTCGCTGTACAGCTCCGGGAAGCGCAGGTCATAACACACCGTCAGCCCGACTCGACCGACCGGCGTATCCGCCACCACCACCCCACTGCCATAAGCATAGTCATCGGACTCGCGATAACGCCCACGATTGTCTGCCACGTCTACGTCGAACAAATGCAGCTTGTCGTAACGCGCCACCGTCTCGCCGTGATCATTCACCAACAGCGAGCAGGCATGCACTTTCGCCGTCGGTTGATCCACTGGCGGCAACGGCAACGTGCCGGCCACTATCCATAATTTGAGGTCGATGGCTGTCTGTTTCAACCATGGCAGGATCGGGCCGTCGCCCAACGCTTCGGCACGGCCGATGTCGGCAATGTCGCGTCGGCCCATCGCGGCGAAATTTTCCGGCAACACGGCGAGTTGCGCACCGCCGGCCGCCGCCTGTTCAAGCAGCCGGCGTGCCTGGGCCAGGTTGGCCTGAACGTCGCTCTGGCTGACCATCTGAATCACCGCTACCGACATGGCCTTTCCTTACTTGAGAAGAGTCCGCCTGTAGCAGCTGGCGGAGCCTGCGTCCGGCTGCGAAGCAGTCGTAAAATCGGTCGACATGGTCTTTCAGATAAACCGTGCAATCCGGATTTACGACTGCTGCGCAGCCGGACGCAGGCTTCGCCAGCTGCTACACGACCTGCGTTTGGCCATGCTACTCCATCGGCCCAGGACATGGCTTTTGAAAAAGAGCGTCAAAAAGGCTTGTCGAAGGTGATTTTCGGATCTTTCCAGGGCCCTTTTACGTTGTATTGCACACTGGCAAAACGGGCCATGCGGTCACCCATCAGTTTATCGATCAGGAACAACGCGCCGCCGACTGCCGGAGCGCCAACGATCAACGCCGCGATCGGCAAGTTAGTGGCCACCGGCAAACTGACCAGTAACTTGGCATCAATCTGATCACCCACAAGGTTCAGGGTGCCATTGAGTTCAATGTTGCTGGACGGTCCGGTCATCCGGATCGGCTCACGGGTGACGTAGACGCCATTGGTCGCGACCAGCACACCTTTGACCCGGTCATAACTCAGGCCTGAGCCGAACAAGTCGGAAAAGTCCAGGCGCAAGCGCCGACCGATGGAGTTGAAATTAAGCAGGCCGAAGACTTTCAGGGCCTGGGCACTGGCGTCGACCTCAACAATCTGGCCCTTGGTGAGCGTTGCATCAAGGGTGCCGGAGAAACGCTTGCTGGCCAGCCAGGCCGGCGAACCAGGCCAGCGACCATCAACATCCAAATGAAACGATTCACTCGTGACACTGGGCGCAAAGCCCCAGTTTTTGAGCGCATCGGCAAGATTCTTGCCGCTGATCCGCCCCTTGTACCAACTGCTGGAGCTACCGGGAACGCCTTCCCAGCCACCACTGCCTTGCAAAAGAATCCCTTTGAGGCCCATGTCCAGCGCATTGAGCGCAATGCCCCTCGCGGTCGGACGAATTTTCATTGACCAGGCGCCCACCAGATCCGGCCCCAGGAACAGCTGGTTGATGGAGATGTCCAGTGCCGGAATCTTTGTCGGGTCCACCGTAACCAATGGATCGGGCGCGTTTTCGTCGGTCACGACCTTGGGATCCGCTGCGGGCAGGCGTACGTATTGCAGATTGACCGTGATTGGTGCGCCTTTCGCATCCGGAACACCGACGGAACCTTTGACCTGCTGACTGTCGAGTTGCAGCGCCCAACTGGCGGGCTTTCGGTTCAGCTGCACAGAAGCCTGATCGAGGGTAGCGCCCAGAGCACTGAGCTTGCCAACCTTGAAGTCCGCACTGCTGAGTAACTGTTTGGCACTGTCGCCCGACACCTGGCCGGCGTACTTATCCAGCAAATCCTTCCACGGGCCGACATCCAGCTCCGACAGCACGCCCCGCACCCGCAGACCTTTGACACCGGGCAATACGGCCTCGCCACCACCGAGAAACAGCTCACCGCGCCCCCCGGCAAAATTTCCGTCCGGTGCTGCATATGTAAAGTTCGCCAACTGACCGTAATTAACCCAGTAGCGCCGCTCCGGACCTTGCAAGGTCATGCGAAACGACGTGTCGCGGCACGTACCGGCCGTCAGGCCAAACGGGGCCGGCAGGTCGATTGTCGCGCCTTTGAGGCAGGAGTTGACCATCAACTGACTGTCAGCACCGCTCAGGTTCAGTTCCAGCTCATACGGGATCACCCCGAAAACCGGTACTGGCTGAGTCACGTGCAACCAGTCGGTGAGCTTTTTGATCTCCACCTGACCGGAGGCCATGACGCGGGTCTTGAGATTACTCGAATTGCCATCGGCGAAAATCTGCGCAGTGACAGGCTTGTCAAAGACGCGGGCGCTGATGCGCTGCCCGCTCAATCCCTTGGTGCTGTCAAAGCGGAAATCGCCCTTGAGTTGAGTCAGCTCCAGTGTTGGCTCCGCCAGTTTCAGACGCGCCTTGGCGGTCTTGAAGTCAACGATAATCTTCGGCAGCTCGCCTTTGGCCAGCGGGATATCCAGTTTCAATTTGCCTTGCAGATCGCCCTCACCTTCCCAGCCGGCAAAGGTTGCAGCAGTGCCTATCGGCGCTGTCTGAAGAATTTTCAGGCCATCGCCCAAGCCACCGGCGAATTCACCGTCGAGGAACAGATGAGAAGTTTTGCCCTCAGGCACATGCGGAATATCGACATAAATATCGCGCACCTGGGTATCGAGCAACTGACCCTTGCTGGCCAGAACCCGAACACCACTGTCTTCAACAAACACATCACCCGTGACCTTGCTGACATGCGGCCAGCCCGGCTGGAAAGCCAGTTCGGCATCGTGCACCTTGAAGAACAGGCTGATGCTGCGGTCGGTGTCGCTGGCGCCAGATTTCAGCGACCCCTGATACTGGAAGAAACCTTCGTCCACCGCGCCTTTGATAATCGCTGTTCGCAGCCATTCGTCCAGCGCCGGGCCGAGCATTGTCGGCAGGTACTTGGCGGTGTAACGACCATCCCCATCAACCATGCCGACCCGAAGATCCATGTAATCATCCTGAGCGGGATCGAAACGCAGGCGAATCAGGAAGTCGCCGGCAATCTTGCCTTCTTCGCCGAGCACCTTGAGGTACGGCGCGATCAGGGTGAAACCTTCTTTGTCGAGCTTCCAGGTCAGCGTCGCGTTGGCCTGAATGTATTGCCATGGCTTGGCGAAAATGGGGGTCAGGTGCAGGACAAAGTCCTTGCTGTCCATGCGCAGCTCGCCCTTGCCCAGGTCGCCGCTGATGCTGCCGCTGACATTTCGCGCCGCCGGAGCACCGTAATAAGCGTCAAAACCTACCCGGTCGAGGTTCGCGGCGAAGCTGAACTTGCTGTCATCGGTGGCATTGGGTTTGAAGTCGATGAGCACATTGCGCAACCCGCCGGTCACCTTGAGCTGTTCGACCGCCGTGGCAACACCTTCGGGCAGTGGACCCAAGGCGTTCAGCAACGGCGTAAGCGGGGTGAGGTCGATGCGGTCGGCTTGCAGGTGCCAGATTTCTTCGACCTTGTCGGTGGCTGAAGTTTGTTTGAGTTGCAGATGCGATTCCCAGCGAGTGTCGCCGAAACTCATAGCCAGGGGATCCAGTGTCACCACAACGCCTTCGGCGCTACGCTGGAAATGGCCAGTGAGCGCCAGATTGGTGATCTCAATCGGCTTGCGTTTGGCGTACGCCCCTTTGAGCTGCAGTGCGTTCAAGCGGATTGCAGCGCTTTGCAGTGTGCCCTGCCCCCAATTGGCCCAGAGCTCGCCACCGGCCTTGATCTCGGAAAAATTCCATTCTTTGGTCAGTCGCTCGGGCAGCCATTTCGACCAGTCGCTCTGCGGCAAGCTCAGGTAGGCTTCTGCTGCACCGTCGCGCCATTCACTGGCGCGTATTCGGGTGCGCACGCTCATGGCGACGGGCTGGCCGTCAGGCAAGGTCAAACGGGCATCAAGGCGCTGGCGGGCGGCACCGACTTTCAGATTAAGGCCGACGTAGGTCAGGGTCAGCGGCGGATGATCCAGTGGTTGCAATGTCACCTGACTGTCGATCACCGATAACTGTTGCACCATCTGCAGGCGGTTGAGCAGTTGTTCAGGATCAAGCGGCTGATCCTGCTGCACCGGTAGACCTTCAAGCGCCCACTTCCCGTCGTCGCCTTCCTTGAGGCTGATCTTCAGGCCGTTGAGTTCCAGGTGAGCGATGCGCAACTGGCGAGTCAATAAACTTTCCAACATGTCCGGCACCGCACGGACCTGGTCCAGGCGCAAGGCATTGGCGCCCTCCCCGACTGTCACGTCATGAGCCAGCAAGATTGGCGCAAAACCACTCCAGTTACCTTCCAGCTTGCCGATTTTCAACGGCATGCCCAAGGCCTCGCTGGCTTTGGTTTCGGCTTCCGTAGTGTACTCGGCCACCAGCGGCGTCAGTTCTCGACCAAGGCTGACATACAGCGCCATCAGCACCAATACCAACGCGCACAGGCCCAGACCCCAGCGGGTCACTTCGACCAAAATGCGTGTCAGACGCTCCATGTCAGGTGGCTCCCATGGCGAAAATGCAGCAAAAAGCTGAGGCCAGCCGATTTAACAAGGATGAAACACAGCGATTCAGAGCAACACCACGTCGTATTGTTCCTGGGAATACATGGTTTCCACCTGAAAGCGAATGGTGCGTCCGATAAATCCTTCCAGTTCGGCAACATTACCTGACTCTTCATCGAGCAATCGGTCGACAACTTTCTGGTTCGCCAATACACGATAGCCTTCCGCTTGATAGGCGCGCGCCTCGCGGAGGATTTCTCGAAAAATTTCGTAGCAGACCGTTTCCGGCGTCTTCAGCTTGCCTCGCCCCTGGCAGCTACTGCACGGTTCGCACAGTACCTGTTCAAGACTTTCGCGGGTGCGCTTGCGGGTCATCTGCACCAGGCCCAACTCGGTAATGCCGATGATGTTGGTTTTGGCGTGGTCGCGCTCCAGTTGCTTCTCGAGCGTGCGCAATACCTGGCGCTGATGCTCCTCATCTTCCATGTCGATGAAGTCGATGATGATGATCCCGCCCAGATTGCGCAGACGCAGCTGACGGGCAATGGCGGTGGCGGCTTCGAGGTTGGTCTTGAAGATGGTTTCTTCAAGATTGCGATGGCCGACGAAGGCCCCGGTGTTGACGTCAATGGTGCTCATGGCTTCGGCCGGATCGACCACCAGATAACCGCCGGACTTGAGCGGAACTTTGCGTTCCAGGGCTTTCTGGATTTCGTCTTCAACGCCGTACAGATCGAAAATAGGACGCTCGCCCGGATAATGCTCAAGACGATCAGCGATTTCAGGCATCAGTTCGGCGACGAACTGCGTTGTTTTTTGAAAGGTTTCCCGGGAGTCGATGCGGATCTTCTCGATCTTCGGCCCCACCAGGTCACGCAAGGTCCGCAGCGCCAGGCCGAGGTCTTCGTAGATCACACTCGGTGCGCTGATGGTTTTGATCTGCTCGTTGATCTGATCCCAGAGCCGGCGCAGGTAGCGGATATCCATAAGGATTTCATCGGCGCCCGCCCCTTCGGCAGCGGTGCGCAAAATGAAACCGCCGGCCTCTATGATGCCTTCTTTGGCCACACAGTCGGTGACCACCTGCTTGAGGCGTTCACGCTCGGCCTCGTCTTCGATTTTCAGCGAAATACCGACGTGAGCGGTGCGCGGCATGTACACCAGATAACGCGATGGAATCGACAGCTGGGTCGTCAGGCGTGCGCCTTTTGAGCCGATCGGGTCCTTGGTGACCTGGACCACCAGGCTCTGGCCTTCATGTACCAGGGCACTGATGCTTTCGACGACAGGACCTTCGCGCAGGGATATTTCCGAAGCGTGGATGAACGCCGCGCGGTCCAGACCGATGTCGACGAACGCCGCCTGCATGCCTGGCAAAACCCGTACGACCTTGCCTTTATAAATGTTGCCGACGATCCCGCGCTTCTGCGTTCGCTCGACGTGGACCTCTTGCAGAACACCGTTTTCGACCACCGCCACGCGCGATTCCATCGGCGTGATGTTGATCAGGATCTCTTCACTCATGGCAGGGTCTCGTTCAGGCATATTCACGATAATGGCTGCATCTTGTCAGTACAGCGCTCAGCGCGCGTTAAGGGTTTGCCAACAGGGTATGCCGAAATAGCCGAGAAGTTCTGCGGTTTCGCACAGCGGCAGTCCGACCACAGCCGAGTAACTGCCGTTGAGCCCGGCAACAAATACCGCACCCAGTCCCTGAATTCCGTAGCCGCCCGCCTTGTCGCAAGGCTCACGGCTGGCCCAATAGGCTGCCGCTTCTTCGCGACTGATGTTGCGAAAGCGCACCAGACTGCGCACCACCCGAGACTCGCAGCGCTCTGCGTCGAGTACGGCGATCGCGGTCAGCACTTCATGCTCACGGCCGGCCAACTGCATAAGCATGGCGCACGCTTGGGCTTCGTCCACCGGTTTGCCAAGTATTTTCCCGTCCAGCACCACTGCGGTATCGGCCCCCAAGACGCAAAACTGCGCATCGGACACGACAACGTCCCGCCCGGCCTCGGCCTTGCCACGCGCCAGACGCTCGACATAGGCCGATGGGGATTCTTGAGCTAAAGGGGTTTCATCGATGTCCGCGCTGATGGCGCAGAACGACACGCCGATCTGCGTGAGCAGTTCACGCCGACGCGGCGAGCCTGAGGCGAGGTACAGCTGTTTCATCAAGACATCTCCCTGTTTAGTGCCCTGCCTCACAAATACTGTTCCTTTTTGGCGGCGTCTGTTGCAGCCGTACTGCGTTGCCGCTCCTCGCCATAGCGAGCTATGACTCGTCGCGGCGCCTTGTCTGGCAACAACAGCCACTCGCCAAAAAAGGGAACGTATTTGCGAGGCAGGGCCCCGGCAAATGCCTGACCGAATTAATTGATTTTGTAGCGTCGACGCAGACCACGCAAACCGTAGCTGACCCATGGCCACAGCAACGCACTGACCAGGGCCGGCAACACCAGCGCCAACGTTGGCTGACGATTACCGGTCAAGGCACTCAGCCACAATTGAACAAGCTGTGCGAGGCCGAAGATCACCAGGATCACCAGGCTCTGCTGCCACATCGGGAACATGCGCAAGCGTTGTTGCAGCGACAGCACCAGGAAGGTGATCAATGTCAGGATCAGCGCATTCTGGCCAAGCAAGGTGCCATAAAGCACGTCTTCAGCCAGTCCCAGGCACCAGGCAGTGAGCATGCCAATTTTTTGCGGCAGAGCCAGCGCCCAGAACGCGAGCAGCAACGCCAGCCACAGCGGACGGAGAATTTCCATGAATTGCGGCAACGGCGAGACGCTGAGTAACAGGCCGACAGCAAACGTCACCCAGACCATCCAGCCGTTTCGGGAGGCTTTGACACCGACCATTATTCTTGTCTCCCAGTGGTAGCCGGCGCGGGGACGGGCGGTTTGGCAGCAGGCTTCACGACGGTGGGTGGCGTTGCCGGCGGTTTAGCGGCTGCAGGGGCAGCCTCCGGCGGCTTCTTGACGCCCGGTTTCGTAGCAGTAGCAGGCTTGGCCGGAGTTGCGGTAGCCGGGGTAGCCGGCACGACAGGTGCGGCCGGCGCGGCAGCAGGTACAACCGCAGCAGGTGTCACAGGAACCGGTTTGGTTACAGTCGCCGGAATGATCGGGCCACCGCCGTGCTGGTCCAGTGCTTCCTGCGCCTGGGCCGCTTCGTTGGCGCGTTCCTCGGCTGTGCGGCCGTCGCTGTACACCAGCAGCAAATAACGGCTGCGATTCAACGCGGCGGTCGGTACAGCGCGAACGATCGCAAACGGCTGTCCGGAGTCGTGAATCACTTCCTTGACCGTGGCCACCGGGTACCCCGCCGGGAACCGCTGACCAAGACCAGAGCTGACCAGCAGATCACCTTCCTTGATGTCGGCAGTATCGGCGACGTGACGTAACTCGAGGCGCTCGGGGTTGCCGGTGCCGCTGGCAATCGCCCGCAAACCGTTACGGTTCACCTGCACGGGAATGCTGTGGGTGGTGTCGGTCAGCAGCAATACGCGGGAGGTGTAGGGCATCAACTCGACCACTTGTCCCATCAGACCGCGCGCATCGAGCACCGGCTGACCGAGGATCACACCGTCGCGCTCACCTTTGTTGATGATGATGCGATGGGTGAAGGGGTTCGGGTCCATGCCGATCAACTCGGCCACTTCGACCTTTTCGTTGACCAGCGCCGAAGAGTTGAGCAACTCGCGCAGCCGAACGTTCTGCTCGGTGAGGGAGGCAAGCTTTTGCATGCGCCCCTGCAACAGCAGATTTTCGCTCTTGAGTTTTTCGTTTTCGGCGACGAGTTCGGTACGGCTGCCGAATTGGCTGGCCACACCCTGCCATAGCCGCTGCGGCAGGTCGGTGATCCAGTAAGACTGCATCAGCACCAGCGACATTTGGCTACGCACTGGCTTGAGCAATGTGAAGCGGGCATCGACAACCATCAGCGCAACCGATAGCACGACCAGCACCAACAAGCGCACGCCCAGTGAAGGCCCTTTGGTGAAAAGCGGTTTAATAAGCCGCTCCTCCCAGGCAAATGTTCTTTTTATTCATACGGCATCAAACCGAGCTGGATGCAGACTGACAGAAGATAAACGCCAACAGGCAGCACTGCAAAGTGCTGCCTGCGCGCCAACAGCATAGATGCAACCGGCGAGATCACTCGCTGGAAAGCAGGTCCATGGTGTGTTTATCCATCATTTCCAACGCACGGCCACCGCCGCGAGCAACGCAGGTCAGCGGATCTTCGGCGACGATCACCGGCAGACCTGTTTCCTGGGCCAGCAACTTGTCGAGGTCACGCAGCAGTGCGCCCCCCCCGGTCAGTACCAGACCGCGCTCGGCGATATCGGATGCCAGCTCCGGAGGCGACTGCTCCAGTGCGCTTTTCACAGCCTGAACGATGGTGGCCAGGGACTCTTGCAGAGCTTCCAGCACTTCATTGGAGTTCAGGGTGAAAGCACGTGGAACGCCTTCGGCCAGGTTACGGCCACGCACGTCGACTTCACGTACTTCGCCACCCGGGTAGGCCGTACCGATTTCCTGCTTGATGCGCTCGGCGGTGGACTCGCCGATCAGGCTGCCGTAGTTGCGACGTACATAGGTGATGATCGCTTCGTCGAAACGGTCGCCGCCAACCCGTACGGATTCGGCGTAAACCACCCCGTTCAGGGAGATCAGAGCGATCTCGGTAGTACCACCACCGATATCGACTACCATCGAACCGCGCGCTTCTTCAACCGGCAGGCCGGCACCGATCGCAGCAGCCATCGGCTCTTCGATCAAGAACACTTCACGAGCACCGGCACCAAGGGCCGATTCACGGATGGCACGACGCTCAACCTGAGTGGATTTGCACGGAACGCAGATCAGCACACGAGGGCTAGGCTGCAGAAAGCTGTTTTCGTGAACCTTGTTGATAAAATACTGCAGCATCTTTTCGCAGACGCTGAAGTCGGCGATCACGCCGTCCTTCATCGGACGAATGGCAGCGATGTTGCCCGGCGTTCGGCCGAGCATGCGCTTCGCTTCGGTGCCGACAGCTACGACACTTTTCTGGTTACCGTGTGTCCGAATAGCCACAACCGATGGCTCATTCAGGACGATACCGCGCTCGCGCACGTAAATAAGGGTGTTGGCAGTGCCCAGGTCAATGGAGAGATCGCTGGAAAACATGCCACGCAGTTTCTTGAACATGGGAAAGGGACCCTAGGCAACGCGTGGGTAAAAAAGTGCGGCAAACTCTAACAACGACAGGGATTTTGGGCAAGGCGCCAATATGTTAAATTGGCCGCTTTTCTGTGCACCAACCCCCACAATCGCGGCCTTATGACCGTAGAAATGCGGTAGTGTTCAGACAATCTAACACACGGACGCCGTCCGTTCTGTTTTCCACTGGAGAATCGCAATGGCGCTTGAACGCTCCGACGTGGAAAAAATCGCTCATTTGGCCTGCCTTGGCCTCAATGATGCCGATCTTCCACACATCACTTCGGCCCTGAACAGCATCCTGGGTCTGGTCGACGAAATGCAGGCGGTCAATACCGACGGTATCGAGCCGCTGGCCCACCCACTGGAAGCCAGCCAGCGCCTGCGCGCAGACGTCGTGACCGAGACCAATCATCGCGAGGCCTATCAGTCCATCGCACCAGCGGTCGAAAACGGCCTGTACCTGGTTCCGAAAGTCATCGACTAAAGGGAAAGAGCCTGCAATGCATCAATTGACTCTGGCCGAGATCGCCCGCGGACTCGCCGAAAAAAAGTTTTCTTCCGAAGAGCTGACCAAAACCCTGCTGGCGCGTATCGCCCTGCTCGATCCTCAGCTCAACAGCTTCATCAGCCTCACCGAGGACCTGGCGCTCCAGCAAGCGAAAGCCGCTGACGCACGCCGGGCCAATGGTGAGAGCGGCGCCCTGCTTGGCGCGCCGATTGCGCACAAAGACCTGTTCTGCACCCAAGGCATCCGCACCAGCTGCGGCTCGAAGATGCTCGACAACTTTAAAGCACCGTACGACGCCACCGTCGTGGCCAAGCTGGCCGCTGCCGGGACCGTGACCCTGGGCAAGACCAACATGGACGAATTCGCCATGGGGTCGGCCAACGAGTCGAGCTACTACGGCCCGGTGAAAAACCCGTGGAACCTGGAACACGTGCCCGGCGGTTCGTCCGGCGGTTCGGCGGCAGCGGTTGCCGCGCGCCTGCTGCCTGCGGCTACCGGTACCGATACCGGCGGCTCCATTCGCCAGCCCGCCGCACTGACCAACCTCACCGGCCTGAAACCGACGTACGGTCGCGTTTCGCGCTGGGGCATGATCGCCTACGCCTCCAGTCTCGATCAGGGCGGCCCGATGGCGCGCACGGCCGAAGACTGTGCAATTTTGCTGCAAGGCATGGCCGGCTTTGATCCAAATGACTCCACCAGCATCGACGAACCTGTGCCCGATTACAGCGCCAGCCTCAACGGCTCGCTGCAAGGCCTGCGCATCGGTGTACCGAAAGAATATTTCAGCGCCGGTCTCGACCCGCGCATTGCCGAGCTGATCCACAACAGCGTCAAGGAGCTGGAAAAGCTCGGCGCCGTGATCAAGGAAATCAGCCTGCCGAACATGCAGCACGCGATTCCTGCGTACTACGTGATCGCCCCGGCGGAAGCCTCGTCCAACCTGTCGCGTTTCGACGGCGTGCGTT
Source organism: Pseudomonas sp. GM21 (assembly GCF_000282215.1). Taxonomy (GTDB): domain Bacteria; phylum Pseudomonadota; class Gammaproteobacteria; order Pseudomonadales; family Pseudomonadaceae; genus Aquipseudomonas. The sequence goes on from NZ_AKJS01000010.1 coordinate 47,262, forward strand.
TCGGCCATCGCTGTGAAAACCCGAAAGACCTGATCGACCTGTACAAGCGCTCCCGTGGCGAAGGTTTCGGCCCGGAAGTGCAGCGCCGGATCATGGTCGGTGCGTACGCGCTGTCGGCCGGTTACTACGACGCCTACTACCTCAAGGCCCAGAAGATTCGTCGCTTGATCAAGAACGACTTCATGGCAGCCTTCAATGAGGTCGACATCATCCTCGGCCCAACCACGCCGAACCCGGCCTGGAAGCTCGGCGCCAAGAATAGCGACCCGGTCGCCGCGTACCTGGAAGACGTCTACACCATCACCGCCAACCTCGCCGGCCTGCCGGGCTTGTCCATGCCAGCCGGTTTCGTCGATGGCCTGCCGGTGGGCGTGCAACTGCTCGCTCCGTATTTCCAGGAAGGTCGCCTGTTGAACGTTGCCCACCAGTATCAGCTCAACACTGACTGGCACACCCGCACCCCAACCGGCTTCTGAGGAGACACACATGCAATGGGAAGTCGTGATCGGGCTGGAGATTCATACCCAGCTCACCACCCGGTCGAAAATCTTTTCCGGTAGTTCCACCACGTTCGGTTCCGAGCCGAATACCCAGGCCAGCCTCGTAGACCTGGGCATGCCCGGCGTACTGCCGGTGCTGAACCAGGAAGCGGTACGCATGGCAGTGATGTTCGGCTTGGCGATTGACGCCGAGATCGGTCAGCACAACGTGTTCGCCCGTAAAAACTATTTCTACCCGGACCTGCCCAAGGGCTACCAGATCAGCCAGATGGAATTGCCGATCGTCGGCAAGGGCCACCTGGACATCGCCATGGAAGACGGCACGATCAAACGTGTCGGCGTGACCCGTGCGCACCTGGAAGAAGACGCCGGTAAAAGCTTGCACGAAGAATTCAACGGTGCCACCGGCATCGATTTGAACCGTGCCGGCACGCCGCTGCTGGAAATCGTGTCCGAGCCAGACATGCGCAGTGCCAAGGAAGCCGTGGCCTACGTCAAGACGATCCACGCGCTGGTGCGTTACCTCGGCATCTGCGACGGCAACATGGCCGAAGGCTCGCTGCGTTGCGACTGCAACGTGTCGATCCGTCCGAAAGGCCAGGTTGAGTTCGGTACTCGCTGCGAAATCAAGAACGTCAACTCGTTCCGTTTCATCGAGAAGGCGATCAACAGCGAAGTGCAGCGCCAGATCGAGCTGATCGAAGACGGCGGCAAAGTGATCCAGCAGACCCGTCTGTACGATCCGAACAAGGACGAAACCCGTCCGATGCGCAGCAAAGAGGAAGCCAACGACTACCGTTACTTCCCCGATCCAGACCTGCTGCCCGTGGTCATCGAAGACTCGTTCCTCGACGACGTACGCGCCACCCTGCCGGAATTGCCACCGCAAAAACGCGAGCGCTTCCAGGAACAGTTCGGTCTGTCGGTCTACGACGCCAGCGTGCTGGCGACCAGCCGCGAGCAAGCCGATTATTTCGAGAAAGTCGCGAGCATTGGCGGCGACGCCAAACTGGCGGCCAACTGGGTGATGGTCGAGTTGGGCAGCCTGCTCAACAAACAAGGCCTGGACATCGAACAGTCGCCGGTTTCCGCCGAGCAACTGGGCGGCATGTTGCTGCGCATCAAGGACAACACCATCTCCGGCAAGATCGCCAAGGTGGTGTTTGAAGCGATGGCCAACGGCGAAGGCAGCGCGGACGAGATCATCGACAAGCGCGGCCTCAAGCAAGTGACTGACAGCGGCGCCATCTCGGCGGTGCTGGACGAGATGCTCGCGGCCAATGCCGAACAGGTCGAACAGTACCGCGCGGCAGACGAACCCAAACGCGGCAAGATGTTCGGCTTCTTCGTCGGCCAGGCCATGAAAGCCTCCAAAGGCAAGGCCAACCCGCAACAGGTCAACGAACTGCTCAAAAGCAAGCTCGAAGGCTAACCACAGTGATCGCTCCCACGCTCCGCGTGGGAGCGCCTCATTGGACGCTCTGCGTCCGCTTTTGTGACGCGGAGCGTCACTGGCTGCATTCCCACGCGGAACGTGGGAACGATCATAGGGTCACCTAATGAAGCGTCTGCTCAGTGCCTGCGCCCTGCTCGCCCTGCTGGCCGGTTGCGCCAGTAATGATGTCGTCGATCCACACGGCTACGACAAAACCGGCACCGCGTCTTATTACGGCGCCAAACACCAAGGCAAACGCACCGCCAGTGGCGAGCGTTTCAACAAGAATTCCATGACCGCCGCCCATCGCCAGTTGCCCTTCGGCACGCGGGTGAAGGTCACCAATCTGAACAACGACAAGTCCTGCGTGGTCCGCATCAACGATCGCGGGCCGCATACCCGCGGACGTCTGATCGATCTGTCCCATGAAGCCGCCGAGCGCCTGGGCATGATCAAAAGCGGCACCGCCAAGGTTCGCGTGCAAGCCCTCGACAACTGACAGACGGAGCACACCCATTTTCGGACTTGTCGATTTACCCCTGATCAGTGTGATTGAACTGCTCAGTGGCCTGGTTTTACTGATCTTCGGCGCCGAGTTGATGGTGCGTGCCGCCGTGCGTCTCGCGGCGCGGTGGCATGTGCGGCCGCTGATCATCGGCCTGACCATCGTCGCCCTCGGCAGCAGTGCGCCGCAGATGGTGGTCAGCTTGCAAGCCACCCTCACGGAAAATGCCGACATCGCCGTCGGCAGCGTTATCGGCGGCAGCATCTTCAACATTCTCGTCACGCTCGGGCTCTCGGCGCTAATCATTCCGCTGCGTGTTTCGCGGCAACTGGTGCGCCTGGACATTCCGCTGATGATCGGCGCCAGCCTGCTGGTGTTCGTCCTGGCCTGGAATGAAATACTGACCCGTACCGATGGCTTGATACTGCTGACCGCACTGGCGCTCTACCTGGGCTTGCTGCTACGTCAGTCTCGGCACTCGGCTCGTCCGCCATCGAGCGATCCGCACAGCCAGCCGGCCCCCTGGTTCAGCAGCCTGCTGATGATCGTGGGCGGGCTGGCGATGCTGATCTACGCCGGGCACCTGCTGCTGGGGGCAGCAGTGGCGGTTGCCACGGATCTAGGGCTCTCGGAACGAATCATCGGCCTGACCATCGTTGCCATCGGCACGTCCCTGCCGGAGTTGGCCACTTCATTGATTGCTGCCCTGCGCGGTGAGCGGGACATCGCCGTGGGCAACGTGATCGGCAGCAACCTGTTCAACCTGCTGGGTGTGCTGGGCGTGACAGCACTGATCGCACCGTCGCCGCTGTCGGTCTCACCCAATGCCCTGGGTTTCGATCTGCCGGTGATGCTCGGTGTCGCGGTGTTTTGTCTGCCGCTGTTCTATACGGGATACCGGGTGACCCGGGCCGAAGGTTTGCTGTGTCTGGGTTTGTACCTGGCTTACGGGCTGCACGTGGTGTCGTTCACCACCGGCATGCCACTGGCCGGCAAGCTTGAGCATTTGATGCTGTTTTTCGTCCTGCCGGCGCTGGTGGCGTTTCTGTTGCTCACGTCCCTGCTCGCCTGGCGTCGCCAACACCACAAGAGGGATGTGCCATGACCGACCATAAAAAACCTGGCGTTGAAGTCCGCCGCCAAGTGATGGGCGACGCCTTCGTCGACCGCGCACTGGGCAATGCCACGGAATTCACCCAGCCGCTGCAGGATTTCGTCAATGAACACGCCTGGGGCGCCGTCTGGAATCGTGATGGCCTGGCGCTGAAAACCCGCAGCCTGATCACCCTCGCCGCGCTGACCGCGCTCAAATGTCCGCAAGAACTGAAAGGCCACGTGCGCGGGGCACTGAACAACGGCTGCACGGTGGAAGAGATTCGGGAAACGCTGCTGCATTGCGCAGTGTATGCCGGCGCACCGGCGGCGATCGATGCGTTTCGGGCGGCGCAGGAAGTGATTGATAGCTACCAGAAGCCGGAGTGAAAATCCGAAGATTGTGGTGAAAGGCCTGCCGCCATCGCGAGCAGGCTCGCTCCCACAGGGGATCTCCTTTGTTGCACAAGTTGTGTGAACACTGAAGATCACTGTGGGAGCGAGCCTGCTCGCGATGAGGCCCTGAAGAACACCACCAAAGCTCTGGGTTAAATCCACCCACCCCACTGCAACAAAAAGATCCCGATATTAGTGGTCACCGCCGCCATCAACGTGGTGATCACAATGATCGCCGCCGCCAGCTCGTGATTGCCATTGGCCTGGCGAGCCATGACAAAACTGGCGGCAGCGGTCGGGCTGCCAAAGTACAGAAACAGAATCCCCAGCTCCGCTCCACGAAAGCCCCAGAGCCAGGCCCCGAGGGTCGCCAGCACCGGCAGGCTGATCATCTTCACCAGGCTTGAACTCAGCGCCATATTGCCACTTTTGCGCAACGCTGCCAGCGACAACGTCCCGCCAATGCAGATCAACGCCAGTGGCAAGGTGGTTTGCGCCAGGTATTGGCCCGACTTCTCAAGCCAGCCCGGCAAACCTATCTGGAAATAAGCAAACGGCGCCGCTGCAAACACGCTGATGATCAACGGGTTGCCCATAACGCTTTTGCAGATGCTCCACGGATCAGACTTGATCACCGGGCTGTACACCGCCAGCACAATGCTCGAAAGCGTGTTGTATAGCAGGATCACTAGCGCCGCGAGAATCGCGCCAAGGGATATCCCGTAATCACCGTACATACTCGCCGCCAGTGCCAGGCCGATCACCCCGTTGTTGCCACGAAACGCGCCCTGGGTGTAGATCCCCCGATCTTCACGCGGGCACTTCCAGATTGCCCAACCCCAGGCGAAGGCAAAACTAACGAGCGTGGCAATCGAGAAGTAGATCAGCAGCGCCGGTTGCAGCGCGGCGTGGAGGTCGGCATGCAGAATGCCCAGAAACAACAACGCCGGCATGGTGACGTTGAACACCAGGGCCGACGCAGTGATGATGAAATTGTCGTTGATCCAGCTGATGCGCTTGAGTAACACCCCCAGAAACAGCATGGCAAACACCGGCGCGGTGATGTTCAGGGTTTCGAGGAAGATAGCCAGCATGCCGGGGAGAACCTTGGGTGAGCGTCGTTAGGGGGCTAATGATAAGCCACTTTCACCCTGATCGTTCCAACGCTCTGCGTGGGAACGCCTCTTGTGACGCTCCGCGTCACGCTTTGGGACGCAGAGCGTCCCTGACTGTATTCCCACGCAGAGCGTGGGAACGATCATTAGTCGGTCTTAGGTAATCGGCGCAGGGTTAAACAGGGTGATGTCGTTATGCAGCTTGTGCTGCTCGGCCCACGTCTGTTTCTTGCCGCTGGCCACGTCCAGGTAGTAGTGGAACAACTCCCAGCCGAGGTCTTCGATCGAAGCCCGCCCAGTCGCAATCCGCCCGGCATCGATGTCGATCAAATCCGGCCAGCGCTGCGCCAGTTCCGTACGGGTCGAGACCTTCACCACCGGTGCCATCGCCAAACCATACGGCGTGCCGCGCCCCGTTGTGAACACGTGCAGATTCATCCCCGCCGCCAATTGCAACGTCCCGCAGACAAAGTCACTGGCCGGGGTCGCACAGAAAATCAGTCCTTTGCGCTTGAAACGCTCGCCCGGGCCAAGCACGCCGTTGATCGCGCTGCTGCCGGACTTGACGATCGAGCCCAGGGACTTCTCGACAATGTTCGACAACCCGCCCTTCTTGTTGCCCGGCGTGGTGTTGGCGCTGCGATCCGCTTCGCCCTTGGCCAGGTAACGGTCGTACCAGTCCATTTCCCGTACCAGCTCCTGAGCGACCTCTTCAGTCTCCGCGCGGGAAGTCAGCAGGTAGATGGCGTCGCGTACTTCGGTGACTTCGGAAAACATCACCGTCGCACCGGCACGCAGCAACAGGTCCGAGGCATAACCCAGCGCCGGGTTGGCGGTGATCCCGGAAAACGCGTCACTGCCACCACACTGCATCCCCAGAATCAGCTCGGACGCCGGCACGGTTTCCCGGCGACGCTGATCGAGCTTCTTCAGACGGGTTTCGGCCAGCGCCATGATCTGCTCGATCATCTCGGTGAAACCGTGACTCGAATCCTGCAAGCGATACAACCACGGCTCGCTCAGGTCGACCGAGCTGTCGTTCTCGTGCATCACCTGCCCGGCCTGCAATTTCTCGCAGCCCAGGCTGATCACCAGCGCTTCGCCGCCCAGGTTCGGGTTGCGCGCCAGGTTGCGCACGGTGCGGATCGGGATGTAAGCGTCGGCCGCTGTGATGGCCACTCCACAACCGTAGCTGTGAGTTAGCGCCACCACGTCATCGACGTTCGGATACTGGGGCAGCAACTCGTCCTTGATGCGCTTGACCGCATGATCGAGCACGCCGGTGACGCACTGGACAGTCGTGGTGATCCCCAGAATGTTGCGCGTGCCGACGGTGCCGTCGGCGTTGCGGTAACCCTCGAACGTAAAGCCTTCCAGTGGTGCCTGCGCCGCCGGCACTTCGGTGGACAGCGGCAAGCTGTCCAGCGGTGGCGCGGTGGGCATGCGCAGTTGATCTTCCTTGACCCAGCTGCCGCGCGGGATCGGCTGCAACGCGTATCCAATGGTCTGGCCGTAACGAATGACCTGGCCGCCTTCGGGAATGTCTTCCAGCGTGACCTTGTGGCTCTGTGGCACGAAGTCCACGGTCACCAGGCCATCAGGAAACTCGGTGCCGGCCGGCACGCCTTGGTCGTTGACCACGATCACTACGTTGTCCCGCTCGTGCAGGCGGATGTAGCGCGGCGAGTCGGAATGTTCAATCAACTGCATGACGCCGCTCCTCAGGAATGCGCTTGTGACAATTTGTGATTTGTTTCAGGACCGCTGACCGGTGGCTCTTTGAGCACCACACGTTTGATCGGACCGACGATCACCAGGTAGCTGAACACTGCAACCAGTGCGTTGCAACCGACAAACACCAGCGCCCATTTGAACGAACCGGTGGAGCTGATGATGTAGCCGATCACGATTGGGGTGGTGATCGAAGCGATGTTACCGAAGGTGTTGAACAGGCCACCACTGAGACCAGCGATCTGTTTCGGCGATGTATCGGACACCACGGCCCAACCCAGCGCGCCTACACCCTTGCCGAAGAACGCGAGGGCCATGAAGCCGACGACCATCCATTCAACGTCAACGTAGTTGCAGGCCACGATGCTGCTGGACACCAGCAAGCCCGCGATGATCGGCGCCTTGCGGGCGAAGGTCAGGGAATGGCCTTTGCGCAGCAGGTAGTCGGAGATCACCCCGCCCAACACACCACCGATAAAACCGCAGATGGCCGGCAACGAGGCAATGAAACCGGCCTTGAGGATGGTCATGCCGCGTTCTTGCACCAGGTACACCGGGAACCAGGTCAGGAAGAAGTAGGTGATGGCGTTGATGCAGTACTGGCTCAAGTACACACCCAGCATCATGCGATTGGTCAACAGCTGACGGATGTAGTCCCATTTCGGACCTTCAGCCGGTTTGCCGGCGGCTTGTCCTTTACCTTTGTCCTGGTCCATATCGACCATGCCGCCGTTCTCGGCGATGTACTTGAACTCGGCCTCGTTGATCTTCGGGTGCTGGCGCGGGCTGTGGATAACTTTCAGCCAGATGCCCGAGAAGATGATACCAACCACACCCATGACGATGAACACGTGCTGCCAGCCGAAGCTGTAGACGATCCAGCCCATCAGCGGTGCAAACAACACGGTGGCAAAGTATTGCGCCGAGTTGAAGATCGCCGAAGCCGTACCGCGTTCAGCAGTCGGGAACCAGGCCGCCACAATGCGTGCGTTGCCGGGGAAGGAGGGTGCTTCGGCCAGACCGACCAGGAAGCGCAGCATGAACAGCGCTACCACCGCGGTGGACATGCCGAACTCGCCGACATAACCCTGCAACACGGTGAACAGGGACCAGGTGAAGATGCTCAATGCATAGATTTTTTTCGAACCGAAACGGTCCAGCAGCCAGCCACCGGGAATTTGCCCGGCCACGTAGGCCCAACCGAATGCAGAGAAGATGTAACCGAGGGTGACCGCGTCGATGCCGAGGTCTTTTTGCAGGCTGGAACCGGCGATGGCGATAGTGGCCCGGTCGGCGTAGTTGATCGTGGTCACCAGAAAAAGCATGAGCAGGATCAAATAGCGGACGTGAGTCGGCTTGGTCGCTTGCATGTAGATGTACTCCCACTGATTATTTTTATGCGCGGGTGGAACTGTTTATCCCTGTAGCAGCTGTCGAGTGAAACGAGGCTGCGATCTTTGCTTTTCAGGATCAAAAGATCGCAGCCTCGTTTCACTCGACAGCTACTACAGAGGTTGCGGTATCGATGCCGATACCGCGATGTTTCCTGTCAGGAGCCGATGTAGCTGGTCTTCACCACGGTGTAGAACTCTTGCGCATAGCGACCTTGCTCGCGGGATCCATAGGATGAACCTTTACGCCCGCCGAATGGAACGTGGTAGTCCACGCCCGCGGTCGGCAGGTTGACCATCACCATCCCGGCCTGGGAGTGGCGCTTGAAGTGGTTGGCGTACTTCAGCGAAGTGGTGGCGATGCCTGCCGACAAACCGAACTCAGTGTCGTTGGCCATGGCCAGCGCGGCTTCGTAATCGGCAACGCGAACCACGTTGGCCACCGGGCCGAAGATTTCTTCGCGGCTGATGCGCATCTCGGCTTCGCTGTCGGCAAACAGCGTAGGCGCGAGGAAGTAGCCTTCGGTGTCGCACGTCACCAGACCGCCGCCGCTGACCAGACGTGCACCTTCGGACTGGCCGATATCGATGTACTTCATGTCTTGTTCAAGCTGAGCTTGCGAGACGACCGGACCAATGTCGGTACCGGCTTTCAGCGCATGGCCGACCTTGATCGACTTCATGCGTTCGGCCACGGCTTCAACGAACTTGTCGTGGATGCCGGCGGTAACGATGAAGCGGCTCGACGCGGTGCAACGCTGGCCAGTGGAGTAGAACGCGCTCTGTACCGACAGCTCGACCGCTTGTTTGAGGTCGGCGTCGTCGAGAATGATCTGCGGGTTCTTGCCACCCATTTCCAGCTGAACCTTGGCCTGACGCGAGACGCAGCTGAGCGCGATCTGACGACCAACGCCCACGGAGCCGGTGAAGCTGATGCCGTCGACTTTCGGGCTCTGCACCATGGCATCGCCAACCACACGACCGCTGCCCATTACCAGGTTGAATACGCCAGCCGGGAAGCCTGCGCGGGAGATGATTTCAGCCAGGGCCCAGGCGCAACCCGGCACCAGATCGGCTGGTTTCAGCACGACGCAGTTACCGTAAGCCAAGGCCGGAGCGATTTTCCACGCAGGGATTGCGATCGGGAAGTTCCACGGCGTGATCAGGCCAACCACGCCCAATGCTTCGCGAGTCACTTCAACGTTCACACCCGGACGTACCGACGGCAAGTAGTCGCCGGACAGACGCAGGGTTTCACCGGCGAAGAACTTGAAAATGTTACCGGCGCGAGTCACTTCACCGATGGCCTCAGGCAAGGTCTTGCCTTCTTCACGGGCCAGCAGGGTGCCGAGTTCTTCGCGACGGGCAAGGATTTCGGTGCCGACTTTATCCAGCGAATCGTGACGAGCCTGAATGCCCGAGGTCGACCAGGCCGGGAACGCGGCGCGAGCGGCGTCGATGGCGGCGTGGACCTGAGCCAGATCGGCTTTGGCGTAGTTGCCAATGGTGTCGGTCAGTTCAGACGGGTTGATGTTGGCGCAGTAATCACTGCCCGCTACCCATTCACCATTGATGTAGTTATCAAAACGCTTTGCATCTGTCACGGGCTAACCCTCGAAACAAAAAGACCTTACGCAAAAGGCCGCTGATTACTCAGCGGCCAATTTAAATCGCACGTGTTATTGCGCGCCTTGCTTGTCGATCAGCGCGGCGAGCATTTCGTACTCTTCGGCCGTCAGATCGGTCAGCGGTGCACGCACAGGACCTGCGTCGTAGCCGGCAATTTTTGCCCCGGCCTTGACGATGCTCACTGCATAACCGGCTTTGCGGTTACGGATGTCCAGGTACGGCAGGAAGAAGTCGTCGATGATCTTGCCGACGGTGGCGTGATCTTCGCGAGCGATGGCGTGGTAGAAATCCATCGCGGTTTTCGGGATGAAGTTGAACACCGCCGAGGAGTAAACCGGCACGCCCAGGGCTTTATAAGCGGCAGCGTAAACTTCAGCGGTCGGCAAACCGCCCAGGTAGCTGAAGCGATCACCGAGGCGGCGACGGATCGACACCATCAACTCGATATCGCCCAGGCCATCCTTGTAGCCGATCAGGTTCGGGCAGCGCTCGGCCAGACGTTCCAGCAGCGGAGCGGTGAGGCGGCAGACGTTACGGTTGTAAACCACCACACCGATGTTTACCGATTTGCACACGGCTTCAACGTGGGCGGCAACGCCGTCCTGGCTGGCTTCGGTCAAGTAGTGCGGCAGCAGCAACAGGCCTTTGGCGCCCAGACGTTCGGCTTCCTGTGCGTATTCGATGGCTTGACGGGTCGAACCGCCTACACCGGCCAGGATCGGCACGCTGGTTTCGCAGGTGTCGACGGCAGTCTTGATGATTTCCGAATATTCGCTGGCCGCCAGAGAGAAGAACTCACCGGTGCCGCCCGCGGCGAACAGAGCCGAGGCGCCGTATGGGGCCAGCCATTCGAGACGCTTGATGTAGCCAGCGCGATTGAAGTCGCCCTGAGCATTGAAATCGGTAACCGGGAAAGACAGCAGGCCGGAAGAGAGGATGGACTTCAGTTCTTGTGGATTCATTATTCGAACACCCTGGGTAGCAACGTTTGTGTGTGTGTGAGGAAACCGTTCAGCTTTCGCCGAGTTGTAGGTCATCGTACAACTTAAATAATAACCGTCAACTGCATTTCATCGCCGTCTGCTGATTTTGTGTCAGACGGTTATGTCCTTGACGTAGGAAAACTCTCGTCTATGATCGAAACAACTGTATGCACATACAGTTAAACTAAATTCGTAACTAGACATATCAAGGAGCAAGAAATGTCAGGTCTACACGCAAAACAGCAGGAAACCCTCAATCAGGTCATTGCCAATCTGGATGATCTTTTTACCGAGGGCGGCATTACCATCAGCGTCAACGAACACTTGGTTCTGCACCTTGGCGAGCAACACAATGCAGCACCTCAACCGTCCGCCTCAATCGCGGCGAATACTCTGAAACGCCAGCCGCAGCTGCGTTTCGAGGGGGGTGAACACACTGCAATCGGCGACACCACGCTGCTGCGTTTCGTCAAGGATGCCCCCGCCATACCAGCGGCACAGGTTGAGCTGCACCTGCCCAACGGCCTGGCGCTGACCTATGGCCAGGTCGTTGCGTTGGGGGGTGATTTTTATGGCATTCCCGATCAGCCCATCAGTGATGGCGCGACGCCTGCTGATCGCATTCAGCGTTTCGCCAGTGCCTTTAACTCCCTCGCCGTTCTGCCCGCCTCCAATGCCGAGGCGAAGCAGATCCTCGCCGTCATGCAAAAGGAAATCGCCGCGGTGAACCAGGCTATCCGGGAGGGCAAACAACCTCACGAGGTCTATGACGCCCTTGGAGATACGTTGTCGGAAGAGTGGAACAAAATCACCGGTGGCGGCAGTTTTGTCTCGGCACTGTTCCCTTTCGGGCGTTATCTGAAACTGGCCGCCAACAACACCGATCACTTTGCCGAAGGGGCACTGGCCGCCTACATCGCAGGCCACACAGCCGCCGTACAGCAAGCGGTGCTGGCGAAAAACAGTGGTGATGAAAAACAGCTGGAACTCGCCTACGCGATGAATGCTTTTACTGATCATTACCTGACCGACCTGTTTTCCGCCGGCCACTTGCGCGTACCGCGAAAGCAATTGGCCGCAGTGGTCACGCCCAGTGATCTGGGCTCGCTGATCACCCGGTTCATGCACGATGAAGACAGCAAGTTCGGCCTCAATGTGCACAACGGCAACGGTGATCAATGGCGAGCCTACGGCGACAAGCGTTATTTCGATGCGATCGACAGCGCCAATCGCGTGCAGGTTAATCAAGCGGTACAGCTTTCTGCGGATGAAATCTTCGCGGCGTACCTCAGCGGCGTCGCACCGGTGCCCGACAATTTCAGCGCCTTGAAAAAATTGCCGGACCTGCAAGCCGTGCTGACCCCGGCGGGCAATTTCTCGCCACTGTTCAAGGTCGAGGGCAACAAAGTGCTGCGACGCAAGGACGTCAACAACCTGAACGACACCGCCACCATCGACGACTGGTGGGGCTGGAGCACTTACTTGCTGGTCAAGGACTACGCACCCACTGGCGACGTTGCCTGATAAGGAGATCGATGATGACTATCAAATTGAAACTGGAACTGGCTTCGGGGCAATCAATGAAAGGTGCACCGCTGGAGTTGTTGTCCAAGTGCGTGGTGATTGCGCGGGCGGTGGTGGATGAGGGCGGGAGTGTGGCGTTTGATGCCAAATCTGGGGCTGTGGAATTGGCAGTGAGGGTGGATCGTTCGATTCTGCGCACTGGCTGATTTTTTCACCAGAGCTACTGGCCCCTTCGCGAGCAAGCCCGCTCCCACACTCGATCGACTGTTAACACAAAATTGGTGAATTACAGAGATTAAATGTGGGAGCGGGCTTACTCGCGAAGACATTCTGCAGAGCACTGAAAAAGGCAAAGATTGACACTGACCGTTCATCGAAACTGTTATTTCTTACAGTTTCGGGCCCTGTAGCGCCAACGCTTAATCGGGAACTCTACTCCTGCACAGGCCAAGCGCTCATGTCGATAATCCATCGGTTTAGCTTTCCAGATAAAACCAAGCATGCAGTCCTACAGTTCCCAACGAATTTTGACCTTCATTCCAGTGTGGGCGATATCGTCGAGTTTGAAGCACTGCCCGACAAATACTGGAAAATCACCCAGAAGATTTTCAAGGTGTCGCAGTACAACACCGTTGAATACGTGGATTACAAAACTGACGAGGTAGAAAACCCTTACCCCTAGACCCGCTGTGCCTCAGCCTCTTCATGCGCATGGCGCAGCCGCTCGCGACTGTTGGTCAGGTGCAGCGCATTGCTGCCCGCGCCGCATCGGAATCCTGGCGGGCGATGGCGTCGTAAATCTCTTCGTGTTCACGACTCAGGCGATTCATGTAGTGCTGCTGGTCGTCATGGGCCAGGCGGGCCGAATTCAGCCGCACACGCAGAGTGATTCTTATCCACCACTCGTCTGAACTGTTATTTATGACAGTAGCAGGGCAGTTGCAATGAATAGCACAAATGGCGCGTAACGCATGTCCCCAATCCAATAAAGGATCGCTCATCATGACAACTCACTTCAAAACTCTAGCTGCTCCCATCCTGGAAAATCGCGAAGGTCAGGCTCTCCCTGACAATAAGATTTCCGTGAGTAAAAACAGCGCCGGTGTGGTGATCAACGTCGACACAACCTCATTCGCCCAAGGCACAGAACTTACTGCCCATTTCAGCGTGATTACCGGGGTGGTTTGGAGTGAGTTAAAACTGGTCGAGGGCTCAGAACTCAAGTTCATCCTCGATAACGCGAACTTCAAGCTACATGCCGGCAAAACGGCAACGATCAATTATTCAATTGAACGCAACGACTCTGAGGTGGTTGTCGCACCGATTGTAGAGTAACCCGTCAACTTGAGCTGAGCGCCTTTGCGTTGCGGCAAAAGGCGTCGACCTAGTCCACTCTCCAAGTATTTACCCCCGCTGCGCCTCAGCCTCTTCATGCGCATGACGCAGCCGCTCACGGCTATTGGTCAGGTGCAAGCGCATCGCAGCACGCGCCGCATCGGAATCCTGGCGGGCGATGGCGTCGTAAATCTCTTCGTGTTCACGGCTCAGGCGATTCATGTAGTGCTGCTGGTCGTCATGAGCCAGGCGGGCGGAATTCAGCCGTGTGCGCGGAATGATGCTGGTGCCCAGGTGGGTCATGATATCGGTGAAGTAGCGGTTACCGGTCGCCAGCGCGATTTGCAGGTGGAACTGGAAGTCCGAGGCGACCGCATCGCTGGCGTGGGAAGCGCTTTCGTTGAGGGCGTCCAGGGCGGCACGCATCAATGCCAGCTGCTCGGAGCTGCGGCGTTGCGCAGCGAGGCCGGCGGATTCCACTTCGAGACTGATGCGCAATTCCAGAATCGCCAACACGTCACGCAGGGTGACCACCGTTGCCGGATCGATACGAAAACCGCTCGGGCTCGGGGTATCGAGCACGAAGGTGCCGATGCCATGGCGGGTTTCAACCTGCCCGGCAGCCTGCAAACGTGAAATTGCTTCGCGCACCACGGTGCGGCTGACGCCATGGGCATCCATGATCGCCGACTCGGTGGGCAACTTGTCGCCGCGCTTGAGGTGACCGTCGCGGATCTGCTCGGACAGTACCGTCACCAATTCCTGTGCGAGGCTGCGGCGCTTGCGAGGGAGGCGTGGTACGTCGATCGGGTTTTCCATGGTGAACATCTGTCTCGAAGATTCGGCTGAAACCACATCATAGCTCAACACGGTTGTACGATCACCGTCGACCTTGTGGGAGCAGGCTTGCTCGCGAAGGCGGTGTGTCAGACACCTCAATATTGAATGTCAGACCGCTTTCGCGAGCAAGCCCGCTCCCACAAGGGTAATGCGGTGTTCAGGCGGTCACGGTCTGATCCACCAAATGGCCGTTCTCGATACGAACATGCCGAGGGTGAAAACGTTTCAAGCTACTACGGTGCCCGACGCTGACAATGCTCAAGCCTGGTATTTCATCGATCAACGCCTGATACAGCGTCGCCTCATCCTCCTCATCCATCGCCGAGGTCGCTTCGTCCATATACAGCCATTGCGGTGCATACAGCAGCGCACGGGCAAACGCCAAACGTTGCTGCTCACCTGGCGAGAGCATGCGCTGCCAGTGGTTCGCTTCATCCAGACGCGACACCAGGTGTGGCAAACGGCAGGTTTCCAGCACGTGAACGTAACGTTCCTGCGGGTAGGTATCGCCAGCCTGTGGATAACTCAGCGCCTCACGCAGGCTGCCAATCGGCAAGTACGGCTTTTGCGGCAGGAACAGGTATCGCGCCGACGGCAGTCGAATACTGCCATGACCCGCCGGCCACAGATGCCCCATCGCACGCAACAAGGTCGACTTGCCGCTGCCGGAACGACCGCTGAGCATGACACGTTCGCCCTCCTCCACCGTCATGTCGGCGTTGGTCAGCAGGTGACGGCCGTCCGCCAGATCCAGGCCGAGGTTGTGGATCTTCAGTTCATTACCCTGATTCTGTACGTCGATGGCCGGCTGGCGCTCTTCGTTGTCAGTCATGGCCTGACGGAAACTGAGCAGACGATCACAGGTGGCGCGCCAAGAAGCGAGACTCTGGTACGCGCTGATAAACCAGCTGAAGCTTTCCTGCACATTGCCGAATGCCGAGCTGATTTGCATCAGCTCACCGAGCTCGATCTTTCCGGAAAGGTAACGCGGCGCAGCGACGATAAACGGGAAGATGATGGCCGCCTGACTGTAACCGGCGGTGAAAAATGTCAGGCGCTTGGACACTTTCATGATGTCCCAGAAGTTGTGCCAGACCATCCCGAAACGGCTGCTCAAGCGACGATTTTCGTTCGGTTCGCCGTTGTACAACGCGATGCTTTCAGCATTCTCACGAATCCGCACCATGGAGAAACGCAGATCGGCTTCGAAGCGTTGTTGTTGGTTGTTCAGTCCGATCAAGCGACGGCCGATCAAATGTGTCAGCCAGCTACCTACCACCGCGTAAACCAGTACGCACCAGACCATGTAGCCGGGAATAGTGATACCGAAGACTTCAATACTGCCCGACACGCCCCACAGAATGATCGAGAACGACACCAGGCTGACGATATTGCGCAGCAAACCAATGCCCAGTTCCAGGGTGTTAGATGTGAAGTTGTTGAGGTCTTCGGAAATCCGCTGGTCCGGGTTATCGGTGTAACCGCCCTGCTCCAGCTGGTAGTAGTTTTTGTTGCCGAGCCACCGGGTAAAGTGTTTCTCGGTCAGCCAGGCTCGCCAGCGGATGGTCAGCATCTGCGTCAGATAAAGCCGGTATACCGCACCGACAATCGCCACCGCCGCAATCGCGCAGAAATACAGAATCAGCTGCCAGAACGCTGCCTCATCCTTATTTTGCAAGGCGTTGTAAAAATCCTTGTACCAGGTGTTGAACCACACCGAGATGCCCACGCTGATCAGCGACAGCGCAATCACCGCGATCAACAGCGTCCAGGCCTTGACCTTCTCTTCACTGTGCCAATAGGGAGTGATGATCGCCCAGACTCTGCGGAAAAACTGCCCGTGCACGGCATCGTTGACCGCAGAATATTCAGCGTTCTGATTCATGGATAAGGCTCGATAGGGAAAAGAACACACACGAACCGATCATAGTTGATCGGTTCGTGTTATCGCGAGGGCTGGCGATGATCGTTCAGCGTCCGTTCAGCGGCGGACCGGACGTTTCTGCAGTTTGCGCTGCAGGGTTCGGCGGTGCATGCCCAGGGCGCGGGCCGTGGCCGAGATGTTGCCTTCGTGCTCGGTCAGCACGCGCTGGATGTGTTCCCACTGCAAACGGTCCACCGACATCGGGTTTTCCGGCACCAGGGTATCGAGGTCGGCGTGCTCGGACAGCAGCGCCGCCAGCACGTCGTCGGCGTCGGCCGGTTTGCACAGGTAATTGCAGGCGCCGCGCTTGATCGCTTCGACAGCGGTGGCAATGCTCGAATAGCCGGTGAGGATCACCACGCGCATTTCCGGGTCCAGCTCAAGTAGCTTGGGCAGCAAGACCAGACCCGAGTCGCCGTCCATTTTCAGGTCCAGCGCGGCGTAATCCGGCAGATCGGCCTGGGCGATGGTCAGGCCTTCTTCGGCGGAGCCTGCGGTGCTGACGCGGAAACCACGGCGGGCCATGGCGCGGGCCATCACGCGGGTGAAGGTTGCATCGTCGTCGACCAACAGCAAATGCGGCAGTTCTTCGCCTTCTACTTGGATCTCGTCACTCATGTTCGTCTCCTCGGGCGACACGGGGCAGGCGCAGCTCGGTGAGCGTACCGCCTTCCTCATGACTGTAGAGTTTCACTGAGCCGCCGGCGCGTGTCACGCTGGCCTTGCTCAAAAACAGGCCCAGGCCGAAACCTTTGCCCTTGGTGGTAAAAAACGGTTTGCCGATCTGTTCGGCGATGGCCAGCGGCACGCCGGCACCGTGGTCGCGGATGCTGATGGTCAGGTCTTCGGCGTTCCAGTCCAGCGTCACTTGCAGCCCTTCGGGGCACGCATCGGCGGCGTTGTTCAGCAAATTCAGCAGCGCCTGGGTCAAATCTGGCGGCGGCGCCATGCGCGGTACGGTGCCCTGGCCCAGGCGCTGGAAGCGGTAACTGGCTTCCGGACGCATCAAGTGCCAACGGTTCAGTGCTTCGTCGAGCCAGTCGGTGACGTCCTGCATCTCCACCGCCAAACGGCGATTGGCCTCGGCGGCGCGCACCAGATGCTGCAAGGTTTCTTTACACAGCTTGACCTGATCCTGCAGAACGCTCAAATCATCCTGCAACAACGGGTCGTGGTGATCCTGACGCATCTCCTTGAGCAACACGCTCATGGTTGCCAGAGGCGTACCCAACTCATGGGCCGCGCCTGCCGCTTGCGTCGCGACAGCCAGCAATTGCTGATCACGCAGGCCTTCTTCACGACGAATGGCGCGCAGTTCTTCCTGACGACGCAGTTCCTCGGCCATACGCGCGGCGAAAAACGTAATCACCGCCGCGGCCAGCGCGAAGCTTAACCACATCCCGTAGACCTGCAGGTTTTCCCGGGCAATCGGGAAGGTTTGCAGTGGATAGAAACGCACGAGCAGCAAGGTGTACATCGTCAACGCCAAACCGGACAGAATCACCGAATAGCGCCATGGCAACGTCACCGCCGCGATGGTCAGAGGTACCAGGTAATAGGAGACGAACGGGTTGGTCGAGCCACCGGAGAAATACAGCAGGGCACTGTGGATAAACAGGTCACAGGCCAGTTGCAGGGCGTATTCGAGCTCAGTGACTGGCCACGACGTGCGCAATCGAACCGCCGTGAATACGCACAACAGCGTTGAACACCCGAGGGTCATTGCCAGCTGCACCCACGGCAGCGGCAGCAGATTGAACCAGTAGGCCAGCCCCACGGAACCGGCCTGAGCGGCGAGTACCAATGTGCGGATGAACGTCAGCCGCCAGAGGTTCTGGCGAGTGGCAGAAGTGATTTGAACGGGGGCGAGCATGAGCTCTCCTGATGAGCGCTCCAGGCGGATCGCATGGAGTATAACCAAGCGTGGAGGTTGGTAGGCAAAAGTGCGGCAAAGCGCCACATGGCAATGGCCGACGCAGACCTTGTAGCAGCTGCCGAAGGCTGCGTTCGACCGCGAAGCCGTCGCAATTGGACTGACGCACTTTACTTGAAGGAATGAGGTCTCAGATTTTACGACCGCTTCGCGGTCGAACGCAGCCTTCGGCAGCTGCTACACAGGATCGAGTCGATCTGTATAGAAGTTGTAACTGTGCGAACCGGATCATCAAAGCTAGAGTCTGATGGTTTCACGCAGGCTCGGAACCAACCCTGCGCACCGCCCAAGGAGCTTTCATGCACACATTGCGCCGCTGCACCGCCCTTCTCGCCCTGAGTGCCGGCACCCTCGCCAGCCTCCCGGCCATGGCCGCCGACGAATTGCACTACAACCAGATTTCCCTGCGCGCCGAAGTCAGTCAGGAAGTGGCGCGCGACCTGATGATCGTCACCCTCTACACCGAAGACCAAAACACCGATCCGGCCAAACTCGCCGCCGACGTCAGCACCACCATGAACAAAGCGCTGGCCCAGGCTAAACAGGTCAAAGACATCACCCTGCGCCAGGGCAGCCGCAACAGCTACCCGATCTACGACACCAAGGGCCAGAAAATCACCGGCTGGCGTGAACGCGCCGAACTGCGCCTGGAAAGCTCGGACTTTGCTGCCCTGTCGAAACTGACCGGCGAACTGCTCACCGACCTGAAAATGGGCGGCATGGACTTCGCTATCGCCACGCCAACGCGCAAGGCCAGTGAAGATGCACTGCTTAAAGAAGCCGTGGCCGCCTTCAAGGCCCGCGCACAATTGGCGACGGATGCGTTGGGTGGCAAGAGCTACAAAATCGTTAACCTGAACCTGAACAGCAACGGTTATCCACAACCGTACATGCGCGGGCCGATGATGATGAAAGCCGCCGCGATGGATGCCGCGCCGGTGACACCGGATGTGGAAGCGGGCACCAGCCAGGTCAGCATGACGGCGGATGGGGCGATTGAAGTGTTGATGCCTTGATTCGATAACACTTACATCAAAACGGCGATCACTGGAGTGATCGCCGTTTTTTTGTTGCCTGCAAGAGACCGGGTGAACCGAACAGGTGTGGGGGAGACGTTAACCCGTCGCTATCGTCGAGATGCCACCCGAACAAAGCTGCTTGCGAATAACGATACTACGGTCTTCCCAATGCTATTGATGAAGGGTTCCAACAATATCTGAAATGATTAATCGTTTAACGTCTTCCTCGGTTGCACAAAACTGGGTTAATTGCTCTCCATTCTTTCTAAAACCCTGATACGAACTTGCCTGAAAGGCAGGATCATGCTTACGAATAATATAGCCTTTGTATTCAGTATCTTGTGGATAGCTCATAATTATTTCCTTATAAAAATTATTTAAACCAATTCAGCCCCGGAGCGGCCTGACTGAACAGGAAGAGCGCCATCGGCCTTAGTACATTCAACTGATATCCAAAAATGAAATCTACTGTCAGAAATAACAGGTAAGCGCGAATATTCCCGACTACCGATATTATTTTGGAATAACGACCTTTCAGTTCCGATAGCGGAAACAGTCTCAACCCGAAACATATTTGCTCGACTATTAAGCCGAGCAGACATATTCAACCCTCCTCCCTTCAAGTCCTACCATATAAGCGAGCCTGCTCGCGAAGAACGATAACGCGGGCTCCGATCAGCCCTGCGGATCAACGTTATCCAACGCCCGATTCACCGCCAACTCCGCCAGCATGATGATCTGCTGAATCGCCAACACCGTATTACGCTGCGGGCCGATCAGGTTGGCGGCGAAATCACTGGTCATGACACTCGCGGAAGCCAACGACTCGCAGGCTTGGGCCAGGAGGCTTTCGGTGTCCATGTTCGGGGCGATCATGTACATCGTGCTGGGACGGCGGGGCTTTTCGGTGTATTGGGACGGGGGATCGAGGTAGTAGTCGAGGGCGCGCTTGATGGCTTCGCGGTCTTTGAGTAACGTTTCGGCGCGTAAGTCTTCGGCTTCGGCTTCGGGGGTGGTGGGTGGATCGGGGACTGACTTATCCATGGAAACTCCTACTGGTAACGGGAGCCATCCCTTCGCCGGATCTCAAGCGGCGAAGAGGTGGCAGCTATGTGCAGAGTGAGATCACCGGTAGTAGGCACCCGGCCAGACCGAAGTCTGCCCGCACACAGCCGCCATAACGCATTTACAGGCAGCAGATAAGCTGGCGCCAATTATGGTGGCATTGGCGCTAGATGAATACTAATTGCCGGGGATCTCACGCCCGGTCGCTGATTTTGCAGCGACAGCCAGAGGTTAGAGAAACTGCTTCCTACCCGACAACCTGAAAAATGCGTGGGAAAGCTCTGTGTTTTTTACACATCATTCAACATGATTTATCGGCTATCAGTCCGCCATCGCCAGCAGACTAGCTCCCACCTTTTTGAAATGCCCGCCCAGCGTATCCCACCCCCAGGCGGTGGGTATAAATAAGTAACACCTCGCCCCAACCGGGCGCACAGAGCGCCTCGATTGACTCGCACAGGTGCACCGCTTGCACCGAAAAAACCCTGCGCAAACGGTCAAATGCGCGTGGATTTACACATATGCGACATTAAGGTACGTACGTGCCACTGTTTAACGCCTATGCTCGTTCAGGATCTTGCATTGGGTATGGCCCCTGCATAAGTATCCGCAGGGCCGACTCACGAGGTCGTCCTATAATTCCAAAAAAGCCACAATCATGAGGCCACCATGCTTAAAAACGCGGTCATTCCGTTTTTGCTCGGCGCCAGCTTATTAGCTAGCGCACCCTTCGCCCAAGCCGCGACTAACCTGGTGTTCTGCTCCGAAGGTAGCCCGGCCGGTTTCGATCCAGGTCAATACACCACCGGAACCGACTTTGACGCCTCGGCAGAAACCATGTTCAACCGTCTGACCCAGTTCGAGCGCGGCGGCACCGCCGTGATTCCTGGTCTGGCGACCAGTTGGGACATCTCCCCCGACGGCCTGACGTACACCTTCCACCTGCGCGACGGCGTCAAGTTCCACACCACCCCGTACTTCAAGCCGACTCGTGATTTCAACGCTGACGACGTGCTGTTCACCTTTAATCGCATGATTAACAAGGATGACCCGTTCCGCAAAGCGTACCCGACCGAATTCCCGTACTTCACCGACATGGGGATGGACACCAACATCACCAAGGTCGATAAAGTCGACGACAAAACCGTCAAGTTCACCCTGAAAGAAGTGGATGCCGCGTTCATCCAGAACATGGCCATGAGCTTCGCGTCGCTGCAGTCCGCCGAGTACGCCGCCCAGCTGCTGAAAGAAGGCAAAGCCGCCGACATCAACCAGAAGCCGGTCGGCACTGGTCCATTCGTGTTCAAGAGCTACCAGAAAGACTCCAACATCCGCTACACCGGGAACAAGGACTACTGGAAGCCGGACGACGTCAAGATCGACAACCTGATCTTCGCCATCACGACCGACCCGTCGGTGCGTATCCAGAAGCTGAAGAAGAACGAGTGCCAGATCACACTGTTCCCGCGTCCGGCCGACCTGAAGGCGCTGCAGGAAGACAAGACTCTGAAGGTGCCTAACCAGGCTGGTTTCAACCTGGGTTACATCGCCTACAACGTGATGGACAAGGTCAAGGGTCAAACCGATGCAAACCCGCTGGCTGACCTGAAGGTTCGCCAGGCACTGGACATGGCCGTCAACAAGCAACAAATCATCGACTCCGTGTACCAGGGCGCCGGCCAACTGGCCGTCAACGCCATGCCTCCGACCCAGTGGTCCTACGACACCACCATCAAGGATGCGCCGTATAACCCTGAGAAAGCCAAAGAGCTGCTCAAGGAAGCCGGCGTAAAAGACGGCACCGAAATCGTGCTCTGGGCGATGCCGGTACAGCGTCCATACAACCCGAACGCCAAGCTGATGGCAGAAATGCTGCAGTCGGACTGGGCCAAGATCGGTCTCAAGGTCAAGATCCAGAGCTACGAGTGGGGCGAGTACATCAAGCGCTCCAAAGGTGGCGAAAACCAGGCGATGCTGATTGGCTGGAGCGGCGACAATGGTGATCCGGACAACTGGCTGAACGTGCTGTTCGGTTGCGATTCGCTGGAAGGCAACAACTTCTCCAAGTGGTGCGACAAGAAGTTCGACGGCATCGTCAAGGAAGCCAAGCGCACGACTGATCAGGACAAGCGCACCGAGCTGTACAAACAGGCACAACACGTCCTCAAAGATGCAGTGCCAATGACACCTATCGCTCACTCGACGGTGTTCCAGCCTATGCGCGACAACGTGCAGGACTTCAAGATCAGCCCATTTGGCTTGAACTCCTTCTACGGCGTCAGCGTCAGCAAGTAAGGCATTGCAACGGCGACGTTTCTGACGTCGCCGTTGTTTTATCTGCCGACAAAGTAGGAAATCTCTTACACCAAATTCCGTCGCGTACTACCGCTGCCGCGTCGGACGCGTTGCCATTTCCTACGAGTCTTTAGGACTCTACGCATTTACTGCCAGACCTACGGTCCCTACCGTCGAGTTCTGACCAGCTCATGCGTGGGCTGTCGGTTTTGCTGCAAGCATGGTTTGAGATCAATGAACCTCCACGTTCCAGGACGGAACGGCGGCTCATTGCCAAAACACTCGTGAACGACAAGAGGGAGCGTCATGCGCCATACCTTGGTTTTATCCGCATTGTTGGGCACCGGCCTGTTGGCCGCCAGTTCCATTAGCCTGGCCGCCAGTAACAGCCTGGTGTTCTGCTCCGAAGGGAGCCCCGCCGGTTTCGACACGGCGCAGTACACCACTGCAACAGATAACGACGCCGCCGAACCGCTGTACAACCGGCTGGCCGAGTTTGAAAAAGGCGCCACCAACGTCGTACCGGGCCTGGCCACGAGCTGGGATATTTCCGAGGACGGCCTCAAGTACACGTTTCACCTGCGCGAAGGGGTGAAGTTTCATACCACTCCATACTTCACGCCAACCCGTGACTTCAACGCCGATGACGTGCTGTTCACGTTTAATCGCATGCTCGACCCCCAACAACCTTTCCGTAAGGCGTATCCGACCGAGTTCCCGTACTTCAACGGGATGAGCCTGAACAAGAACATCGCCAAGGTCGAAAAGACCGGGCCGCTGACCGTGGTCATGACGCTCAACAGCGTCGACGCCGCGTTCATCCAGAACATCGCCATGAGCTTCGCGGCCATCCTGTCCGCCGAATACGCCGACAAGCTGCTGACCGAGGGCAAGCCGAGCGACATCAACCAGAAGCCGATCGGCACTGGCCCGTTTGTCTTCAAGAGTTACCAGAAAGACTCCAACATCCGTTACACCGGCAACAAGCAGTACTGGGACCCGAGCCGGGTCAAGCTCGACAACCTGATTTTCGCCATCAACACCGACGCTTCGGTTCGGGTGCAGAAACTCAAGGCCAACGAGTGCCAGATCACCCTGCATCCGCGTCCTGCCGATGTGACTGCGCTGAAGAACGACACCAAACTCCAGCTCATCGAGAAGCCAGGCTTCAACCTCGGTTACATCGCCTACAACGTTCGGCACAAGCCTTTCGACCAGCTCGAAGTGCGTCAGGCGCTGGACATGGCGGTGAACAAGCAAAGCATTCTCAACGCCGTCTACCAGGGCGCCGGGCAGCTGGCCGTCAACGCCATGCCGCCGACCCAATGGTCTTATGACGAAACAATTAAAGACGCCGCCTACAACCCGGAAAAAGCCAAGGAATTGCTCAAGGCTGCCGGCGTGAAGGAAGGCACCGAGATCACCCTGTGGGCGATGCCGGTTCAGCGCCCTTACAACCCGAACGCCAAGCTGATGGCGGAAATGCTCCAGGCTGACTGGGCAAAAGTCGGTCTCAAGGTGAAGATCGTCAGCTACGAATGGGGCGAGTACATCAAGCGCACCAAGAATGGCGAACACGACATCAGCCTGATCGGCTGGACCGGTGACAATGGGGACCCGGACAACTGGCTCGGCACGCTTTACAGCTGCGACGCCATTGGTGGCAACAACTACTCCATGTGGTGCGATCCGGCTTACGACAAGCTGATCAAGCAGGCCAAGGTCGTTACCGACCGGGACCAGCGCACCGTGCTCTACAAACAGGCGCAGCAGTACCTCAAACAACAGGTACCGATCACGCCAGTCGCCCACTCGACGGTTAACCAGCCGTTAAGCACCAAAGTCGAAGGGTTCAAAGTCAGCCCCTTCGGCCGCAACGTGTTCTCGGGCGTCAGTATCGACCAATAACCGATTAGCCAGAACGCTGGGGGCGCATTGCGCCCTCACGCAAGCGTATTGCCGAAATTCGCCAGTCCGGCGTACAGCAAACGTTTGCGAAGCCTTGTTTGCGTTCTAAACCAAATAGCCGGATCACCCAATAAGACCGGCATTAATAAAAAAAGAAACTGAGGAGCTTCACCCATGAAACTGAGCAGCAGCGCGATATTGGCCTTAGCCATCAGCAGCGTAACCGCCACGGCTTACGCAGAAACCCAGAGCCAGGAATTCACCCCGGTGACGGTCAACACCAAAAGCTCACAAGCCGACGCAACCGGCTTTGTCGAAGGCCAGTCCATCAGCGGCACCACACGTAACTGGTACGCCAACGAACAATTGCATCGCGGCAGCAAGTTCACTTACCTCAAAAACGGTGTAGCCACCCCGACGGATCGCCGCATCAACTGGGTTCAAGGCACCATCGTCAAGTACAACTCCGGCTTCACCCAAGGCGCCGTGGGCTTGAGTACCGAAGTGGCCGCCTACAACGAAATTGCTCTGGAGCGCGATCGCGAGAACCTGGCTTCCAACAACGGTGGCGCACCGGGCACCCGTCCAGGCGCGGGCAACAACCGTACCCTGACCAAAGAAGGCGGCGACGCTCAAGGTCAGTGGAGCAAGCTGGGCCTGGCCAACGTCAAGGCCCGCGTCTCCAACACCACCCTGACCGCTGGCCGCATGAACTTCAGCAGCCCGATGGTCGATGTCATCGGCAACCGTGCGCTGCCTTCGAGCTTCCAGGGTGTGGCGATCCACAGTGAAGAGCTGAACAACCTGGCCTTTGACCTGGGCACTTTCGATCGCAACTCACCGCGAACCGAAGAAAGCCTGAGTAAATTCCGTAGCGAATACGCCAACAGCTTCGTTGAAACCGATCACGTTCATACCGGCGGTATCACCTTCACACCCTTCGCCAGCCTGACCACCAGCCTGTGGGCGACCCAGGCGGAAGACATCTGGAACCAATACTACTTCGGCGCCAATCACATCCTGGGCGACAGCCAGGTGCTGAGTCTCAACACCGGCCTGAATTACTACAAAACCCAGGAAGAAGGTAAGGCCCTGCTCGGCAACATCGACAACGACACCTACTCCCTGTCGTTCGGCCTGACTCACCAGGCTCATACCCTGACCTTCTCGTACCAGCAAGTGGAAGGTAACGAGTACTTCGACTACCTGCACGAAACCAACGGTATCTACCTGGCCAACTCCCTGCTGTCGGACTTCAACGGCCCGAACGAGAAATCCTTCCAGGTCGCCTACGGCCTGAACATGGCTGAATACGGCGTGCCTGGCCTGAAGTTCAACATCTACCAGGCTCGCGGCTGGGACATCACCGGTACTCACTACACCGGCACGGCTTACGACGTGAAGAACATGGACGGCGAACATCATTACGAATACGGCATCGGTTCCACGTACGCCATTCAGAGCGGCCCGTTCCAGGCCTCCACTGTTCGCGTTACCTACACCGCTCACCGTGCCAGCGAAAACCAGGGTGACGGCAGCATCAACGAGTTCCGCCTAGTGACCACCATTCCGTTCAACATTCTGTGATGCACCTGCCCAACGGCTGATTCAGTGACGAATCGGCCGCCGGGCTTTGACCTTTAACCGATTGCAGAGGGTTCTTGATGAAAATGCTTCCCCTACGTGCGGCCATTGCGGCCGCGTTGCTGAGTGTCGCTGTTGGCGTCGCGGCCAAACCCTTGGTGGTCTGCACCGAAGCCAGCCCGGAAGGCTTCGATATGGTCCAGTACACGACTGCAGTCACCGCCGATGCCGTGGCTGAAACCCTCTTCAATCGCCTGGCGGACTTCAAGCCCGGCACCACCGAGGTCATTCCAGCGCTGGCCGATTCCTGGGACATCAGTGAAGACGGTCTGACTTACACGTTCCACCTGCGCAAAGGCGTCAAGTTTCACACCACCGATTACTTCAAGCCGACCCGCGACATGAACGCCGACGACGTGGTCTGGAGTTTCCAGCGTCAGCTGGACCCGAACCACCCATGGCACAAACTGTCGAGCGTGGGCTTCCCGTACTTTGAAAGCATGGGCTTCAAGGAACTGCTCAAAAGCGTCGAGAAAGTCGACGACAACACCGTCAAATTCACCCTGACCCGTCGCGAAGCGCCGTTCCTGGCGGACATCGCCATGGCGTTCTCCTCGATCTACTCCGCCGAATATGCCGACCAGTTGCTTAAGACGAACAAGACCGGCGACCTGAACAACAAGCCCATCGGCACCGGCCCGTTCGTGTTCCAGCGGTACAACAAGGACGCCCAGGTTCGCTTCAAGGCCAACCCGGAGTATTTCCGTGGCAAACCACCCGCTGAAGCCTTGATTCTGGCGATTGCCACCGACAACAATGTGCGCCTGCAAAAACTCAAGGCCAACGAATGCCAGATCGCGCTGTATCCCAAGCCCGATGACATCCCGAGCATCAAGAAAGACACCAACCTCAAGGTTGATGAGCTGAACGCAATGACCGTTTCGTACATCGCGATGAACACCTCTCACAAATACATGAGCGATGTGCGCGTGCGAAAAGCCATCGACATGGCGTTCGACAAGGCCGCCTATGTCAATGCTTTGTTCGGCAAAGGCAATGCAACCGTGGCCGTCAACCCGTACCCTGACACCCTGCTGGGCTACAACCACACCCTGAAAAACCCGCCGCGTGATCTGGACAAGGCCCGCGCCCTGCTCAAGGAAGCCGGCGTACCGGAAGGGACCACGTTTACACTGTTCACCCGCAACGGCGGCGGGCCGACCAACCCCAACCCGATGCTCGGTGCGCAGATGATGCAGGCTGACCTGGCTCAGGTCGGGATCAAGGTCGATATTCGCGTCATGGAATGGGGCGAAATGCTCAAACGTGCGAAAAACGGCGAGCACGATATGGTTTCCGCCGGATGGGCGGGTGATAACGGCGACCCGGACAACTTCCTGACGCCTATGCTGAGTTGCGAAGCAGCCAGGAACGGCGAAAACTACGCGCGCTGGTGCAACGAGAAATTCCAGACGCTGATCGACGAAGCACGGGCTAAAGTGAATCCGGCGGAACGTGCCGCGCTCTACGAGCAAGCCCAGGAGGTTTTCAATCAGGACCAGCCATGGATCAGCATGGCCCACACCCGTATGTTTACTGCAATGCGCAACAACGTAGAGGGCTATCACATTAGCCCGCTCACCACTAATAACTTCGCCACCACCCAGGTGAAGTAGATAAGAAACTACCGGCATTCCTGACCCAGGAATGCCGGGCACGCCGAACCGGCTGATGAGGTACACCAGAAGATGTTTAGTTTTATTGCCCGCCGATTGGGGTTATTGATCCCCACGTTCTTCGGCATCACCTTGCTGACTTTCGCGTTGATTCGCATGATTCCCGGCGACCCCGTAGAAGTCATGATGGGCGAACGTCGAGTCGACCCCGAAATGCATGCTCAGGCAATGGAACGCCTTGGTCTGAACAAACCGCTGTATGCCCAATACCTGGACTACATCGGCAAGCTGGCCCACGGCGACCTTGGCGAATCGCTGCGTACCCGTGAAAGCGTGTGGACAGAATTCACTTCTCTATTCCCCGCGACCCTGGAACTGTCCATGGCCGCACTGCTGTTCGCCGGCATCCTGGGCCTCCTGGCCGGGGTGATTGCGGCACTCAAGCGAGGATCGCTGTTCGACCATGGGGTGATGGGCATCTCCCTGGCGGGCTACTCGATGCCGATCTTCTGGTGGGGCCTGATCCTGATCATGTTCTTCTCGGTGAGCCTGGGCTGGACTCCGGTGTCCGGGCGGATCGACCTGCTCTATGACATCGAGCCGCGCACCGGTTTCATGCTCATCGACACACTGCTGGCCGATGACGTCGGTGCATTCTTCGATGCCCTGCATCACTTGATCCTGCCAGCCATCGTGCTCGGCACCATCCCGCTGGCCGTTATTGCGCGGATGACCCGTTCGTCGATGCTCGAAGTACTGCGCGAGGATTACATCCGTACCGCCCGTGCCAAAGGCCTGTCGCCGTCGCGCGTGGTGTTCGTGCACGGTCTGCGTAACGCGCTGATTCCGGTACTGACCGTGGTCGGCCTGCAAGTCGGCACATTGCTGGCGGGCGCCGTTCTGACCGAAACCATCTTCTCGTGGCCCGGCATAGGCAAATGGCTGATCGAAGCCATTGGCGCCCGAGACTATCCAGTCGTGCAAAACGGCATCCTGTTAATCGCCTGCCTGGTGATCGTGGTCAATTTCGTCGTGGACATCCTCTACGGCTTTGCCAACCCACGCATCCGTCACCAGCGCTGAGATCATGACCATGACCACTCCAGCTTCAACTCAGAATCAAGCGGTAACAGTCGATCAAAGCCTGCTGTACCCGTCCCCGTACAAAGAATTCTGGCACGCGTTTTCGCGCAACAAAGGCGCCGTCGCCGGCCTGATGTTCATGTCACTGGTGATTTTCTGCGCGATCTTCGCGCCGTGGGTTGCCCCGCATAACCCGAGCGAGCAGTACCGTGACTTCCTGCTGACCCCGCCAGCCTGGCTGGAAGGTGGGCAGTTGCAGTTCCTGCTCGGCACCGATGAATTGGGTCGTGACCTGCTGTCGCGCCTGATTGCTGGTTCGCGCCTGTCGCTGATGATCGGTTTGTCGTCGGTGGTGATGTCGCTGATTCCGGGGATCCTGCTGGGTCTGTTCGCCGGTTTCTTTCCGCGCCTGCTCGGCCCGACCATCATGCGTCTGATGGACATCATGCTGGCCCTGCCGTCCCTGCTGCTGGCTGTGGCGATTGTCGCCATCCTCGGCCCTGGCCTGATCAACACCGTGATCGCCATCGCCGTGGTGTCCCTGCCGTCTTATGTTCGTCTGACTCGCGCCGCGGTGATGGGCGAACTGAACCGCGACTACGTGACCGCCGCGCGCCTGGCCGGTGCCACGTTGCCACGCCTGATGTTCATCACCGTGCTGCCTAACTGCATGGCGCCGCTGATCGTTCAGGCCACCTTGAGCTTCTCCTCGGCGATTCTCGATGCCGCCGCACTGGGCTTCCTCGGCCTTGGCGTACAACCGCCAACCCCTGAGTGGGGCACCATGCTGGCTTCGGCTCGCGACTACATCGAACGCGCCTGGTGGGTGGTAAGTCTGCCTGGTTTGACCATTTTGCTCAGCGTGCTGGCAATCAACTTGATGGGCGACGGCCTGCGCGATGCGCTGGACCCGAAACTCAAGAACGCCGCCTGAGGAGATTCAAATGTCACTGTTAGAAATCAAGAATCTCAACGTTCGTTTCGGCGACAAGAACGCCGTTCCGGTGGTCGACGGGCTCGACATTTCCGTGGACAAGGGCGAAGTCCTGGCCATCGTTGGCGAGTCGGGTTCCGGTAAATCCGTGACCATGATGGCGTTGATGGGCCTGATCGAACATCCGGGAATCGTCACGGCCGACGCCCTGAATTTCGACGGCAAGAACATGCTCAAGCTCAGCAACCGTCAGCGTCGGCAAATCGTCGGCAAAGACCTGGCCATGGTCTTCCAGGACCCGATGACCGCGCTGAACCCGAGCTATACCGTCGGTTTCCAGATCGAAGAAGTACTGCGCCTGCACCTGAAAATGTCCGGCAATGCCGCCCGCAAGCGTGCCATCGAGCTGCTGGAAAAAGTGGAAATCCCCGGCGCCGCGAGCCGTATGGACGCCTACCCGCACCAACTGTCTGGCGGCATGAGCCAGCGTGTGGCGATTGCCATGGCAATTGCCGGCGAACCGAAACTGCTGATCGCTGACGAACCGACCACCGCCCTGGACGTCACGATTCAGGCGCAGATCATGGACCTGCTGCTGGCGTTGCAGAAAGAGCAGAACATGGGCCTGGTGCTGATCACTCACGACCTCGCCGTCGTGGCCGAAACCGCCCAGCGCGTGTGCGTGATGTACGCAGGCCAAGCGGTTGAAGTCGGTCAAGTGCCACAGCTGTTCGACATTCCGGCGCACCCGTACAGCGAAGCCTTGCTCAAGGCGATTCCGGAACACAGCCTGGGCGCCACGCGTCTGGCCACGCTGCCGGGCATCGTTCCAGGTCGTTATGACCGTCCGCAGGGTTGCCTGCTGTCGCCACGTTGCCCGTACGTGCAAGACAGTTGCCGCGCACAGCGTCCAACCCTCGACCCGAAAAGCCACAGCCTCGCCCGCTGCTTCTACCCGCTGAATCAGGAGGTGGCGTAATGGCCGTCGTACTTACCGCCCGCGACCTGACCCGTCACTACGAAGTGTCCCGTGGCCTGTTCAAGGGGCATGCGACCGTACGCGCCCTGAACGGTGTGTCTTTCGAACTGGAAGCCGGCAAGACCCTCGCCGTTGTAGGCGAATCGGGTTGTGGCAAATCCACCCTCGCCCGAGCCCTGACGCTGATCGAAGAGCCGTCCTCCGGCTCCTTGAAAATCGCCGGCCAGGAAGTCGCCGGAGCCGACAAGGCCCAGCGCAAACAACTGCGCAAAGACGTGCAGATGGTGTTCCAGAGCCCCTACGCTTCGCTGAACCCTCGGCAAAAAGTCGGTGACCAGCTCGGCGAACCGCTGCTGATCAATACCAACCTGAGTGCCTCCGAACGTCGCGAGAAAGTGCAGGCGATGATGAAGCAGGTCGGCTTGCGTCCCGAGCACTACCAGCGTTATCCGCACATGTTTTCCGGCGGTCAGCGTCAGCGGATCGCCTTGGCCCGCGCGATGATGCTGCAACCGAAAGTGCTGGTCGCGGATGAGCCGACTTCGGCTTTGGACGTGTCGATTCAGGCGCAGGTGCTGAACCTGTTCATGGATTTGCAGCAAGAGTTCAACACCGCCTACGTGTTCATCTCCCACAACCTGGCAGTGGTGCAGCACGTTGCCGATGACGTGATGGTGATGTACCTCGGTCGCCCGGTGGAAATGGGGCCGAAGAACGACATCTACGAGCGTCCTCTGCACCCGTACACCCAGGCGCTGTTGTCGGCCACGCCGACCATTCACCCGGACCCGAACAAGCCCAAAATCAAGATCGTCGGCGAGTTGCCCAACCCGCTGAACCCACCGTCCGGCTGCGCATTCCACAAACGCTGCCCGTACGCGACCGAGCGTTGCAGCACTGAAGAGCCGGCCTTGCGCCTGCTCGACAGCCGCCAGGTGGCTTGCCATTACGCCGAGCAGTTCATCGACGGCGCGGCGTAAAAACTGTGGGAGTGAGCCGGCTCCGGTCGGCTAACTCCCACAGTGAAATGCGATCTGCTCAGTAACCCCTTCTACTTTGATTGCGTAACTATCGGAGCAGAGGGGGTTTTATTTTGTGGGGCCGTTACGACATGCTGTCACCTTCATCGTCGTCGGTGTCCGGCTCTTCAGTGGTCGAATCGTCATCGCCCTTGCTACCACCCTGATCTTGGTCCCCTGGCTCTGAGTCGGACTTGGCGATCATCAAGCTCGAATGTGCCACCTGCTCGCTCGACGCTTGTTTCTCATGGTCCGGGCACTCTGCCCATGCAGCCGACATCCCCACTGACAACATCACTAAAACCTTAAGCAACAGCACAATGCGTTGAAAAATGCTCATAGCCGAATCCATCCTTTTTGGGGGTGACGCTTGGGCGCCGGACTGACGCTAATTGAAATCTAGTTCCGATCAGCTAGGTTCTCCAGATAGGAGGCTAACGAGGCGGCAGAAATGCCATTGGCGGGGAGATTGGTTTTGAATAACCGCTATCTCGAATCGTTATTGTGATCGTTCCCACGCTCTGCGTGGTAACGCCTCAATGGACGCTCTGCGTCCGCTTCTGGGACGCGGAGCGTCCCGGGCGGCATTCCCACGCAGAGCGTGGGAACGATCTAACCGCGCTGAAAACAAAAAACCCCGCGGCTTTCGCAACGGGGTTTTCGGTGTTTCGACTCAACGCTTAGTGATGCTCACGGGTCGCACGGAATTTCACATCCGGCCAACGCTCTTCCATCAACGCCAGGTTGACCCGCGTCGGGGCCAGGTAGGTCAGGTGACCGCCGCCGTCGACTGCAAGGTTTTCCACGGCCTTGACCCGGAATTCCTCAAGCTTCTTCTTATCGTCGCAATCAATCCAGCGCGCGGAATAAACGGTGATCGGCTCGTAAGAGCACTCGACCTTGTATTCCTCTTTCAAGCGGCTCGCGACCACATCGAACTGCAGCACACCCACGGCGCCGAGAATGATGTCGTTGCTGCGCTCGGGGAAGAACACTTGCGTCGCGCCTTCTTCGGCCAGTTGCTGCAAGCCTTGACGCAGTTGCTTGGATTTCAGCGGATCACGCAGGCGCACGCGACGGAACAGTTCCGGGGCGAAGTGCGGGATACCGGTGAAGCCCAGGACTTCGCCTTCGGTGAAGGTGTCGCCGATCTGGATGGTGCCGTGGTTGTGCAAACCGATGATGTCGCCAGCAAACGCTTCTTCCAGTTGCTCACGCTCGGAGGAGAAGAAGGTCAGCGCGTCGCCGATCCGCACGTCTTTGCCGGTGCGCACGTGGCGCATTTTCATGCCTTTTTCGTACTTGCCGGAGCAGATACGCATAAAGGCGATGCGGTCGCGGTGCTTCGGGTCCATGTTCGCCTGGATCTTGAACACGAAGCCGGCGAATTTCTCTTCGACCGGTTCTACGGTGCGCTCGTTGGCAACACGGGCCAGCGGTTTCGGCGCCCAGTTGACCACGGCGTCGAGCACGTGATCGACACCGAAGTTACCCAATGCAGTACCGAAGAACACCGGGGTCAGTTGACCGTCGAGGAATTCCTGCTGGTTGAACTCGTGGCAGGCGCCCTGCACCAGTTCCAGCTGATCGACGAAGCGATCGTACTCGTCGCCCAAGTGCGCGCGGGCTTCATCGGAGTCGAGTTTCTCGATGATTTTCACATCGGTGCGCTCGTGGCCGTGGCCAGCGGTGTACACGATGATGTAGTCGTCGGCGAGGTGATAAACGCCCTTGAAATCGCGGTAGCAACCGATCGGCCAGGTGATCGGCGCTGCCTTGATCTTCAGGACCGCTTCGATTTCGTCGAGCAATTCGATCGGGTCGCGGATGTCACGGTCGAGTTTGTTGATGAAGCTGACAATCGGCGTGTCACGCAGACGGCAAACGTCCATCAGCGCGATGGTCCGTGGCTCTACACCCTTACCGCCGTCGAGCACCATCAAGGCCGAGTCCACCGCTGTCAGGGTGCGGTAGGTGTCTTCGGAGAAGTCTTCGTGGCCCGGGGTGTCGAGCAGGTTGATCATGTGATCGCGATACGGGAACTGCATGACCGACGTGGTAATGGAAATACCCCGTTGTTTTTCCATTTCCATCCAGTCGGAGGTGGCATGGCGGTCGGACTTGCGAGACTTCACCGTGCCCGCAATCGCAATCGCCTTGCCCATCAGCAAGAGCTTCTCGGTGATGGTGGTTTTACCGGCATCGGGGTGGGAAATAATGGCGAAAGTGCGGCGTTTCGCGACTTCGGCGGCCTGTTTGGTCATGGGAAATCGCCTGGCAGGTGATTCAAAAAAGGGCGGCGAGTATAGCTCAAAACATGACCTACGAACCACCGTTCGCCTGTAGCAGCTGCCGAGCCCGCGAGGCTGCGTTCGGCGGCGAAGCCGTCGTAAACCATACGCTGCGGTGTTTCAGACAGGTCCCGTGTAACGATCCGACGACTGCTGCGCAGCCGAACGCAGCCTCGCGGGCTCGGCAGCTGCTACACCGGCAAAACGAGATGCGGGGTGGCTATCTGCTGTTAATTATGGAACCTTTTAAAAGGTGCAGACGTCCACTCCCCTGTTACGGCACTCGTACCAGGGGCTGAAAAATCAGCAAGTTAGCCTGACGAGGCTGCGCTTATGGCTCGAACTCATGCGGTTTTACCGACATGAAGAGCTGCTTCTCGCGAACGTTGATTTTCCCGGCAGCCAGGAATGGACAGCCACACGGGACTGCGTTCGCCGACAAAGAAAAAAGGAGTCCGCCTGTGGCTATTCGCTATGGCAAAGGGCTAATAGGAGGTGCGGTTGTCGTCGCCCTTCTGGCCCTGCTGATCCACTGGATTGGCATCAACACGATCGAACATTACCGCGACGATTTGTTGTTTTACCTGCAAGCTCATCTGATTCTCGTCCTCGCTTCCATGCTGGCCGCCCTTGTTGTGGGCATCCCCGCCGGTATCTTCCTCAGTCGCCCGACCATGGTGGGACGCGCTGAACGCTTCATGCAGCTCTTCAACATCGGCAACACCGTGCCGCCTCTCGCCGTACTGGCCATCGCCCTGGGCATCCTCGGCATCGGCAGCGGCCCTGCGATCTTCGCCCTGTTCCTCGCCTCGCTGTTGCCGATTGTGCGCAACACCTATGAAGGCCTGAAAAACGTTCAGGGCTCGCTCAAAGAAGCGGCGGTCGGCATCGGCATGACCCCGACCCAAGTGCTGTGGCGAGTCGAACTGCCGAACGCCGTGCCGATCATTATCGGTGGCGTGCGTGTGGCACTGGCGATCAACGTCGGGACCGCACCGCTGGCGTTCCTGATCGGCGCCAACAGCCTGGGCAGCCTGATTTTCCCCGGCATCGCCCTGAACAATCAGCCGCAACTGCTGCTCGGCGCGGCTTGCACCGCCCTGCTGGCCTTGCTGCTCGATGGCTTGGTGACACTCGCCAGCCGCCTCTGGCTCGAACGCGGCTTGCGCCCGTCTTAAGCCTCGGCAAAGGAATCTTTATGAAGACATTTAGCTTTTTACTAGGCTGCGTCCTGCTATTCGCAGGATTTGCCCAAGCCGCTGAAAAACCGGTGATCCGCATCGGCGCCCGGGTGTTCACTGAACAAACCCTGCTGGCGGAAATCACCTCCCAATACCTGCGCACCAAGGGTTACGACACCCAGGTGACCGGTGGACTGGGCAGCAACCTGGCCCGCAGCGCCCAGGAAAGTGGCCAGCTGGATTTGATGTGGGAATACACCGGCGTGTCGTTGGTGGCATACAACCATGTCACCGACAAACTCGACAGCGCTCAGTCCTACGCCAAGGTGAAAGAACTCGACGCGAAAAAAGGCCTGGTCTGGCTCACCCCGTCGAAGTTCAGCAACACATACGCCCTGGCCCTGCCGGAAACCACCGCAAAGGCTTACCCGCAGATCAACACCATCAGCGAGCTGAACACGGTGTTGCAGGCAGAGCAGAAAGGCAATCATCTGGTCGCGCTGGATACCGAGTTCGCCAACCGCTCCGACGGTCTGGACGGCATGGTCGACCTGTACACCATGAACCTGACCCGCAACAACATCCGCCAGATGGACGCAGGGCTGGTCTACACCGCCCTGCGCAATGGCCAAGTGTTTGCCGGTCTGGTCTACACCACTGACGGGCGATTGAACGCCTTCAAGCTCAAACTGCTCGAAGACGACAAGCACTATTTCCCGGACTACACCGCCGCGCCGGTGGTGCGTCAGGTTTACCTCGATGCACATCCAAAACTGGCCGAAGAACTCAAACCGCTGGCCGAACTGTTCGATGACGCCACCATGCGCCAGCTCAACGCGCGGGTCGATGTCGATCACGAAAGCCCTTCATCCGTTGCCGCCGATTTCCTGCGCCAACACCCCATCAACTGAGGAGGAAAAGACATGGAATTTTTGAACGCCTTTTCCCATCTCGACTGGCCGTTGGTCCTGCATCTGACCTGGCAACACATCACCCTGGTCGGTATCGCCGTGACCCTGGCGATCCTGGTCGGCGTGCCGCTGGGCATTCTGATGACGCGCTTCCCGACGCTCGCAGGTCCCTTGCAGGCCAGCGCCACGGTGCTGCTGACCGTACCGTCGATTGCCCTGTTTGGCCTGCTGTTGCCGTTCTACTCCAAATTCGGCCAAGGCCTGGGCCCGATGCCGGCGATCACCGCCGTGTTTCTGTACTCGCTGCTGCCGATCATGCGTAACACCTACCTCGCCCTCACCGGCGTGGAACCGGGCATTCGCGAAGCCGCGCGCGGCATCGGCATGACCTTCGGCCAGCGCCTGCGCATGGTTGAACTGCCGATTGCCGTGCCCGTCATTCTGGCCGGTGTGCGCACCGCCGTGGTCATGAACATCGGGGTCATGACCATCGCCGCCACCATCGGCGCCGGTGGCCTCGGTGTCCTCATTCTCGCTTCCATCAGCCGCAGTGACATGTCGATGCTGATCGTCGGCGCCGTGCTGGTCAGTCTCCTTGCCATCTTCGCCGACCTGCTTCTGCAATGGCTGCAACGTACGCTGACCCCAAAAGGATTACTCAAATGATCGAACTTCAAAACCTCAGCAAGACCTTCCAAAGCAACGGCAAAGATGTCAAAGCCGTGGACTCGGTAAGCCTGACCGTCAATGAAGGCGAAATCTGTGTGTTCCTCGGGCCATCGGGCTGCGGCAAAAGCACCACGCTGAAGATGATCAATCGCCTGATCAGACCGACCTCGGGCAAGATCCTGATCAACGGCGAAGACACCACCGACCTCGACGAAGTGACCCTGCGCCGCAACATCGGCTACGTGATCCAGCAGATCGGTCTGTTCCCGAACATGACCATCGAGGAAAACATCACCATCGTTCCGCGCCTGCTGGGCTGGGACAAACAGAAATGCCACGACCGCGCCCGCGAGTTGATGAGCATGATCAAGCTGGAGCCCAAGCAATACCTCAATCGCTACCCGCGCGAGTTGTCCGGCGGTCAGCAGCAGCGGATCGGCGTGATTCGTGCACTGGCGGCGGATGCACCGCTGTTGCTGATGGACGAACCGTTCGGCGCGGTCGACCCGATCAACCGTGAAATGATCCAGAACGAGTTCTTCGAGATGCAGCGCGCGCTGAACAAGACTGTGATCATGGTCAGCCATGACATCGACGAAGCGATCAAGCTGGGCGACAAGATTGCGATCTTCCGCGCCGGCAAGCTGTTGCAGATCGATCACCCGGACACGCTGCTGGCGCACCCGGCGGATGATTTTGTCAGCAACTTCGTCGGCCAGGACAGCACGCTCAAGCGTCTGTTGCTGGTGAAAGCCGAGGATGCGGCGGACAACGCGCCGTCGGTGAGCCCGGAAACGCCGGTCGCTGAAGCGCTGGAGTTGATGGACGAGCTGGACCGTCGTTATGTGGTGGTCACCTGTGCTGACAACAAGGCATTGGGTTATGTGCGTCGTCGCGACCTGCACCGTCAGGCCGGGACTTGCGCGCAGTATCTGCGTGAGTTCAACGCTACCGCCGCGTACGACGAGCATTTGCGCATCCTGCTGTCGCGCATGTACGAGTTCAACCGCTCGTGGCTGCCGGTGTTGGATGCGGAGCGGGTGTTCCTGGGTGAGGTGACTCAGGAATCGATTGCCGAGTATCTAAGCTCCGGTAAGTCCCGTGGGGGCAAGACCAGCATTGTTTCGCCAGCGGAAGTTGCACTGGCCTGATCCCCTTACTGCTGATCGTTCCCACGCTCCGCGTGGGAATGCCTCCCCGGACGCTCTGCGTCCACCCTTTGAGACGCAGAGCGTCTCTTGATGCATTCCCACGCGGAGCGTGGGAACGATCATTTGAGGGAACATCACACTGTCATGCAGGTCGGTTACATCAGTAGCTGTCAGGGACCACACGACGGAACCGTGTAAAAACGCGACATTTTTTGTTGATCTCAAGCCCCTCACGCCCTAAAGTTCGCGCCGAACGTCCATGCTGGAAACGATCCATCCGGCTCAAGTACTGACGACGAGACAGCAAGGCCAAGGGAAAGCACCGCTTCCCATGGCCTTTTTGCTTTCGGCGACATGCCTTGGGAAGTAGGCGAACCAAAGTGGGGATACGGAGGACGTTCATTTGCACCCATTGTTAATTTCAGTTTGCCAGTAGGAGTTCCCAGCATGTCGATCAACGTCGAAGACTATTTCGCGCGCGATACCTTCAACAAAATGAAGGCCTTCGCCGACAAACAAGAAACCCCGTTCGTGGTGATCGACACCGCGATGATCAGCCAGGCCTATGACGACCTGCGCGCCGGTTTCGAATTCGCCAAGGTCTACTACGCGGTCAAGGCCAACCCGGCCGTCGAAATCATCGACCTGCTCAAAGAGAAAGGCTCGAACTTCGACATCGCGTCGATCTACGAGCTCGACAAAGTGATGAACCAGGGCGTCGGCCCGGATCGCATCAGCTACGGCAACACCATCAAGAAATCCAAAGACATTCGCTACTTCTACGACAAGGGCGTGCGACTGTACGCCACCGACTCCGAAGCCGACCTGCGCAACATCGCCAAGGCTGCACCGGGTTCGAAAGTCTACGTGCGCATCCTCACCGAAGGCTCGACCACCGCTGACTGGCCTTTGTCGCGCAAATTCGGCTGCCAGACCGACATGGCCATGGACCTGCTGATCCTCGCCCGTGACCTGGGCCTGGTGCCTTACGGCATCTCGTTCCACGTCGGCTCGCAACAGCGCGACATCAGCGTCTGGGACGCGGCAATCGCCAAGGTCAAAGTGATCTTCGAACGCCTGAAGGAAGAAGACGGCATTCACCTCAAGCTGATCAACATGGGCGGCGGCTTCCCGGCCAACTACATCACCCGCACCAACAGCCTGGAAACCTACGCTGAAGAAATCATCCGTTTCCTCAAGGAAGACTTCGGTGACGACCTGCCGGAAATCATTCTGGAGCCAGGCCGTTCGTTGATCGCCAACGCTGGCATCCTGGTCAGTGAAGTGGTGTTGGTTGCGCGTAAATCCCGTACCGCTGTAGAGCGTTGGGTGTACACGGACGTGGGCAAGTTCTCCGGCCTGATCGAAACCATGGACGAAGCCATCAAGTTCCCGATCTGGACCGAGAAGAAAGGCGAGATGGAAGAAGTGGTCATCGCCGGCCCGACCTGCGACAGCGCCGACATCATGTACGAAAACTACAAGTACGGCCTGCCGCTGAACCTGGCAATCGGTGATCGTTTGTACTGGTTGTCGACCGGTGCGTACACCACCAGCTACAGCGCCGTTGAATTCAATGGCTTCCCGCCGCTGAAGTCGTTTTACGTTTAAGGGCAGCTGCGAGTTTTAAGCTTCAAGCTGCAAGTAAAAGCCCATGACGTGTCATGGGCTTTTTTGTGTCTGCGTTAAAGAGGTGTCAGTTGCAGCTCTAGTTCGTCAATGCGCAAGGCATAGTTCACTGCCAACTCGCGGATTTGTGGATTCAAGGCATTCAACAACGACTTGATCGCGACTCGCAGGAAATTCAGATTTCCACCGGCCAACGCCTTATGCAACCAGGCCAGCGCCTCTTCAGTATTTCCCTCTTCGGCCAGCACAGCGGCATAACTGAACTGCCCGCGAAAATCCCCCCCGACTGCTGAACGTCGATACCAGTCGCGAGCTGCCGACAGATCCATCGGACAAATGTGCCCTTCTTCCAGATAACGCCCGAGCAGGTTCATTGATTTTGCGTGACCAAGTTCGGCAGCGCGGCGATAGAGATTCAGCGCTAGCTGCTGATCTTTAATCACTCCTCGTCCGGTCGCCAGCAGATTGGCATAGTTGTACATCGCCCAATCCAGCCCGGCGTCTGTTGCGACCCGATAATGCTGCGCGGCAATCGAGGCATCAGCGACGCAACCCCAGCCATGCTCATGACAACGCCCGAGCATGTTGCGCGCCATCAGGTGCCCGCCATTCGCGGCAATCGTGAACCAGCGTAATGCCAACGCCTGATCCTGTGCGATGCCGTTTCCGTCCAGCAGAATCTGCCCCAGCAAGGCCTGGGCATCGAGTACGCCCTCGCGAGCCGCCATCAAAATCGCCTGGGCTGCGCGCGCCGGGCTTTCCTCCAGCATGGCCTTGAGGGAATCACCGTCGAGGACTTCCTCGCGGCGCAGTTGATAACTCATACCTCGACCCAGCGGCGAAGCAAGTTGTGATAGGTGCCGGTGAGACGAATCAACGATGGATGATCCGGCATGTCCTGCGTCAACTGCTGGATCGCCCCGTCCATCTCGAACAGCAAGGCGCGTTGACTGTCTTCGCGCACCAGGCTTTGGGTCCAGAAGAACGAGGCGTAACGCGTGCCGCGTGTGACGGCGTTGACCTTGTGCAGGCTGGTGCCGGGATACAAGACCATGTCGCCCGCCGGCAACTTCACGCGCTGGGTGCCGAAGGTGTCCTGGATTTCCAGTTCACCGCCGTCGTAGTCCTCGGGCTCGCTGAAGAACAGCGTTGCCGAAAGATCGGTGCGCACCCGCTCGATGCTGCCCTTGGGCTGGCGCACCGCGTTATCGATATGAAAATCGAAACTGCCGCCGGCGGTGTAGCAGTTCAGCAATGGGGGAAAAACCTTGTGCGGTAACGCGGCTGACATGAACAGTGGATTTTTCCACAAGCGTTCGAGCATCGCCGCCCCCACTTCCTTGGCCAGTGGATGGCCTTCAGGCAG
Organism: Pseudomonas sp. GM21; assembly: GCF_000282215.1. GTDB lineage: Bacteria > Pseudomonadota > Gammaproteobacteria > Pseudomonadales > Pseudomonadaceae > Aquipseudomonas. The sequence continues at coordinate 88,355 of NZ_AKJS01000010.1, forward strand.
CTGTAGATTGTGCTTTGCCTTGGCCGACTGATAACCGGCGGTGATCTTGCCGTCCGACCAATCAGCCTGCTCCAGAGCCTCGCGAATGCGCTGCACTTCTTCTTTCGCGAACAAGCCGGGAATGTGCAACAGCATGGCAAAGACACCTGAGACCAAAGGGGCGCCAATGGTATTGATTCTTATTGCTCAAGTAAAACCCTCACGACGGACGAAACACCAAAAACCGTAAGGTTAAATTGTAAAGAATGTAAATTCTTCGCGAATAGTAACGTTTCGCAATTGATACAAATACGCGTCTACCCTATATTCCGCGGCCTCAAATCCTTGGGGAAGGGAATTCAAAATGTCGCGTCAACAACCACACGTACCGGTCAGCTCACCACGTCTGCTCGCATCGGCCATTGGCATGGCAATTACCGCCGGCTCTGCGGGTCACATGGTTTTCGCGGCGGAAAAAGCCGACGAAAAAGCACCGAGTAATGTGCTGTCGCTGGGCGCTACCGCCATCACTGGCGAGGCTCAGGACGAGACTTCCTACAACACGGAAAGAGCCTCCTCTTCCAAGTACACCGCACCGCTGGTCGATACGCCGCGTTCGATCACCGTCATTCCGCAACAAGTCATCAAGGACACGGGCGCCCTCAATATGCAGGACGCGCTGCGTACCGTTCCAGGCATCACTTTTGGTGCCGGTGAAGGTGGCAACCCCCAGGGCGACCGTCCGTTCATTCGCGGTTTCGACGCGCAGGGCGATACCTACCTGGACGGCGTGCGCGACACCGGTTCGCAGAGCCGCGAAATCTTCGCCGTCGAATCGATTGAAGTCAGCAAAGGCCCGAACTCGGCCATCGGTGGCCGTGGCGCTGCTGGCGGCAGCATCAACCTGGTGAGCAAAAAGGCTCATTTGGGCGACTCGTTTGATGGTGGTTTTACTTGGGGTTCGGACCAGACCCAGCGTTACACCATGGATGGCAACTATCAGTTGAATGACACCACCGCGGGCCGTCTGAACCTGTTGAGCCACGAAAGCAATGTCGCCGGCCGTGACAGCGTCGACTACGACCGCTGGGGCATCGCACCGTCGCTGGCTTTCGGCCTGGGCACCGACACCCGCGTCAACCTCGATTACTACCATCTGGAAAATAACGACACGCCGGATTCGGGCATTCCTTACTCCATTCCGGCCGCAGGTTCGGCTGCCCGGACCAAATCCAACCCGGACAAACCGGACGACGGCGGCGACAGCACAAACTTCTACGGCCTCAATGACCGTGACTTCCGCAAAGGCCGCACCGATATCTCGACCTTCGCCATCGCGCACGATCTGAATGACGCGATGACCGTCAAAAACACCTTGCGTCACGGTAGCAGCATGCAGGATTACATCCTGACCCAGCCGGACGACAGCAAGGGCAACGTCAACAATGGCACCGTCTGGCGTCGGGCTAACACCCGGGTCAGCAACACCGAGACCACGACCAACCAGACCGATCTGTTTGGTGATATCTACATCGCCGGGTTCAAGAACAGCTACTCCACCGGTGTCGAGTACACCCACGAGGAGAGCCAGAAATCCTCGTACAGTGTCAACACCGACACCACCCCGCGAACAGCGGCAGTGACTAACACCTGCAACCCGGCGTTGATCGGCGCGCCAAGCGGTTACAACTGCACCTCGCTGTCCAACCCGAACCCGAACGATCCATGGAACGGTGCGATTTCGCGTAACTACGCCGGCACCGACACCAAGGCCGACACGTACGCGATGTATGTGTTCGACACCCTGGAATTGTCCCAGCAGTGGCTGTTGAACATGGGCTTGCGCTACGACCATTTCGAAACCGACTACAAAACCTTCGATGGGTCCGGTGTGACCACTGCCAAAGACAAAGACACCAGTGAGTTTGTCACCGGGCAGTTCGGCGTCGTTTACAAACCGGCGGAAAACGGCAGCATCTATGCGTCCTACGCGACCTCGGCCATACCACCGGGCAACACCTTGAGCGAAGGCTCCGAAGGCAATCCTTTGGGCGGCGGCACCGTCAATAACGATTTGAAACCGGAAACCACCAAGAACTACGAAATCGGTACCAAGTGGGATCTGCTCAATGATCAGCTTTCGCTGACCGCCGACATCTTCCGCACCGAGAAAGAGAACGCACGCGTTCAAGTCAATACCAACACCTATGAAAACGCCGGCAAAACCCGCGTCCAGGGTATCGAACTGTCGGCCACCGGCAGGATCACCGATAAATGGCAAGTGTTCGCCGGTTACGCCTACATGGACAGCGAGCAAATCGACGGCGGCCCGGTAGGTGCAGTCAACGATGGCAACGAACTGCCTAACACACCGAAAAACAGCGCCAGCCTGTGGACGACCTATCAGGTCCTGCCAAGGCTGACGGTCGGTGGCGGTGCGTTCTATGTCGACGACGTATTCGGCAACGTGGCCAACACCACCATGGTTGAATCCTACGTTCGTTACGACGCGATGGCGGCCTACAAGCTGACCAAAAATATCGACCTGCAGCTGAACGTGCAGAACCTGACCAACGAAACGTATTACGACAAAGCCTTTTCGACCCACTTCGCCAATCAGGCGCCGGGCCGTACGGCATTGCTGAGCACCAACTTCCACTTCTGATCGAAGTGGCTGGCAATAACGCCAGGCCCCGTTCATCTACATGAACGGGGCTTTTGTGTGTAAAAAAGAATGCTTCTCGACAACCCACGGCATAATGCGCGCCGTGATGACACTTTCTGAACGAACAAGGCGAGCGACGTGTTGAAGAAAACCCTGTTCCAGTTGCACTGGTTTTTCGGCATCAGTGCCGGGCTGGTCCTGGCCCTGATGGGCATCACCGGGGCAACGGTATCGTTTCAGGATGAAATCCTGAGTGTGCTTAACCCATCCGTGTTGCAGGTCGAGAAGCAGGTTGCCGGCGTCCTGCCGCCCGTCGAACTGGTTGAGCGTATCGAAGCCGCGTCCGGAAAAAAAGTCTCGATGCTCTCCGTCGAGACCGACAGCGGCAATGCGGCCAAGGTGTTTTTCACCCCGCCACCGGGCCAACGCCGTGGCGAGATGCGCTACTTCGATCCGTACACCGCCGAGTTCATGGGCGACGCCACCGGCCAGGATTTCTTCGGCTTGATGCTGCAACTGCACCGCTTCCTTGCCATGGGCGACACCGGCCGCAACATCACCGGCGCGTGCACGCTGATTCTGGTGTTCTTTTGCTTGTCCGGCCTGTACCTGCGCTGGCCGCGCCAGTGGAAAAGCTGGCGTGCCTGGCTGACCCTGGACTGGAAGAAAAAGGGTCGCAGCTTCAACTGGGATTTGCACTCGATAGCCGGAACCTGGTGCCTGGTGTTTTACCTCCTGGCGGCGCTGACGGGGTTGTTCTGGTCGTATGAGTGGTACAACAAAGGCCTGACCCGTCTGCTGTCCGACGCACCGCAAAACGAGCGAGTTCGTGGTGGTCGCGGTCCTGCGCCGAGCGGTCCGCCACCAACCGCCGACTATTCGGCCATCTGGAGCAGCGTCTACAGCGCCGCAGGCCCGGAACTCAGCGCTTACAACGTCCGTATGCCGCCCGTAGCCGGCCAACCGGCGACTGTGTTCTACCTGCTGAAAACCTCCCCCCACGACCGTGCCCTGAACCAGATCACCCTCGATCCGGCGACCGGCATCGTCAGGCAGCACGATCGTTACAGCGACAAGAGCCTCAAGGCGCAATTGCTCACCAGCATCTACGCGCTGCACGTCGGCAACTACTTCGGCATGGTCGGGCGGATCCTCCTGATGATCAGCTCGCTGGCCATGCCGTTGTTTTTCGTCACGGGCTGGTTGCTGTACCTGGATCGCCGACGCAAGAAAAAACAGATCAAGAACGCACGCAAAGACCTCGCACAACCGGGCAGCGATGCACCCGCGTGGCTGATCGGTTTCGCCAGCCAAAGCGGTTTTGCCGAGCAACTGGCATGGCAGACAGCCGGACAATTGCAGTCCGCCGGACTGCCGGTGAAGGTGCAACCGCTGGCGAGTGTCAGCGAACAGGATTTACTGGATTCCAATAACGCGCTCTTCGTGGTCAGCACCTTCGGTGACGGCGAAGCGCCGGACAGTGCACGCGGGTTCGAACGCAAGGTGCTGGGTCGGGCATCGAGCCTGCAAAGCCTGAACTATGCAGTGCTGGGCCTCGGTGATCGCCAGTATCAACACTTCTGCGGCTTCGCCCGACGCTTGCACACCTGGCTGGGTGAGCATGGCGGCAAGACTTTGTTCGCGCCGGTAGAAGTCGACAGCGGCGACCCGTACGCCTTGCGTCACTGGCAGCACCAACTGGGTCTGTTGACCGGACAGACACCGGTCGACACCTGGCAAGCACCGAGCTACGACAACTGGACACTGGTCAGCCGCGAATTAATGAACCCGGACAGCATCGGTTCTCCGGTGTACTTGCTGGGCCTCTGCGCCCCCTCCACCAGCAGTTGGCTGGCCGGTGATCTGGTGGAAGTGCTGCCGCGTAATTGCCCGTGGGTCATCGAGCACTTCCTCGATGGCCTGGGCATCGACGGTCGTGCCACTGTTGAGTTTGATGGCTTGTCACAACCTCTGGAACAAGCGCTCGCCACGCGCCAACTGCCTGAGAACAGAGCCCATCTGGTCGGCCTGCACGCTCAGGCATTGCTCAATGCACTGGTGCCGTTGGCCATGCGCGAATACTCCATCGCCTCGATTGCTGCTGATGGCGTGCTGGAGTTGATCGTGCGTCAGGAAATGCACGCCGACGGCAGCCTGGGTATCGGCTCCGGATGGCTGACGGAACACGCGCCCGTGGGTGGTTCCATCAGCCTGCGCGTGCGGCGCAACAGTGGCTTCCATCTGCCGGCCGAACCGGTACCGATGATCCTGCTGGGCAACGGTACCGGCCTGGCCGGACTGCGCAGTTTGCTCAAGGCGCGGATTGCCGATGGGCAACAACGGCATTGGCTGCTGTTTGGAGAACGTCATCGGGAACACGATTACCTGTGCCGCGATGAGTTGGAAGAGTGGTTGATTTCAGGCGACCTGGAGCGGCTCGACCTGGCGTTCTCGCGGGATCAGGCCGAAAAGATCTATGTGCAGGATCGCCTGCGTGAGTCAGCCGATGAGTTGAAGAAATGGCTGGCCGATGGCGCCGTCATTTACATCTGCGGCAGCTTGCAAGGGATGGCGTCGGGCGTGGATCACGTGCTCAACGAGGTGCTCGGGATTGCTGAGGTAGATCGGCTGATCGAACAGGGTCGCTACCGCCGCGACGTCTACTGACGATACCAATCCCCTGTGCGAGCGAGCTTTGTCGCGATGACGGTTTAACATTCAACACATTGTTGGCTGTTATACCGCAATCGCGAGCAAGCTCGCTCCCACATTGGTTCAGTGGCGAACCTAAAATGAGCGCAGCCCTCTCAGACCGGCTGCACCTTCTGCTCAAACACTGACACCCCATCCAGATCCCGCAACACCACCCTCATCTCCCCTGTCTGCCCGTCAATATTCACCTCGCCAAAAAACTGAAACCCGGCAAACGGCGAGGCGTTGTGCGTCGGCGATGCCTTCTCGAAAATCACCTCAGGGCCGAATGTCTTATCCAGCCGATCCGGCCCAAAACTCCCTGCGTTCAAAGGCCCGGCGACGAACTCCCAGAACGGATCAAAGTCCTGAAACGCGGCATGATCCGGGTGGTAATGATGCGCCGCGCAGTAGTGGACTTCCGCCGTCAAAAACACAAAGTTGCGCACCTGCTGCGCCCGCAAGAATCCTAACAACTCAGCGATTTCCAGCTCCCGCCCCTGCGCCGGTCCCGGGTCACCATTGGCCACCGCTTCCCACCGTGTCACGCCGGGGCTGACCTCACCGTCGGGCGCGCCAAGACCAATCGACATGTCGGCGGCGATGACTTTCCACTGCGCTTGCGAGCCATTCATTTCCTGCTTGAGCCAGTCCAGTTGCTCACGCCCGAGAAAGGGTTTTGCAGCGCCGAGGTTGTCATCGTTGGCGCCGCGATAACTGCGCATATCGAGCACAAACACATCGAGCAGCGGCCCATAGCCGAGCTTGCGATAAATCCGCCCGCCATTGTCGGCACTCTGCAAGCGCATGGGTGCGTATTCGAGCCAGGCCTGACGTCCGCGTCCGACCAGGTCGGGGATATCTTTCCCCTGATAGCGCACATCCAGTGGCTTGCCCGGCGACCAGTTGTTCACCACTTCATGGTCGTCCCATTGCCAGATCTGTGGGACCTCGGCGTTGAAGCGGCGGATGTTTTCATCCATCAGGTTGTAGCGGTAGTTACCGCGAAAATCGTCGAGGCTTTGCGCGACGTTGCTCTTGGCTTCGCTGGTGATATTGCGCCACACCCGGCCACTTTCGGTGGTCAGTTGCGCGGGTATGGGGCCGTCGGCATAGATGGTGTCGCCGCTGTGGATAAAAAAGTCCGGCAGGCGCAACCGCATGGCTTCGTAGATGCGCATGCCACCGATATCCGGGTTGATACCAAAGCCCTGGCCGGCGGTGTCGCCGCTCCAGACAAAACGAATGTCACGGCGGGTTTGCGGCACGCTGCGCAAATGGCCGAACCAGGGTTCGCTGGCGACACCGCTTTGGGCGTCTTCGAAGGACACGCGATAGAAAATCGCCTGATCGGCGGGCAGCCCGGTGAGCTCCACCCGCGCGGTGAAATCGCTGCGGGCATCAGCCAATGGCGAGACCAATCGGCGCGGGTTGCTGAACAGACTGCGGGTATCCCATTCCACCACCATCCGCGCCGGACGGTCGCAGCGGCTCCAGATCATCGCCCGGTCACCCAGCACGTCGCCGGACTGCACGCCATCGGTGAGTTGCGGACGATCCCTGACCGAAGCGATCACGGCCGGCGCAAGCCCCGGTAACAGTAGCCCCGCGCCCACCGCCTGGATGACAAGACGGCGACCGGGGTCGAATTCGCTCATGGTGTTCTCCCTGAAAAGGAAAACTAAAGTACATGCCCACCTGTGGGAGCGAGCCTGCTCGCGATAGCGGTCTGACAGTCAACAAAGATGTTGAATGTGAGGGCCTCATCGCGAGCAGGCTCGCTCCCACAAGGGTTTGGTGGTGTCAGGCCTGGGCGGGCTCCAGCGCCAGCTCCACAGCTTCAGGCCGTTTGAGCAGCGCATACGCCACCGCCGTCAGAATACTCCCGGCGACAATCGCCAGCAGGTACAACAGCGCATGGTTGATCGCATTCGGGATCGCCAATACAAACAATCCGCCGTGCGGCGCCATCAGTTTGCAGCCGAAATACATCGACAATGCCCCGGCCAGGGCGCCACCGGCAATGCTCGCCGGAATCACCCGCAACGGGTCTTTCGCAGCAAACGGAATGGCCCCTTCGGAGATGAAGCACAAGCCCAGCACCAGCGCCGCTTTGCCGGCCTCGCGCTCGGTCTGGGCAAACTTTCGTCGCGCAATGAACGTGGCAATGCCCAAGCCAATCGGCGGCACCATGCCGGCAGCCATGGTCGCGGCCATGGGTGCATAACTCTGCGACGCCAGCAGCCCCACCGAGAACGCGTAGGCCGCCTTGTTGATCGGCCCGCCAAGGTCCACGCACATCATCCCGCCCAACAATACACCGAGCAAAATCGCATTGGTGGTGCCCATGCTGTCGAGGAAGTGCGTCAGCCCTTCCAGCATCCCGGCCACCGGTTTGCCGACCACGTAAATCATCACCAGCCCGGTGAACAGACTCGCCAGCAGCGGGATGATCAGGATTGGCTTCAGCGCCTCAAGACTCTGCGGCAAACGCGCGTAGCGGTTGATCGCCTGCGCCGCATAACCGGCGATGAAACCGGCAATGATCCCGCCGATAAAACCGGCACCCAGGGTGCTTGCCAACATCCCGCCGATCATCCCCGGCGCCAGGCCCGGCCGGTCGGCAATCGAGTAGGCGATGTAGCCTGCCAGCAGCGGCACCATCAACTTGAACGCGGTGTCACCGCCGATCTGCATCAGCGCAGCCGCCAATGTGCCCGGCTCCTTGAACGCGGTGATGCCGAACACAAAGGACAACGCAATCATCAACCCGCCCGCCACCACCATCGGCAGCATGAACGACACGCCGGTCAGCAGGTGTTTGTAAACGCCCGTCTTCTCTTGCTTGGCCGGGCCTTGTGAACCCGTGGCAGCGGTTTCCTGCCGACCTTCGGCCAGTGCTTTATTCAGCGTCGCTTCGGCCTGTTTCAGCGCTATGCCGGTGCCGCAGCGGTAAATCTTCTTGCCGGCGAAACGCTCGGTGGCGACTTCGATATCACAGGCCAACAACACCACATCGGCATCGGCAATCGCCGCCGCGCTCAACGGATTGCGCGCGCCGACCGAGCCCTGGGTTTCCACTTGCAGGTCATAACCCAGACGCTTGGCCGCTTGCTGCAAGGCTTCGGCGGCCATGAAAGTGTGAGCGACGCCGGTCGGGCACGCGGTAATCGCGACCAGACGCGGGGCGTTTTTTACGAGGGCGACAGGCTCGGCCACGGCTTCGGGGGTGACGTAAACCTGAGCCTCTTCAGCACCGCGACGCAGCACCGCTTCAACATCTTGCAGGGCTTGCGCCGGGGTGCTCTGGAACACCCGCTTGCCGACGAATCGCGACATATCCACCGACGCGCTGGTCACCAGCAACACCCACTGGGCCGCCTCGATCGTGGCCGCCGATAGTTGACGTTCCGGGTGCGCCGCATCGTTGACTTCGACACTGGTGCTCCAGCCCTGACGCTGGGCCGCCGCATCAAGCAAACGGGCGCACAGCACACTGGTGACCATGCCGTTCGGGCAGGCCGTAACAATGGCTAATTTCATCACAAACCCTCTTATTGTTCTGTCAGGGGACGCACGCGCACACCCTGTTCAAGCTGCGCCAATTGCCTGGCATCGCCGATGCCGAAACCGATCTGGGTGACCGCCATCGCGGCAATCGCCGTGGCGGTGCGCAGGGTCTGTTCAGGCGTATCGGCGCTGAGCAATCCATGGAGCATGCCGGCCAACAACGAATCGCCCGCGCCCACCGTGCTGGCGACGCTGACCTTGGGCGGCGTGGCATGCAATGCCGAACCGACACTGAACCAGTTCACGCCATCCGCCCCGTGGGAGATCACCACGTGCTCGATGCCTAGAGCGTGCAAACGGCTCGCGGCTTCGGCTTGAGCCGCCACCGAAACGACCTCGCAACCCAGCGCATCGGCCAGCTCTTCGGTGTTGGGCTTGATCAGCCACGGGCCGGCCTTGAGTGCAACGCGCAAGGCTTCGCCGCTGGTGTCGAGGGCGACGTTCAATCCGAGTTTTTTCAAGCGCACAATCAACGCCTGCAGCCAGTGCGCACTGACGCCTTGCGGCAAACTTCCGGCGACGACGACCACATCATGACCGGGCGCAATCTGCACAAGGCGATCAAACAACGCCTGCTGCGCGGCTTCACTGACCCTCGGCCCCGGACCATTGAGGTCGGTGATGCGCCCGTCGCTTTCCGCCAGTTTGATGTTGCTGCGAATCTCGCCCGGAACCCGGATAAACGCGTCGACAAAACCGCGTTTGGCGAACAGGGTTTCGAACGCCTGAAGATTGTCCTCTCCGAGAAATCCGCTGACGGTCAGCTGATGGCCGAGGTCCGCCAACACTTGCGCCACGTTCACGCCTTTACCGGCGGCGTGGGTGTGCATGGCGCCGCTGCGGTTGACCTGACCGGGTTCCAGGCGTGGCAACTGGACGGTCAGGTCCAGTGCCGGATTGAGGGTGAGGGTTAAAATCCGGGCCATTACAGAGCCTCCACTAATGCGCGCACTTCATTGGCGCTACCCACGGCCAGGGCCTGTCGGGCGAGAGTTTGCGTCTGGGCGAGGTTGAGCTCACGAATACGCGCCTTGACCTCGGCAATGCTGCGACCCGAGACGCTGAGTTCGTCCACACCCAGTCCGACCAACACCGGTACCGCCAGCGGGTCGGCCGCCAGTTCGCCGCACACGCCGACCCATTTGCCATGGGCATGCGCCGCGCGCACGGTGATGTCGATCAGTTGTAGCACCGCCGGGTGCAAGCCGTCGGCCTGGGCGGACAAGGTCGGATGACCGCGGTCGATGGCCAAGGTGTATTGCGTCAGGTCGTTGGTGCCGACGCTGAAGAAGTCGACCTCTTTGGCCAGCACCGGCGCCAACAAGGCCGCCGACGGCACTTCGATCATAATCCCCAGTTGCAGGTCCGCAACCGGGATTTCCAGACGCAAACGTTCGGTCATGTCCCGCGCCTGACGCCATTCATCGACGTTGCCCACCATCGGAAACATGATGCGCAGCGGACGGTTGTCGGCGGCCCGCAGCAAGGCGCGCAATTGCGCTTCCATGATCTTCGGACGTTGCAGCGTCAGGCGAATGCCCCGCACGCCGAGGAACGGGTTTTCTTCCTTGGCGATGGGCCAATACGGCAACGGTTTGTCGCCACCGACGTCGAGGGTACGCACCACCAGCGGCCGACCGGCCAGGCCGTCGAGGACGCGACGGTATTCGACTTCCTGGGTAGCTTCGTCCGGCGCCTGCTGGTGGGCCATGAAAATCAGTTCGGTGCGCAACAAGCCAATGCCTTCGGCGCCCTGCTCCACCGCGCTGGTGACGCCCGCGCTTTCGCCAATGTTGGCGAACACTTCGACCGCGTGACCATCGGTGGTGAGGGCCGGTTGATGGCGTTGTTCAGCGGCCCTTTGCAAACGCAGTTCGCGGGTGTCGCGCTCTTCCGTGGCGCGTTGCAAGGTCAACACATCGGCGTCCACATGCAAGCGACCGCGTTGGCCATCAATCAGTAAAGGCGTACCCGGCGCCAGCAGCAACACGGCCTCCCCGGCACCGACCAGCGCTGGAATGCCCAGCGCCCGGGCAACAATGGCGCTGTGCGCCGTGGCGCCGCCCCGAGCCGTGAGAATACCGGCGACGCGAGCCGGATCGAGACGCGCCACATCGGACGGCCCCACTTCGTCCATCACCAGAATGTAAGGCTGGTCCGGCTCGCTCGGCGTTACAACGCCAGCCAGTTGCGCCAGCACACGACGGCCAATGTCGCGCAAATCAGCCGCCCGCTCGGCGAGCAATGCGTCCTGCAACGATTCCTGTTGCCGGGCCGCCGCTTCGATCACCGCCATGCACGCCGCCTCGGCGCTTTCGCCTTGTTTGAGACGGGTGTCGACTTCATCGCTCAGCTCCGGGTCGTCGAGCATTTCCTGGTGAGTGATGAAAATCTCGCGGATGGCCTTGGACTTGCTACGATCGATCAAGCCTTGGATGTCGCGACGCACCTGCGCCATTGCGTGTATGAGACGCTCACGTTCGATGCTGGCAGACTCGCCACGCAACGGATAATCGATGATTTGCAGCACCTGAATATGCGCCGGACCGATGGCAATACCCGGGGCAGCTGCGATGGCTTGAATGACACTGCCGGACGCCGGGGCGAGCAGCACTTCGGCCACCTCGGCAACTGCTTCGTGCTGTTGGCTCACCGCCGGCAATGGCTCGACCTCTTCACCGAGGCCGTCTTCGATGGCAGTCAACAAGGCCGGCAAGGCATCGGCGGCAATGCTCGGCTCGGCAACGAATTCCAGCACTTGGCCCCGACGGGCGCCGAGACTGAGCAGTTTGCTCAAGCTTTTTACCGATACCGCACTGTCCTGGCCGTCGACGATGCGTACGCGAATTTCACCTTCAAAACTTTTCGCCAGTTGCGCGAGGATTTTCGCCGGGCGCGCGTGCAAGCCGTGGGCGTTGGCCAGGGCGATGCGAGCGCTCGGCCAGTCCGCCGGCAGTTCGCCACCCAGCACTTCGAGCACCTTGCGACTGCTGGTGGCGCGGCCCAGTTCGTGACCGCGACCTTCAATCAGCAACGCACAAAGACGTTCGAGCAAGGCTTGATGCGCCTCACCGAGGCTGGCCAGGCAGAACAGACCGCTGAGTGGCTGGCCGAGGTAGCGCATCGGTTTGTCCGGGGTGACGAAGGCCAGGCCCGGGCGCTTCACCGTTTGTTCGCTGTGCAACCACCACAAGCCATCGCCCAGCGGTAACGCTTCGACCTGTTGCAACACGGCGGAGAAACCGTTGCTGACGCAATCGGCCTGGCGCAGCAAACGCGCACCGCGCCAGACCAGTTCCTCGAAGTCATCGGCGGACACACCCAGGCCGATCATCTGTGCATCCAGCGCCAATTCCTGTGGCGCGCCTTGCAGCAGTTTCAACAAGGCCTCGGCGGAGCTGGCACGGCGCAGAGCCTGGCCCAGATCGGTTTCGCCGAGGGCGCGGGTCAGCAGTTGCAACAATCGCAAATGTTCATCGGACTTGGCCGCGATACCGATCGCCAGGTAAACGATCTGGCCGTCGCCCCAATCCACGCCCTCGGGGAACTGCATCAGCCGCACGCCGGTGGTAAACACCAGATCGCGGGTCTGCGGTGTACCGTGGGGGATGGCAATACCTTGTCCGAGAAAGGTCGAGCCCTGAGCTTCTCGCGCCTGCAAGCCGGCCAGATAGCCCTCGGCAACCAGGCCATCAGCGATCAGATGCTCGGCCAATAACTGTAACGCAGCGGACTTATCCACAGCCGATTGGCCCATGGAAATCTGCTCTAGGGTGAGCTCGAGCATGCTTTCTCCTTTTTGGCATCTGATGACGCCAGGTATTGTTTTGAATGAATCAGCACAGGCGCCTAATCTTCACTTTTGGCGGTTTCACGGCAGAACCGGCCAAAGGTGCCTACAGTCCCGAAAATACGCCTGCTGAAACGTTTAATCTAGAATACTTGGCACGTTACTCGATAATGTCTCATCCTTGAAGCCCAACTTGTCGGATGTGCTTGGACATTAGTCGTCTGCCTGATTCGGGTAGGATTGGCGAAAATGTCGGGGCAAGCTCGAAAAAAAGGAAATCCCGAGTTGAAACTCAGTGATATCGCACAGTTGGCCGGTGTGTCCGTAACCACCGCCAGTTATGTCATTAATGGCAAGGCCGAACAGCAACGCATCAGCAGTGCCACTGTCGAGCGCGTGCGCGCGGTCGTCGAACAACATGGCTTTACGCCCAACCCTCAAGCCGCCGGGTTGCGCAGTCGGCACACACGCACCTTGGGGTTTATTCTGCCGGACCTGGAAAACCCCAGTTACGCACGAATCGCCAAACTGCTGGAACAAGGCGCCCGGGCACGCGGCTATCAATTGCTGATCGCCAGTTCCGACGATGCGCCGGACAGTGAACGGCAATTGCTGCAACTGTTCCGCGCCCGGCGCTGCGATGCGCTGATCGTCGCCAGTTGCCTGCCGACAGGTGATGACAGCTATCGCCAGTTGCAGGCCAAGGGCATTCCGATCATCGCCATCGACCGGGTCATGGAGCCCGAGCATTTCTGCTCGGTGATCAGTGATGACCGCGAGGCCAGCCTGCACTTGACCCGCAGTCTACTGGACCCGTTGCCCAAGCAGATCGCCTTGATCGGCGCGCGCCCCGAGTTGAGTATCAGCCAGGAACGCGCGGCCGGCTTCAAAGAAGCGCTGGACGGCTTCCAGGGCGAGGTATTGATCGAGCACGGCGAGTCGTTCAGCCGCGAGTGCGGCAAGCAGTTGATGGAAGAAATGCTCCAGCGCCTGGGTCATCTGCCGGATGCGCTGGTGACCACCTCCTACGTGCTGCTTCAGGGTGTGTTCGATGCCTTGCATGACTATCCGCTGAAAACCCGTCCATTGCGCCTGGGTACGTTCGGCGACACGCAGCTGCTGGACTTCCTGCCGCTGCCGGTCAACGCCATGGCCCAGCAGCATCAGTTGATCGCCGACAAAGCCCTTGCGCTCGCACTGGCCGCCATCGAGCAGTCCGATTACCAACCCGGCGTGCAGGCCATCGCGCGGACTTTCAAGCAGCGTATTCGGCGGGACTGAACCGTGGAGCTGATCGACAGCCACACTCATCTGGATTTTCCGGATTTCGACGAGGACCGTCAGGCGCTGCTGGCCGAAAGCCGCGCCCTGGGTGTGCGGCGGATGGTGGTGTTGGGGGTTTATCAGGCGAATTGGCAGCGAGTCTGGGAGTTGGTGCAAAGCGATCCAGACTTGCATGCTGCATTCGGTTTGCACCCGGTTTACCTGGATGATCACCGACCTGAAGATTTACAGGCGCTCGCCGACTGGCTGACGCGTCTGGCCGGCCATCGGCAGTTGTGCGCCGTGGGCGAAATCGGTCTGGATTACTTCATCGAAACCCTCGACCGAGAGCGTCAACAGGCGCTGTTCGATGCGCAACTGCAACTGGCGGCGGACTTCAACCTGCCGGCGCTGATTCATGTGCGGCGCAGCCATGCGGCGGTGATTGCCACGTTGAAACGCTTTCGTCTGAAACGCGCAGGGATCATCCACGCCTTTGCGGGCAGCAAGGAAGAAGCGCACGAGTACATCAAGCTCGGTTTCAAACTGGGTCTGGGCGGCGCCGCGACCTGGCCACAGGCGCTGCGCATGCATCGCGTGCTCGCCAATTTGCCGCTGGCGTCCGTGGTGCTGGAAACCGACTCACCGGACATGGCTCCCGCCATGTTTCCCGGTCAACGCAACAGCCCGGCGCACCTGCCGGCGATCTGCGCGGCACTGGCGCAGATCATGGCGATCAGCCCTGGGCAATTGGCCGCCATCAGCACGGCTAATGCTTGCGAGCTGTTCTACTGGTAATCAGTCGGCTTGGGCCTTGGTGGCGTCCCTGCTCGCACCCACAGGAATCTTCTAAACCCGGAATGCGCTGATCAGGTGCTTGAGTTCCACCACCTGAGCCGACAACGCACGGCTGGCATCCTCGGTCTGGTGCGCACCTTCGGCGGTGCGCTCGCCGGCACGGTTGATTTCGACGATGTTCTGATCGATGTCGTGGGCGACGGCGGTCTGCTGCTCGACGGCGGCAGCGATTTGCTGGTTCTGGTCAACGATCATGCCGACGGCGCCGAGGATGTTTTCCAGCGCCTGCTGGACCTTTTCCGATTGCCCGACCGTGCCGTCGGCCACCTGATGGCTGATGCCCATGGCTTTCACCGCCGCACCGACGCCGCTGTGGAGCTTGCTGATCATCTGCTCGATTTCTTCGGTCGATTGCTGGGTGCGCTTGGCGAGCGTGCGGACCTCATCGGCCACCACCGCAAAACCACGCCCCTGCTCACCGGCCCGAGCGGCTTCGATGGCCGCGTTAAGGGCCAAAAGATTGGTTTGCTCAGCGATGCTTTTGATCACCTCCAGCACACGGCTGATGGACTGGCTGTCGCTGGCCAATTGATTGATCACCAGCACCGACTGATCGATCTCACTGGCCAATTGCGCGATGCTGCCCTGCTGGGACGCCACCAGCCCGCGGCCGGTGATGGTCTCGTCATTGACGCTGTGGGCGCTGCTGACCGCGGCGGCGGCACTGCGCGCCACCTCAAGGGAGGTGGCCGACATCTGGTTCATGGCCGTGGCGACCTGCTCGATCTGCGTACGCTGCCCGGCCACTGCCTGGTTGCTCTGGGTAGAAACGCTTTGAACCTGCCCGGCCTGACGCTCGACCTCATTGACGGTCTTGCCGACTCGCTCGATCAGGTCATGGATTTTCTTCACGGTGCCGTTGAACACCTCGCCCAACTCGCCAAGTTCATCGCGGCTTTGCGCACGGAAGGTCACCGTCATGTCGCCGGCAGCGACTGTGTCCATCATGGCGCCAAGCCGCTTGAGGGTGGTGCGGGTTGAAGCGTAGAAGCCGCCGTAAAGGTAGAAAATCAGCACAAACACCACCGACAGCGCCACGGCCTGCAAGATCATGTGAGTGCGGTTTTGCTCCAGTCGCTGCTGCAACTGGGTACCGAGGAATTTCAAGGTGGCTTCGTTGAGTTGGTAAGTTTGGTCCATCAGGCCAGTGACCTGATCGTAAAAACCCTGCCAGGGTGTATCGAGTGTGTCCGCCATCACCACTTTTTCTTCGAACAGCTCACTGGCTTTTTTCAGCGAAGCCTTGCTGCTATCCGCTTGAGCGGCCAGGGTTTCACGCGCCGCTTTGCTGGAGCCCAAGGCGTCCTGCAATTTCAGGCCGTATTCGCCCTGAAGCTTTTCGATCTGCGCCAACAGCTCATCAAATCGAGTGCTCGACGCCGAGTTGATAAAGCCTTGCCCCAGCGAAAAGGAACCCATCGCGCGGCCTTCGCCCAGCAGTTGGGTCACAGGTGGAGTGACGCTGGTGATCAGTTCGCTCAGTTGACGCATGTCGCTTTGATTGTCGCGACTGAGGCCGGCCTGAGTGGCGATGATCTGGCTGAAAATCTGCGCGCTGCCGAGCAGTTTGCCGATCATGCCGCTTTTACTTTGCAGGGAGGTTTCCGCTTGCTGGGCCTTGAAAGCGGCAATCATTTCATCGCGCTTGCCATCAAAAGCGGTGATCTGCTCTGGATCAGTGGTCATCGCCGTCAGCCCTTGCAGGCGCGCCAGGATACTTTGCTCCAGCGTGCCGATCTTCGACTCGACATTGCCGGCCTTGCCGGACTGGCCCAGCGTGACGTTGATCTGTACCAGATTATTCAGTGTCTCCAGGTCTCGCCGAAGGGTCAGGCCGCTGCCCAGCAGGTTGAGGCTCTGCAGTTCGACTTGTGTGCCCTGAAATTCACGATAGGAGTCGCGCACCAGATAGAAGTTGGTCACCAGCATGGGCACAAGGAACAGCACGCTGATCAGGCTGAACTTCATGCCGAAGCTCAGGCGGTTCATCAGCGCGACGGCGGGATAGAGCAAGCTCTTCACTGGAAGTCTCCCTTTGAGTTCTTATTTTTATTTGGCAGGCGCAGGCCAGCGGCAGATAGCCACTATCGAGCGCTATCCCTGTATATCTTAAATCGGCAGGATGTTTTGTAACTTAAGGTTAACGCGGGGAGATCAATCCCTGTAGCAGCTGGCGCAGCCTGCGTCCGGCTGCGAAGCAGGCGTCGTGAATACACTGGGACTATCAGGTTTACTCGTCATTTGGATTGACGACTGCTGCGCAGCCGGACGCAGGCTGCGCCAGCTGCTACAGGGATTGAGGTGTTACGGGAGCACCGTCCACAGCGCAAAACCGGCGTACCAGAGCACTGCCGCGCGCAGTAGCAACTCCCAGATCCGGTCCAGGCTGTTGATGCCATCCGGTCCGACGACCGGTGCCGGAATTTCACCGGCTACCAGCCCGACTTTCTCGATCAGCTGAGCAGCGCTGATGTTCCAGTTCAGCAACTCATGCAACATCACCCGGCTGACCGCCACAAAATTGCCGATCAGCGCAAAACTCATCGCCAGCAACCGCACGGGCACCCAATCAAAGGCGTGGCGCAATTGTGCCGCGCGCTCGACCACGGCCGGGTTCTGCCCATGCTCCTCGGCCAGTGCCAGCAAGCGATAACTCAGGGCCGCAACCGGCCCCAGCAGGAAGTACCAGAAAATGACCGCAAAGAAACTTTGATAAGCCTCCCACAGCAGGTGTGCTTCGACCCGTTCCAGCAATTCCTCGCCACTTTCAGCGCAAATATCCAGGTCACGTTCGGCCACATGCTCAGCGGCTTGCAGGTCTTCCCGCCGCCAGGCATCGCGAAATGGCCCCAAGCCCGCCAACAGATCGCCTCGGCCCAGGCTGTAAATCACCACCAGCAAATGCACCGGTAACGCCAGCAGACCGTAGGCCAAGGGCTCCAGCACCACGAGCAGTAACCCCAACAGCGCGACCGGCAACAACACCATAATGATCAGGATTAACCATGACCGGTCGATCAGACGTGGCGTGACCTCAAGCTTGTTCAGCTCGCGCACCCAACCGCCATCTCGCTGGACCCGATGGCGCAGTGCCGAGAATTTCTCGATCCACACAGCCAACAGCAACACCAGAAAACTCATTGTCCTTCCTCTTTTGCCAGGGCCGCGCGATAGCGTGCCCAGTCGAACGCCGGTCCTGGATCGGTCTTGCGCCCCGGCGCGACGTCGCTGTGCCCGCAAATGCGCTGCGCAGTGATGCCGGTGTAGGCGTTTTGCAGCTGTCGGGTCAAAGCCGTCAGCGCAAGATACTGAGCATCGGTGAACGGCAGATCATCCGTGCCTTCAAGCTCGATGCCCACCGAAAAATCGTTACAGGTGTCCCGGCCCTCGAAACTCGAAACACCGGCGTGCCAGGCACGTTCAATGCAAGAGACAAACTGAGTGACAGCACCGTCGCGCTCAATCAGAAAGTGGGCGGACACCCGCAAGTCAGCAATGCCTTCAAAATAAGGATGCTCCGTGACATCCAGACGATTCTGGAAGAATTCCTGCACTTTGCCGGTGGCGAACTGCGCTGGCGGCAAGCTGATGTTGTGGATCACCAGCAGGGAAATTTCGCCCGAGGGGCGCGCATTGAAGTTGGGTGAGGGGCATAAACGCACGTCCTGACACCAACCACTCGCGGGGTCCAACTGCATACCGGTTCCTTCAACGACGACTGTGTTGGCGCCCAGTATGCCGCGATAGCCCCTCCAGATGCGATCATTGCCGCGAATGGAACGTCTATGAGACCTTGGGTTGACTCGTGCCATGGCCCTATAATCGGACCACTTTGTTTGTGGAGCCCGTTATGCCGAATCTACGTCTCGCCGACCTGACCGCCGAAATCGAAGCCAACGTACGCCGTGCGTTGCGAGAAGACATCGGCAGCGGCGACATCACCGCGCAGTTGATCCCGGCCGAACGCCTGGCTAAAGCCACCATCATCACTCGTGATGCCGCCGTCATTGCCGGCACTGCGTGGGTTGATGCGGTGTTCCGGCAGCTGGACCCACGGGTCGCAGTGCATTGGCAAGTGTGTGACGGCGAACGGGTAAAACCCAATCAGGTGCTGTTCCACCTCGAAGGCCCGGCGCGCTCGCTGCTCAGCGGCGAACGCAGTGCACTGAACTTCCTGCAATTGCTGTCGGGTGTGGCCACGCGTGCGCAGTACTTGGCTGATTTTGTCGCCAACACCCAAGTGAAGTTGCTCGACACCCGCAAAACCCTGCCCGGTCTGCGTCTGGCGCAGAAGTACGCCGTGACCTGCGGCGGCTGCCACAACCACCGCATCGGTCTGTATGACGCCTTCCTGATCAAGGAAAACCATATCGCCGCCAGCGGTGGCATCCCTGAAGCCATTAACGCCGCGCACAAGATCGCCCCGGGCAAACCGGTGGAGATCGAAGTGGAAAGCCTGAGCGAGCTCAAGGAAGCTCTGACGGCGGGTGCTGACATCATCATGCTCGATGAATTGAGCCTGGATGACATGCGTGAAGCCGTGCGCCTGAACGCAGGCAAAGCCAAACTGGAAGCCAGTGGCGGGATCAACGAAAGTACTCTGCTGCCAGTCGCCGAAACCGGGGTCGATTACATTTCGATTGGCGCGATGACCAAGGACGTGAAGGCTATCGATCTGTCGATGCGTTTGAGCCTCTGAGCCCCAGCTACGAGCGGCAAGCTCCAGGCTTCAAGCAGGTTTGCTTTGGCTTGTAGCTTGCCGCTTGAAACCTGAAGCTGCTCTCAAACCACCAGATTGTTCATCTCGCAATATTCTTCCCACTCGACACCCAGCACCTCGGCCGCCTCCTTGTGCAGCACCAGGCGCGCAGCCTCGAACTCTTCCGGGGTGGAGGTGTATTTGAGCGTCAATTCCCACGGCTGCAAGCCCTGGGCTTCGGCCTCGTCCTCAAACGCCCATTGAATCTGGTCTTTCTGATCGTCGGCCGGCAGGTCCTTGATCTCTTCGGCTAGCTGGGGCGAATCCACCAAGTACTTTTTGAGCGCTTCTTCGTGTCTGGCTTCTTGGGTCAATTCTTTAACGGTCATGTCGTTCTCGCTGATCTGGGGAATGGAAGATGGATCTGGATCATCAAGGATCTCTCTGACGCAAAAAACCGGTAGAAGCCCGGTTTGTCTGGCCTTCAGAACCATTCGGGGATCATCTGAAAACTGCAAAGTGGTGCGTGTGCAGGTACCGAATATAGGACGTTTGGTTGCCGATTTATATGGACTTTTACATCAATTCGACAAAAAACGCTGGAAGGACTTTGAGCACAAAGTTGAAACAACAGGGGGATGGTGCCCGAGACAGGAATCGAACATCACCATATAGGCCGTGCATTCACTGAAATATCGCCTTGCAAGCTCCTTTCCGTATACCTAAACGTATACCTAAAACGGAAAGTACCCCCCCTCACTCAGTCGTTTTTGCATCTATTCCAAGGCGTATCACGTTCAAGGGCGAAGCAGAGTTGAGTGATCGGATGAGCGGTCAGATTCGGCCTATTCAGACGCCGCCAGAATTGGCGCGGCTGCCTGGTTTCCCAATTTTTGGGAGTGACCCATTTGCTGGCTCAAATTTACGCCATCGAGTTCTTGGGGAGTTACTGGAGCTGATTGGTCAGCCAGCATCAAGGCCAGACTCAAGACGGCGAAACCGAGTATCACGGAGAACGAGCCCCTCCAGAATACGGTGCGGCGACAGCGTTGGTGTGCATTCATGTTGCAGACCCCTTTCAGCCTTATGGCTGGCATCTGGCTAGCATTGCTTAGCTTGCTTCTTATTCGGTCGCCCAATGTAGCTACTGCTAAGGATGATTACCAGACCGCGACCAGGGCGTGGCGGTATTCACCATATCTACCCGCTGGGCTGGCCAGTCGCCCGTGGTTGGCCAGGTGGCAGTCGGTTCTTCTTTTCTTCCGCAGGAAGCGAACAACAAACGCAGTTTGTGTAGTGAGTACACAAGCTGCGCTTGGGGTGACTTGCACCGACCTTGGCTCCACCCGCACGCTGAAGATGAGAACACTCAGCACGGGGGCAGTCATGCCTTACACGATACTAAGAACAAAAAAGCTGAAGTCGGTCGCCGGGATTATTGGATCTGGCCGACACACATTCCGAGAGATGCCCACACCGAACTCCAATGGTGCGGCCAATGTGCACGTTGGTGGCGCGACGACGGCTGCGGGTCTTGCCAATGCGGTCTTGGCCAAGCTGCCTGAACGCCGGCGTAAGGGTGCGGTGCTCTGCATTGAATATCTGATCACCGCCAGCCCCGAGGCATTCACCCGGCACGGCGGGACGATGCCAGACACAGGCGGCTACTTCGACCGGGCCATAGCCTGGCTGAAGGCTCGGCACGGCGGCGCGAACATTGTCAGCGCTACCGTTCACCTGGACGAGAGGACGCCCCACCTAGTCGCGTACGTCGTGCCGGTGACCAAGGACGGGAGGCTGTCTGCGCGTGATTTTCTCGGCGGTGCCGCCAAGCTGCGCAAGATGCAGACCGACTTCCATCATTGGTGCGGGAAGCCGTTCGGTTTGTTGCGCGGCATCGAGGGATCGAAAGCCCCCCATCAGAAGGTCAGCCAGTATTACCAGGCACTCGCCGCTGCTGAGCCGGTTATTGAGCGATCAGACCTGGCCGCTGCGGTCGTCGGGATACAGACACCAAGTTACAAGGCGCTGCTGCTGAGGGCCAAGACTTCAGCCATACAGGACAAGCTTCAACGCTCAGCCAGTGAGGCACTACATGCACGGCAGATGGCACTGGATCGGCAGGCGGTCGAGTTCAGGCAGGCCCAGCGGGCGCTTGAGGATCTGGAGATCACACTAGAAAAGCGAGCTGACAGTCTGGATGAGGTTGATCAGGCATTGGAGGCAGCGCTGTTGAAGGCTGGGCGGGAAAAGGAGCGCGCTGACCGGCTGAGCAAGCAGCTCGCCGAATTGATCAGGCGAATGCCCGAAGCAGACGTGGCAATAACGCCACACTGAGGCGTTCCCGTCATCCTGTTTCGGGGCAGTCGTCGGCTATTGGCTCAGCTCATTCATAGCGTTGCTTCGCAAACTCGTCATTCACATAAATATGGGGGGATGCCTAATCTCTGGTCATAGTCGGTCGTCTAAGCTCCTTTCGGCGATGGTGGTGGCGGCACTGGGCGCGAGGGCGGGTCTCGCCTTGGCAGCGGAACATCACTTTTGATATTGCGCATTGGTGGCGGAGGTGGCGGTGGTCGCTTCTGGTCGGTCATTTTTATGAGCTCAGGGATTATTGTAGAGGTAGAAGGGGACGAACGAGAGAATCGCAAGGACGATAGACCAGATGACAAACTTGGACAGAAGGTCGAGCTCTGCGGTTCGCTTGTCATTGTTGAGCGAATTTTTAGTGGCGCCCATCACGTAGTAATCGGCCATTGTCTGGAAAAAGAAACTATTTGCTAACTCCTCGCCACCTTCTCCGTAGTAGGCGAGTAACTCCTGGCGGTGAGCTTCCAGTTCCGTCGTCGTCGGTATGGCCAGATCAGCGTTCCGAATCCGCCACGCCTGTGAAAAGTGAAAAATTCCAATCCCGACACAGATCGTACACCAGAGGAAAAATATCCAGAAGAACACGCCGGCAGTGTGTGTGGATGGGGGCGCTTTGCCCAATAAGTAGGACAGAAAGCTGGAGAGCGCTACCAGCATCGCCAGTGGCAGATTCAGGCGGGCGATCAGCTTTTCTTTTCGTTCAGCCTCGAAAAAATAGATCTTCTCGTACAGCTTGTAACAGTCGTCATCGGCTTTCATGTGACCTCCTTGCTATTTCGCGATTCCGTTGTGATGGCAAACCGATGCTGCAAACTACCAAAATCCCGGTAGTCCGCCCAAGCCGATTACAGCCGCATTTCCCTGATGACTCGCCGAGGTTCCACACCTTGGGCAAGAGCACGCCGTGCGTCTCTGGTAGCTGGTCGGCCTCCTGGCTCTCAAATGCTTTAGCCATGGCGGCGGCCTACCTGACAATCAGCAGCGCCAGCTCTGGCGGAAATACCACCTTGTCGGCGGGCAGGTAGTCGCAGTCGATAACGGACATTGGGCGGCCTCGCAGATGTGGTGATGTTCAACAGCCGCTGAACAGGCGTTCGATTATCTGATAACTGGCGTAGTCGCGGTAGTTTGCTTGGTGCGTCCTAGCGCCCGTTCCAGCCAACTAACTGGGCGTGGTGAGACTACCAATATCAGTCGAGAACTATCAGTTCGGGTAATTTCGGCTCTCAGAGAGCAAAACCCTCCGGTAGCTGTAGATTGCCTCCCAGTCGGGTTGCATGGTTGGCATGGTTTTCCTAAAACTTGAAATATTGGGGTGCCCCCGCTAAACCTGTAGGTCGTTCATATGGGGAAGCAGGGAGAACAAGATGTCCGGCAGATTCGTAGTGG
The DNA here is from genome assembly GCF_000282215.1 of Pseudomonas sp. GM21. Classification (GTDB taxonomy): domain Bacteria; phylum Pseudomonadota; class Gammaproteobacteria; order Pseudomonadales; family Pseudomonadaceae; genus Aquipseudomonas. Next base: position 111,629 of record NZ_AKJS01000010.1, read on the forward strand.
TAAACGCGAGACCAATGGAGCACGGCCAAGACAGTGGTAGCGCAAATCCAGCGAGTCGCGTGGCTCGCGGCTATCTCATCCTGGACAAGCATCAAGACCAAAGACTTCCAGACTGCTATATGAGTCGGGGTGAAGCCCAAGAAGAATGCGATAGAAGGAATGGGGTGTATTGCCAAAGCTGAGCCGCACTCAACTGCGGCACACCTTCCAATCACCCGGGCAACCATCACCAGCGCACCATATGCAATCGGTGGCAGTACGGCCTGGAGTTGCGGCAGTAGCTGCTCAGCGATACCCAGGACAGTAATGGCGCCACCCGCCAATTCGCGGTTATGACTAGGTCATTGCCGGGTGAGATGTTTTGGTCGTACTGCAAAACCAATCTATAACTTACCAAGACCAAGGCCACGAGGAGCCGCCCCATGCCCACGTTCCAGATCCAGCAAGACAACCCCGCCATCTTTGAGGACGCCAACCTGCAACTGAGCCGGATGGTCGAGGAGCTCCACAAGTGCCATGGCAATCATCCGTTGCAACACGGTGCGCGGATGCACGCGACGGGGTATCTGGCCGCGCTGCGGATGCACAAACTGGTGAGTGATGCGGCCTATAACAACCTGTACGGCAGTCTGGTCATAGTGCACGACGCGGCCCTTGCCAAACTGGCGCGGGCCAGCGACTGACGCTGGCCCCAGCCACCCACCGAGGAACCGCCCCATGCCCATGTTGCCCCTGATCCAGATCCAGCAAGACCACCCCGCCATCATTGATGCCGCTCGCCTGCAACTGCGCCGGATGGTCGAGGAGCTCAGCCACTGCCCTGACGATTACCCGTTGCGACACGGTTACCACATGCACGCCACCGGGTATCTAGACGCGCTGCTGAAGCACAAGCTAGTGAGTGATGCGCTCTACGAATACCTGTACGAAGAGGTAGCGGCCTACGGCAAACATGTGCTGGGCCGCCACGGCATAACGCTGCCTATGTAAAAGACCACTCCGCACCTGACCCGGCCTTGGTTGCAATCTGCCGGGGTTGCGGCGACCAACCCCCGTACATTTGGCGTACCAGCGGCTAGACTCCTGGCTTGCGCGCAGGTCTGACCCTGCGCCGGAGACCGGAGACCGCCGATGCGCCGCACCGCCCGCGTGCTTTACCTGATCGACGTGCTGCAAGCCGCCCCCTACGGCCCGTACCCGGCAGGCCGGGCCGTGTTACTGACCTGGGTGTGTGAGCAACTCGATCAACACCCCGGCGATGCCGGCATGCGCCAAATCATCGACGACTACCCGACGCACCTGGTCAGCCTTGGGATGTTGGGAGACATCCAATCGGCAAGTTCGCCCGGAGAGCCTTGATCGATGAAAAAGACGATTCAACAGGAGACGCTCAAAGAGCTCATCGACGCCAGGCGCTGATCATTCCACGCACTCCAGAATGCGTGATGACACTGCGTGAAACAGCACGTTTTGCTGTAACAGAAGCTGCAACAGTCTCTGTAACAGCCCGCCTTTTTTATGGACACCAATAATCATCAGAGTTGTCCCGCAACAGCTTCTCCTCGATGGCCAGACGTACGAACTCTGAGCGATTGCCCTTGGCCGGATGATCGTTCGCGTAGGGATAGTGGATCAGTTGGTCGATGGCGTTTACGGTTTCAGCTCCGACCGACACGATAAGGCGTGTTTTGGCCTTGCCGTCGAACATCCGGTTTTTACTCATGCATTCTCATCTCTGTTTCATCAAGCGATAGTCAGACGCTGGCAAAAGCCCTGTATGCCTGTCCTAGGCTGCGCTCGATGCTAGCGAACAGGGCCCCGGCATCGACCAAAGCTCTAGCGTCTACACGCTTGAGCTGCTTCACCTTCTGCCCGAATGTCCGCCAGTGCATGCCTTTGGGCTTCGGAATTAACTCGGCAGGTATGGATAGGTAGCCTCCGGGGCAGCTTAGGGAGCGGCGCAGCTTCGACGAAAGATCGGCGGCACGGTCACGCTTGTTGGCTTGCTGGCTCGCGTAGTTGAGGTGCAGACAGTGACGGCAGGCGAACACGCGGCGCAGGTACAGCTTGGCGACTCGCCGGCCACAACAGGGACACAGGAACCACGGACGATTGCCGCCCAGGTGACAAGGTGTCCAGGTGATCGGAACGGGGTAATCCTTCAACTCGGCTTCTCCCTTCGTTGTCACTCGATACCGAAGACGCAGACGGGTCTGGCTTTCAGACTCGACGTCGATTGCCCCGACCACTTCACCACGGCGCTTCCACTCCCAGCTGCCGTCGTAGCCAGCGCGCAGCATCCCTGCACGGTGTAGCGCCACAATGCTGAGGGAGCGGTAGTCCGCTGTCGCGTTTTTTTCCTTGGCTCTGCCCATTCAGGGAACCTAAATCAATTGGGAAATTTGGTGTCGGCTGGTTACCAGTTACCGGGAATACTCAAAGAAAAGCGCCTCTCATGCGACTCGTCACTCGTGCAAGACTTAGAAGGCCTGGCGCAGTAATTAGCGGCATCAAGCTCGGCTGTGGTGCTGCTGTACGACTAGACTCAATGGCTGATTCAGCGCCGGCTGGGCTAGTGCTGTCAGCCGTAGTGGAAGGTTCATAGATCGAAGCAGGGATCGGCATTTTTTTGTAATCCCAGTAAAAGCCCGCACAGGGCGGGCTTGGAGGTCTTGGTGGATTTCTCAGGTTTTACGATGATCGACTTCATGATCTGGAAAGGAGTGGCCATCGTTATAGGTGCGGCCATTTACGGGTTCTGGCTGGGCCTTACTGGTCACTGAGAAGTTGCGGGGCAAGTAACGGAAGAACCTTGTTCGCCTTCTCGGCACCCAGTGAAAGCAAGCCGCGACCCTGACTCGGAGGGCGCGTAAGCAGGCCACGAACGGCTTTGCTATTCAGGGCCATATTCGCCCCTCTGCCTGCCGCAATGCCGCCGGCGACCACCAATGGGGCCACCGCGCCAGATCCTGCCCCTATCGCCCCAAGACCGCCAAGCATCAGGCGCTGCATAGCACCGTGCGGGCTTTCTCGCGATTTCAGGAATTGAGCGCTGATATCGGCCAGATCTTGTAGCTCTGGATTGCCGATGTTCTTCATGTTGGCCAGTCGAGCGACCGAGATATCGCCCTCGGCGCCGTTTTGAGCCAGCTTCTCCAGGTCAAGCATGGTTCCATATTGCCGGCGAACCTTGGCAAAATCAGCCGCCTCTTCTGGCTTCATTGAGCGGTTAAGCGCGCTCATCAATGACTTTTTAAGATCGCCCGCGTAGTAGGCTTGAGGCGTGTTATGGCCGCCAATGCGATCTAGCGTTCTTTTGATGTTGTAGGCAGCCTGGCCATCGATTTCGCCGTTCTGCACCTTGGCCATGATCTCGTCGATTTGCTTCTGAATGATCGCAGCCTGACCACTCTCCAAATCATTCGATGCTTGGTGTGCATGCTGCGCAAGTTCGTCAACAAACTGCTTATCGACCTTCACCTTGTTGTTTTGCAGAACGGTTTCAAACTTCGCCCCCAGATCTGCCCTGGCATTCCGCAACGCCATACCCACATCATCGGTGTCTTGGCCAATCGTGCGGCTCAGCGCTGTTTTCAGCTGGTCGTTCATCTTTGACAGCGTGCCAGTCCTGCCGCTGAAAGGCATGTATTCGAGCGAGGCGGCAAGGGCATTCATGGGTTTGCTTTTGACGATCCTGTCAGCAGGAATATCAATCCCGTAAATATCTTTCGCCTTGTTCGCAAGGTCGACAACCGCCGGCTTTACATCACCGCCGCGCACCGCTCGGCCTATAGCGCGAGTCGTGCTGCCAGCAACCGATGCGGCACCAGGGATCACGCCACCAACCATGGCCCCCATACCGGCATCTTGCGGATTAATCAGACCAGCCGATGCGCCGCCAGTGATCGCCCCGCCTGCGCTGCGTGTTGCCAGTGCAGGCAGGCCGGTCAAACCACCAACACGAAAGCCGCCAGAACCTATCGACTCAATCAGCGGGGCGATCTTGGCTGCACCAGGCAGCAATGCGGCACCTTTCGCCAATGCGCCACCCATGCCGCCAGTCCCGAGTATTTCGGTGCCGATCTTGCCGGCCTTGAAGGCCATGGAGTCAGGATTTGCGCCAATGGCTCGCAGCATCGAATCAAGATCAGTCCGACGTTGATTATTCGACTCCAGGGACAGGCCTTTGCCATTGAGGGCATCTTTGCCTATATCCCATGGCGCAAGGATGGTTGCTCCGATAGACCCAGCACCGCGTGCGCTGCCTGCCAGCAGGTTGCCTGTGTCCGCCATCAGCTCCTTCCCTGCATTAGCTGGCAGCTGAGGCAACGTCCCGCCGAACCGTCCTGCTTGGTGCGGAGCGGGCTGAACACCGCCGGATTGCTCCGGCAGCATGGCCTGTTGGGCAGGAGCGGTCTGGACAGGCTGATTTGGCTGCTGGGCGCTCATTGCAGGCGCGGCCTGCTGCGGGGCGGGTGCAGAGAACTCCTTGTTCAATTCAGCGAAAGGGTCGTCCTGCTGCTGTGATGGCGCAGCCTGGCTGAACTCTTTATTCAACTCGGCAAATGGGTCTGATTGCTGGGACATATTGGCTGTCACCTTCTGGATATAGTTGCGCGTCTCGGCTGGAGCGGCGTCCATGCCCTTGCGTTGGACGTTGCCAATGCCCCAGTTGTAAGCGGCCAATGCCCCGGGAACGCTGCCGGTCTGCTGCATCATGTCGGAGAGCATCTTGGCGGCAGCAGCGGCTGACTGCTGCAGGTTGTTGGGGTCATTCAGGCCGTATTGCTGGGCAGTGGCGGGCATGAACTGGAAGTGCCCTTGCGCGCCTTTCGGGGACTGCATGTTTTGGCCGCGACTCGACTCGGCAGACCAGACAGCATCCAGCAATCCGGACGGCAGCCTGTTCTTCTGCTCGAGCTGGGCGAAGAGGCCCATTACTGCTTACCTTGGTTCTGCCAGCGAGACATGACCGGATCAGCCCAGATCGACTGCTGAATTTTCCGGTATTGGGCATCAACCTCTGACAGGGGCATTCCTCGCTCCTGCGCGATTTTGATGGCCTTCTCGTAGTAATCGGCTTTTCTGATTGCAGAGTTATTCTTCGCCTGCGCCAAATCGAGGATGTATGCGTTGGCCATCGGCGTTTTTTCCAGAGAGGCGAATGTTTGCAGCGCCCTGGCTGCATCGCCCTCCGTTTGCGTGCCTTTGTTGTCCTGCAACTGTTTGTTGATTTGCGACATAGCCACTGACTGAAATTTCTGCGCGTTCGCGCCAAACAGTTGCGCGTTTTGTGGTGCAACCCCAAGGCCGGCAAGCACGTTGGCTGCCGCCGCTTTTGCGTCAGTCGCCCATCCGGTTTCAATCGGGATAGCCCTCATGGCGCTGATATTGCCGTTCATGTCCTGAGCGGATTTCCCGGAATCAAGGGTTGGGCGATACGAGTTGGTAATGAAGTCGTTATTCAGCCCTTTGGTGGCATCCTGAGCCACTGGATTGCGTCCGGCCATGTACCCGCCAGGCTGCCCAGGTGCGCCACCCTGCCCGGGCGCGGCACCACCTGCACCTGCGGCGACATTGAGTCGCGGAACGTAGTATTCGTTGCCGTCAGGGCCTACAACCTTCATTGGGTCGAGACTCGCGGCACCGCCCTGCTCTGCCTGTTTTTTCGCTACATCGAACGGGAACTGAGCGCCGGCCACTGCGTTGGCTTCCGCACCTTTGTAGCCAGCGTTGGCTGATGCCGCACCCGGTACCGGTATGGCCTGACCCTGCGCATTCATCGTTACGCCTTCTGCCATTTTCGGCATATGGGTCTGCTGGCCGGTGCGCGGGTCGATGTAATAGTTTCCGGCCTTGCGCTCCTGCGGGTTGTTGGCCTGCTTGTACAGATCCAGCAAGGTGCCGCCACCTTCCATGCCAAGCATCTGATAGGTCGTGATGTCATTCAGGGTAAGCGGGAATTGGCCCTGAGCCTGTCGGCCTTGTGGCATCCCTCCAGGCGCAGCGCTAGGTGTCGCCGGGGAACCTGGCACTTGGTAACCATCAGCACCGCCCATCTGAATAGGCGATTGACCGCCAAGCTGAGCAAATGGCTTGGCGCCATCGGGGCCAGCGGGAGGCTGCGTATTGCCTGGGCCTGCTACTGGAGTGCTGCCCGGCATGTGCTGTAGCAGCCACTCATCTTGCCTTTTTTTCTGCGCAAGATTGGCCTGAATTTGCTGCGCCTGCATGCCTCGATACTGGTCAGTGGTTTGGCGCTCCAGGGCATTGCTATAGCCATTCATGCCGGCCAATCCGGCAACGCCCAGGGTATTGACTGGAGCACCCCGGCGAGCGCCGGCCAGACCGCCAAAGGCAGCCGACAGAAGTCCCTGCCCTTCAGGGGTCTTTGCAAAATCGAGAAGCCCGGTCATGTCAGCCATATCAACCCCACAGGAATTGGTGTTGAGCCATCAACTGCTGACGGCGTGCGAGAGGAGGACGTCGGCCCTCGGTGCTTGTGGTGCGGCATTGATTCATGCGACGAAAACCTCGGTAGAGAGCAGAAGACGGCGTTCCGCTAGGGCGATCAACGCGGCATTTGCCTGTACGCTTCCGGAAATTGCCGCGATGCGCAGCCGTTCGTATGCGGCGGCAACCTCTGCGCGGGTTGGCCCGTTTTGGCGGCCCCGGATCTTGGTGCTTGTGCTCATCCTCATTCTCCAGTGTTAGGTTATAACCTAATACAGGCAGATTAGACCTTATCTGTATATTTGAACAGTTCTTTTCAGGTGTGCTTGAGTTGATACAGATACGCATAAAAAATCCCACCTGATCTATTGATCGGCAGGGCATTGAGGGAGACGGTTTTGTTGCAGTAAGTCGGAGGTAGGCAAAGTGATACATGGCTGAATTTTCAGCTCAGTCGCTCGGCCTCAGATGAGACCGAAAAGGCTCGATCCCACAGAGAGCGCTTCCAAGGCCAGTCTGCCAATTTCGCGACACGTTTTCGCAATCCGCAAAACGTGTCGCGTACCAAATGGGGTCATTCGCCAACTAGCCACGGGGCTGGTGGCATTTTCGGGTCGAACACTTCACCAGGCTCGAACAGGTCAGGTAGGTTTTCGGGGCATTCCTTAGTAATCCGGATGATTGCGGCATGGCAGGCGCGATAGAACGGGCCACCTTGTCCCCATTCACCGCCGTACTCCGTGGAGCTGTCCTCCAGCCGGTATTGGTAGACCACTCCACGAAGACTGGTGTCACCGTTCGTATGCGCCTGCTTGCGATGTACGGGGTTGACGCTCAGCAGATCGCACATAAGGTCAAAGCCCAGAGAGTCGGCCAGCCTTCCACGGTCGTACATCAGTGTTTGCCCCAAATCAGCCAGTACACGGCGCGCCGCACTGCGTTCATCCTCTCGGTGTTCTAGAGCTTTTTTCTCCAGGTCTGCGATGGCTTGCCGAGTGAATGGCAGGAACGCTTTCAACTTGCCCGCTTCACGGTGCATGACACGTCTTTCAGCACGGATGAAATCGAGCTGATGAGCAACGGCGCGACAAATACGCCGCTTGGCGATGAGTTTCGTGGCGGTGCTGGTGCCTGGTTTCAATGCGATGTCGCACAGGGCAATGACGAGGTTCTTCTTCATTGGTTTAACTCCATGGGTATGCGGTCGTAGATAGCGCGCAGATCGGCGCCAGCCAGGCAGTAACGAGCTGTCGGCGCGCAGCAGGCTCGACAGGTCATGATGTGATTCAGATATTGGTCGCGGGCGTGACGCCACCCGGGTGTGGCATTGGCGGCGTTGGTGTAAGTGCTTGCCGGTAATTGGGCGGAGTGCTCGACCAGCACCAAACGTGCATGATCCGTGGTGCGATTCACCATGGCCGGTTTTGCAGCATCAGCGAGGGTTGGCGGGATGTGATCGAGCAGGCCGGAAAGGAGGCTCATTGCTCCACCATGCCCGGATTACTCACATACACATGTTGCTGTGAATTCAAAAAGTGTGGCAACAGTGGCAACGGTGGCAACAGCCCCGTAAACCGGGGTCTCCAGCCGTGTCCGATGTTGCTATTTCGTTGCCACTCGGTTTTTTGTGGCAACGGTGATAACCAAATGTGAGATTTGTTGCGGGCTCTTATATTGAAACTGATGTGTGTGTTGCCACTTGTTGCCACTTTTTTTATAGGGTGGCAACGGCTGAGAGGCCCGCCCAGCAAGGCCGTTGCCACTGTTGCCACTGTTGCCACCAGTTCTAGGTTCCTATGAACTCGGGCAATCCGGGCAAATGGTGTTTGGGTGCCGTTCATAGGCCGCCCCCTTCCATGTCCATGGCCTCTGGGTCAACGACATACAGGCGAGATTGACCGCCACCGGGGAGACGATAGTTTTTGGTGCTGCGCTTGCGATCCGCGTCCCGCTTTGCCAGAACACCCGCGCCTTCAAGTGCCTTGATGACACGGTTCAAGCCATGACCATGTGCGGCCTCGGTCAGCGCGGACTTGTTGAACAGGTACAGCCGTTTACCCATGGATAGCTCCCAGTACCCGGCCCGGTTGAATACCCTGGTGTCAGGCGTCTGGTCGTTCACGTCGGAGAATCGGCTACTGCCGTGTTTGTCGATAAAGTCGAGGACACCGGAAAGGATCTGGCGGTCTTCGGCATTGCCGCTGCCCACCCGGCTCAGCCACTCGCCATACAACAACTGGCAGTCAGCCAAAGCGCTTCCCGGCGCCCAGGGCAACAGGCCGTAAGCGATGGCCATTTCCCCTGCCAATGCGATGACGGCGAAACGGTCGGCCACCCGTCCAGCCTGGGCGTTATCCTCGGTGAAGCTGGCGCGGATGCCGGCGAAGTCTTCCAGCAATCCGGGGCGGTCATCACTGGCGAGCAGCTTCTCCACGAAGGCTGGCCCGATGTGCCCATGGTGGGCGCCAACCGCCACGGTCAGCAGGCGGTGGAAGTCGGCGCCCGCAAGGCCGTGTAATTCATCAAAGGCGCGGTGGGTGCGAGTACCGGCGTTCACGTCCACCATGCGCAGCTCGGCGCCAGCGTGGGCCGCATTACCGCCGATGGCCGCGTGTTCAGACAGGGAGCGTTCGCCACTCGACAGCGCCAGCAGGCGCCATGACAGTTTGGCGCGTCCTTCCCGCTCACGGGTCATGGTGCCTTTACCTTGGCCGTTGGCGAGCGAGTAGGCCATTTCCTGTACGCGCTTGGGGTCGGCTCGCTTGATTTCATCCAGAGGCAGCATGGTGTCATTGCGGCCCGAGGCTTCAATCTCCAGACCGCCCTTGGTCATGTCCCACGATGCGGCAAAGATGCCGGGGTCACCCCACACGGATGAACCGATCAGTTGCGCCAAAGTCTTGCCGCTAGAGCTGTCGCCCACCAGGTGAACACCGCCACCCAAGACACCGACCAGACTCAGCAGCGGGCCAGCGAGGGCGCAGCCAATCGCCAGGGTCAGCACCGGATTGCCCTCGCACTTGGCGGCGACCTCGGCTTTCCATCCCGCCAGGTCGCCGCGCAGGCTGAACAGGTTCTGTCCCTTACCGCTGGCCTGATAACGCACCTTGTCGCTGCCAATGGTACGGCCTGGCAACACAAAGGCCCCCGACACATGCCAGCCCGGTCGGCAGGTGGTGGCGAACACCTCGGCAGGGCGTTGCTCAAGCAAATACTCCATGAACTGGCCGCGCTTCTTGAGGGCAATGATGACGCCCATGCCGAACAGTTGGCGCCTGGCGTCCTCGCCACTACCGCCGAACACCTCCATTGGAATGATCCATTCCTTGGTGCCGCTCTCGGTCACCAGGCGCAGGAAACGCCCCTCGCTACCGTCATCGCTATTGGTGGTGCGAGCGGCGACGGTCACGGGGGTGGCGATCCATTCGTCAGTGATCGGGCGGTCTGTTTTGTCGTCGTCGGCATCATCGTCGGCGGCACTGCGCTTGAAGCCGTGCCAGTACACGCCGGGGCGCAATCTGCGGCCTTTCTCATTCGTCACCCAGTGATCGTAAACACCCCAGCATGGGCGCTCAGGTTCAACCATGGGCGCTTCGGGGCGCAGGTTGATTACGTTGTTTTCAGGCGTGCGCATGGTCACGGCTCCAGATTGCTAAGTCGTTGAAGTCGGAGAGGGTTAACGGGGCATCAGCGGGCCACTCGGAAAACGTCACCAAGCCGCCACAGGCTGCGGCGGCGGCATTGGCGGCGGTGCGTCCGGGGTTGCCCTCGGTCATTCGGTCGTCGTCGCCGGCAACGATGATTTCGGTGGTGTGGTATTCAGCCCGAAGCGCCAGCGCCACCGGCTTGAGGTTCCCGGCATTCATGGCGCAGGCGACGGTGTAGCCGCTTTCGTGAAGCGTGGCCCCCGTGGCCCAGCCTTCGCAAATACACAGCGGCTTGCCGGGTGTGATACGCCCCATGGGCGAATAGCTGCCCTTGACCCGGCCCCCGGCCAAGAAACGCTTGCTGCCGTCCGGGGCGATGCGCTGCAGGTTGACCAGCACACCACCGGCATACAGCGGCACCAGTAACTCGTCATTGCGTTGGCGCAGGCTGTGGGAGCGAACGCCCTTAGCGATTAAATAGGCATGGTCAGGATCAGCGCGGCGAGCGTCACGCCACCAGCGTTGAGCAAGTGTTGCCGCGCTCAGTTGGCGCTGGCGTTGCTCGGCTTCGCGCTGCTGGCGGGCCTGCTCGATGCGCTGGCGCAGCTGTTCGGCTTCGCGGTGGTCGGCAGGTTCACGACAGCTCCAGGTGCTGGAGCCACCTGACTTCCAACTGCCGAACGCGCCCGACGCAATGCCGTCTAGATAGAGCACATACCAACCATTGAGCGAACCGGGCTTGTCGTCCGGAACGCGGAAACGGTGAATAGCACCATCAGGGATAGGCAACCAATCAAGCGGCCCATAGACCGACTGGAGCGCATCACGAAAAAGGATCGTCGCGTCTGTCATGCGGCCCCCTGTGGCGGTTCAAACCGTGCCAACACAGCGTTGAGCTTGGTGGTCGTCTTGCGCATTAGTGCGGCACGTTCACGATCTGGCTCGCTGTCACGCAATATCGTCAGGTCGTTGAAGATGCCGACCAGCAGGGCAAAGCTGTACGAATCGATATGCGGCGGCACGTCGTCACGCACGATGCTGGTGAATGGGTCGAACGGGATCACATCACCCATGGTTCACCTCCCGGCGATCAGCGCCAGCAAAGGCCCGACAGACCTGTCCGTTGTTCACGGCATGCCAGTGGGTAATGTCGTCGACGGCATCAACCAAACAGGCCGTCACCTGAGCCTCAGCACTACGCATAACTACGCGCCCGCACTCGGCGTCGGCTTCGGTCAGGAAGGGGCCCAGCAGTGCCTTGGGCACCTTTGGGTGAGTTACGTAAAACAGCTCAGTGGCTTTCTTCGGGCAAGCCGATCCCGTCAACGCTGAAGAGCGTTGTTGAAGGTTTTCCATCGTTTACTCCGCTGTCAGCAGCGCTAGGAGCCTGGCTCTAGCTAGTTCTTGATCGCTTTTTAAGCCCATGTACGGCGTTTTAAAAAAGTTCTGGCCGTACATGACGGCAAGCTTCCGATTTGGCATTTTTGCCTGGAGTGCTTGCAGTGCGCCGAGCGCCTCGACTTCATCAAGAAATGGGCCGCAGACACCGTAAGGAAGCCGATTCCCAGTAGGCATGCCTGGCAGGGGGACGCAGATGCTGAAGTACTTTTGGCGCGATATGCTGATGTCGTCAGTCGAGTCTTCTACATCTAGTTGGTGCGACCTAGAGTGGAATGCGCACAAGTGGTTTTCAGGAGCGTTGCGATTCAGAGCAATGTTCATTTCACACCTCCGACAGTTGGTTGACTGCGAGCGATGTGCTTCTGATAGCAAGGCCGAAAAATACGCTCCGGTAAGCCTGACATTGGCGTGGCGATTGTCGGAGCGTCTGGCGATGTGGCACCAGGCTCGCTCAGTAATTTTAGTTGAGGGCTTCTTCGCGGTTTTCATCGCTCCCCCCCATTCGACTCGATCATGCCTTCGAGCAGATCGGCCCAGGCCATCGCAGTGTGTTGTGCAATAACGGCAGCGACACGGGCGACGATGATCGGAGTGGTGGGCGAGGCAATAACGGCCATGGCCACGCTGAGCAGCACAAGGATTTCTTGCACGTCGCGCAGGTCTTCTAGGGAGCTATCGGTGGAATGAATGGAGGAGCTCATAAGGCACCGCCAAGACTCGACAGGTTTTCAGTGAGTCGGTCGAAGTCGCGCTCGGTGTCAGCCAGGTGGTTTTCGGATAGGAACAACCCAAGCTTGGACAGCGCAGCAGAATTGCGCCCTAAGGAGTACTCATGGTCGTCGCGGATTGCCGTCATGAGCGCGAACATCCAATCAGCGAACTCTCGGCCACAGTCCAGCTGGAAAACAGCCTCGTCTGCGACTTCTTTGTAGCTGGGTGCTTTGGCCTTGATGCTCATAGCACGCCTCCTTGAGATTCCAAGGTGCGGACGATTGCCATGTGGGCGTTGTAGCGGGCGAGGCGGACAGACAGGGACGAGTCGGCGCGGAGGGCGCTCAGAGCCATACGGCGGTGAGCAAGGGCGCGGATTTTGGACGGAATAAGGGCGTGCATAGGTGGAGCTCCAAGTTTCGATGGAACTGCCACTTTCGCGACCAAGCGAATGGGTGGCAGCTGTGCGTAGGTTGGTCGACCGGGAACTTGGAACCCGGCAGGGCCGAAGCCCTCCCACGCACAGCCGCCATAACACGTAACTGCGGGCACAAAAAAAGCGCCTGCAATCGTGATGGGGCGCCTATGCGCCAAGTTACTCGGGCGACCAAGCCCGGTCGCCAGCAATGTGGCGACAGCCGGACAATACATCTGGCCAACCTTAGATGCAACACCCTGTTTCAGTTTGAGCAGTGTCGATGCTGGGTGGGCGATGGTCTTCATGGGCGTACGCCCTCCAGCTCGATAGGCAACTTCAGCTGCTCTCTCAAGTGCTCTACATGCTGGTGGATGCCAGGCTTGTCATAGCGCCAATGGGCCAGCCGGCGACCGCTCTGGCTCGCTTCGTCCTTACGAGCCAGCAGCGTCTGGCAGGCGTGCCCATAGCGGGCTTCACGGAACGCCATAATCAGGCTCGACTTCAGCTCTACGACGCGATCAGTGTTGCGTGAGAGGGACAGCAGGAAATAGCACTGATCTTCGTTGAGCAGCACGAACCGTTCAGGCCTACCACCAGCAGTACCGGCGCCGGGTTTCTCCGTTTGAAACGGAACAACCCCAAACCGCTCAAACTTGCTGATGTACCGCTCGATCAGGCCAAGCGTGTTCTTGGGTTTAACGCCCAGTTGGTCGGCCAGTACACGGCTATCTGCGCGAGCCTCACCTTTAGATTGGGTCAAAACGATAGCGTTCATGCCGCCACCTTTACGCCAGGCTTAGCGATCAGGGTGTACACGGCCACGCCACGGTGGATGCGCCCCCATTCATCTGTAAGCGTTATCCGATTGGTGAGGATCTTGTAGCCGGCTGCCCGCAGATCGCAGATGCGCGCACCAGGGCGGCAGATGTTGAGCTCACGCATGATGGTGAACGTATCAATGTTGCCTTGCTCCATACGACCGGCAAGCCGATTGTTCTGCGCATTGTTGCTGGTGTCACTGATATCATTGCGGGGAGATGTTTCGTGGCTGGCCTGTTGGTCGGCCATTTTTTTTGTCTGCATTTTAGGCCACCTTGCGCAATGCGATGCGTTGACGAACCCAGCCTTGAACCTCAGCCAGCACGAAGCCAACCGGCGATCCGCGTGACTTGCTGTTGCTCAGCGATACCGGACGGGGAAAAGTCGGGTCGTCTTTGAGGCGCTTGTAGACGGTGGCACGGGCAAGGCCGGTGATGGCCTCCACCTCAGGAAAACGGATGATCGTGTTTGCAGGGTCGAACTGTGAAGCGCTGGCGGCTTCGATTTGGCGAATGTTGCTCATGTCTGTTTCCCGTTGTTGATGGCGACGGGAAACAGGTTCGCAACTTTGATGATGCTTGAGGACGACAAAGCACCCCCATTTTAGAGGTCCATCTCGTGCGGCAAGGTGAGGCTTTTGTTCGTCTTTAGTGTCGTCAGAACAAAGTCGAAATCGAGCCCTTTTCTGTCGGCGATCTTTTTCGCCCAGCATTCCCGTAAAGCATCCATTTCACTTTTTGCTAACCGTTCGATTGTTCTCATCTCCAAGGGCCTTTCTACGAACGATAGGCCCAACAGATGAAACACGGCTTTTTTATGGAATGATTTTTGATGGCTGTAGTTGATGCGCAACAATTCAGATGCCAACAATCTTGTTGGTAGATCTGCGTCGTTCCGCCTGCTGGTCGGGCTCTCCAGGATATACGGCTCATCTAACAGTTTGATTGCACTGCGTGTTCTCACTTTGTACTTCAGTTGCTCCTTGAGATCTTCCGGCATCCAATCAACTGCTACGAGCTGCTCAAATTCAAGCAGAAGCTCCTTCATTCGTTGGATGGTAGATGGCCCGTCTATTACTTCCCTGTGACGAGCCCCGGAGAGGTACCTGCTGAGCGCTCCAGCTATGCTGGATATATTTCTGAGATATCGACTTCCGTGAGTTGCAATTCTAGAGGCCACATATCCAGGTAAGTAGTTATGCTTGAAGCTACGCCGAATGTAATCTTCAAAAATCCCCCCCCAACTTCCCCAGTCAGACTGACTGTAACCAAGGGTTTTGATTGCCAGCTTGAATGCTGGCTCACTATCGAGCCAGGCTAGGCAAAAAATCCCATCTGCGCCTAGCGCTGCTTCGGTTTCCTCATCAAATGAAATAACGGAAAAGCTAACCAGATCAAGAATTTCAGCTTCGGTCGGCTGGGCATCCTTAAAGGTCAAAAACTTTTCCCGGAGCCGCTCCCCTAACGAACTCCTGAGAGTTTGCCCCGCTTTGGATAAGCGACCAAACTGATCTGCTGTTGGCGGATTGCTCACCGTTAATGCCCTCCGGCATTACTCAATAGATTGGCCAACCAGGCGGTTGAGTGTCCGTTTTTCACCCCGTCGGGCTAGGTTGGCCAAAACGCTTTATCTGTTCTGATACTGTGCATCTGAACAGTGATGGCTTTCAGTCTATATCTATCTACGCCGACAAAGGAAGGCCCGCATCAGGCCCGTTTGATCGACACCACATTGACGGCGTCAGCCCGGTGGGCAAAGTCATATGGTGTGATGTGTTTTTCCCGATTAGCATCCAGATAGTCGGCCCACCATTGCACCATCAGTCGGCGCGCTTCGATGTGTTCGGCCTTGTGGATGTATGCGGCACGTACGGTATTCCGCTCTTGGTGGCTCATCTGCCGCTCTACCGCATCCTTGCTCCACAGCCCCGACTCCACCAAGGCCGAACAGGCCATAGATCGGAAGCCGTGCCCGCACACATCGACCTTGGTGTCATACCCCATGCGGCGCAGCGCCTTGTTCACGGTGTTTTCGCTCATCGGCTTCCAGTGGTGGTGGTCGCCGGCAAAGACCAGATCGAAGCGCCCGGTCAATCCACGCACTTGATCGAGCGATGCCAGTACCTGACGGCTCAGTGGCACCAGGTGCGGAGTGCTCATCTTGGAGCCGCGATGCGAGCTCTTCACGCCCTCGATGGGCTGGCGCTCGCCGGGGATTTCCCACATCGAGCGAGCAGTGTCGATTTCCCCCCAGCGGGCAAAGCGCAGCTCGCTGGAGCGGATGAACACCAACAGGGTCAGTTGCACAGCGAGTTTCGTCAGCTGCCTCCCCGAATCGGCCTCAATGCGCTGCAACAGCTCAGGCAACCGATCCAAAGGTAACGCTGGGCGGTGAGCCGCCTTGCGGGTAGCAGTAGCCCCCTGAAGGTCAATTGCCGGATTACTGTCGATATGCCCATGCTGAACCGCCATGCGCATGATGCCGGTCATGTACTGGCGCAAGCGCCCTGCCGTCTCCAAGGTGTCGCGTTTCTCGACTGCCTTAAGTGGCACCATCAGATCGCGGGTCTTTAGCTCGGTCACTGGCCGCTCCCCTATTGCAGGGAGCAGATGCGTTTCAATGCGACGTAGCACCGTCGTCGCATGACCAGGTGACCACTTCCGGGAACAAGCGGCGTGCCACTCCAACGCCAATGCCTTGAACGTGTTGGCGCGGGCATTGGCCGCTTCAAACTTGGATTGCTTGGCGTGCTCGATGGGGTCTTGTCCGCGAGCCAAAAGCTCAAGAGCATCCGCTCGACGCTCCCGCGCAGCCTTGAGTCTTAAAGCTGGATAGTTGCCGAAGGTGGCCAGTCCAGACCTACCATCTGGCCTGGTGTACTTGAAGCGCCAGACTTTGGTACCGCTAGCTTTGACCAGCAGGAACAGGCCCTTACCGTCGAACAGGGTGTAATCCTTCTCTCTGGCCTTAGCGGCGTCGCACTTGGGGTCAGATAGGGGCGTAACGGTGCGGGCCATAGGTATACGTTTTCTCGTCGAACCGGAATACACCTAAACATATACCTAAAATAGGTATATGCCTAGAGGCAGATATAGGCAGCAATAAACAACAAAGCCCGCACTAGGCGGGCCTTTTGTGGTGATCCGTATACTAATCGAGACAGATCTAAACAGTGTGTTGGTGCCCGAGACAGGAGTCGAACCTGCGACCTTCGCGTTACGAGTGCGCTGCTCTACCAACTGAGCTACACGGGCAGTGGGCTAAACCTAGCACCGGGTTCGAAGGCCAGCAACTTCACACCCCGTTTTGCAGACAAAAAAATGCCCCGCAGTTTTCACTGCGGGGCATTTTTTATAACGTTGAAGCGGTCAGGCGTGGGGAGTGATTAAACGCCCGAAGCCTTGGCTGCTGCTACGTCCTTGATGGATAGCTTGATACGGCCGCGGTTGTCCACGTCCAGTACCAGTACTTCCACTTCCTGGCCTTCTTTCAGGATGTCGGTCACTTTCTCAACGCGAGCGTCGCTCAGCATGGAGATGTGAACCAGACCGTCCTTGCCTGGCAGGATGTTGACGAATGCGCCGAAGTCGACGATGCGCTCAACCTTACCCACGTAGATCTTGCCGATTTCAGCTTCTGCGGTGATGCCCAGAACGCGCTGACGTGCTGCTTCAGCCGCTTCCTTGGTTTCGCCGAAGATCTTGATCGAGCCGTCGTCTTCGATGTCGATCGAAGCCTTGGTCTCTTCACAGATCGCACGAATGGTCGCGCCGCCTTTACCGATAACGTCACGGATTTTGTCGGTGTCGATTTTCATCGCGATCATGGTCGGAGCGTTTTCCGACAGTTCGGTACGCGACTGGCCGATGATCTGGTTCATCTGACCGAGGATGTTCAGGCGCGCTTCCAGGGCTTGGCCCAGAGCGATTTCCATGATTTCTTCGGTGATGCCTTTGATCTTGATGTCCATCTGCAGCGCGGTAACACCTTTGGCGGTACCGGCTACTTTGAAGTCCATGTCGCCGAGGTGGTCTTCGTCACCCAGGATGTCGGTCAGAATGGCAAATTTCTCGCCTTCTTTAACCAGACCCATGGCGATACCGGCAACCGGTGCCTTCATCGGAACGCCAGCATCCATCAGGGCCAGGGAGGCGCCGCAGACCGAAGCCATGGAGCTCGAACCGTTGGACTCGGTGATTTCCGACACAACACGAATGGTGTACGGGAACACGTCAGCGGCAGGCAGCATGGCTGCAATCGAACGACGGGCCAGACGGCCGTGACCGATTTCGCGACGACCGGCGCCACCCATGCGACCACACTCACCTACCGAGAACGGAGGGAAGTTGTAGTGCAGCATGAACGGGTCTTTTTTCTCGCCTTCCAGGGTGTCCAGCAGTTGTGCGTCACGGGCGGTACCCAGTGTTGCAACAACCAGAGCCTGGGTTTCGCCACGGGTGAACAGCGCCGAGCCGTGGGTCTTAGGCAGAACACCGACTTCGATGTTCAACGGACGTACGGTCTTGGTGTCGCGACCGTCGATACGTGGCTTGCCGTTTACGATGTTTTCGCGAACGGTGCGGTATTCGATTTCGCCGAAAGCCGCTTTGACTTCGCTGGAGGAAGGCTGGCCTTCTTCACCGGACAGCTTGGCAACCACCTGGTCTTTCAGTTCGCCCAGACGAGCGTAACGGTCGGCCTTGATGGTGATGGTGTAAGCCTGGGAGATCGCGTCGCCGAACTCGGCACGGATAGCGCCCAGCAGTGCGGTGGCTTCAGGCTGTGGAGCCCAGGTCCAGGTCGGCTTGGCAGCTTCAGCGGCCAGTTCTTTGACAGCGTTGATCACAACCTGGAACTCGTCGTGAGCAAACAGTACCGCGCCCAGCATCTGGTCTTCGGTCAGCTCTTTGGCTTCCGATTCAACCATCAACACGGCTTCCGAAGTACCGGCAACGACCATGTCCAGGCTCGAAGCTTTCTGTTGTTCGTAAGTCGGGTTCAGCAGGTAACCGGTGCTTTCGTGGAACGCAACGCGGGCAGCGCCGATCGGGCCATCGAAAGGAATGCCGGAGATGGCCAGGGCAGCCGAGGTACCGATCATCGCAGCGATGTCCGGATCGGTCTTCTTGCTGGTGGAAACGACGGTGCAGACAACCTGCACTTCGTTCATGAAGCCTTCTGGGAACAGCGGACGGATCGGACGGTCGATCAGTCGGGAAGTCAGGGTTTCTTTCTCGGAAGGACGGCCTTCGCGCTTGAAGAAACCGCCAGGGATCTTACCGGCAGCGTAAGTCTTTTCCTGGTAGTGAACGGACAGAGGGAAGAAGCCCTTGCCTGGATCGGCTTGCTTGGCACCAACGACAGTCACCAATACGCTGACGTCGTCGTCAACGGTGACCAATACTGCGCCGGAGGCCTGACGGGCGATACGGCCAGTCTCGAGGGTAACGGTCGACTGACCGAACTGGAATTTTTTGATTACCGGGTTCACGGTGTCCTACCTTCTTTTGTGGCTCTTGGGGAACTTGTCTTCTTGCGAAATTCTTGGGCAATGTCGGGAGTCGGCCCAACGCCTGTCCAGGGTAAAACGTATATCCAGATAAAACTTGAGGCTGGGAGCCTGCCATGCGCCAGCGGGAAACCCACTGACGCGCGACAGACAACCAACCTCTAGCGCAATCGCTTATTAGCGACGCAGACCCAGGCGACCGATCAGAGTCTGATAACGACCCAGATCCTTGCCTTTCAGGTAGTCCAGCAGCTTACGGCGCTGGTTTACCATGCGGATCAGACCACGACGGGAGTGGTGATCTTTACCGTTGGCCTTGAAGTGACCTTGCAGCTTGTTGATGTTGTGGGTCAGCAGTGCAACTTGCACTTCTGGCGAACCAGTGTCACCAACAGCTTGCTGGTAGTCAGCTACGATTTGAGCTTTTTCTTGAACGTCGAGAGCCATGAGGCAATCCTTTTATCAGGAAACTGTTTCAGAAAAACAGCTTCAACAGGCCAGGGACAAATCCCTGTATCTAAAAATGAGTAGTGACCGTGCCTGTTAACAGCCACCCTCGTCCCAGTTTGTGCAAAAGCTGCTGCGCTTGGTAATCCTGCGTCAAAAACCGGCTCGGAATGCTCATTGACAGCAGTCAACTCCGCTTCCTCGCCTGTTTTTTCCTTGTCTTCCCTTCGCTCGCTACGCTTTTACACCAAACTGGTTCCGGTCATTCTGACCGAATCAGTCGACGTGGCGCGATGCGCCCGTCTTCGCTCACTTCACCGATACCGATGAAGCGACCGTTGTGATCCTGTACCCGTACCATGCCGAACTTCGGTGCATCCGGGGCTCGAACCGGTTGGCCGTTAAGCCAGTAGAACGAGCTGTGCTCCGAGAACTGCAACAGAGGCCAATCCAGCAGGCCGCTGTCCGATGGCATCAGGAAGCGATCAACCGCTTCATTGCCGCCTTCGGCATGTACCGCTTCCAGCTCTTCAAGCGTGACGGTCTGCGCCAGCGTGAAAGGCCCGGCCTGGGTACGTCGCAGTTCAGCAACGTAAGCGCCACAACCGAGTTTCTCACCAATATCCTCCACCAGGGTGCGGATATAGGTGCCTTTGCTGCAATCCACCGCAAGCCGCGCAGTATCACCTTCAAAGGCCAGCAATTCCAAGCGCGCAATAGTAACAGAACGCGGTTCGCGCTCCACTACTTCGCCTGCACGGGCCAGCTTGTACAGCGGCTGACCATCACGCTTGAGCGCCGAGTACATCGGCGGTATCTGACTGATTTGCCCACGAAAACCGGGTAAAACAGCTTCGACATCGGCGCGACCAACGGTCACCGGGCGTTCCTGCAAAACTTCACCCTCGGCATCGGCCGTGGTGGTGGTCTTGCCCAGTTGCGCCAGGGTTTCATAAGCCTTGTCAGAGTCGAGCAGGTACTGCGAGAACTTGGTCGCCTCACCGAAGCACAACGGCAACACGCCGGTGGCCAGCGGATCGAGACTGCCGGTGTGTCCGGCCTTCTCGGCGTTCAGCAACCAGCGGACCTTCTGCAACGCGGCGTTGGAGGTGAACCCCAGCGGCTTGTCGAGCAGGATGATGCCGCTGACGTTACGACGGATACGTTTGACCTGAGCCACCGATTACTCCTTGGCGTCTTCGGGTTCAGCGGCTACCGGGTGCTGATTGTCTTCAGCCACCGCACGCTCGATCAGGGCCGACAGGTGCGCGCCACGCACGACGCTTTCGTCGTAGTGGAAGTGCAACTGAGGAACGCTGCGCAACTTCATTTCGCGGGCCAACTGCATACGCAGGAAACCAGCGGCGGAGTTGAGCACCTTGATGCTTTGTGCGATGTCTTCGGCGTTGTCCTGACCCATCACGGTGATGAAGATCTTGGCGTGACCGACGTCACGGCTGACTTCAACAGCGGTAATGGTGACCAAGCCGACGCGCGGGTCTTTGACTTCACGACGGATCAGCTGTGCCAGCTCACGCTGCATCTGATCGCCGATACGTTGGGTACGGCTGTATTCTTTTGCCATGTCTTGTTACCTGTTACTGCCCCACGGTGAAACCCGAGGGGTCTGAAAGCGGCAAACGCCCGGCCTGACAAAAGCCAGACCGGGCGTTGCGTTTAGAGTCCTGACGCCGTGCCGCGCACTTGCATGCGGCGGCTCGCCGTGGCCCTTGAAGTGCGCGAGTCAGAGGCTGCGAGCAACCTGAACCTTCTCGTAAACTTCGATCTTGTCGCCAGGTTTGACGTCGTTGTAGCTCTTGACGCCAATACCGCATTCCATGCCGGCACGTACTTCGGAAGCGTCATCCTTGAAGCGGCGCAGGGATTCCAGCTCGCCTTCGAAGATAACGATGTCTTCACGCAGTACACGGATTGGACGGTTACGGTGAACAACACCTTCGATAACCATGCAACCGGCAATCGCGCCAAACTTCGGCGAACGGAACACGTCACGCACTTCAGCGATACCCAGGATGTTCTCGCGAACATCGCTGCCCAGCATACCGGTGAGGGCTTTCTTGACGTCTTCGATGATGTCGTAGATCACGTTGTAGTAACGCATATCCAGACCTTCCTGCTCGACGATCTTGCGAGCGCCAGCATCGGCACGCACGTTGAAGCCGAACAGTACAGCGTTGGAGGCCAGTGCCAGGTTAGCGTCTGATTCGGTGATACCACCGACACCGCCACCAACAACACGCACTTGCACTTCGTCGTTACCCAGGCCGTTCAAGGCACCGTTCAACGCTTCCAGCGAACCACGGACGTCGGATTTGAGGACGATGTTGAGCGTCTTCTTCTCTGCCTGACCCATGTTTTCGAAGATGTTTTCCAGCTTGCCGGCGTGAGCACGGGCCAGCTTGACTTCGCGGAACTTGCCTTGACGGAACAGAGCCACTTCACGGGCTTTCTTCTCGTCCGACAGCACGCTCATCTCATCGCCAGCGTCCGGGGTACCGTCCAGGCCGAGGATCTCGACAGGGATGGAAGGACCGGCTTCTTTGATTGGCTTGCCGTTCTCGTCGAGCATGGCACGTACACGGCCATAGTTCGAACCGACCAGGACCATGTCGCCTTGGCGCAGGGTACCGTCTTGAACCAGAACGGTAGCTACCGGGCCACGACCTTTGTCGAGACGCGATTCAACCACAACGCCACGGCCAGGGGCCGAAGGTGTTGCTTTAAGTTCGAGAACTTCGGCTTGCAGCAGAACAGCTTCGAGCAACTCGTCCACGCCAGTACCGACTTTCGCCGAAACCGATACGAACGGGGTGTCGCCGCCCCACTCTTCCGAGGTCACGCCGTGAACCGACAGTTCGCTACGGATGCGATCGAGATCGGCGCCCGGCTTGTCGATTTTGTTCACTGCAACAACCAGTGGAACACCGGCAGCCTTGGCGTGCTGAACGGCTTCAATGGTCTGCGGCATCACGCCGTCGTCCGCTGCAACCACCAGGATCACGATGTCGGTCGCCTTGGCACCACGAGCACGCATTGCGGTAAACGCGGCGTGACCCGGGGTGTCGAGGAAAGTGACCATGCCGCGATCAGTTTCAACGTGGTACGCACCGATGTGCTGGGTGATACCGCCGGCTTCGCCAGCAGCTACCTTGGCACGACGGATGTAGTCGAGCAGCGAGGTTTTACCGTGGTCAACGTGGCCCATTACGGTCACAACCGGTGCACGGGAGAACGTCTCACCTTCAAACTTCAGGGACTCGGCCAGGGAATCTTCCAGGGCGGTGTCGCTGACCAGGGTCACTTTGTGGCCCAGCTCTTCGGCTACCAGCTGAGCAGTTTCCTGATCCAGTACCTGGTTGATGGTCGCTGGAGTACCCAGTTTGAACATGAACTTGATGATTTCAGCAGCCTTGACCGACATCTGATTGGCGAGATCGCCAACAGTGATGGTCTCGCCAATCTGCACATCACGCACGACAGGGCCGGTTGGGCTCTGGAAACCGTGGGCGTTGCGTTTCTTCAGCTTGGCCTTGCCGCGACCACCACGACGGAAGCCATCGCTTTCTTCGTCGGTAGTACGTGGCGCAACACGTGGCGCAGGTGCTTTCTCTTTGACCGAAGCACGATGCGGAGCGTTTTTGCGCTCTCCATCGCCACCGCCGCTGCGACGATTGTTATCGTCGGCACGTGGTTTGTCCGGACGGCGCTGCTCGTTCTGCTTGTTGCGAACGTCAGCAGACGGTGCTGGTGCAGCCGCTACAACCGGCGCGCTTTCACGCACAGGTTCGGCAACTGCAGCAGGCGCAGCAACAGCGCCGGAAGTAGCCGATTGCGCAGCAGCAGGCTGGCGACGCGCTTCTTCTTCGGCGCGACGCTTGGCTTCTTCTTCAGCCTTCTGACGAGCAACATTTTCTACTGCGCGACGTTCATCCAGTTCGCGTTTGCGCTCGGCTTCGATTTCTTCCGGGCTGCGCTGTACGAACACTTTCTTTTTACGGACTTCAACGCTGATGCTTTTGCTGCCAGCAACACGCAGGGTGCTGGTGGTTTTACGCTGCAGCGTGATCTTGCGTGGTTCTTCCACTTTCGCCTTGTGGCTGCTTTTCAAATGAGTCAGCAACGATTGCTTCTCACTGTCAGTCACATTTTCTTCGGCGGCGGTGTGCGGCAGACCTGCCTCACGCATCTGCTGCAACAGGCGCTCTACCGGTGTTTTGACCTCATCGGCCAGTTGTTTCACCGTGACTTGCGTCATGCACTTCTCTCCTCAGGCCGCGCCTAATTACTCGAACCAGTGGGCTCGGGCGGCCATGATCAACTTGCCGGCACGATCATCGTCAATGCCGTCGATGTCGAGCAGGTCGTCAATAGACTGCTCGGCCAGGTCTTCGCGGGTAATTACGCCGCGCACCGCCAGTTCCATCGCCAAATCCTTGTCCATACCCTCAAGCGAGAGCAGGTCTTCGGCCGGATGGGCGTCTGCCAGCTTTTCCTCAGTAGCGATGGCTTTGGTCAACAAACGATCCTTGGCACGAGCGCGAAGCTCGTTGACGGTTTCTTCGTCAAAGCCGTCGATGTTGAGCATTTCTTCCAACGGTACGTAGGCAATCTCTTCCAGGCTGGTGAAGCCTTCATCTACCAGCACCTGTGCCAGGTCTTCGTCGACTTCCAGCTCGTCGATGAAGTTGCGCAGGATGTCGCCGGTTTCTGCTTGCTGCTTAGCCTGGATGTCCGATTCGGTCATCACGTTCAGGGTCCAGCCAGTCAATTGGCTAGCCAGACGCACGTTCTGACCACCACGACCGATGGCCTGAGCCAGGTTATCTGCGCCAACGGCGATGTCCATTGCATGGGCATCTTCGTCAACGATAATTGCCGCCACTTCAGCCGGCGACATTGCATTGATCACAAACTGAGCCGGGTTGTCGTCCCACAGGACGATATCCACACGCTCACCGCCCAACTCACCCGACACTGCCTGGACGCGCGAACCGCGCATACCGATGCAAGCGCCTTGCGGGTCGATGCGTTTATCCTTGGAGCGGACCGCGATCTTGGCGCGCGAACCCGGGTCACGGGACGCAGCCATTACTTCGATCAGGCCTTCAGCGATTTCCGGCACTTCGATGCGGAACAACTCGATCAGCATTTCCGGCGCGGTACGCGACAGGATCAGCTGCGGGCCGCGGTTCTCGGTGCGGATTTCCTTGAGCAGCGCACGCAGACGCACGCCGACACGGAAGGTTTCGCGAGAGATGATGTCTTCACGAGCCAGCAACGCTTCAGCGTTGTTGCCCAGATCGACGATCACGTTGTCGCGGGTCACTTTCTTCACGGTGCCGGAGATGATTTCTCCCAGGCGCTCGCGATAGGCATCAACGACTTGAGCGCGCTCGGCTTCACGAACTTTTTGCACGATGACTTGCTTGGCAGTCTGTGCAGCGATACGGCCGAACTCAATGGATTCGATTTTTTCTTCGACGACATCGCCAACCTTGGAACCAGGATGCGTTTCGGCAACCTTGCTCGGCCAGGTTTCAATGGCCGGATCGTCCAAATCTGCTTCTTCAACGACCGTCCAACGACGGAATGTCTCGTAAGCACCCGTGTGGCGATTGATTTCCACACGCAGATCGACTTCGTCCTCGAAACGCTTTTTGGTAGCAGTGGCCAGAGCCAGCTCCAGCGCTTCAAAAATTACGTTTGCCGGTACGCCCTTTTCATTGGATACCGACTCAACAACCAGCAGTACTTCTTTGCTCATCGTACGCCTCGCCTTTCGCAAGCCATTGGATCCGCGGGATCCGCGTCTCAGTCAAAACTGGGAATAATGTTGGCCTTGTCGATCATATCGATCGGCAACAGGAACTCATGGTCTTCTACCTGCACCACGACGTCCTGCTCTTCTACACCACGCAGAAGGCCCTGAAAGTTGCGTCGTCCTTCAAAAGGCGAGCGCAGCTTGATCTTCACTTGTTCACCGGCAAATTTTGCAAACTGCTCAATAGTGAACAGCGGGCGTTCCATGCCAGGCGAGGAAACCTCAAGGGTATATTCAACGGCAATCGGATCTTCAACATCCAGGACACCGCTGATTTGACGGCTGACAATGGCGCAATCGTCCACCAGTACACCGCCCTCTTTATCGATATAAACGCGCAACATCGAGTGACGACCCTGAGCCGAAAACTCGATACCCCAGCATTCATAGCCCAGGGCCACGACCACCGGGGCCAACAAGGCCTGCAACTCTTCTAGCTTGCTCGACACCTGAACCCCCTCGTGCATGTATGTGCATGCTATGCAAAATAAAAAAATGGGCGAAACGCCCATCCTTGAAACGCCGTCGAACAGCGGCGTAGAAAGTGTCCAGCTAACAAAAAGCCCCTTAAAAGGGGCTCCTTAAACTGGTTGCGGGGGCCGGATTTGAACCGACGACCTTCGGGTTATGAGCCCGACGAGCTACCAGACTGCTCCACCCCGCGACAAAGCTGGGGCAGAAGTATACGACCGATCCCTAACAGGGTCAATGTAACCTTCCACCTACAAGAAAGCCCGCAACAGCGGGCTCTCCTGATAATTGGTACCGAGAAGGGGACTCGAACCCCTACACCCTATGGGCACAACCACCTCAAGGTTGCGTGTCTACCAATTCCACCACCTCGGCAATACTACGCTTGAAACCCTTCTTACTTCTGCTCTTGAGCTGGAGGTACGTCAGTCGCTGGAGTAGCCGACTTTTGCTCTTGAAGCACCGGGACATCATCAGAAGCCGGCTGCTGCTTTGGAACTTCCATCACTGCCGGATTTGGGAGACCTACTTGAGTCAGCTGCTGAGCTTTCTCTTTAGCAAAGTAACCTAACCCTAAGCTGGTTATGAAGAAACCTGCGGCAAGTATAGCAGTAAACTTACTAAGAAAGGTAGAGGAACCTTGGCTTCCGAACACAGTATTTGAAGCACCTGCTCCGAAAGACGCGCCAGCATCCGCACCTTTACCCTGCTGCAGCAATACCAGAGCAACTACGCCCAATGCACCCAGCAGATGAAAAACGACTACGACTGTTTCCAGCATTTTTTCAGTTTCCCGCGGCGCGACAAATCGCACCGAACTCATCTGCATTCAGGGAAGCTCCACCAATGAGCCCCCCATCGATATCCGGCATGCCGAACAGTTCGACCGCATTGGCCGCCTTCACGCTGCCGCCGTATAGAAGCCGCACACCTTGTGCGACTTCAGAATTCTCTTCCGCCAACTGGGCGCGAATGGCTGCATGCACATCCTGCGCTTGTTGCGGTGAAGCAGTCAGCCCGGTACCAATGGCCCAGACCGGCTCGTAAGCAATTACTGCATTTGCAAAAGCACCGACACCCAGCTCCTCAATGATACTGCCTAGCTGACGCCCGACAACCTCAAGAGTTTTCCCGGCTTCACGTTGCTCAAGGGTCTCCCCTACACACAACACCGGAATCAAGCCACATGCCTGTGCCGCTGCGAACTTGCGAATCAGTATCTCGTCTCGCTCGCCGATTATCTGGCGGCGCTCAGAGTGCCCGACAAGCACCAGGGAACAGCCTGCATCCACCAACTGACTCGGCGCAACTTCACCGGTCAATGCGCCCTGCCCGGATTCCATCGCAGAGTTCTGCGCACCGACCGAAATCGACTTTCCTTCCAAACCATCAATCACTTGATTGATATGCAAGCAAGGCGGGAATACCGCTACATCAACACCGCTCGGCAAGGCCAGATGACCAAGGCCATCGATCAGCTCAGCGACGCTGGCGCGGGTACCGTGCATCTTCCAGTTACCAGCTACCATAGGGCGACGCATGCTGTACCTCGTCGGTCAAAGTGGGCGCAGATGTTACCCAACACAATCATGGCTGGCAAGCCGAATTCAGGCAGAAACTTCAGTAACCAGTTTTGCCAGCTCTTCGGCGTAACCGCGAACCTGTGTTTCGTCCTCACCTTCAACCATGACACGCACCAATGGCTCCGTGCCGGACTTGCGCAAGAGCACACGACCACGACCCGCCATAGCCTTGGTAACACGATCACTGGCTTCCTTGACCGACGGATGATCGAGCGGATTCGCACCGCCACCAAATCGGACATTGATCAACACCTGCGGACACTTGCGAAGCGCCTGACGAGCCTGCGCCAGACCTTCTGAACGCCTTTTCAGCGCCATCAGAACCTGCAATGCCGCGATGATCGCATCACCTGTAGTGGTGTGGTTAAAGCAGACGATATGCCCCGAGTTCTCACCACCGACCAACCAGTTGCGCTCAAGCAAGTCAGCGATGACATACCGGTCGCCAACGTTGGCACGCACGAATGGAATCGACAGATCAGCCAGGGCCAGCTCCAGCCCCAGGTTACTCATCAACGTACCGACCACGCCACCTTGCAACTTGTCCCGCTCATGCAGATCGCGGGCGATGATGTACAGCAGCTCGTCGCCATCAACGATGGCGCCAGTGTGATCGACCATCAGGACGCGATCACCGTCACCATCGAAAGCAATACCCAGATCTGCGTGCTCAGCCAATACCGCAGCCTGCAATTGGCCCATATGGGTCGAACCGCAATTGTCATTGATGTTCAGGCCATTAGGCTGAGCAGACAGCACAACGACTTCAGCCCCCAACTCACGAAACACGCTCGGGGCAACCTTGTAGGTTGCGCCGTGGGCGCAGTCGATGACGATCTTCAGGCCCGTGAAGCTGGTACTGGTCGGGACGCTGCTTTTGCAGAATTCAATGTAACGGCCAGAGGCATCGTTGATACGCGAAACTTTGCCAATCTTGCTCGATTCAACCACAGTCATCGGCGTATCGAGCAACTCTTCAATCATCAACTCGACTTCATCCGGAAGCTTGGTGCCCTTTCCGGAGAAGAACTTGATGCCGTTGTCATCGTGAGGATTGTGCGAGGCACTGATCACGATGCCGGCTTCGGCATGAAAGGTGCGCGTCAGGTAGGCGATCGCCGGTGTAGGCATCGGGCCCAACAGCATCACGTCAGCGCCTGCCGACGTCAGACCGGCCTCGAGTGCCGACTCGAACATGTAGCCAGAGATTCGGGTGTCTTTGCCAACCAGCACCTTGCAGGCGCCCATCTTGCGAAACGCCATGCCCGCAGCCCAGCCGAGCTTGAGCATGAAATCAGGAGTGATCGGATATTCACCGACCCGGCCACGAATACCGTCGGTGCCAAAATATTTTTTGCTCATAAGTGCTCCATCATTTTTATTCGGCTGATTCCACTGCGGCGATCATCCGCACCACGTCCATTGTTTCGGCTACATCATGGACGCGCAATATACGCGCCCCATTGGCCGAAGCCAGCGCTGCGAGCGCCAGACCACCATACAGACGCTCACCAACCGGTCGATTCAAGGCCTGACCAATCATGCTCTTTCGCGAAACTCCGACCAACAGAGGTCGCCCCAAGGCATGCAAGGCTTTCATATGCTTAAACAAGCTTAGATTGTGCTGCAAGGTTTTAGCGAACCCAAAACCCGGATCAAGAATAATCCGCTCCGGCGGGATACCCACCGACGCGCACTGAGCCATGCGCTCAGCGAGAAATACTCCCACTTCTTTGGTGACGTCCTGGTAGTACGGATTGTCCTGCATATCGCCCGGCTCACCGAGCATATGCATCAGACACACGGGCAACCCGGTGGCTGCTGCTGCATCCAGGGCACCGTCTCGACGTAGCGAGCGCACATCATTGATCAGACCCGCACCCAGCCGCGCAGTCTCGCGCATGACCGCTGGCGTGGAGGTATCGACCGAAATAATCACATCCAGCTCGCGATGGATGCGCTCGACGATAGGCGCAACGCGCTCCAGCTCCTCAAGCGGCGAAACCGCCCGGGCACCTGGACGGGTTGACTCGCCACCGACATCTATCAGCGTTGCGCCTGCCGCCACCATTGACTCGGCGTGGCGCAGAGCTGCATCGAGCTGGCTGTATCGGCCGCCATCAGAAAAGGAATCAGGAGTGACGTTGAGTATGCCCATGACATGTGTCTGGGCCAAATCAAGAACCCGGTTGCCGCAAGGCAACCGGGTTGAGGACTGAACAGAAGTCATTTCAAACCTTATACGTCAGCAGCGGGACCGCCGATCGGTGTTTCCGGACGCTCATCCTGTACTACCGGAGGTGTTCCGGAAGTACCGGTACCGCCTGACCAGTCACGAGGCTCGCGAGGCGCACGACCCGCCATGATGTCGTCGATCTGATCAGCATCGATCGTCTCGTACTTCATCAAGGCGTCCGCCATGGCATCAAGCTTGTCGCGGTTATCCGTGAGGATCTGCTTGGCCGTGCCGTAGCACTGATCGATGATGCTGCGTACTTCCGAGTCAATCAGCTTGGCGGTCTCACCGGAGAAGCTTGCGCCCTGACCACCGCCGCCGCGACCGAGGAACACTTCACCCTCTTCTTCGGCATACATCAACGGACCGAGTTTTTCCGACAAGCCCCACTTGGTCACCATGTTTCGCGCAATCTGGCTGGCACGCATGATGTCGTTGGACGCACCGGTGGTGACACCATCGAAGCCCAAGGTCATTTCTTCAGCGATACGGCCACCGTACAGCGAGCAGATCTGGCTGATCAGCGCACGCTTGGACAGGCTGTAACGATCTTCTTCCGGCAGGAACATGGTCACACCCAGCGCACGACCGCGCGGGATGATAGAGACCTTGTAGACCGGATCATGCTCAGGCACGACGCGACCAACGATAGCGTGGCCGGCTTCGTGATAAGCAGTGTTCTGCTTTTCCTTCTCGGACATGACCATGGATTTGCGCTCGGCGCCCATCATGATCTTGTCTTTCGCCAGTTCGAACTCTTTCATTTCGACGATGCGCTTGCCGGCACGGGCGGCGAACAAAGAAGCCTCGTTCACCAGGTTAGCCAGGTCTGCACCTGAGAAACCAGGTGTACCGCGAGCGATTACCGCTGGAGCGACGTCGTCACCCATCGGCACTTTGCGCATGTGAACCTTGAGAATCTGTTCGCGACCACGTATGTCTGGCAGCCCCACCACAACCTGACGGTCGAAACGACCTGGACGCAGCAATGCCGGGTCCAATACGTCAGGGCGGTTGGTTGCAGCGATAACGATGATGCCGTCATTCATTTCGAAGCCGTCCATCTCTACCAGCAACTGGTTGAGAGTCTGCTCCCGCTCATCGTGACCGCCGCCCATGCCGGCGCCACGGTGGCGACCAACGGCGTCGATTTCATCGATAAAGATGATGCATGGCGCGTGTTTCTTGGCCTGCTCGAACATGTCTCGAACACGGCTGGCACCGACGCCGACAAACATTTCAACGAAGTCGGAACCGGAGATGGTGAAGAATGGCACTTTCGCTTCGCCGGCGATTGCCTTGGCCAGCAAGGTTTTACCGGTACCCGGAGGACCGACCATCAGTACGCCGCGAGGAATACGACCACCCAGGCGCTGGAACTTGCCCGGATCACGGAGAAATTCGACCAGTTCGCCGACTTCTTCCTTGGCTTCGTCGCAACCGGCAACGTCAGCCAATGTGGTTTTTACCTGGTCTTCGGAGAGCAGGCGCGCCTTGCTCTTGCCGAAGCTCATCGGTCCGCCTTTACCGCCCGCTCCGCCCTGCATCTGCCGCATGAAGAACATGAACACGGCGATGATCACCAGGATCGGGAAGCTTGCGACCAGGAGCTGAGTCCAGATGCTTTGCTGTTCAGGCTGTTTGCCTTCGACCACGACGTGGTTGTCCACGAGATCGCCGATCAGGCCGTTGTCCTGGATTGCCGGACGAATGGTCTTGAAGCTGTCGCCGTCGGTGCGTTTACCGGTAATCACGTAGCCGTCAACCGCTACGCGCTCGACCTTGCCATCCTTGACCTGCTGGATGAAGTCGGAATAGTTGAGGGTCTGCGGCTCGTTAGGGCTGGAGAAGTTGTTCATCACTGTCACCAGGACAGCCGCGATGATCAACCACAGGATCAGATTCTTTGCCATATCGTTCAATTAACTACCCTCTGAAGCTAGCGCCGCTAATGGCGCGCGCTTCGCATGATATTCACCGGCCTAACTTACTACATTACCTACGGCTCTGGCAGGCGCCGTCTGTAACCCTTTGTGAAACACTTTCTACACAATATTCGCTAATGCTCGCGGGGCGAAATACGAAAAACCTATCGCCCCGCCAAAAAACCTCGTTTTACTCACTACCGCGGTAACCCCAAGCCAGCATGTATTGCTCGCGGGAACTGCCACGCGAAGAGTCTGGCTTGATCATCTGGATCTTATCGAATTTCCGACGAGCATCCTTCAGGTAAACATCAAACCCTTCGCCCTGAAAAATCTTGATCACGAAATTACCACCCGGCTTGAGTATCCGTTCCGCCAAATCAAGCGCCAGCTCGCAAAGAAACATGGCTTTGGGCATGTCCACTTCAGGCGTACCACTCATATTGGGGGCCATATCGGAAATCACAAGGTCCACCTGCGAATTACCCACGGCTTCAAGGATCCGCGCGAGCACTTCGTCCTCGGTGAAGTCACCCTGGATGAAAGTCACGTCCGGAATGCTGTCCATTTCCAGAATGTCCGAAGCGATCAGACGCCCCTGACCACCGATCAGACGGCTAGTCACCTGCGACCACCCCCCGGGCGCCGCGCCCAGGTCGACAACGCTCATGCCGGGACGGATCAGGTTGTATTTCTCCTGGACCTCCAGAAGTTTGTAACTCGCACGCGAGCGGTAGCCATCCTTCTGCGCCTGCTTCACATAGGGATCGTTGACATGTCTTTTCAGCCAACCAAGGCTTGTCTTGGAACGCGCCATTGGGCACCTCGATGATAAGGGTCGTGATTAATTGGGCGGATCCACGAGCCCTCGGGTAAAATGGCCGCCATTTTACAGAATCCAGACGAAAGGGTCAGATTATGCCGCTCACTCAAGAGCAGAAGAAACAGTACAAATCCATTGGCCACCATCTGAAACCAGTTTTGATTGTGGCTGACAACGGTTTGACTGAAGGTGTGTTAGCCGAACTTGAACGCGCTTTGGCGGATCACGAGCTGATTAAAATCAAGCTCAACATCCTCGATCGCGAATCGCGCCTGGCGTCCATTGCAGAACTCTGCAAGGTCGGTAAAGCGGATCTGGTTCAGGTCATCGGCAAGATGGCACTGATTTACCGCAAGAACTTCAGCGTCAACAAGCAGCTGTCGAACGTTCATCGCTTCAAGTGATGGCAAGGGTCAAGGGTGTGCTTCGCGCACCCTGCCGCTCCTTCCCGGTTCCGGCTGCAACACCAGCACCAGCCCGGTAAATCCCAGAACAAGATAGCCGAATACCTGCCAACGCACTGCATCCGGCCACCCAAGGCGCACGACGAAAAACATCGCGCTCGCATACAGCGCCATCATCAGCAGTTGCCCGCGAATATCGCGCCATAGACTGGCAAGGCCCTCGGCCTGTACCAGCACCAAAGCCTGAAAAATCACACACGCTGCGGCAAATCCCACCATCAGCGCGTTCAGCGTGCCTGCAATTTCGTCGATCAGCAGCGGCGCCAGACCTACTCGGCCCAACGCCGGCACCAAACCGATGTATAACAGCCACAGACCGCCGACCCACAACATCTGAGTCAGCTGCCAAGCCATGGCGCCCGCTCGTAGCGGGCGCAGGCCTTTAGAGGTGGCGAACTTCGACAATCTCATACTCGATGACGCCACCCGGCGTTTTGACGGCAACCACGTCGCCCTCTTCCTTGGCAATCAAGGCGCGGGCCAGTGGCGAACCGACGGAAATCTTGCCGAGTTTGAAATCAGCCTCATCCTCACCCACGATATGGTAAGTGACGCGCTCATCCGTCTCGACGTTGGCGATTTCAACGGTGGTGCCGAAAATCACTTTGCCTGTGTGAGGAATGGTCGTGACGTCGATGATGACCTGATTCTGAATGCGGCCTTCGATGTCACGAATCCGCGCCTCGACCATTCCCTGCTGCTCACGAGCAGCGTGGTATTCGGCGTTTTCCTTCAAGTCACCCAACTCGCGGGCCGTTCCGATGTCCTGGCTGAGCTTCGGACGGACGACCTTGGTCAGGTGAGCGTGTTCTTCTTCCAGGGCTTTCGCGCCCTGGACGGTCATTGGGTATTTGATCATGCCTTCAATCCTGCGTGTAGATCCTGCAAGCGGCGCACGGTCTTCTCGGGACCGAACTTCAGCGCTTCGCAGATGGCTTCGCCAGCAGCAATAGTCGTGGTGCAGTAGATCTTGTGCTGCAAGGCATTGCGACGAATGGAGTACGAGTCGGCAATCGACTGACGACCTTCCGTGGTGTTGATGATCAGGGTGACTTCGTCATTCTTGATCATGTCGACCACGTGCGGACGACCTTCGGTAACCTTGTTCACACGGCGCACTTTCAGGCCCGCAGCTTCGATCAGCTTGGCAGTACCGGCAGTGGCAACCACTTCGAAACCCAAGTTGATCAGATCACGGGCGACGCCTGCAACCAGCGGCTTGTCGTCGTCACGCACGCTGATGAACGCAGTACCACCGGTCGGCAGCACTTCGCTGGCGCCCATCTGGGCCTTGGCGAATGCTTCGCCGAAGGTGTCGCCCACGCCCATCACTTCACCGGTGGACTTCATCTCTGGGCCCAGGATCGGGTCCACGCCAGGGAATTTGGCGAATGGGAACACCGCCTCTTTCACGCTGTAGAAGTTCGGGATGATTTCTTTGGTGAAGCCGATTTCTTTCAGGGTTTTACCGGCCATCACGCGAGCCGCGATCATCGCCAGGGAAACACCGATGCACTTGGACACGAACGGTACGGTACGGGAAGCGCGCGGGTTGACTTCGATGACGTAGATGTCTTCGCCTTGCAGCGCCAACTGAACGTTCATCAGGCCGACAACGCCCAGCTCCAGGGCCATTTTCTTGACCTGTTCGCGCATCTCATCCTGGATGTGTACAGGCAACGAGTACGGCGGCAAGGAGCACGCGGAGTCACCGGAGTGAACACCCGCCTGCTCAATGTGCTGCATGATCGCGCCAATCACCACGTCGGTGCCGTCGCAGACCGCATCCACGTCCATTTCGATGGCGCAGTTGAGGAAGTGGTCGAGCAGCACCGGGCTGTCGTTTGACACTTTCACCGCGTCACGCAGGTAGCGCTTCAGCTCTTCTTCTTCGTAAACGATTTCCATCGCGCGACCGCCCAATACGTAGGACGGGCGGACCACCAGCGGGTAGCCGATCTTGGCGGCGGCGCGAATTGCTTCGTCTTCGCTGCGCACGGTGGCGTTTGGCGGCTGACGCAGGTTCAGGCGCTCAACCATTTGCTGGAAGCGCTCGCGGTCTTCGGCACGGTCGATAGCGTCAGGGCTGGTGCCGATGATCGGCACGCCGGCTTCTTCCAGGGCGCGCGCCAGTTTCAGCGGAGTCTGGCCGCCGTACTGGACGATCACGCCTTTCGGCTTCTCGACGCGGACGATTTCCAGTACGTCTTCCAGGGTGACTGGTTCGAAGTACAGGCGATCGGAGGTGTCGTAGTCGGTGGAAACGGTTTCCGGGTTGCAGTTGACCATGATGGTCTCGTAACCGTCTTCGCGCAGCGCCAGTGCCGCGTGTACGCAGCAGTAGTCGAACTCGATGCCCTGGCCGATACGGTTTGGACCGCCGCCGAGGATCATGATCTTGTCGCGGCCCGACGGCGCGGCTTCGCACTCTTCCTCGTACGTCGAGTAGAGGTAAGCGGTGTCGGTGGCGAACTCGGCCGCGCAGGTGTCAACGCGCTTGTAGACCGGGAAGATTTCCAGCTTGTGACGATGGCGACGCAGGGCCTTCTCGGTCACGCCCAGCAGCTTGGCCAGACGCATGTCGGAGAAGCCTTTGCGCTTGAGGCGGAACATCAAGTCGCGGTCGATGCTGGCCAGCCCCAGGGTCTTGACCTTCTCTTCTTCCTTGATCAGATCCTCGATCTGCACCAGGAACCACGGGTCGATCATGTTCATGCCGAAGATGTCTTCGACCGACAGACCAGCGCGGAAGGCGTCGGCCACGTACCAGATACGCTCGGCGCCCGGCACGGTCAGTTCGCGCTTGAGCACGCTCATGCTTTCCGGGTTGCTCAGGTCGAGCTTCTCGTCCAGACCGCAAACGCCCACTTCCAGGCCACGCAGGGCTTTCTGCAGGGATTCCTGGAAAGTCCGGCCGATGGCCATGACTTCACCCACCGACTTCATTTGAGTGGTCAGGCGGGCGTCGGCTTTCGGGAATTTCTCGAAGGCGAAACGTGGCAGTTTGGTTACGACGTAGTCGATGGACGGCTCGAAGGAGGCAGGAGTAGCGCCGCCGGTGATTTCGTTCTGCAGTTCGTCCAGGGTGTAGCCGATCGCCAGCTTGGCAGCGATACGCGCAATCGGGAAACCAGTGGCTTTCGAAGCCAGTGCCGAAGAGCGGGATACACGCGGGTTCATCTCGATCACGACCATACGGCCAGTGTCCGGGCAGATGCCAAACTGAACGTTGGAGCCGCCGGTTTCCACGCCGATCTCACGCAGCACCGCCAACGAGGCGTTACGCATGATCTGGTATTCCTTGTC
Organism: Pseudomonas sp. GM21; assembly: GCF_000282215.1. Classification (GTDB taxonomy): domain Bacteria; phylum Pseudomonadota; class Gammaproteobacteria; order Pseudomonadales; family Pseudomonadaceae; genus Aquipseudomonas. The sequence goes on from NZ_AKJS01000010.1 coordinate 147,684, forward strand.
CGTCAGGGTTTGTGCAGGAGCAACGGTGATCGAGTCACCGGTGTGCACGCCCATCGGGTCAAAGTTTTCGATGGAGCAGACGATGATGCAGTTGTCCTTCTTATCGCGGACAACCTCCATCTCGTACTCTTTCCAACCGATCAGGGATTCGTCGATCAGCAGCTCTTTGGTCGGCGACAGGTCCAGACCACGGGCGCAGATTTCTTCGAATTCTTCACGGTTGTAAGCGATACCGCCACCGGTGCCGCCCATGGTGAAGGACGGACGGATAATGCAGGGGAAGCCCAGGCGCTCCAGAACGGCGTTGGCCTCTTCCATGCTGTGGGCGATACCCGAACGCGGGCAGTCCAGGCCGATGGATTTCATCGCCTTGTCGAAGCGCGAACGGTCTTCAGCCTTGTCGATGGTGTCAGCGTTGGCGCCGATCATTTCTACGCCGAATTTCTCTAGAACGCCTTCGCGCTCCAGGTCCAGTGCACAGTTCAGAGCGGTCTGGCCACCCATGGTTGGCAGCAGCGCGTCCGGACGCTCTTTCTCGATGATCTTGGCAACGGTCTGCCACTTGATCGGCTCGATGTACGTGGCGTCGGCCATGTCCGGGTCGGTCATGATGGTGGCTGGGTTGGAGTTCACCAGGATGACGCGGTAACCCTCTTCACGCAGGGCTTTGCAGGCCTGGGCGCCGGAGTAGTCGAATTCGCAGGCCTGACCGATAACGATCGGGCCAGCGCCGAGAATCAGGATGCTTTTAATGTCTGTACGTTTTGGCATGGGTTTGTCACTCAAATCCGCAGGTCAGTCGGCAAGCCGTCTTGTTCAATCTTTGAAGCCTTGAGGGGGCCGCCGGTGTCGGGACCGCCCTCAAGCTTTGCTACATCAAGGCGAGCGATCAGCGTCGCTTGGCCATCTCGTTGATGAAGCGATCGAACAATGGCGCTACGTCGTTCGGGCCAGGGCTGGCTTCCGGGTGACCCTGGAAGCTGAAGGCGCTCTTGTCGGTACGCTCGATGCCTTGCAGGGTGCCGTCGAACAGCGATTTGTGAATCGCGCGAACGTTGGCTGGCAGGGTCGCTTCGTCTACCGCAAAACCGTGGTTCTGGCTGGTGATCATTACCACACCGCTGTCCAGATCCTGGACCGGGTGGTTGGCACCGTGGTGGCCGTGGCCCATTTTCAGGGTTTTGGCACCGGAGGCCAGAGCCAGCAGCTGGTGACCCAGGCAAATGCCGAATACCGGAATTTCGGTTTCCAACACGTCCTTGATCGCCTGGATCGCATAGTCGCAAGGCTCCGGGTCACCAGGGCCGTTGGACAGGAACACACCGTCCGGCTTCAGAGCCAGCACATCAGCAGCAGGTGTTTGTGCAGGCACCACGGTCACGCGGCAACCGCGCTCGACCAGCATGCGCAGGATGTTCAGCTTGACGCCGTAGTCATAGGCCACCACGTGGTACGGGAGCTCGGAGGCTTCGATAGTTGCGTGGCTGTCGGTTTTCAGATCCCAGACCGTCGAGCGCCATTCGTACTGCTCTTTGGTGCTGACGACTTTTGCCAGGTCCATGCCTTTGAGGCCAGGGAAACCCTGTGCGGCGGCAATGGCGGCGGCTTCGGAAATGTTGTCACCGGCCATGATGCAGCCGTTCTGTGCGCCTTTTTCACGCAGGATGCGTGTCAGGCGGCGGGTGTCGATACCGGCGATAGCCACAACGTTATTGGCTTTCAGATAGTCGGACAGGGACATCGTGTTACGCCAGTTGCTCGCAACCAGCGGCAGGTCACGGATGACCAGGCCAGCGGACCAGACGCGATCAGACTCGGCGTCTTCCGGCGTGGTACCGGTATTACCGATGTGCGGGTATGTCAGGGTAACTATCTGTTGGGCGTAGGAAGGATCGGTAAGAATTTCCTGATAGCCGGTCATTGCGGTGTTAAACACCACCTCACCAACGGTTTGACCGTCGGCTCCAATGGCTTCGCCGCGAAAAATGCTGCCATCAGCAAGGGCGAGTATGGCTGGCTTAGTCAAGAAGACCTCCCGTAAATAAAGCCTGAAAGGGCGATCGCAGGTTGTAAAAAAGCGGAGTGACGTATGGACACGTCACCCCGCTTCTTCACCGAATAATTCTGCGCGCTTTTAGTGGACACACTAAAGCTGTAGCTTACAGAAAAAGGCAATTTTGGTCTACCGCCAATGAGCCTGAAAGGCTGGAGAATGCGACAGGTCGTCGCTTGGCGGGGTAAAACCGGGTTCAAACGCAAGGTTCGAACCCGATTTCGGGGGCATCTTAACGCAGATCGAGCACGTCTTGCATGTCGTAAAGGCCTGGCTCACGCCCGTCCAGCCACAATGCAGCTCGCACAGCACCCTTGGCGAACGTCATTCGACTGGACGCCTTGTGGGTGATCTCGACACGCTCACCATCGGCAGCGAACAGCACCGTATGATCACCCACGATGTCACCGGCACGCACGGTGGCGAAACCGATTGTTTCGCGCTCACGAGCGCCGGTCTGGCCTTCGCGACCATAAACCGCCACTTTCTTCAGATCGCGCCCCAGCGCATCGGCAATCACCTCACCCATACGAACGGCAGTGCCGGACGGCGCATCGACTTTGTGCCGATGATGAGCTTCAGTGATTTCGATATCGACATCATCACCCAACACGCGAGCAGCCGTGTCGAGCAACTTGAGGCAAAGATTGACGCCGACGCTGAAGTTGGCCGCGAAGACAATCGGTATGTCCTTGCCTGCTTCCGCCAGCAACTGCTTCTCTTCAACGCTGAAACCGGTGGTACCGATAATCATCGCTTTGCGATGCTTGCGGCAGAACGCGAGATTCTTCAGGGTCACCGTCGGGTGCGTGAAGTCGATCAACACGTCGAACTCGTCAACCACCCGAGCCAGATCACCCGACAATGGCACGCCAATTCGACCAAGAGCAGCCAATTCACCGGCATCCGCCCCCACCAGCGTGCTGTCAGGACGATCAATGGCAGCCGTCAGACCGGCGCCAGGCGTTTGCTGCACCGCTTCGATCAGGGTTTTGCCCATGCGCCCGGCGGCGCCCATCACTGCTATACGTCGCATGCCTGTCTCCTTACAAATCGCCGAAGAAGCGCTTCACGCCTTCAAACCAACCGGTGGTCTTTGGCGAATGGCTGTTGTCGTCCGCCAGGGAGCTGCGGAACTCTTCCAGCAATTCACGCTGACGACGCCCCAGGTTGACCGGGGTTTCGACTGCCACACGGCACATCAAATCACCCGCACCGCCGCCACGCACCGGCGCAACGCCTTTGCCGCGAACACGGAACTGCTTGCCGGTCTGGGTCCCCTCAGGGATTTTCAGTTTGACTCGACCATCGAGGGTCGGAATCTCCAGCTCGCCGCCCAATGCCGCATCGACAAAGCTGATCGGCACTTCGCAGAACAGGTGCTTGCCGTCGCGCTGGAAGATCGCGTGCTCGCGCACATTGATCACCACGTACAGGTCACCCGTTGGTCCGCCCTGAGCGCCCGCTTCGCCTTCGCCGGACAGGCGAATGCGGTCACCGGTATCGACACCGGCCGGCACTTTTACGGAAAGGGTTTTGGACTCTTCGACACGACCTTCGCCGTTGCAGGAGTTACAAGGGTCGGAAATGATCTTGCCCTGACCATGGCAACGCGGGCAGGTTTGCTGCACCGAGAAGAAGCCCTGTTGCATGCGAACCTGGCCGATACCGCCGCACGTCGGGCAAGTGACTGGCGAGGAGCCTTTCTTGGCACCGGAGCCGTCGCACGGCTTGCAGTTGACCAGTGATGGAACACGGATATTCACGGTAGTACCGCGTACCGCTTCTTCCAGATCCAGTTCCAGGGTGTAACGCAGGTCGCTGCCGCGCTGGGCACCGCCACGGGAACCGCCGCGACCGCCGCCGAAGAAGTCACTGAAGACATCGCCAAAGATGTCGGAGAAGTTCTGACCGCCAAACCCTGCACCGCCGCCGCCCATGCTTGGGTCGACACCGGCATGACCGTACTGGTCGTATGCCGCGCGCTTGCCGGAATCGGACAGCACTTCGTAGGCTTCGTTGGCCTCTTTGAACATCTCTTCCGACGCTTTGTCATCGGGATTACGGTCCGGGTGGTGCTTCATCGCCAGGCGACGGTAGGCCTTTTTCAAGTCCGCTTCGCTTGAGCCACGCTCAACACCCAATACTTCGTAATAGTCACGCTTTGCCATAAGTCTTTGCACTCTTGAGGACGTCCGGCAAACCTCTCCTGAGCCTTGCCAAACTCGTTGAGCCCCAATACAGGCCCGGACCCAACTCACGTCAATTCAACGATCCTGGTCTTTGATTCATTGCGGTACTTTCGGCTCGAAAAGCAGGAGCATTCCCGGCCATACCATCAACACGCGAGCGTTGTCGCATGCTGTAAAAATTCGCTAACTCCAGACACGCCAACGCGGGAGCAAGCTCCCGCGCGGCGACATCCTACCAGTCACCGCCTGAAGGCAGTCAACCGGGCGACCAACAACTTACTTGTGGTCTTTGACTTCTTCGAACTCGGCATCGACAACGTCGTCAGCCTTTTCAGCTTTTTCGTCGTGCGGTGCCGCGCCTTCAGCAGGCTGGGCCTGTTCGGCGTACATCTTCTGCGCCACTGGAGCAGATACTTTCGACAGCTCTTCAACCTTGGCTTCGATTGCAGCTTTGTCGTCGCCTTTAACAGCGGCTTCCAGCGCAACAACAGCGGCTTCGATTGCTGTCTTCTCTTCGGCAGTCACTTTATCGCCTGCATCAGCGACCATTTTGCGCGTCGAGTGAACCAGCGCATCGCCCTGGTTGCGAGCGGTTGCCAGCTCTTCGAACTGGCGGTCTGCGTCGACGTTGGCTTCAGCATCGCGAATCATCTGCTGAATTTCTTCCTCGGACAGACCGGAGTTGGCCTTGATCACGATCGACTGAGTTTTGCCGGTGGCCTTGTCTTTGGCGCCTACGTGCAGAATGCCGTTGGCGTCGATGTCGAAGGTCACTTCGATTTGTGGCACGCCACGTGGTGCTGGTGGAATGTCGGCCAGGTCGAACTTGCCCAAGGACTTGTTCTGAGCCGCTTGTTTACGCTCACCTTGCAGCACGTGAATGGTCACAGCGCCCTGGTTGTCATCGGCAGTCGAGAACACTTGCGATTTCTTGGTAGGAATCGTGGTGTTTTTCTCGATCAGCGCGGTCATCACGCCACCCATGGTTTCGATACCCAGGGTCAGCGGGCTAACGTCCAGCAGCAGAACGTCTTTAACGTCGCCGGCCAATACCGCGCCCTGGATAGCTGCACCCATGGCAACCGCTTCGTCCGGGTTCACGTCTTTACGAGCTTCTTTGCCGAAGAACTCGGTTACCAGCTTCTGAACCAGTGGCATACGGGTCTGACCGCCTACCAGGATCACGTCGTTGATCGCACCAACGTCGATACCGGAGTCTTTCAGAGCGATGCGGCAAGGTTCGATGGTGCGCTGAACCAGGTCTTCAACCAGTGCTTCCAACTTGGCGCGAGAAATCTTCACGTTCAAGTGCTTGGGACCGGTGGCGTCTGCAGTGATGTACGGCAGGTTCACGTCGGTCGACAGAGCAGAAGACAGCTCGATCTTGGCTTTTTCAGCGGCTTCTTTCAGGCGCTGCATGGCCAGCGGATCACCTTTGAGGTTCATGCCGCTTTCTTTCTTGAATTCGTCGACGAGGTAGTCGATCAGACGAATGTCAAAGTCTTCACCGCCCAGGAACGTGTCACCGTTGGTGGCCAATACTTCGAACTGGTGCTCGCCATCGACTTCAGCGATTTCGATCACGGAAACGTCGAAAGTACCGCCGCCCAGGTCATAAACGATCACGGTGTGATCGCCCTTCGCCTTGTCCATACCGTAAGCCAAAGCGGCTGCGGTTGGTTCGTTGATGATACGTTTAACGTCCAGGCCCGCGATGCGGCCGGCGTCTTTGGTGGCTTGACGCTGGCTGTCGTTGAAGTAGGCCGGAACGGTGATCACCGCTTCAGTCACTGGCTCGCCGAGGTAGTCTTCGGCGGTCTTCTTCATTTTCTTCAGAATTTCAGCCGAGATTTGTGGCGGCGACATTTTCTGGCCGTTCACTTCTACCCACGCGTCGCCGTTGTCAGCCTTGGCGATTTTGTACGGGACCATCTTGATGTCTTTCTGTACGACTTCTTCGTCGAACTTACGACCGATCAGACGCTTCACCGCGTACAGGGTGTTATGCGGATTGGTCACAGCCTGACGCTTGGCCGATTGGCCTACGAGGATTTCGCCATCGTTGGCGTAAGCGATGATCGACGGCGTGGTACGCGCGCCTTCAGCGTTTTCAATAACTTTAGCTACGCCGTTTTCCAGCACGGAGACGCAGGAGTTGGTAGTCCCCAGGTCGATACCGATAATTTTGCCCATGTTCACTCTCCCGAAACTTTGGATTTGGTTGCCGCAGCAGTGGTGGCTAACTGCGGTAGCACTTAAACGCTTGACTTATAAATGGGGGCCTTGCGGCCAATTTCAAGCCTGCTCGTCAATCGAAGGCGAAACTGGTGCAGGGGCCTTGCTGACCACGACCATGGCCGGGCGCAGCAGGCGGCCATTAAGCTGATAGCCCTTCTGGAACACCTTGAGCACGCTGTTCGGCTCGACATCGGCGCTTTCCTGCATGGCCATTGCCTGATGTTGAACGGCGTTGAACGGTTCGCCATGCGGATCGATGGCTTCCAGCTGATAGCGCTTGAGGGTGTCCTGGAACATTTTCAGGGTCAGCTCGATGCCTTCGCGCATTGGGCGGATGCTTTCGTCGTCCGGGTTGGACAACTCCAGACCACGCTCCAGGCTGTCGATGATCGGCAGCAAATCGCCTGCGAATTTTTCCAGGGCGAATTTGTGCGCTTTTTCTACATCCTGCTCGGCGCGACGGCGGACGTTCTGCAGATCGGCGGCAACACGCAAAGCCTGATCCTGCGCGCCTGCCAGCTGCTCTTCGAGCACTTGTACACGAGCCGCCAGGTCTTCACCCGAAGCCGCGGAGCCCTGGTTGGCGTCTTGATTTTGCGTATCCACTGTCTGTTCGTCAGCCATAGATTTCTCCTTTCAATATCGTCCGTGAGCTCAACTCACGCTTCTGTCCCGGTATATGGGGCCGCAAAAATCAGCTTCAAGGGGGTAGTTGCGATTGCCCCTACAAAAAGCACTGCATTGCAATGACCCGATGCGTCAGGCATTTCGTCAGGCCAGGCAAATCAAGCCAGGCAAGGGCATTGTCAGGCACAAATAAAACACTGTATAAATAACCAGACCTAAAGCCTGGGAGCGGCCTTTATGCTGGTTCACCTGTCCGTACATAACTACGCCATCGTTGAACACCTCGATCTCGAACTCGATCGCGGGATGAGCGTGATCACCGGGGAAACCGGCGCCGGCAAGTCGATCATGCTCGACGCCCTGGGCCTGACACTGGGCGATAGAGCCGACAGCGGCGTGGTTCGCCCCGGTGCCGACAAGGCCGACATTCTGGCGACCTTCGACCTGGTCGATATCCCGGAAGCCAGCGCCTGGCTCGCTGAGCGCGACCTCGAAAGTGATGGCCCGTGCATCCTGCGCCGGGTGATCACCGCCGAAGGGCGCTCCCGCGGCTACATCAATGGCACGCCCTGCCCGCTCGGCGACCTCAAGGCTCTGGGCGAACTGCTGATCGATATCCACAGCCAACACGAACACCAATCGCTGCTCAAAACAGACACCCACCGCCGCCTGCTCGACGAGTACGCCGGCGCAACGGACCTTGCCCGCCAGGTGCAACTTGCCGCCCAACGCTGGCGCCAGACCCGCCAGGAACTGGAGCGCCTTTCCAACTCCGGTGACGAGCAACGCGCTCGCCATCAATTGCTCAGCTATCAACTCGAAGAGCTGGAGAACCTCGGCCTCGGCGATAACGAGCTGGAGCAACTGGAACAGGAACACAAGAACCTGACCAACGCTGAAACACTGCTGGGCATCTGCCGACAAGTCGTCGAGCAGTGCAGCGAAAGTGATTCCGGCAATGTCCTGAACGCCCTGACCGCCAGCCTCAACCGCCTTTCAAGCGTCAACAACTCGATCGGCGCCTTGGGCGAAGCCAGCAGCCTGCTGACCAGCGCACAGATTCAGGTAGAAGAAGCTGTGGGTGAACTGAACCGCTTCCTCGACAACTTCGACGCCGATCCGGCGCGCTTGCAATATCTGGAAGAACGCCTCGACGCGATCTACACCATGGCGCGCAAACACCGCATCCAGCCGACGGAGGTCGCGGAGATGCAGCAGCGCCTGCTGGATGAAATCGAAACCCTGAATGCCAACGATGAATCCATAGAGCGGCTGAGCGATGAACTGGCCTCCTACGCCCGTCATTATCAGGAGAAGGCACGCGAGCTGAGTGACTTGCGCCATCAAGCATCGAGCAGCCTGGCCAGTGCCGTTGAACAGGAAATCCAGCGACTCGGCATGCCCGGCGGTCGCTTTACCATCGAGTTACGCCCTAATAGCAGCGATGAACTGCTGCCCAATGGCTTGGAGCAAGTCGAGTTACTGGTAAGCGCCAACCCTGGCCAGCCATTAAAAGCCTTGGCCAAAGTCGCATCCGGCGGTGAGCTGTCGCGGATCAGCCTGGCGATTCAGGTGATCACCGCACAGACCTCTCGTGTACCCACCCTGGTGTTCGACGAAGTCGATGTGGGTATCGGCGGCCCGACCGCCGAGATCGTTGGCCAATTGTTACGTCGACTCGGGGAACGCGGGCAGGTGCTGACAGTGACTCACTTGCCGCAAGTGGCGGCGCAGGGTCACCAGCATCTATTCGTGCACAAGGTTCGCGGCGAAGAGGCGACCCACACCGCCGTTTCCAAGCTGAGCAAGAATGATCGAGTGGAGGAAGTGGCGCGGATGCTGGGTGGCATCGACCTGACCAAGGAGTCCTTGGCTCACGCGAAAAAAATGGTCGTCACCGCAAAAATTTAAGAACGGCAGACAGCACGAAGGCGACCCATGGGTCGCCTTCGTTCGTTTCGCGAATGTGACATTCGCGCGACATGCTTACTTTTTCTTGCGTACGTACAGCACCAGATTGTGATCAACCATCTCGAAACCATACTTGTCGACGATGGCTTTCTGAAGGCGCTCGATTTCTTCGTCGAAGAATTCGATCACTTCGCTGGTTTCGACATTGACCATATGGTCGTGATGCTTGCCATCATCCAGTTCGAAGACCGCGTGGCCTCCGTCGAAGTTGTGCCGTACCACAAGGCCAGCTGCTTCGAACTGAGTCAGTACACGGTAAACCGTGGCCAGACCGACGTCCTCACCAGCTTCCATCAGCGCCTTGTAAACGTCTTCGGCACTCATGTGGCGTTGCTCGGCGGAATCGAGCATTTGCAGAATTTTGACCCGTGGCAGGGTCACTTTGAGGCCTGCTTTGCGTAGTTCGCTATTTTCAACCATGGTCAGCTTTCTCGCGATGCTGCTTCGCAGCTTCTCTTAATGCGGGTATGATCGGCGTTTACGTTGTCCCAGCCAAGATAGTGGAAGTCGCCCACCGATGCAAAACACCAAGCTCTTGCTAACCAGTTTCACCTTTGTGGGACTGCTCGCACTCGCCGGTTGTTCATTCCCCGGGGTTTACAAAATCGACATCCAGCAGGGCAATGTCGTCACGCAGGACATGATAGACCAGTTACGCCCGGGAATGACCCGTAAGCAAGTACGGTTTATCATGGGTAACCCTCTGCTGACCGACACGTTCCATGCCGATCGCTGGGATTATCTGTACAGCATGCAACCGGGTGGCGGTGAACGCCAGCAGGAACGCGTTACTGTTATCTTCAACTCAAATGATCAGCTTGTCAGCCTTTCTGGTGATTTCATGCCCGGCATGAGCCGCGATGAAGCCATTCTCGGCACCGACACGCCAATCAAAGAACCCGTAGAACACGTCGAATTGCCGAAACCTGAAAAACCGGTCAAGCCGGGCTCGTTGCTGGACCAGATCCAGAAGGACGTCGACGGCGTAGAAACCGTTCCAGTCCCGACGCCAGAACCGCTGAACACCTCGCCGCAATAATTTGCGACGCAATAAAAAACCCGGAATGTCCGGGTTTTTTATTGTCCAGGGTTTAGCCACTCACTGATTTCGGGCTTTGGCCTCGGCCGCCTTGGCGGCACGTAACCGACGCACTTCCTTCGGATCCGCCAGCAATGGCCGGTAAATCTCGATGCGATCCCCTGCCTGAACCGGGCGCACGTGCGGGTCGGCAATGACCTTGCCGAATATTCCCACCGGGCAATTATCCAGATCCAGCTCAGGAAACTGCGCGCCTACCGCAGATTGGCGCAACGTCTCACGAACCGAAGTACCCTCAGGCACAGCGACCACCAGCAACACCTGACGATCAACGGCGGCATACACCACCTCGACCTCTAACACGGCCTCAACCATGAATTTGCTTGGCGCGCTGGCAGAACGCGTCCATCAGCGTGTTGGCAGCCTGATTGAACAAGGGCCCCAACGTCGCGCGAACAATCGGTCCGGCGTAGTCGAATGACAGGTCCAGACTGATCTTGCAGGCCTTCTCAGTCAGCGGCTTGAACGACCAGATGCCGTGCAATTGAGTGAAAGGGCCTTCTTCAAGATTCATTTCGATGGAATGGCCGGGAACCAGTGTGTTTCTAGTAACGAAATGCTGACTCAACCCACCCTTGGCCACCCCTACGCGGGCGCGCATGTGCTCAGGTGAACTCTCAAGCACTTCGGCGGCCGAGCACCAAGGCAGAAACTCCGGATAACGCGCTACGTCGTTGACCAGGTCATACAGGGCCTGCGCCGGGTACGGCAGCAGGGCCGAACGTTGAATATGCGTTGTCATGTCGGCGTCACTTCCACAGCTGGGCGGCAAACACTACGAGAATGCCGATGGGCGCCACATAGCGCATCAAGAACAGGGACAAGCCAAACAGCATCGGACTGCGGATCGATAACTCGTCACGCACCGCTTCTCGCCCCATGATCCAGCCTGCAAACACCACGAAACACAAACCACCGAGTGGCAACATGATCCGCGAGGTGAAGAAGTCGATCACGCCAAAGAAGTCCAGACCGCCGGCCGCGCCCCATTGGTAGAGGTGGAACATCCCGCCTTCGTTCACGAAAAACTTGGCTTCCTTCCAGATATTGAAGGAAAACACGGTGCCCAGACCAACGAACCAGCAAGTGAAAGCCAACCAGAACGTCACCCAGGCTCGGCTGACCCTGGTGCGTTCAACCAGGTACGCGACCATCGGCTCCAGCAGTGAAATTGCCGAGCTCCAGGCAGCGACGGCGACCAGCACGAAGAACACTACGCCCATCAACTGGCCGAAAGCTACGTTGCCGAAGGCAAATGGCAGGCTGACAAACATCAGGCCAGGGCCTTCGCTGGGGTTCAGACCCGCGGCGAACACAATCGGAAACAATGCCAGACCGGCAACCAGCGAAACGAACGTATCGAGCAGCGCCACACCGACGATAGTGCCGGAAATCGACGAGTGCTTCGGCATGTAGGCACCGTAGATCATGATCGAGCCGACACCCACGCTCAGCGAGAAGAACGCGTGGCCCATGGCGGGCAGCAAACCGTCGAGGACTTTTTCCGGGTGGAAGTCGAACATGAAATGCACGCCCTCCATGAAATGGCCGGTGGTCATGCTGTAACCCAGCAGCACGATGACCATCACAAACAGCAGCGGCATCATGATGCGCAAGCTGCGTTCAAGCCCGGCGACCACGCCTTTGGCGATCACAACGGCCGACAGCAGCATGAAAATCGTGTGCCAAAGTGTCAGGCGCCAAGGATCGGCAATCACGTTGCCAAAGTACGCGCCGACTTGATCAGCCGTTACCCCCTGAAAATCGCCACGCCCCATGTCGATGATGTAATCCAGCGACCAGCCGCCGACCACACTATAGAAAGACAGGATCAGCAACGCCGTGATCATCCCGGCGAAAGCGCCCCAGGACCATTTGGCCGAGTGCCCCGCCTCCAGCGCCAGCACCTTCAAGGCGTTGGCCGGACTTTGCCGGGCACGACGGCCGATCAGGGTTTCAGCCAGCATGACCGGCACACCGATCAGCGCAATACAGGCCAGGAACATCAGCACGAAAGCCCCGCCGCCATAGACGCCGACCATGTACGGGAATTTCCAGATACTACCCAGGCCCACGGCCGAACCGGTCGCGGCGAGTATGAAGACCCAGCGGCTAGCCCAACTGCCGTGGACAGAAACCTTGTCTGTCGACATCGTTATCACGCCCAAGCGTTCAAAAAAGAGGCCGCATTGTCCGGGATTCAATCAACCTGCTCAAGCACGTAGCGATACCGTAGCCGACTCGCGCGCAACTCCCTATAATGCCGCCCCTATGGCTAAACAGAAGAAACACCCAACAGGGACCATCGCGCAGAACAAAAAGGCGCGACACGATTACTTCATCGAGCATAAGTTCGAGGCTGGTCTGGTCCTGGCCGGCTGGGAAGTAAAAAGTTTGCGGGCAAGCAAGCTGCAACTGGTCGACAGTTACGTGCTGCTCAAGGATGGCGAAGCCTGGCTGCTCGGCAGTCACATCACGCCGCTGATGACTGCCAGCACCCACGTCATTGCTGACCCGACCCGTACCCGAAAATTGCTGCTCAACCGCCGCGAGCTGGAAAAGCTGGCCACCGCCGTGCAGCAGAAAGGCTATGCCTGCGTGTGCCTGTCATGGTACTGGAGCAAGCACATGGTCAAGTGCGAGATCGCGCTGGGCAAGGGCAAGAAGGAATACGACAAGCGCGACACCGAACGCGAACGCGACGCTGGTCGTGAATTGGCGCGTGCAGTGCGTAACAAGGGCAAGGAAGATTAATTTCCCACCCTGATCGATCCCACGCTCTGCGTGGGAACGATCGCTTGCTGACTACATCCCCTTGCGCCGCTCCGCCCGAGCCATGCGCTGCACTTCCTGACGCACCTCTTCCAGCACTTCCTGCACATACAAGATGTGTCGACTGGAGATTTCGCGCGCCTGCTCCGCCCGTCCTTCGATAATCGCCAGGTACAACTCCCGGTGCTGCGTGATCAGCATGTCGCGGGTTTCCGTGCGCTGCTTGTACATGCCGCCAATGTTGGTCACCACGTTGCGTTTGAGCAGATCGAACAGCCCGCGAATCGTGTGCAACAACACCGCGTTATGACTGGCTTCAGCAATGGCCAGGTGAAAACTGGCGTCCGCCGCACCCTCTTCGGCCCGACTCACGTCGTCATGGCGCGAATAACAGTCCTGCAATACGTCAAACGCGGCCGTCAGCCGCTCACGGTCCACATCGGTGGCGCGCAATGCCGCGTAATAAGCGCAAGACGCTTCCAGGGTGTGGCGAAACTCCAGCAGATCGCGCTGCGCCTCGGGGTTATTTTCCAGCAGATGCAGCAGTGGATCGCTGAAGGTCGACCCCAACGAGTCGACGACATAATTGCCACCGCCCTGACGACTGACCAGCAAGCCCTTGGCGGACAGTTTCTGAATCGCCTCACGCAACGAAGGGCGTGACACGCCGAACTGCTCGGCCAGTGCCCGCTCGGCCGGCAAGCGCTCGCCAGACTTCAGCGTGCCCTCAAGGATCATTCCCTCGAGCCGCTCGACAATATCGTCAGACAAACGGCGCTGACGAATCTGATCAAACCCCATAACTCATTTCTCCACGATCCCGACCACTCGCCGGGCGGTCTATTCTGGTCTATTGGCGCGGCGACATCACCTGGCCAGACGACGCTCGATCAAACCGCTCAACAACATTGCATACGGCGTATTCGACAAAAGTTTTAGGGCGGCAAATTGACACACCGCACATAAGGCTTTTACCCTAGCCAACAGCGATTGTAAATTGGTATTACCAATTAACCAAAACCGCTGCCCAGTGTCTGACCAACAACAATTAGGGGCCACCCCATATGCAAACCTGGCAACAGCTCTATACCCCGCTCGGCAGTCTCGGCATCTCCGCCCTCGCGGCCGTCATTCCTATCGTATTTTTCTTCCTGGCGTTGGCGGTGTTCCGCCTCAAAGGTCATGTGGCGGGCAGCATCACCCTGGCGTTGTCCATTGCCGTGGCGATCTTTGCCTTCCAGATGCCGGTCGACATGGCATTCGCTGCCGCCGGTTACGGCTTCGCCTATGGTCTGTGGCCCATCGCCTGGATCATTGTGGCGGCCGTATTCCTCTACAAACTGACGGTCAAGAGCGGCCAGTTTGAAGTGATCCGCAGTTCGGTACTGTCGATCACCGACGACCAGCGTTTGCAGGTGCTGCTGATCGGGTTCTGCTTCGGTGCATTCCTCGAAGGCGCCGCCGGTTTCGGTGCGCCGGTGGCGATTACTGCTGCATTGCTTGTCGGCCTGGGCTTCAATCCGCTGTACGCGGCAGGCCTGTGCCTGATCGCCAACACCGCGCCCGTGGCATTCGGTGCCCTGGGGATTCCAATCATCGTCGCCGGGCAAGTGACCGGCATCGACGCGTTCAAGATCGGCGCCATGACCGGTCGCCAACTGCCGCTGCTGTCGTTGTTCGTGCCGTTCTGGCTGGTGTTCATGATGGATGGCCTGCGCGGCGTTCGGGAGACCTGGCCTGCCGCACTGGTGGCCGGCCTGAGCTTTGCCGTCACCCAGTACTTCACTTCGAACTTCATCGGCCCGGAGCTGCCGGACATCACCTCGGCCTTGGCCAGCCTGATTTCCCTGACCTTGTTCCTGAAGGTCTGGCAACCGAAACGCGCCGCCGGCCAGCACATCGTCGGCGCCGTCTCGGCGTCCGTGGTAACAGCCAGCGCCGGTGGTTTCGGCCAGAAGCGCACTACTGTCGCTTCGCCTTACAGCCTCCTGGAAATCATCAAAGCCTGGTCGCCGTTCCTGATCCTCACCGTGCTGGTCACCATCTGGACCCTGAAACCGTTCAAGGCAATGTTCGCTGCCGGCGGCTCGATGTACAGCTGGGTGTTCAACTTCGCCATCCCGCACCTGGATCAAATGGTGATCAAGGTTGCACCGATCGTGGCGGCTCCAACCGCCCTTCCGGCGGTGTTCAAGCTCGATCCGATCTCTGCGACCGGCACCGCTATTTTCTTCTCCGCACTGATCTCGATGCTGGTACTGAAGATCAACATCAAAACTGGTCTGACCACTTTGAAAGAGACCTTCTACGAGCTGCGCTGGCCAATCCTGTCGATCGGCATGGTGCTGGCGTTTGCCTTCGTCACCAACTACTCGGGCATTTCGTCGACCATGGCCCTGGTGCTGGCCGGCACCGGCGCAGCCTTCCCGTTCTTCTCGCCATTCCTCGGTTGGCTGGGTGTGTTCCTGACCGGTTCCGACACTTCGTCCAACGCCCTGTTCAGCTCGTTGCAAGCAACGACTGCGCATCAGATCGGCGTTAGCGATGTGTTGCTGGTGGCGGCGAACACCAGCGGCGGCGTGACCGGCAAGATGATCTCGCCACAATCGATCGCCGTAGCCTGCGCCGCGACCGGCCTGGTGGGCAAAGAATCGGATCTGTTCCGCTTCACCCTCAAGCACAGCCTATTCTTTGCAACGATAGTCGGTTTGATCACCATGGCTCAGGCCTACTGGTTCACCGGCATGCTGGTGCATTAAGTACTACAGGTTAAAAAGCAAAAACCGACGCCGGACCACGATTCCGGCGTCAGCAATTCACAACCCGGTCTGCAAGGCTGCTGAAAGTTGCCCACACTATTTTCAGCCGCCGCAGCGGACGGATAACCGGGACCACCCGGAGACGCCTGATGAGCGAGCTTTTTTACAACGCTGTGCCGAACGCGACCCGCGTCGCCCCGCCACTGCCCGAGCCTCGGCAATACCCCAGCGAGAAACCGTCACGGGTCTACCTGTTCGGGACCTGCGTCGTGGATTTGTTCTACCCGGAAGCCGGGATGGACGCGATCCACTTGCTGGAACGCGAAGGCATTCGTGTCGAGTACCCGCAAGGGCAAAGCTGCTGTGGACAACCGGCCTACACCTCGGGTTACACCGAGCAGGCAAGGACCGTAGCTCGCTCGCAACTGGCGCTGTTCGCCGGGGATTATCCGGTGGTGGTGCCGTCAGGTTCGTGTGCCGGGATGTTGCGCGAACACTACGCCGACTTGTTCAAGGACGAACCGCACACGCTGAAACAGGTTCAAGCATTGGCGGCCAGGACGTATGAACTGGCCGAGTTCCTGTTGTTTGTCTGCAAAGTGCAGCTCAAGGACAGCGGCGAACCGGTCAAAGTGGCGTTGCACACCTCGTGCTCGGCCCGCCGCGAGATGAACACCCACCTGCACGGTCGCGAGTTATTGGCGCAATTGAGCAATGTGGAGCGGGTCAATCATGATCATGAAAGTGAATGCTGTGGCTTTGGCGGGACTTTCAGCGTCCGAATGCCGGACATTTCCGGCGCGATGGTGGCGGACAAGACCCGGTCGTTGAAGGAGTCCGGCGCGCAC
Source organism: Pseudomonas sp. GM21 (assembly GCF_000282215.1). GTDB lineage: Bacteria > Pseudomonadota > Gammaproteobacteria > Pseudomonadales > Pseudomonadaceae > Aquipseudomonas. The sequence continues at coordinate 164,243 of NZ_AKJS01000010.1, forward strand.
AAGGTACTCAGTGCCGACTGCGGTTGCCTGATGAACATCAACGGCTCGCTGGAGAAACAGAAGGAAGCGTTGCGCGGCCAACACCTGGCCAGTTTCCTCTGGCAGCGAACCGGGGGTGCCCGATGAGCACGTCCACGATTATTCCGACGGTCAGCGTCGAGGAAGATTTTCGCGCCCGGGCTCACAAGGCTTTGGGCGACAAGCAACTGCGAAACAACTTTCGCACGGCAATGGATTCGCTGATGGCCAAGCGGGCAGCGTCCTTCGGCGATGCCCACGAACGAGAACATTTGCGAGCGCTGGGCAACGCTGTCCGCGCCCGTGCATTATCCAAGTTGCCCGACCTGCTCGAACAGCTTGAACAGAACCTGACCCGCAACGGTGTGACAGTGCACTGGGCGGAAACGGTGGACGAGGCCAATGGCATCGTCCTCTCGATCATCCGCGCTCACGAGGGGCGGCAAGTGATCAAGGGCAAATCGATGGTCAGCGAAGAGATGGAGATGAACCATGTCCTCGAAGCTCAAGGCATTGAGTGCCTGGAGTCGGACATGGGGGAGTACATCGTCCAGCTCGACCACGAGAAGCCTTCACACATAATTATGCCGGCGATCCACAAGAATGCCGGTCAGGTCGCGTCCTTATTCCACGACAAACTTGGCGTGGAATACACCAAGGACGTTGACCAACTCATTCAGATCGGTCGCAGAGTCTTGCGGCAGAAATTTTTCGAAGCGGACATCGGCGTCTCCGGTGTCAACTTCGCCGTGGCCGAAACTGGCACCTTGTTGCTGGTGGAAAATGAAGGCAACGGGCGCATGACCACCGCCGTACCACCGGTGCACATCGCCGTCACCGGTATCGAAAAAGTCGTGGAAAACCTGCGCGATGTGGTGCCGCTGCTGTCGCTGCTGACCCGTTCGGCGCTGGGCATTCCGATCACCACCTACGTGAACATGATCTCCGGCCCACGCAAGGAACATGAACTCGACGGCCCTCAGGAAGTGCACCTGGTCCTGCTCGACAACGGTCGCAGCCAGGCGTTTGCCGACAGCGAATTGCGTCAGACCCTGAACTGCATCCGCTGCGGCGCCTGTATGAATCATTGCCCGGTCTACACCCGAATCGGCGGCCACGCCTATGGGGAGGTTTACCCTGGGCCTATCGGAAAAATCATCACGCCGCACATGGTCGGCCTGGCGAAAGTCCCGGACCACCCCAGCGCTTCATCGCTTTGCGGTGCGTGCGGCGAAGTCTGCCCGGTAAAAATTCCTATCCCGGCACTGCTGCGTCGCCTACGGGAAGAGAACGTCAAATCGCCGGACAGCCCGCATCAAGTCATGCGTGGCCAAGGCAGCAAGTATTCGCGCAAAGAACGGTTCATCTGGAACGCTTGGGCCAGGCTCAACAGCTCGCCGACGCTGTACAGACTGTTCGGTTTCTTCGCCACGCGTTTACGCGCGCTCACGCCAGACAATGTCGGCCCGTGGACGCAGAACCACAGCGCACCAAAACCCGCTGCCCGCTCACTGCACGACATGGCCCGCGACCATATGGCCAAACAGGGAGACCGCTGATGAGCGCCAAGCAAAACATCCTCGCCAAACTTCGGAAAAGTCTGACCGGCACCACGCCTGTGCCTGACGAGTTTGACGTCGAACTGGTGACAGCGCCCTACACCTATACCGCTGAACAACGCATCCCGCAGCTGCGCAAATTGATGGAAGCGGTGCACACCGAAATTCATCTGACGTCGAGCGACGGCTGGCCTTCGCTATTAGCTCAGTTGTTGCAGGATCGCCAATTGCCAAGCCTGTTGATCGCGCCGACTACGCCTCACGGTCAACGCCTCTCACAGCATTGGGCGAATAATCCGGGGCTGCCGACACTCAAGGCCTACGGCCGCCCGATTGAAGAGTGGAAAGCCGAGTTGTTCAATGACACCCCGGCCAGCCTGACCGGCACCCTCGGCGCCATCGCCGCGACCGGCAGCCTGATTCTGTGGCCAACGCGCGAAGAACCGCGTTTGATGAGCCTGGTACCGCCGGTGCATTTCGCCCTGCTGAAGGCTAGCGAGATCCGCGACAACTTTTATCAGGTACAGCAGGAATTCAACTGGGCCCAAGGCATGCCGACCAACGCTCTGCTGGTGTCCGGTCCGTCGAAAACCGCCGACATTGAACAGATACTGGCCTACGGCGCTCATGGTCCGAAAGACTTGGTGGTTTTGATCCTGGAGGACCAATGAGTCTACCGGCGGCTTTCCTGAAAGATGCGCAGCAACTGATCCCCCAAGAGCGACGTTTCGACGACCCGCTGTCTACATTGGCCTTCGGCACTGACGCCAGCTTCTATCGACTGATTCCGCAACTGGTGATTCGCGTCGAGTCGGAAGACGAAGTCGTCGCGCTGCTCAAACTGGCGCAACGGGATCAGGTCCCGGTGACCTTCCGCGCCGCCGGCACCAGCCTGTCTGGCCAGGCCATCAGCGACTCGGTGCTGATCGTGCTGGGGGATAACTGGAACGCTCGCGAGATCCGCGGCCAAGGTACGCAAATCCGCCTGCAACCGGGTGTGATCGGCGCGCAGGCCAACGCTTGGCTGGCCCCGTTCGGACGCAAGATCGGCCCGGATCCGGCCTCGATCAACGCCTGCAAAATCGGCGGCATCGTCGCCAACAATGCCAGCGGCATGTGCTGCGGCACGGCACAGAACACCTATCACACGCTGGCCGGCATTCGGCTGGTACTGGCCGACGGTAGCCGCCTTGATACCGAGGACGCGGCCAGTGTCGCGGCGTTTCGTCAAAGCCACGCTTCACTGCTTGAACGTCTGGCCACCTTGGGCCGCGAGACCCGCGCCAATGCCGAATTGGCTGCGCGAATCCGCCACAAATACCGTCTGAAAAATACCACTGGCCTGTCACTCAATGCCCTGGTGGATTTCGACGAGCCTGTGGATATCTTGAGCCACTTGCTGGTGGGCTCCGAAGGCACCCTCGGCTTTATCAGCGCGGTGACTTACGACACGGTAATCGACCACCCGAACAAAGCCTCGGCGCTGATCGTGTTCCCCGACGTGGAAACCTGCTGTAACGCCGTGACCGTGCTGAAAAGCCAACCGGTGTCGGCCGTGGAACTGCTGGACCGGCGCAGTTTGCGCTCGGTGCAGAGCAAACCCGGCATGCCCGCTTTCGTACAGCATCTGTCGAACAATGCCTGCGCGCTGCTCATCGAATCCCGCGCCGCATCGTCCACCTTGCTGCAGGAACAACTGGCGCAAATCATGGCGTCGCTGACTTCGTTCCCGGTGGAGAAGCAGGTCGACTTCACCGAAGACCCGGTGGAAAACGCCCGCCTCTGGGCGATCCGCAAAGACACCTTCCCCGCCGTCGGCGCCGTGCGTAAAACCGGCACAACCGTAATCATCGAAGACGTGACCTTCCCGGTGGAACAACTGGCCATCGGGGTAAACCGCCTGATCGAGTTGTTCGACAAACATCACTACGACGAAGCGATCCTTTTCGGACACGCGCTGGAAGGTAATCTGCACTTCGTCTTCACCCAGGGCTTCAACAACCCGGAAGAAGTCGCACGCTACCAGGCGTTCATGGACGACGTGGCGCAGTTGGTGGCAGTGGAATTCGGCGGTTCGCTGAAGGCTGAACACGGCACCGGACGCAACATGGCGCCCTTCGTCGAGCTGGAGTGGGGCAGTGATGCCTACCAATTGATGTGGCAGCTCAAACGCCTGCTCGACCCCAGCGGCATTCTCAACCCGGACGTGGTGCTCAGCGAAGACCCGCAAATCCACCTCAAGCACCTGAAACCCTTGCCGGCCGCCGACGAGATTGTGGATAAGTGCATCGAGTGCGGTTTCTGCGAACCGGTGTGCCCCTCGAAAGGCCTGACCCTGAGCCCGCGCCAGCGCATCGTGATCTGGCGGGATATTCAGGCGAAAAAGCGCGCCGGCGTCGATACCACCGAACTCGAAGCGGCTTACGAATACCAAGGCATCGACACCTGCGCGGCCACCGGCCTTTGTGCGCAGCGCTGCCCTGTAGGCATCAATACCGGCGAGCTGGTGAAAAAGCTCCGCAGCCGTAACGCCAAGCATGTGAAAACGGCGAATTGGCTCGAAGGAAATTTCGCCACGGCACTGCAAGGCGCCCGCTTCACCCTGCACGTCGCCAACGGCGCGCGGATGCTGTTGGGAGCACCACGCCTGGCAAAACTTTCGGCGACACTGACCAAGCTGTCCAAAGGTCAGGTCCCGCAATGGACCAACGCCATGCCTCAACCGGAAAAAGCCATTCGCTTCAGTCCGACCGTGTCGGACGAGCGCCCGCGGGTGGTGTATCTGGCGGCGTGTGTATCGCGGGTCATGGGCCCGGCGGCGGGTGATATAGAGCAAACGTCTCTGTACGACAAAACCCGCAGGCTGCTGGAAAAGGCCGGTTACCAAGTGGTCTTCCCGGACAATCTGGACAACCTCTGCTGCGGCCAGCCATTTGCCTCCAAAGGTTACGCCGAACAGGCCGAACACAAACGCCAGGAACTGATCGGCGCCTTGCTGCACGCCAGCCGCGGCGGCCTCGACCCGATTTACTGCGACACCAGTCCTTGCACGTTACGGCTGGTTGAGGATTTGGGCGAGGTTCGACTGGACCTGTACGACCCGGTGCGTTTCATCCGTACGCATTTGATGGATCGCCTGGATTTCACGCCCCAGGAAGCACCGATTGCCGTGCACGTCACCTGCAGCACCCAGCATCTGGGCGAGAGCCAGGCGTTGATCGAGCTGGCGCGCAAGTGCAGCAAAACCGTGGTCATTCCGGAAGGCATTCACTGCTGCGGGTTTGCCGGCGACAAGGGATTCACTACGCCGGAATTGAATGCTCATGCGTTGAGAACGCTCAAGGACGCGGTTCAGCAGTGCAGCGAGGGAATCTCGACCAGTCGCACTTGTGAGATAGGGCTGACACAACACAGCACAATTGACTACCACGGGCTAGTCTATCTAGTGGACCGCGTTACCAAGGCCAGGGTGACCTGAAGCAAACATCAAGGAAGGCGTGTTTATGCGCCTTCTGTAATGCTTCTTGCTGGAATCGACAGCCCTGCCGTAGAAAATTCGAACCCTGACTTGTCGCCGCAGTCCACCTATCAAGTCCCGCAAACGTGGGGCCTTCCAAAACTCGGCAGCTCGCCCAGATGGTCAGTGATGCCTGGTTCTTCAGTTCAAGGAGATGCACATGAAACATTCTGTACTGTTCGGCCTGTTCGTTACTGCTTCCCTGATGGCTTCTGCTTCATTTGCTGCTGAAGACCTATGCGCGGTCAACCTGAAAACGATCGAAAATAACCAGGCGGAGTTCCAGAGTTCAGAAGACATGATGGGTACGATCAAGGAAGGCGTTGAGAAGGCCAAAGCGGATCAGGCAAAAGGTACTGAACAAGGCACTAAAGATTGCATTGGTGAAACGAGTGAGCTCATCCAGACCATGAAGAATGCCAAGAAAGGCGGTAAATAACCGCAGCGCTCAGGGCCAACCTTCGGGTTGGCCTTCTGAGCCTTGTTGGCGTACACTGCGCAGGCTTGTTGCTCACTTTGATTCACAGAGCAGCAGGCTCGGGGCCGTTTAGGATTCGACGCCGGTTGCGAAACTTTAGGTGCATGCCGAGTTGGTAACAGAACTCGTAAATCCACTGTTGCAACTTCTTATAGTTGCCAATGACGAAACCTACGGGGAATACGCTCTCGCTGCGTAAGCAGCCTTAGCCCTTCCCTCCTGGTACCTTCGGGTCCAGCAATCATCAGGGGATGTCTGTAAACCCAAAGTGATTGTCATATAGAACAGAATCGCCGTGCAGTACGTTGTGGACGAAGCGGCTAAAACTTACACAACTCGCCCAAAGCACCCTGCCCGTCGGGTCGCTGAGGGTTAACTTAATAGACACGGCTACGCATGTAGTACCGACAGCGGAGTACTGGCGGACGGGGGTTCAAATCCCCCCGGCTCCACCAAATGCGACACCAACGAAGCCCGCCCAGTGCGGGCTTCGCTGCATCTGGGGGTTCATGTGTTGCTGAAGGTTGTTGTGGATTCATGTCGATTCACGTCAGTTTCAGCAGCTTTTCAGCAACATCCTCCCCGGCGTTCTGCCGACCGAACACACTCCCTGCATAAAGGAAAGATTCATAGGACGATGGCTGTCAAGGCACATCCTTAAAGAAGACATGGTGACCCAGGCGAGTGCGAGCGCCTTCAGGGTATGCCCGACGACTACACGCTGATCCCATGGCGCGGCAAGCCAGCCAGTGAATGTCCGGACGGCCCGCGTTACAAGGCGATCTGGAACAGCAAGGCGGTCACCGTCGTTCGCTGGATCGGCCAGCGCTTCCTCCGCCAGATCACACCCAGCCATACGGATAAAGGATCGTGCAGCACCGCTCGATACTGCAATGCCAATCCCATTCTTGCACCCTATTGCGCCAACACGATCCCGTGCATGACACGGCGCGCCCTTAAGCCTAAAGCCTTCGACACTGGCTCGCGTGTGAGCTGATCCAACTGGCGGGCGGCTGGACTGAGGATCATCACCTCGATGAATACGAAGCCCTGAAGAAAGTCGCCGTTAAATGGATAAACTTCAGCAACAGAAAATTCATACCAGCAGCACTAAGACAAAATTCCGTATGCGCCCACGCTTACAACAAAAAAATGACGCCATATTTCTATTGTCGCATACGTTAATTTCCATAAATTACACTACAAAGAAAACAAGAAATTGACGTCAAAAACAAACTTTAATTAATGCATTTTTTTAGTGGCTAAATGCCATTTTTTGTATTTAAATCGCTTCATACCTGTATCGGTGCCATTACAACAATGAACCGCCCTCAACTTTTCAGCATTATTGCCCTCCAACTAGGCGTTGTTTTTACCGTTTTTGCGCAGGAGAGCGTTAACAGTACCGCAAGTGTTGATCAACACCGAACGCTTAACCATAAAGACGTCGGGGGGGTCGTGATTGGACAGACAATCACCATGGCGGGGCGAGCGTTTTACGACAGTTTTGCCATTGCGTGGAGTGAAAAGGATGAGGCCGGAAACTTCACAGTTGCCATTACCGAGCGACCAACCGCGCGCCTGGGTAGTCAGGTGTTTGTCGACTACGGCAACCGTCGCCTTTTTCAGATGTTTCTTCCGCCAAACCGCACGCTCATTCCTGCCATTGGAACTAACGCAGCTGCTCAGGTTTACCAGGCAATTCTTGATTACCAACTAGCACAGTTTTTTGGCGATCCCGACTTGGGGCGCGACGAGCTATGAAAGGCACCTATATGCACCGTATTTCTTTGGCTGTAATCAACCTGACGCTTTTGTTTGGCTTAGTACATACCGCACACGCCAGCGAACTCGTATACGTGCCCAACAACCCTTCCTTCGGCGGTAACCCGCTGAACGGCCCGGTACTGTTGAACCAGGCGCAGGCGCAAAATGACCATACTGAAAAGTCGTCCTCTTCGGCTTCCGGACAGACTGCTCTGACTCAATTTAACAGCATGTTGCAAAGCGCCATTCTAAGCCGGGTGTCCTCTGCCGTGACCTCGAGCATCGTCGGCGCCGACGGCCAACTTTCACCCGGGGTTGTTGAGACCACCGACTTCCGCATCGCGATTACCAATCTTCAAGGTGGGCTGCTGCAAATTGTTACCACCGACAAGAACACCGGACAGACCACACAGTTTCAAGTCAATCAACCATAAAAGCTGCTGTAAAACCAACCCGCAATACCCTACCAATAAGCACATACTCAAAAAGGATGTTTGTAATGCACTCACGTAAATCACTTCTGTCTCTCGCAGTTCTGGTAGCACTGTCCGGTTCGGCCATGGCTGACTCCAGCAGCGTCAATACTACGCAGAACGGTTCCAGTAACAAATTGAACGTTGACCAGAGCGGTGCGACCGGATCATCGATCAGTATCAATCAGACTGGCCGCAACAACATTGCTGGCACCGTCTCAGCCCCCAAAACACCGATCAATCAGACCGCTACCTACAGTGCTCTGAGCATCAACCAAAATGGGGCTAACAACAGTGCCGCCGCTAACCAGGCTGGTAACAATAACGGTGCGGTCATCAATCAAATTGGCGAAAACATCCAGCGTGCCGATCTGACACAGGCCGGCAGCTTCAGCAACGCTACAATCGCGCAAGACAACAACTTCAACACATCGGCCAGTATCAATCAGGGTGGCAGCAACAATAATACAGCTACCGCATCTCAAAATATTAACCGTGGCACCAGCGCTACTATTACTCAATCCGGAAGTTACACCGCCGGCACCATTTCTCAGCAAGACAACACCAGCGCTGTAGCCAGCCTTCATCAAGCAGGTAATGGCAACACCGGCACCGTGGCTCAGCAGAAAAACATCCAGGTTTCGGCCAGCCTGCAGCAAAGCGGCAACAGCAACATCGGTTATGTGCAGCAAGTCAACTCTGGCTTCAGCTCGGCTAATGCCCTGCAATCAGGTGACTTCAACAGTGCCACTGTTTACCAGAACGGCAGTGTCCTGAACGCTGACGTTAAACAATATGGCAACAACAACTCTGCCTCCAGCACTCAAACCGCGTCCTTCAACGAAGAATCGCTGCTGCAAATCGGTACCAACAACCGCGCTGTTGTGAGCCAGACCGGCAATGGACTCCTTGCCACCAACACCGTTGGCCTGACCCAGGCAGGCAATAATCTGACTGCTAACGTCAGCCAGACGGGCGGCAACGGCAACGTCGCTACTATCTACCAGCACTAAGTTGTTTAACCCCGCCGATTTTTTCGGCGGGTTTTTTTTGTGCAGGAAGAGAAAGAAAATGCGTGTCCGTTCGTTATTGTCGATTGTATCTGCCGCAATACTACTCGCTGGTTGTGTCACGTCTCGACCCGCGTCGACCTTGTCCCCGGCAACGCTCGCGCCCGCTACACAGAGCCTCCGTGACTTGACTAACCTGCCTGCGCCTGCTGGCCCTATCAGTGTCGCGGTATATGGCCTGCGCGATCAGACCGGCCAATACAAACCGGCGCCTGACAGCTCGTTTTCAACCTCGGTGACCCAAGGGGCTGCATCGCTCTTAATCACCGCGCTGCGAGATTCCCGCTGGTTCAAACCGGTCGAACGTGAAAACCTGCAAGATCTGCTCACAGAACGCAAAATAATCCGTGCACTAGAGGATCCCCAAGACAAGGCCCAAGGCCAGTTACCGCCATTACGTGCTGCTAACATGGTAATTGAGGGCGCCATCGTCGCCTATGAAAGCAATGTTAGAACAGGTGGCATTGGTGTTCGTTATCTAGGCGTCGGGCCATCGGAGTTGTACCGGCAAGATCAGGTTACGGTCAACTTGAGGGCGGTAGACATCAGAACTGGCGACATTATTCAGAGCATCACGACGACCAAAACAGTGTTTTCGATTCAGGTCGACTTCGGCATTTTCCGCTTCGTCTCATTCAAACACCTGCTAGAAGTTGAAACAGGGTTGTCGCGCAACGAACCTGTTCAGCAATGCGTGCGCGAAGCGATTGAAACCGCACTGATCCACATGATTGCCCAAGGAGCCCGCGACGGTAGCTGGAACCTGAAGAACCCGGACGATCTCCACAAACCGTTGTTGCAAGGCTATCTAAAAAGTTATGACGAACTCATGACCACCTTGCCGGCTGCCCCAATCGAAAGTCTATTGCTAACAAACGGAGAGATTAATGGCGCTCAAAAATAATCGTCGCTGGTGGCTGGCCGCTACGCTGTCCGCCACCTGCGCACTATGCCAGGCAGCAGACCTGACCCCCGAGACGCGCTATGCCGGCATAACCGTGGGCAACAGCGTCGCCACCATTTCGCAGATCGGCTCGTACAACAAAACACGAGTCGATCAGAATGGCGCCGCACAACGTCTTGCTCAAAGTCAGGTGGGGATTGGCAATCGGGCGGTGATCAACCAAAGCAATGTTGTCAATTCGATTTCTGCCAAGCAGGAAGGATTGAACAACGGTCTGGAGATCAATCAATCTGGTGCTTACAACCAGACCGGCGTCGTGCAGCAAGGCACTTCCAACCTGGCCAGTGTCGTTCAGAACGGTGCGTACAATCAGGCGTTTGTCGGCCAGTATGGGCAAGCTAACCAGGCGACAGTTGATCAAACCGGGTTCGGTGGTACGGTCTCGATCATACAGCACGGCGATAACATGAGCGCCAACGCGACGCAGAGGTAAACCCTATGATGGACTTTTCCCAGTTGGGCGTGTCGATCGAAATGCAGCGCAGCGGAGCGATTGTGATGATCCGTCCTCACATTGAGAACCCTACGCCTCTGTCACTTCAGTATCGAATGACAGTGCGCCAAAACAGCTCGAACGGAAGCGCCGGTATTAGTCAGCAAGGCGAGGTGCAAAGCGGCGTTTCGTCTAACGGAGTTAGCCTGAGCATGCCTGAAGATGCGACCTGCCAGGTGCATTTGGAAATTTTCCAGAACGACACGCTGCTCAGAGAGATCGATAGTTCATGCAACGGCGCGCCTAAATAGTCGCTGAAAAATAATGGCGTTACTGCACCGCAAAAGATCACCAGTCCCTTCTCCACCACCGTCACCTACCAGGCCACGGATTCGCTCGGTGCACTCTCGGCACCAGCCACAGTCATCGTGCAGGTCACGCCGTTGATAACCCAGAAGACCCTGGTGGCGACCCCCGCCAAGGCACGGGCACGCTCCAACAACCGCTTCACTTGAGGCCGTCCGGACCTGACTCGGCCATGGTCGGCAACACCATCACCGCTCAGGTCCCCCCTCAAAGCGTCCGTGGCCCGCAAGCCAAGCACGATTTTCGTTTCGCCGGATATGAAGGGCGAAGACCTGTTGGCGCATGCCTGTGAGTCGCTGGCCTCGGCGAGTGTAATGCTGGCGGAACTGGCGGTGAATCGGATGCTGGATAACATTAAAGTGTCGAGATCGTCGCCACACCGCTGATCCACCTGAGGGAGTGAGCCTGCTCGCGATGGCGGTGTGTCATGCGACATCCATATTGTATGCACGATGGCTATCGCGAGCAGGCTCACTCCCACAAAGGCAATTTCAGTATGTGGCTGGGATTTAAACCACCTTCAACTCCACCTCTACATGCCCACGCGTCATCCGCGAATACGGGCACATCTGATGCGCAGCCTCAGCCAGTTCACGCTTCACCCCCGCCTCCAAGCCGGGAATGTTGACGTTCAACCTGACGGCCAGCTGAAAGTCCCCGGCACTGGTTTTACCCAAGTCCACCTCGGCATCCACCGATGTGTCTTCCGGCAATTTGATTTTCATCTTGCCTGCCGCCACCTGGATCGCGCCGATGAAACAAGCCGAATAGCCGAGGGCAAACAGTTGCTCCGGATTGGTGCCGGGCTTGCCCGAGCCGGGGGAGCTGAAGGTGACGTCGAGTTCGCCATCGCTGGACTTGCCGGTACCGGTGCGGCCACCGACAGTGTGGGTTTTTGCGGTGTACAGAACGTTTTCCAGTGCAGTACTCATGGCCGTGACTCCTGATGGGAAGCAACAGAGTAGGCAAGCCTAGCAGCGCAGCCTCTACTCACCCGTGACGTTTGTCGGTTTTGTGTCTTCGCCTCCTCGCCGGGTTTATCTATCCTTTCGCCTCAGGTCCACTCAGGAAAAAAACATGAACCGCTTGATCATCGTCGTTCTGTTGGCCGTGGTTTCCACGTATGCACACGCCGCCACCGAACTTGCACCTCGTGTCGAGCACGTCCCTTTCGATAAAGGCGCCGATAGCGTCAGGTTCAACCAATCGATCAAAGGCCCGAACACCGCGCAGTACCGCGTCAATGCGAAGGCAGGCCAGATACTGACCGTCGACCTCAAGCCCTCCAAGGCATCCGCCTATTTCAACATCACCGCCAAGGGGGCCGACTCTGCGCTGTTCAACGGATCGATCATGGGCAACCACTTCATGGGCCCGTTGCCCGTCGATGGCGAGTACACGGTTCAGGTGTACCTCATGCGCAACGCTGCACGGCGCAACCAGGTCGCTTATTACAGCCTTTCATTGAACCTCAGCCCCTCGACGGACAGCGCCCAACCGTTTGATCAGACGCTAGAACTGCAAGGCATACGATTTCATGTGAAAGGGGAATGGGTCGACGGGAACCCCGTGGTGCGCATTTCGCCTCAAGGGTTGGAAATCGACAACGCGCAGATCACTCGACCACTCACCGGCAACATCGCACGCGCGGAAGTCGCCGACCTGGACCGCGATGGCTCACCGGAGATTTACGTCTTCGCCCGATCACCTGGTCGCGGGATGCCGGGTGAGTTGGTCGCCTATGCAGCCAACCGCAAAAAATCGCTGAGCGAGATTTACCTTCCGGCCGTTAGTGAGAACGCAAAAATGGCGGAGGGGTATCAGGGGGAAGAAGAGTTTGCAGTGGTGGAGAACATGTTGGTGCGCCGGTTTCCGATTTATGACAGTGCGGATGTTGAGGCGGGACGGACGGGGAGGATGCGGCAGGTTCAGTACAGGTTGATGGCTGGGGAGGCTGGGTGGGTTTTGAGGGAAGGTGAGGTTACTGAATATTGAGAATTGGAGCCGGCCATGTGCGATCGACAATTCAGCACGACTTTACAAAGCAGGGGGCAATAAAGTTGACTACCAAATCACCGAGCGACACATGCGAGCTGATTTAACGGCTCAGCTCGGGTCAGGATCAGGAGCGCATTAATGATGTCGAACAAGCATGTTTTTACTAAGGGCGCCAAGAGCCCCTTTGCCGACTTTATTCGTAACGCCAAGTCAAATCAAAAAAAGCGTATCTACAGCAAAGTGCTGACAGAAGCCACCAAGCAGCAGAACCTTGTGATGATGGAAGCTGAAGCTAAACGAGGTTAACCCGCTGCTCAGATAAGAAGCCCGCCCTCGTGTCGTAATGCTGTTCACTTAAGCCGTTATGCGATCTGTAGCAGCTGGCGAAGCCTGCGTCGGCCGGTCCGCGCTCGGGCGAAGCAGTCGTAAAATCAGCCATTGCGGTGCGTCAGGTACACCACGGCAGCCGGGTTCACGACTGCTTTGCCCGAGCGCGGACCGGCCGACGCAGCCTTCGGCAGCTGCTACAAGCATGCGTCGTGACTGAAATTGCTTAAGTGAACAGCATTGCGCCCTCGTGTCGGGCTTTTTTTATTTTTCGCTCACTTTTGGCAAGCCATCATCCCATCACATCGACCTAGATCTTGCTGCCCCCCCACTAGTAAGGGGTCATGCTCTGATTCGCACGCTATCCAAATGGATGTAGTCCACGTCCTAGGAAACTTCCCGCAACTCGTATCGAATTTCATGAACTGGCGGATGCGGTTCTACGTCGATAGCCTTCAGATGTCGCTACAAAACAGCGATCGGCTTTGACAGGCTGAAAAGTGTAATCTGCACTCCCTCCCGACCGGGCGGCATGCTCACGCGCATGCAGTCTCGTTATGGTGGCTGTGCGCGGGGCATCTTCGGGTGCACCGGGTTCTCACACTTCCGGTCTGTCAACCCGCGCACAGCTGCCACCCAATCCTGTTTGACAGCAGGGGATTGGTAGCTCTTATCAATAGTGTGAGGATATTCAATTTGAAAAAGATAACTCCAAATCCCCCTGGATCTGAGGCACGCTCAGATGCAGACACTCCCGATTTGACTCATCTCGCTGATTCCACCGAACGCACCGTCAGCGCTCGTCTGCGCAACCCACAACGCCCCGACCCCATCAGCCACGTCTTCACCCTCCTCCCCGAAATCGACACTCCTACCTTGCTCGCTCACGCCTGCGAAACACTGGCCTCCCTCAACGTCATGACCACCGACCTCGCCTGTGAGCTCGAAGGCTCGCGTCGCAATGTGGCACTGGCGATTCAGCAGTTGAGCGTACTGGCCGAGCTGTTGGTAAACCGCGCGCTGGACAACCTCGACCCGCCCGATGGGCTACCTGAAACCCCATCCGCCAGCCAACACTGAATACTCGCGTTCGTTTACCCAATGGAGGGGTTGTCATGGATCGATACATGCCTATCACCGGCATCGACTGCACCATCGCGTCGTTGCTGATCGACACCGAAGCACCGCTGGACGTATTGCACGAAACCGCGGCTTACCGCATCCGTACCGCGACTCAATTGCTGGAGAACATCGCGTTTGGCGAAGGTGTTCACAGTGAACTGGCGCGGGTACTGGTGACTTCGCTGCGCGATGGTTGTGATTTGATGGATGTCGTCGGTAGACGATTGCGGGCACAGTTTTAGACGATGTAACGAAATGGCCGTAGCTCATCAATAACGAAAGCACCTGGCGAAAACATCGCAGGTGCTTTTTTGGTTTCAACTCAGCAGAACGTTTCCAGCCAACAGCCTCAGTTCACTTCTGGTCATCTTGCGGGCGAATTAAAGGACAGGCTCATCGGAAATTTCCTTCAAACCTTAACGACTCTGAGCTGATTGTGCCGATCAACCTTTAGACCTACGCTGAACCCACAAAATGGCAGTTCGTCCACGACCGGTTGCTTGAGATCGTCCTTCCCACCAGAATCACCTCGCCGAATCACCGGCTGACAAGGAGGCCACATTGCAAACCATCAAACTGCCTGGTCGCCTTGTCGGTATTGGCTTGTACACACCGGCAGAAGCCTCCCTTTACACGGGGATTCCGGCTGCCGATATTCGCCGGTGGCTATTCGGATATACCGCGCATGGTGTTCAGTATCCGGGGATTTGGAGCTCTGAACTGGCTGACCTGGATGAGGCCGTTCTAGGCTTTCATGACCTCATTGAAATTCGCTTCGTGCATGCCTTCCGCCAACACGGTATCAGCCTGCAAGCCATCCGCAATGCCTCACAGCAAGCAAAAGAATTGTTTAACCAGGCCTATCCGTTTACCTGCAAACGTTTTCAAACCGATGGCCGAAGCATTTTCGCTACCGTCCTGAGTGAAACAGGGGATGAGTCCCTTCTGGATCTGATAAAGCGTCAATATGCCTTCGAGCAAGTCATTAAACCTTCTCTATACGAGGGCATTGACTACACGGAATCAGAGGCGGCTCAACGTTGGTATCCCGTCAAGCGCAGTAAAGCCATCGTTCTGGACCCTTCTCGCAATTTCGGCAAACCCGTTCTCACAACGGCAGGAATCGATACCGCGACGATTTTCAGCGCTTATAAGACAGAGGGAAAAGACACCAAACGGGTGGCACTTCTCTATGAAATTTCTACGGCAGCCGTTGAAGCCGCGGTGCACTTTGAGCAAAGGAATGCCGCTTGAACTTCTTGCTGGATAATAACCTTCCTCCCGCATTGGCCCGTGCGTTGAATGAGCTGACTAAAATAGAAGGCCATTCGGTATTGCCACTGCGAGATAAATTTCCGCAAAACACCACCGACATTGACTGGATTTCAGTGCTGAGTAACGAAGGCGGCTGGGCGGTAATCTCACAAGATAAATTTACAAAGGGCGATATAGAAAAACGAGCGTTTCGCGAATCTGGACTACCCGTTTTCTGCCTGGCCAGGCATTGGGGAAATGAGTCCTATTGGAACAAGGCTCATAACCTGGTGCGTTGGTGGCCTGCAATTACCGCTCAAGCAAATCTGATCAGAGGCGGCGCTGCGTTCCGCGTACCCTGGAAGTTTCCTGCCCATGGGAAATTTGATCAGATAAAAATCTAACGCTCGTCATTCAATTAATTGATTTCCGTTCAGAAGCCTCCTCGCCCCTTCCTCTCCTCGAAACAACCTACCCAAACATCAGCACAAATGGCGCAGCCGCTCGTTGGATGGCACTGACAACATGAGGGGCTCGTTCTCGATGCTGCGGATAGCGGTCAAGCACGACCTCCAGCGCCGCTAACAATGTCTGGAGGCGAGCTGAAGATTCTGCCGCTATTGCCTTCTGGAGTGCTGACACTGAGCGAAGTCATTTTCATGCGAACAGACCCCCAAGCTCTTCAAGCGTCGGCATCGCCGCCGGAATGACCGATAACTCACAGTCCAGCGCAGCCAGGATTCGCGCAAAAGCGATCATCCCGACGCTAAGGGTGCCTTTTTCTACCGCGATGACTTTATGTCGTGTCAGCCCCGCGAGTTCGGCGAGCTGGACTTGCGTCAGGCCACGATTGATACGTTTTTCGCGTATTTGCTTACCGAGGCGGGAGATGATCAGTGAGTAGTCCATGTGCCGTTACCGTAACATTCATGACTAAAAGTATCGTATACATAACATTCTGGCTACTCAGAATGACTGGGGCCGGATATTTTGCTGATTTCCCCACCCAATTGCCTGTTAATCCGGCAACCCGTAACCGCTCAAACCCTTCAGACAATCACACACTCCCTTCTACACTCAGTTCGAATTCACCTAATAACGCCAACCAAAAAGAGCCCTCATGACCACCCTCGAAGACCGTTTGAAGCAAGGCAAGGATGCTCGCAAAAACTGCTCGCGCAGTGCTCAGGCGGCCATGGGGAAAGTAACGCGCGATCCGCTGCCGCTGATCAAGCGGTCCAGCGAAGGCCGGATCAAATCGCTGGTCGAGTTACGGTATGGCCGCATGCTAGCGTCGCCATTCGCCTTCTATCGAGGCAACGCCTTGCTGCAAGCGCATGACCTGGCCGGAACACCCGACATGGGCCTGGTATCGACGATCTGTGGCGATTGCCACTTGATGAATTTCGGCGGTTTTGCCACGCCCGAGCGCAATCTGTTGTTTAGCGTCAATGATTTCGACGAAGCCCACCCCGGCCCTTGGGAATGGGACCTGAAACGCCTGGTGACGAGTTTCATGGTGGCGGCCCGGGACCTGCGCCACGCTGAGACAGTGGAAGAAACCGTCTGCCGCCAAGTGGTCGGCGCCTATCAGGAAACCATGCTGGAGTGCGCCCAACAAAGCTCACTCGAAAACTGGTACGAGTCCATCAGTTACGATGACTTGCTCAGGCAGGCGAGCAAAGGCACGCTGGAGCACGTGGAGCGTGCCATTGCAAAAGCCGAACAGCGTACACATGCCGAACTGCTGCCGAAAATCAGCGAACGTCACGCGAAAGGTCATCTGGTCATCCGCGATGACCTGCCGGAAATTTTCCACCTGCACAAAAACACCACGTTGCTGGATGCCGATGATGACTGGCTGCGCCTTTCGGACTGGCGCCCGCTGTATGACACATTCATGGGCGACTACCGAACCACGCTGCAAGCTGACCGTCGTGAACTACTGTCACGTTTTCACGTTCACGACATGGCGTTCAAAGTGGTGGGTGTAGGCAGTGTCGGCACGCGCTGCCTGGTGGCGCTGCTGACGGATGAGCAAGAGTTCCCGCTGTTCCTGCAATTCAAGGAAGCGCGGCGTTCGGTGCTCGCCGATTACGTGAAGGCGAAATCACGTGTGCGACATAACGGTCAACGAGTGGTCGACGGTCAGCGATTGATGCAATCGGCCAGTGACCTGTTCCTCGGCTGGACCACCGGCCCCAGCGGTCGACACTTTTATGTGCGCCAGTTGCGCGACATGAAAATCTCAGCCGAACTGGAAACCTTCGACACCGAAGCATTTGCTGCCTACGCACGCTTGTGTGGTCGCGCCCTCGCTCGCGCCCATGCCAAATCATCCGGGCACGCCTCGCTGATCAGCGGGTATATAGGCAAGAGCGACGCATTGGCAGAGGCGCTGCTCACGTACGCAAAAAGTTACACCGACCAGAATGAACGCGACTACGAACGATTCCAGCAAGCCTGCCGCAAAGGGCAGTTTCGCGCGCGTTCGGAGGCGGACTTTGCGGCGGATCATTTGCCGTAAACGCTCTGGCCCGCGGGCGTTCATCTACATGAACTTTTCTTCACCCCGTCGCGCCTCAACAATCGGTACATTGCCCTCGCTCTTCAAGAAACTACAGTTTGCCCGCCCTCCCGCGGGCTTTTTTTTGCCTGAAAGAACGGACACCGTTTCACTGGCTGTTTTTCACACAGTGGTGGGTGGTGCAGCGTCCAGCGTGGCGCTCATGCCCGCTGACGCCGAACCCTTTTTCAGCACCGGCACGTCCAGCCTTGCCCGCCCGTAAAACGCCAGGGCCGTCAGCAAGCACGCCAGCCAGACAAAGATCCCGGCCCAGAAGGTGTGGGACATGTAGTGCCAGCCTTGCAGAACCCGTGTTGTGCCGTAGATGAAGCCGAGCAACAACGAGCCCCACAACACGGCTTTGGAATAGCGCCACTGATAGCGGCGCGCAACGAAGTACAGCGCGAGCATGGTGAAACCGCCCGACGCATGCCCACCCGGCCAGCAGCGACCGTCACCGGCTTCATGGAACAGCTGGAAGTTGTTGTACCACTCCATGTGCGCAATTTTGCCGCCATAGAGGGTCGTTTCAATCGGGCAATACACGCTGGTGTGGGCCTTGAGGAAATGGATCACGCCGGTGCAGACGGCAAACGCCACCACCACAAAGATAAAGTCGCGGCGATGCTCATAGGTAAACCGCAGCACCGGGGCGGCTTTGATCCGCTCCAGAAATTGACCGATACGCGGGCGCTTTTGCGGGTTGACCAGTGGCCAGGCAAACGACAGCATCATGCCGATCAAGGCGATTTCTGCGGTCCAGTTGGGAATGATGCGCGCCCACTTGTGGGTGACTTTCTCGAATAAGTGAACCTGGTCGAGCGGGAAGGTCTGGGTGACCGGATCAAAAAAAAGATTGTTGAAGGCGATGTCGATGGTAGTCATGTCGAACATCAGGAAAACCGCAGCTGCGCAGACTAGCGCAATACCGAAGTTCACCCAGTAAAAGCGGTGTCGGGAAAAATTCAGCATGATGTGTCCTGATCCTGAGGAAAAGTCATTGGGTGGTCACCGTGTGCCAGTCGGAGGCGTCAATGAAACCCAGCATGTGTGTCGTTTGAGGCGTTGGAGCGGAGATAAACAGCGAGGCGCCATAACCCAAAGTCAAGGTTGGCAACTTGAGGTTCTTTTCGAGTTGCGTCATGCATTCACTGTGGGTCACCAGAATCAGATTGCGGCCCGCTACTTTGTGCGCCAAGGCCTCACGCAACATTGTGCCTTTGCAACTGATTAGCCAATCCTCACCGAAGCCACCCTTGCTGAACATAAAATCGGCGGTCTGTGCAGCACGCAGGATCGGACTGTGGTAAATGTCGGCCTTGTTCAGCCCGAGGCGCTGGAACTGCGCGCCCACGCTGACCGCAACGCTTCGGGAGCGCTCGGTGATGCCCTCACTGCCCGCCAGGCAAAGGGCCGCGGAGTGATCGCAACGTTCGACATGGCGCACCAGCACGATCATGTCGCCCCTGGCCCAGCCGTCCGCTAATGCCTTGGCGCCCGCGACATTGCCATGGGCCAGATCCGGCACGGCGTCAGGCTGTAACAGCCATACCGTCAATGGGACCGCCAGCAGCGCGGCAGCCAGCACCACCGCTGCATTGCGATAGCGGGCATAGCGGCTCAAATCAATCGAGCGTTTTATCCCGAGCAGGTTCAGTCTCAATTCCACATCAAACCGCCTCGCCGGCCAGTACCACTGTCATTCAATCCCGAGAGGGTAATGAGGCGTGCGTTGGCAGCGGGTGAAACTCATGTGAAAAAAAGCTTAAAACTCTTGTTACAGATTCCGTCCTACAAAATCCTTTCAGCTCTCGCAAATACGGCCGATACAAACCTGCTACCTACCTTGCTGGCGCCCAAAAACAACAATCTTCCAGCCAATCGATGATCAAGAAGCACAACATTCCTGGAGGGATTGATGAAAAGCTGGTTCGGCAATATCAGCGTGAACGTGAAACTGGGCCTGGGATTCGGCCTGGTCCTGGCTCTGACCTGCGTCCTGGCCCTGACGGGCTGGACGAGCCTGGGCAGCTTGATTGATCGCAGCAACTGGATGAGCGACATCACCCAGCTCAACGCCGGCTTGACCAAGCTGCGCGTGGTGCGTCTGCAATACATGCTGACCAATGGCGACGAAACCGCCGCGCAGAACGTACAGACCACCCTCGATGCCTTCTCGGCCCAACAGCAAACATTGCTGTCGACATTCAAGAGCCCGGAAAACCTCAAGCTTCTTAAAGAGCAAGGCACTGTCATTGCGGCGTACCAGACCTCCCTGAACAAAATGCGCAGCGCCTACCGCACCGGCAACAGTGCCCGCGACGCCATGGCAGCTCATGCACAAACCGCCAGCACCTTGATCGATGCCCTCAGTTCCCGGGTGCAGCAAATGCCCCTGGGTGATCAGCGTTTCGAACTATTCCAGGCCATCACAGCCGCCAAGGAAGCGTTCATCCTGGCCCGCTACGAAGTGCGCGGCTACACCGCCACCACCAACGTCGAAACCGAGCAAAAAGCCGTCGGCCAATTGGATGCGGCGATTGCCAGCCTCAAACCACTCAATGTGCAATTTGCCGAGACTCAGTTAGATGCCCTGCGTCAGCTGGAAACCGCGCTGGCCAACTATCGAAGCGCCTTGCAGGCTTATAAAGCGGCCAACACTGACGCCGTGCAGGCTCGCAAGGAAATGACTGACCAGGGCGCCGCCATCGTCACCCTGAGCGATCAGCTGTATCAGATTCAGCTCGACCGCCGCGATGCCGAGAGCGCCAAGGCCCGCACCCTGCAATTGATCAGCACCTTGCTCGCGTTGCTGGTCGGCGTGATTGCCGCCGTGATCATCACTCGTCAAATCACCGGCCCGATTCGCGACACATTAGCTGTGGTGGAACGCATCGCCAGCGGCGACCTGACGCAGAACGTCAACGTCACTCGCCGTGACGAACTGGGTGTGTTGCAGCAAGGCATCGCACGTATGGGCGTGACTCTGCGCGACCTGATCAGCGGCATCCGCGACGGCGTCACCCAGATTGCCAGCGCCGCCGAAGAACTGTCCGCCGTGACCGAGCAAACCAGCGCCGGCGTCAACAGCCAGAAGGTCGAGACCGATCAGGTCGCCACTGCCATGCACGAGATGACAGCGACCGTGCAGGAAGTCGCGCGCAATGCCGAAGAAGCTTCGCAAGCCGCCGCAGCGGCAGGCGGCGAAGCGCGCG
>NZ_AKJS01000011.1 GCF_000282215.1 Pseudomonas sp. GM21
CCCCGCCAATATCGGCTGCCAGGCGCACCTCGACGGCGCGGGTCGAACCCCCGTCAGGCACTGGATCGAACTGGTCGAAGCCGCCCTGCCCTGATCACAAACCGGAGATTGTCATGCACAGCAAAGCCGTACTGAGTCAGACGGAAGTCAGCAAGATCCTTGCCGCCGCCCGCACCGAAGCGCAGAACAATCAATGGGCCGTGACTATCGTGATTGTCGACGACGGCGGTCATCCCCTGGCACTCGAACGCCTCGACGGTTGCGCGCCAAGCAGCGCCTACATCGCCACCGAAAAAGCCCGCACCTCGGCCTTGGGCCGGCGTGAATCCAAGGGTTATGAAGACATGGTCAATGGTGGACGCTACGCCTTTTTATCCGCGCCGTTACTGACGTCGCTTGAAGGTGGCGTGCCGATTATTGTCGACGGCCAGGTGATCGGCGCGGTCGGCGTGTCCGGCGTCAAGGCCGAGCAGGACGCGCAAGTGGCGAAGGCCGGGGCGCAGTGTTTGAAATGATGTTATCAACGACGCAATTCCGTAGCAGCTGGCAAAGCCTGCTGCTACAAAGTACGCTCGTGCGTTTTTACTTCCGCGCCAACTTGTACCTGACGCACTCCTCATAAAAACTCTGCCGCACGGCGGCGGGCTTGAATCGCGACGGGCTGTCGTAGGTCTGCTCGGTTATGCCCATGGCCATCATGTGCATCCACGGCTTGTTGAACTTGTAGGTCTCTATCTTCTTGCGAGCGGCATACAGCGACACCCCGGACAACTTGAGCTCCTGGGCTCGGGCCGCCGTCCCCGCCCCCCAGTCGCACATATATTGGTCATTGGGCTTCAACTCCCTGGCCTGGACCGCGCCAGCCATACACGCCAGGGCAAACGAGATCATCGTGACCGCTACATTGCGCAATTCCATTGGGCCTAACCACCTGAAAATAAAGTGATTTTGGCGGCAACTTTGCACCAGCGGGGCCAGCAAATTGCCTTATCTGCATAGAACAACCATTATCGGGTTCGGTGTATCGGGATCAACCCAGAAACACAATGACATCCCCTCAACGCAACGCCGGTGAAAGTGTGTCAGGCATTCATATGAATTCTGTGAGCGTTACAAACACCGCCAATCGGCTGTTGATTGTGCTGCTGGGCTTTGTCGTGCCCGGCATGGCCAGTGCCAGTCCAATGCCTGCGAACATGGTCTATTTGCGCACCATTGATCCGAGCATCGAACAGGACATCCGCTACGCCAGCCCCCACAACTTTACCGGGCATCGCCTCGACGGTTACGACGCCGCCGAATGCCTGTTGTCGGTGGACACCGCCAAGGCACTCGCCCGGGTGCAAGCGGCATTGCGCCCGCAAGGCTATGGTTTGAAGGTATTCGATTGTTATCGCCCCAGCCGCGCCGTCGCCGACATGGGGCGCTTCGCGACCGAACCCGGCGACCCGCGCAAGGCCGAGTTTTATCCGCGTGTGGACAAGCAGGACTTCTGGCGCCTGGGCTATGTGGCGCGGGTGTCGGGGCACTCCAAAGGCTCAACCGTGGACCTGACACTGATTGGCCCAAAGGCCCTGCCCACCGATACCTGGACGCCTTCGGCGGCACAAGTTGACTGTACGGCGCCCTATGGCCAACGCTGGCACGACGGCGCACTCGATATGGGCACCGGTTACGATTGCTTCGATGAGCGCGCACATACCGCCAACCCAACGATCAGCCCCAACGCAAGGGTAAACCGTCAACGGCTCAGCAGCGCCATGGAAAAAGAAGGGTTTGCCGGATATTCGAAGGAATGGTGGCATTTCACTTTAAGTGGCGAGGGAGCACCGAAAGACGTGATGGATTTCCCCATTACACCAATGAGCCCCAGCGACGTGATCGGCACCAGTGGTCAGCTGATCGTGGTCAACTCCAGGAACTGGGATGACATCCAGGGCACTGCGCAACGTTATGAACGTGACGGTAAAACCTTTCGAAAAGTCGGCGACGCCTTTCCAGTCGTGGTCGGCAAAAACGGCATGGGCTGGGGCAAGGGCCTTGGCAGTGTTGAGGCGGTTGAAGGTCCGGTCAAACGTGAAGGCGACGGAAAAGCGCCCGCCGGAATTTTCAAACTGGGCACGGCGTTTGGCTACGATACTTCGGCCGACACCCGACTGACCTACCTTGCACTGACACCCACCACCGAATGCGTGGATGACAGCCAATCCAGTCGCTACAACGAACTGGTCGACGGCGCGGCGATTACCAAGGACTGGAACAGTTCCGAACGCATGCGCAACGAAGAAGGCTATCGCAAAGGCATTTTCATCGAGCACAACACCCCGGCTACTGCGGCCTCGGGTTCGTGCATTTTCTTTCATGTCTGGCGCGCCCCCACTTCACCGACGGCAGGTTGCACGGCCATGGATCAAGCGGATATTGCTGCGTTGCTCAAGTGGCTGGACCCTCGCGAGTCGCCGCTTCTGGTGCAGATGCCGGAGGCGCAATATGAGCGGTTTCGTGAAGGGTGGAAGTTGCCGTGAGGTTGGTGGGGGTTATTTGATTAGCCGGGTGTCCAGGCCGAAGCGCTCCTGGGAGACAAGCTTGAATTTATCGTCAGCCAGGTCGCAACTCACCAGTAGATTCCACGAACGACCAGTCACCGAAGGAATAAGGACGAAGGGATGCCGGGCCAGCAGCAGATCGGCGAACTGTTGCTGGTTGGGCGTAGTTTGCGACGGGATGAGCCAGTTCGGGTTCGGCACATCTTCCGGCTGAACAACTTTGATGATATTGGGGTCCATCACTTCGAAGCAGGTCAGTACGTGCGGCACACTGTCGAGGCTATCGAAGCCAACGTGGGCCGCAACCTCCAGGATGGCCGTGGACGGGTCGGCCGAAGCATAAATGACCCGGCGCCCGGGAGGGTTCCATCGACCACCGGATCGTTGCGCACCAACGCCACTGTTCCAGCTGTCCTTGAACACCTCGCGATCCAGGCGCCAGGCGTGCCATGTCCCGTCCCAGGGTAAGGGGTTCATTGATAGACCCCGTACTCGATCCGGGTCAGGTAGTCCTCTACTGCCTGGAAGCCAAGCGAATTATCGATCAACTCCAGCGGAACATAACCGTCCAGATATTTGCACGGTTTGCGCAGCCATTCTTCAGCCAGCAACAGATTACCGAACACGTTGGTGGCGTGCTCCAGGGTCTGCGCGTACTGGAAAGCCACTGTGCTCTGCTGCTGGTTCAGGCGCACTTGCCCGGTTTCTTTCGTCAGGCGTTGGACGGTCCTGATGGATTTCCCGGTGATGCGCTGCATCAGATCGTGCTCCATGTAAAGTGCTGATATAGCCAGCATGTCCCTGACATCACTCAACTCAAAGCCTTCCTGTGTGTATCGGATTACCAACATGCGCGTGTCACCCTTGCGGCCATGTAAAAGCACCTCAGTAGGCTTTCTGGGCTTCTTTGCCCTCGTCGCCACGGCTTCCTTGTCTGCTTGATTCGTTGCGGGCATATCAATGACCTCACTGCGACATTTGACGCAAGAATAGCGTCAAATGTCGTGAACAGGGCAATTGAGTGCTGTCGGCTTTTGCGTGTATTACTTGCTGAGTCCATTCATCCTTACTCCATGGAGCGAAATATTCCAGTCGCCGGGAGCGACGTTCTCTTCCCTGATTGCAGCCACACGCTACCCGCCTCGCTTCCGAGCGCCAACCCTAAAATCCTGTGGGATGTTTCCTCGATTTTTTGAAAGCGTTCACATGTCTTACGGTGCTTGGTTAAAAACACTCCGTGTTACTTCCCGGAGGCTGCAAAACCTTGCGTCGCTACCTGCCGCTCCGCCCGTATCCGCCGGCTTGGGCGTCTATGACTTGCCCCTCAAATCGAGGCAATACGTGTAATAACCCACCTCACGCACATACCCCAACGACTCATACAACCGCTGCGCACCGAGATTGTCGGTGGCGGTTTCCAGCACAATGCCCCTGGCACCGCTCAACACCGCAAAGGTGCGGGCGGTGTTCATCAGCAACGTGCCCACTCCTCGCCCCCGGGCCTCGGGCGTGGTGAACAGGTCGCTGAGCAACCAGGTGCGGTAGGCGTCGATGGAGGAAAACGTCGGGTACAACTGCACGAAACCCACGGCCTGGCCCGTGGCGTCCTCGGCGAGGAAAATCGCCGACTCGTCCCGGGCGATGCGTTCGGCGATGAAATCCCGGGACTGGGTCAGGTTAGAGGGCTGGCCGTAAAAGCCTCGGTAGGCGTCGAACAGGCGCGCAATCTGATCGAGATGGCTGGCGTCGACGCGAAAGGCTTGTACGACCATGTTGCCCGACTCCTCGGGGGTTGGATTACTTCGGCTGCGCCACGGTGCGCAAGTAAGGTTTGATGGTTTTGAAGCCGTCCGGGTACTTCTTGCGCGCGTCTTCATCGGACACCGACGTGGGAATGATCACGTCCTCACCCGGACGCCAGTTCACCGGGGTGGCGACCGTATGCTTGGCGTTCAATTGCAGGGAATCCAGCAGACGCAGCACTTCATCGAAGTTGCGCCCGGCGCTCATCGGGTAGATGAGCATGGCCTTGACCTTTTTGTCCGGGCCGATAATGAACACGGAACGTACGGTGGCGTTGTCTATGGCGGTGCGGGTGCCGCCACTGGCATTCGGGTGGATCATGTCGTAGAGCTTGGCCACCACCAGGTTTTCGTCACCGATCATCGGGTAGTTGACCGCGTGCCCCTGGGTTTCTTCGATGTCCTTGGCCCAGCTTTCATGATTGCTGACCGGGTCGACACTGAGCCCGACGATCTTGGTGTTGCGCTTGTCGAACTCGGGCTTGAGCCCAGCCATGTAGCCCAGCTCGGTGGTGCACACCGGGGTGAAATCCTTGGGATGGGAAAACAGGATGGCCCACTTGTCGCCAATCCATTCGTGGAAATTCAGCGTGCCTTCGGTGCTTTGAACGCTAAAGTCCGGTGCCTCGTCGCCAATGCGGATTGCCATGTTCGTTCTCCTTACTGAGGGTGGTAGGGAAAAACCGCCGGAATCGGGTACGCCTCCAACGGCATTCAGGATCGGTGTTGAACCTGCCAACGCGGATCAGTATAGGAGACGCGGCAAGACAAGGTCGTTACCGACGAACTCAGTCTGTAACCAATGGTTGGAAAAAAAACAGCCAGATCGACACGTCGATCTGGCTGTTTCTGAGCAAGACCCGAAGCGATCAAACCCGGACGTTGCGTCCCGGCAGCGACGAGCGCTGGCTGGTCTCCCAATCCTGTACCAGACCGACGGGCGCATCCGAGGCCGGCAGCATGTTGCGCCCGCGCACCAGATCGCTGGCCCGTTCGGCGAGCATGATGGTCGGCGCGTTGAGGTTGCCGTTCGGTTCGGTCGGGAACACCGACGAGTCGATCACGCGCAACCCGGCAATGCCATGCACACGCAACTCGGAATCGACCACAGCCATGTCGTCCTCGCCCATGCGGCACGAGCCGCAAGGATGGTAGGTGCTTTCGAGGTTTTCCCGCACGAAGGCATCGAGCTCTTCATCGCTGGTCACATCGGCTCCTGGGGCGATTTCACCGTCGCGGAAGCGGTCCATTGCCTTCTGGCCGATGATCTCCCGGGTCAGGCGAATGCAGCGGCGGAAGCCTTCGCGGTCCTCTTCGCGTTGCAGGTAGTTGAACTGGATCTGCGGATGCTCGTAAGGGTCAGCTGAACGGGCGCGCACATAACCGCGGCTCTTGGGTTTGTTCGGCCCGGTGAGCACCATGAAGCCGTGGCCCTTGATCGGCTTGTTGCCGTCGTAACGCATGGCGGCGGGCAGAAAGTGGAACTGGATGTCCGGCCAACGCAAGCCCTTGTCCGAGCGAATGAAACCACCGGCCTCGAAATGGTTGGTGGCGCCGAGTCCGTCCTTGAACAGCAGCCAGCGCAAACCGATCATCAGTTTGCTCAACGGGTCCATTTTGCTGTTGAGGGTCACCGGTTCCTTGCAGCCGAACTGGATATACACCTCGGCGTGATCCTGCAGATTCTCCCCTACCCCAGGCAGGTCATGACGCACGCTGATCCCGGCTTTGCGCAGGACGTCGGCCGGGCCGATTCCGGAGCGTTGCAACAGGTGTGGCGAACCGATCGGCCCTGAGGCTATCAGTACTTCGCGGTTGCAATGAACCTGGTGGGTCTCGCCGTTGTGGTCATACATGACGCCGACGGCGCGTTTGCCTTCAAGGATGATCTGCCGGGTCATCGCGTGGGTGATCACCGTCAGGTTCGGACGGCCCATGGCCGGGCGCAAGTAAGCGTTGGCCGTGGAGCAGCGCACGCCGTTTTTCACCGTCATGTGCATGGCACCAAACCCTTCCTGCATGTAACCGTTGCAGTCTTCGGTCTTGATGTAACCGGCTTCGGCACCGGCGTCCACCCACGCCCCATACAGCGGGTTTTTCATGTGATTGCCATTGGTGGTGTGCAACGGCCCCGTGCCGCCGCGATAGCCGTCGCCGCCCTCTTCATAGTGTTCTGCCCGTTTGAAGTAAGGCAGGCAATTGCGGTAGCCCCAACCCTGGGCACCCAGCGATTCCCACTCGTCAAAGTCATAGGCATGACCACGGATATAGACCAGGCCGTTGATCGACGACGAGCCGCCGAGCACCTTGCCCCGTGGGCAGTGAATGCGTCGCCCGTTGAGGAACGGCTCTGGCTCGGTTTCGTAGCGCCAGTTGTACTTCTTGGTGTTCATCGGGATCGAGAACGCGCTCGGCATCTGGATCACCACACTGCGGTCACTGCCACCGAATTCCAGTACCAGAACGGAGGTGGCCGGGTCTTCGCTCAAGCGGTTGGCCAACACACAACCCGCCGAGCCGGCACCAATGATGATGTAGTCGTATTTTTGCGTAGCCATGGTTATCTCCCGGCCTTTGATTCGTTGAAAACAGGCGTCGAGCGAAAGGTCAGCGAGTCGCCAGTGGTGTATTGCGGAGAGGTTTTTTCGATGTGCTGGATGACGGTTTCTTCGCGTTTGAGGTCAATCGAGCGGCTGAACCAGTAGTACACCAGCCCCGAAACGATCAGCCCGACCAGCCAGGCGATGTCGATGCTGCCCAGGGCTTTGGCGAGCGGGCCGACATACACTTCGCGCTGCTCGACGCCGTCGTAGATGTAGAAGAACGGGATCATCGAGACGAAACCGATGGCGTACGCGGCGATGCCACGCAGGCCCCAGTTGCCGTAGATGTTGCCGTGGGGCATGAAGAAGTGCGGGATGGCGTAGCGGCCTTTGCGCACGAAGAAGTAGTCAGTCAGGTTGACCGAGGTCCACGGCACCAGGAAGTACAACATCACCACCAGGTAGATCCCCAGTACCGACAAGCCTTTGCCCGAACTCTGGATGCTCAGGGCCACGCCCAGTTGCAGCAGGATCACAAAACCAATCGCCAGGATGCGTGCCTTGCGGGTCGGCTTGATGTGCTTGATGGAGTCGACGCAGGTCAGCGTGGTCAGTTTCGCGCTGTAGATGTTCATCGCGATCACCGGCAGGAACGCCAGAATGGTGATCACCACCACCGCCGTGCCCATCAGCGGCGAAACGGTGCTACCCACTTGCCCGAGGGCGACCAGTACATCCGTTGAATGCAGGTGATCGGCCAGCCAGCCACCCACCGAAATCATCCACGCGCCGGACAACGAGGCACCGAGAAACACCACGGCAATCAGCTTGCCGCTGGAGGTGTTCTTCGGCAGGTAACGCGAATAGTCGGAGACGTACGGGGCGTAGGCGATGTTGTAACTGGCCGCCGCAGCGAACTGGGCGATGAAACCGGTCCAGTTGAAGCCCAATGGCGCCGGGGCCTCTTCACCTGCAGCCAGTGCCGGCAACACGGCATCGGGCACCCAGCCCATCATCACCGCCAGGGTCACCAGGCCGTACAGCGGGATCGACAGGTACAACGCCCATTTGAAGCTGCGGTGCATCCAGTCATGACCAAGAATCGCGAGGATCGCCGCCGGTACCGTCACCGCCACCGCGATCACCCAGGGTTCGAACCCGAATAAAGTGTGCAAACCCTGCATCATCAACATCAGGTTGACGATGTTGAACCCGGCAAACACAAACAGCGTCGCCAGCAGCACGAGGATCACACCGCGATAGCCGAACTGCGCACGCGACTGAATCATTTGCGGCAAGCCCAGGTGCGGGCCTTGCGAACCATGGAACGCCATGAACAGGGTGCCGAACATGATGCCCAGCGTACCGGCGAGTGTGGTCCAGAGCGCGGTCAGGCCGACGCTTGGGCCAACGAAGCCGATGGTCATGGTGAAGAACGTGAAATTGCCGAGGAACCAGAACGGGCCTTGACTCGACAGTTTGTCGGTGCGCTCGTTTTCCGGGATGAAGTCGATCGAATGGCTCTCGACGACAGGTTTGCCGTCGAGGAGCGACACGCTGGGTGCGGCTTTGGCGTCAGTATTCATGATTGTCTCTTATTGTTGGAAGATCATGACGAGATAACTGCGTTCTTTCGGGTGAACGACGCCCTTGTGGGAGCGAGCCTGCTCGCGATGAGGGCTAATCAGTCGCTACAGAAGCGCTTGTTACTGCGCCATCGCGAGCAGGCTCGCTCCCACAAGGTTTGAGTCAGCCATGACTCAGGGCAGCGTGATCCAGACAGCTTTGGTTTCGAGCAGGTAATCGAGTTGTTCGGCGCCCAGGTCCTTGCCGAATCCGGACTGTTTGTAGCCACCAAACGGCATCGACGGGTCGAGGGTGCCGTGGGCGTTGACGTAGACCGAACCAGCCTTCAACCGTGGGATCAGGCTGTGCACCTTGCCAAGGTCATTGGAGTACAGCGCCGCAGCCAGGCCGTAGAGCGAGTCATTAGCCAGGGCCAGTGCCTCTTCCTCATCGTCGAACGGTGCGGTGACCAGCACCGGGCCAAAAATCTCCTCCTGGACAATGCGCATGTCGTTGCGGCAATGGGCGAAGATGGTCGGCTCGACGAAGAAACCTGGGCCATCGACAGGCTGGCCGCCGAAGACCAGTTCGGCGCCTTCCTGCTTGCCGGTTTCGATGTACTCGGTTACGCGCTGCTTTTGCAGGGCCGACACCAGCGGACCGATGAAGCAGTCGGGGTCCAGGCCCGGTGCGATCTTCAGCGTGCGTGTATAGGCGATCAGTTCGCGCAGGAATTCGTCGTAGACACTGCGATGAACATAAGCGCGCGTACCGGCATCGCACACCTGACCCGAGTTGAAAAACACGCCGTTGGCAATCGCCTGTGCAGCCGCTGGAATATCGGCATCGGCCAACACGATTACCGGTGATTTTCCTCCAAGTTCCAGGGTTAGTCGCTTCATTTCATCCAGCGCAGCGCGTCCGACGGTACGGCCTACCGGGGTTGAGCCGGTGAAGGTCAGTTTGTCGATACCGGGGTGCGTGGCCATGGCCGCGCCAACCACACTGCCGCGTCCGGAGACGATGTTGATGACGCCGTCCGGGATCCCGGCTTCCTGCACCAACTCGGCAAATCGCAGGGCCGACAACGAAGTCAGTTCAGCCGGTTTGACCACCACGGTGCAACCGGTCGCCAAGGCGGCACCGAGCTTCCAGGCCATGGTTTGCAGCGGGAAGTTCCACGGCACGATAGCACCGACCACACCCACCGCTTCCTTGCGGGTATAGGCCAGGTAATTGCCCGGCAATGAAGGCTCGACGGTGCGGCCGTGCAGCTTGGTGGCCCAGCCGGCGAAGTAACGCAAGGTATCGACCGTGCCTTGAATATCGACGTCCTTGGCAAAGGCTGCGGACTTGCCCATGTCGATCGATTCGATTTCTGCCAGTTCTGCGGCGTTCTGTTCAACCAGGTCCGCCAGGCGCTGAATCAGTCGCTCGCGTTCCGCCGGCTTGGCCTGACTCCAGGCGCCACCGTCGAACTGGGCGCGAGCCGCTTGCACAGCGCGGTCCAAGTCCTCGGTGGTGCCCATCGGAATGCGCGTGATCAGGCCCTCGGTCGACGGCTCGATGACGTCGGAAGTCTGTCCGTCGCTGGCCTCGACAAAGGCGCCACCGATGAACATCTTCTGGACCTTGCTGAGGAAGGTCTGGGTCGCTTCGGATACGCCGAATTTTTGCAGGTACTGCTTAACAATCGTGTCCATTTTTCATGCCCTCTGTGCGGCGGTCAGTTCACGCCGTAGCCGTGGTGGTTTCGCTCACGGCGTGCTTCGCCTGAGCCCGTTCATGGAAGATGAACCCGATGCTGTTGAGCAGCAGTTGCGCCGCCAGAATCGAGGTCATGCCGCTCGGGTCATACACCGGTGCAACCTCTACCAGGTCCATACCGACGATGTTGCCTTTGCTGCGCTTGGCCAGGGCCTGGATGATTTCCAGCACTTCGTAGTAGAGGAAGCCGCCGTGGCTGGGGGTGCCGGTGCCCGGGGCGATGGACGGGTCGAAACCG
The DNA here is from genome assembly GCF_000282215.1 of Pseudomonas sp. GM21. GTDB lineage: Bacteria > Pseudomonadota > Gammaproteobacteria > Pseudomonadales > Pseudomonadaceae > Aquipseudomonas. The sequence continues at coordinate 10,463 of NZ_AKJS01000011.1, forward strand.
TCGATGTCTATCGTGATGTAGTAATTGATGTTTTGCGGGATCAGCGCGAGCACACCCTCGACGCCGAGGCGCCGGACATCGCGCACCGAGAGGATTTTCGAGCCGGCGGCATGGGCCGCTTCGTAGTCATCACGGTTGGAGGACGAAACGTTGCGAATGCCCATCTGGGTCATGCCGACAATGTGGTTCATTTCCGAGGCGCGCCGCAGCGGGTTGCCATGGCCGTAGCGGACACCGTGGCGTTCGTCGACGAAGTCCAGGTGCGCATCGAAATGGATGATGTGGATCGGGCCACGGCCCTCAAACGCCTTGATCACCGGCGCGTGCACCGAGTGGTCGCCACCGAGTACCACGGGCATGACTCCGGCATCGAGGATCTTGCGCACGGCGTATTCGGTGTTCTCGTTACTGGTGACCATGTCGGTGTGCACAATGTCGGCATCACCGACATCGACCATGCGCACGTCGGCGGCGGTCAGGTACATCACGTCGTCTTCATGGTCATAGGCGCCGGCGTGGCCGAAGGAGAACAGCGTCGATGCTTCGCGAATCCCGCGTGGTCCGAAGCGTGCGCCGGAGCGCCACTGAGTGCCCATGTCGTTGGGCACGCCGAGCACCGCGACGTCGGCATCCAGTGCATCCCAATCGGTGCACACCGGGGATTTGCCAAAGGTGCAATGACCTACGAATGGCAGGTTCAGGCGACCGGATTCATAACCGTTATTCGACATTTCAAGCCTCTCCACTTTTTGTTATCGGCTGGGCGGACTGCAAGGCGACCGCCGTTGGAATGACTATGGGCGCAGGTTTTCGTGGAAAAAATGCTAAACATCAGATACTCATATCGGCATTACCGATGCATCCACACGCGGGAGGTCCAAGGTGATTCAGCTGCACGATGTCGATCTGAAACTGCTCAGGGTGTTTGCCACGATTGTCAGGTGCGGGGGTTTTAGCGCCGCGCAGGCGGCGTTGAATGCCGGCCAGTCGACGATCAGCGAACAGATGACTCATCTGGAAACCCGGCTCGGGGTCAAACTTTGTCAGCGCGGGCGCAGTGGCTTTCGCCTGACCGAGCAAGGCGTGGCGATTCATGAGGCGACCCAGCGCCTGTTGTCGGCGGTGGAGACCTTCTGCATGGACGCCGACGTGCTCAAGCAGCACATCAGCGGCAAGCTCAACCTGGGGATCATCGACACCACCATCACCGACCCCGATTCACCGCTGCCGCGCACCACTCAGCGCTTCGTGTCCCGGGGCCATGACGTGCACCTCAACGTGTACGTGGGTACCCCCGCCGAACTCGAAGAACGGGTGCTCGACGGCCGACTGCACCTGGCCATCGGGCACTTCCCGATCCACGTACCGGGGCTGCTGCATACGCCGTTGTATCAAGAAGCCCTGGGGTTGTATTGCGGGCGCCGGCATCCGCTGTATGGCAGCAAGGCCGAAGGCGACGAACTGCGGGAAGAAATTGCCGCGAGCCGCATTGTCGTGCGCGGCTACATGCAGCAATACGACCTCGAACATCTGGGTGTCACCAAGGCAGCAGCGACCGTGGACAACATCGAGGCCCTGGCGATTTTGTTGATCTCCGGCGCCTACCTGGGTTTTCTGCCGGCGCACTTCGCCGCGCAGTGGATCAAGACCGGCGAGATGCACCAACTGGCGCCAAACAGCCTGCAGTTGATGTCGCCCTTTGACGTGATTACCCGACGCGGTACGGCCCCGCCGCCGATTCTCCAGGCCTTCCTTGAGGACCTGGCGGCCAGCTCGCGTAAATCCGCCAAAGGCTGATATCCGCTCGCCACACCCGAGCAACGCCCGGCATACTCATTGACGCATCCACCTCGTTCGCCACCCTTGCAGGCCCGTTATGCGCATCCACGTTACCTTCATCGACCGCGTCGGCATCACCCAGGAAGTGCTGGCCCTGCTCGGTGGGCGCCGGTTCAATCTGGACGCTGTGGAGATGGTGCCGCCGAACGTTTACATCGATGCGCCGACCCTCGGTGCCGAGGTGCTGGACGAGTTGCGCGAGGCCTTTCTCGGCGTGCAGGGCGTGCAAGCGGTAACGATGGTCGACATTCTTCCGGGGCAACGCCGAAGCTTGCAGCTCGATGCCTTGCTGGCTGCCAGCACCGACGCGGTATTGGCGGTGGATGATCGGGGTTTTGTGCTGCTGGCCAACCCGGCGCTGATTGCCCTCTGTGGTCGCGAACCGGCCGGCGAATCGCTGACAGCACTGTTTGATGATCCTTCCTTGCAACGCACGTTGATCGAGCACGGTTTTCGCCTGCCCATGCACGAGGTCAGCCTCGGCGGCCAGACGTTGCTGCTGGACGCCATGCCGATCACCGGCGCTGGCGCCCTGCTGACCCTGTATCAACCGAACCGCATCGGCGAACGCCTGTCGGCGCTGCACCATGACCATGCCGAAGGGTTCGATGCGCTGCTGGGCGAGTCCCCGGCGATTCGCACGCTCAAGGCCCGTGCCCAACGCGTTGCCGCACTCGACGCGCCGTTGTTGATCCAGGGCGAAACCGGCACCGGCAAAGAACTGGTCGCACGTGCCTGTCATGCGATCAGTGCGCGGCATGATTCGCCCTTTCTCGCCCTGAACTGCGCGGCACTCCCGGAAAGCCTCGCCGAAAGCGAACTGTTCGGCTACGCCGCCGGCGCCTTCACCGGCGCCCAGCGTGGCGGCAAACTCGGCCTGCTGGAACTGGCCGATCAAGGTACGGTGTTCCTCGATGAAGTCGGAGAGATGTCGCCTTACCTGCAAGCCAAGTTACTGCGCTTTTTGAGCGACGGCTGCTTTCGCCGGGTCGGTGGCGATCGAGAGGTGAAGGTCAACGTTCGGGTGCTGAGCGCGACCCACCGCGACCTGGAGAAAATGGTCAGCGAAGGCCATTTTCGCGAAGACCTGTTCTACCGCCTCAATGTGCTCAACCTGCAAGTACCGCCGTTGCGCGAACGCGGCCACGACATCCTGTTGATGGCCAATCACTTCATGCAACAGGCCTGCGCACAGATCCAGCGCCCGGTATGCCGTTTGGCCCCGAGCACCTTTGCCGCCCTCCTCGGCAACCGCTGGCCGGGCAATGTTCGCCAGTTGCAAAACGTGATTTTCCGCGCGGCGGCGATTTGCGAAAACCCGCTGGTGGACATCGACGATCTGGACATCGCCAGAACGGCGGTAGAACGGCAAAACGACGGCGAAGTGGGCAGCCTTGAAGAGGCCGTTGCAGGGTTTGAAAAACACCTGCTGGAGCAGCTTTATCGCAGTTATCCGTCCAGCCGTTTACTCGCGACTCGCCTGCAAACCTCCCACAGCGCCATCGCCATTCGCCTGCGCAAGTACGGCATTCCCGCCAAAGCCTGAAAACAACACACATCCACTGTGGGAGCGAGCCTGCTCGCGATGAGGGAGTGTCAGTCGACATCCATGTTGGATGTCATACCGCTATCGCGAGCAGGCTCACTCCCACAGGGTTATGTGTTGTGGTTCAGGCAAGTGTTTGCAAATCGATACAGCGTATCGATTTCAAGACAGACTGCCGCGACCCCGTGTTTTCCTACTCTGGTCATTACTCTTCTCTTGCCCGTATGGATTTCAATACAGGCAACACCCGCCCCGCCACACAAAACCTCAACAACCAATTGATTTAAAACAACTATCTAACATTGGCACCACCCTTGCTATCACTCTCCCAACCACGCTCGCTGCCCCGCACGAGCCTGTAAACGTCATCCGCCACCAGCAGTGGATGAGTCTGAACAATGAGGAGTTGTTATGAGCGAATTGCGTTTTACCGTCGATCACGAATGGTTGCGACTTGAGAGTAATGGCTTGGTCACCGTTGGCATCACTGAGTTTGCCCAGCAGGCGTTGGGGGATGTGGTGTTCGTGCAAGTGCCTGAATTGGGCGCCTTCGATGCAGGCGCAGAAGTGTCAGTACTGGAATCGGTGAAAGCGGCCAGCAGTATCGGCATGCCGCTGGACGGTGAAGTGGTCGAGATCAACGCGACGCTCGAGAGCACTCCGGAACGGGTCAACGAAGACCCATTGGGCGAAGGCTGGTTCTTTCGCTTCAAACCGGTCGATGTCGAGGCGTTGAGCGACTTGCTGGATCAAGACGCCTATGAACGCTTGACCGCGGAACACGCCGACGCTTGAAGCCCCCCACGCATTTCCTGAATCCGAAAAAGGACCACACCATGTTCAGCAAACACGACCAGATCAAAGGCTACGACGACGAACTGCTGGCGGCGATAAACGCCGAAGACGCACGGCAAGAGCACCACATCGAACTGATCGCATCGGAAAACTACACCAGCCAACGGGTGATGGAAGCGCAAGGCAGTGGCCTGACCAACAAGTACGCCGAAGGTTATCCGGGCAAACGCTATTACGGGGGCTGCGAACACGTTGACGTGGTCGAGCAACTGGCGATTGATCGGGCCAAACAATTGTTCGGTGCCGATTACGCCAATGTGCAACCGCACTCTGGCAGCCAGGCCAACGCCGCCGTGTTCCTTGCACTCCTGCAAGCCGGCGACACTGTGTTGGGCATGAGCCTGGCCCACGGCGGCCACTTAACTCACGGGGCCAAAGTCAGCTTTTCCGGCAAGCTCTACAACGCCGTGCAGTACGGCATCGACACCGCCACCGGGCTGATCGATTACGATGAAGTCGAACGCCTGGCGGTCGAGCATCAACCGAAAATGATCATCGCCGGGTTCTCTGCTTATTCGAAGACGCTGGACTTTCCACGTTTCCGCGCGATTGCCGACAAGGTTGGCGCTTATCTGTTTGTCGACATGGCTCACGTTGCGGGGCTGGTGGCGACCGGTTTGTACCCGAACCCGATTCCATTCGCCGACGTCGTCACCACGACCACCCACAAAACCCTGCGCGGACCGCGTGGCGGCTTGATCCTGGCCAAGGCCAATCCCGAACTGGAGAAAAAACTCAACGCGGCGGTGTTCCCCGGCGGTCAGGGTGGTCCGCTGATGCATGTGATCGCCGCCAAAGCGGTGTGCTTCAAGGAGGCGCTGGAACCAGGCTTCAAAACCTATCAGGCTCAGGTGATCCGCAATGCCCAGGCGATGGCCAAGGTATTTATCGACCGTGGATTCGACGTTGTGTCCGGCGGCACCGACAACCACTTGTTCCTGGTCAGCCTGATTCGTCAGGGCCTGACCGGCAAAGACGCCGACGCCGCCCTCGGCCGTGCCGGGATTACAGTGAACAGGAACGCCGTGCCCAACGATCCGCAATCGCCGTTCGTGACCTCGGGCCTGCGCATCGGCACGCCGGCAATCACCAGCCGTGGCTTCAAGGAAGCCCAGAGCATCGAGTTGGCGGGATGGATCTGCGACTTGCTTGATCATCTGGGTGATGCCGATGTCGAGGCGCAAATCGCCAGGCAAGCTGCTGCGATGTGCAGTGACTTCCCGGTTTACCGCGACTGATCCGCCACGGGAGGGCTAACCGCCCTCCCGCTCGCGCCAAAGGAAGAAAAACATGAGTACAGTGATGGAACCAACCAGCTCCGTCCCGGCGAAACTGCAAGTCGGCATCAAACTGCGCGGTGCGGAAAAGGTCGCGCGGATTCCGGTCAAGATCATTCCGACCGATGAATTCCCACGCAAACCCGACTGGATCCGCGTGCGCATTCCGATCTCTCCCGAGGTCGACCGGATCAAGCAACTGCTGCGCAAACACAAGCTGCACAGTGTCTGTGAAGAAGCCTCCTGCCCTAACCTTGGCGAGTGTTTTTCCGGGGGCACGGCGACCTTCATGATCATGGGCGACATCTGCACCCGCCGGTGCCCGTTCTGTGATGTCGGCCACGGTCGGCCAAAACCGCTGGACGCCGATGAACCGATGAACCTCGCCGTAGCCATCGCCGACCTGCGCCTGAAGTACGTGGTCATCACTTCGGTGGACCGCGATGATCTGCGCGATGGCGGCGCACAACACTTCGTTGATTGCCTGCGTGAAATCCGCAAACTCTCGCCGGGCGTGCAACTGGAAACCCTGGTTCCGGATTACCGAGGGCGCATGGACGTTGCGCTGGCGATCACCGCGACGGAACCTCCGGATGTGTTCAACCACAATCTGGAAACCGTGCCGCGCCTGTATAAAGCGGCGCGGCCCGGCTCGGATTTTGAATGGTCACTGGACCTGTTGGAGAAGTTCAAGGTGCTGGTCCCGTCCGTACCGACCAAATCCGGACTGATGCTGGGCCTTGGCGAAACCGACGATGAAGTGATCGAGGTCATGCAGAGAATGCGTGAGCACGATGTCGACATGCTCACCCTCGGCCAGTACCTGCAACCATCGCGCAGCCACTTGCCGGTCCAGCGATTCGTGCACCCGGACGTGTTTGCCTGGTTTGCCGAGGAAGGTCTGCGCATGGGCTTCAAGAACGTCGCGTCTGGCCCATTGGTGCGCTCGTCTTACCATGCGGATCAACAAGTACAGGGCGCGAAGGCGGTTGAACGCTAAGGCGTATCGCCTGGAAAGCAAGTGATGGGCATAAAAAAACGCCAGACCGATTCGGTACTGGCGTTTTTTTATACAGAATATGGCAGGGGCGGCTGGATTTGAACCAACGCATGGCAGGATCAAAACCTGCTGCCTTACCGCTTGGCGACGCCCCTGTAGCAGTTGCTACGTGTGGGCGGGAATTTATCAACTTTTTCGCCTTCCGGGAAGCCCCTGCTTAAAATATTTTTCTTCTAAAACAGCCACTTAACATTATTCGAAATCAGATACAACGGGCGCCGCCGTATATTGAACCCATGGCTGATGACTGGTCACACAATGGATGCCGCCGCCACCTGCCGAATTAGATATCAAACTGGACTACGCTCTCATCGCTGGCGGGTATATCTGAAAGAGCAATCTGATCCGCAGTCAACGGTTAGTCGACGGTGATCGCAATGCTGGATAGCGCAAGACACATGAAATCACGAGCACGCATGCTGTTCGTCGGCGCGCTTTACAGTGTCATTTCAGTGGTACTGCTGGCCGGCTGTGCGGGAAAGTCCGGACCTGCTGTCCCCAGCATTCCCGAAACCAAAGCCATCGCGGAAGAAGCCTACGTCTACGGCCTGCCCCTTGTGATGAACTACGCCGTCATGAACGAGTTCGTGCTGAACAAGAACTCCGGGCAATATAAAGCGCCGTTCAATCAGCTATTCAATGAAACGCGCGTCTTCACCTGGCAGGACACCGCCTTCGCCACACCCAACAGTGATACGCCATACTCCATGGTCTGGCTGGATCTGCGTGCGGAGCCAATGGTCATCTCCGTGCCTGCCGTCGACAGCAAACGTTATTACTCGGTGCAGTTCATCGATGGCAACACTTATAACTTCGGCTACATAGGCAGTCGCGCCACTGGAACGGAGCCCGGTGCCTATTTAGTCGTCGGCCCTGACTGGGAAGGTTCGATACCTGCCGGGATCGAAAACGTCTTTCACTCGACCACCCCCTTCGCGCTGACTATTTTTCGCACCCAACTCTTCAGCCCGCTGGACATGCCAAACGTAGTAAAGGTTCAGGCGGGGTACAAGGCGCAGCCACTCTCTGCATTCCTGAAACAACCTGCCCCGGCCGCCGCCCCTGACACTGATTTCCCCCCGGCCACAACCACGGGCATCCAGGACAACTTCTACCCGTATCTGGAAGCCGCACTTCAATTCGTACCGGAAACTCAAGCGGATAAAGCGCTCCGTGTCCGGCTGGCCAGCATCGGCATCGGGCCGGAAAAGACTGTTGAGTTCAAAGATCTTCCCAAGGAACACAAAGCTGCCATTTCGCTCGCCATGAAGGAGGCTGACGAGAAAGTATCGAAGTATCTGTCGCAAGATATGAAGAGAATCAATGGGTGGACAGTCGGCTCCCTCTTTGGAGACGAAGCCTTTTACAACGGTAATTGGTTAAAGCGCGCCGCCGCTGCGAAGGCTGGCATTTATGGAAATGATGCTGTCGAAGCCGTTTATCCCCTCGCTCACAACGATGCGAGCGGTAATTCACTCTACGGCAGTCACAATTACACAATCACTTTTCCAGCCGGACAGCTCCCGCCGGCCAATGCTTTCTGGTCAGTCACGATGTATGACGGCACGAGTCAGCTCTTGATAAAAAATCCGATCAACCGCTACCTCATCAATTCGCCGATGGTGCCCGGCATGAACAAGCATGCGGATGGGTCGCTTACCCTCTATATCCAGAAGGAGCCTCCCTGCAAAGAGAATGTAGCGAACTGGTTGCCCGCCCCCGATGGGGCCATCTACCTCGTCATGCGCCTCTACTGGCCGAAGACGCACGCGCCTTCCATACTTCCAGCGGGTTCCGGCACCTGGTCACCACCCGGCATCGTGCAAATACAGTAAATAGCTGGCTTCAGCCACACAGTTGCGTTGCCATAACTGGAGATTTGAATTGAGCCCTCTTCTCATCGCGTTAATTGCTTTTGCATGTGTATTCAGCAGCGCACTGTTGGGTCTTTACATACGGACGTTATTGCCAGAACACCACCTGAGCGATGAATCCATTTCCGTTGTAAAACTGGCGACCGGACTGATCGCGACAATGGCCGCCATGGTGCTTGGGCTGTTGATCACGTCCGCCAGACTGACGTTCCAAACGACCAACACTGAACTCACTGTCAACGCGGCCAAAGTGTTTCAGTTCGACCGGGCGCTGGCGAGGTACGGACCCGAAACCCAGGACATCCGTGCGGAGTTCAAACGTAACTACGCTGCCGTGATCGAGCTTGTTGCAACACACGACAGTGCAACGATCTCGCAACTCGACAACCCGCAGGCTATTAGTCGTTCAGATGCTCTCAGGCAACAGATCGACGATTTGAAGCCCGGCAACGATTCGCAGCGAGCGCTCAAGGCTCATGCGCAACAGATTGCCGATGAAGTGCTGGCTGCACGGTGGTTAACACTGCTACAGGCACATGGCTCGATTCCCGTTACGTTTCTAATCGTTCTCATCGCATGGCTATCCGTTATCTTCGGCGCGTTCGGCGTGTTCGCCCCCAAAAACGGGACGGTCGTTGCCGCATTTTTTACGTGTGCGCTTTCGGCCACGGCGGCGATCCTGCTTATTGAAGAGATGAACAGACCGCTCGATGGGTTGATCGGGGTATCCGTCGAACCGATGCGCGAGACACTCTCTCGTCTTGGACAGTAAATCAAAAAAGATGCGCAGCCGACCGACAGCAGTCAGCCGGCTGCGTAAATGTGTTGATTAAAAAACGCCAGACGCAATCGAACATTGAATCCATCAGCTGAAGTTCTTCAGCGTTACCAAGGGAATGCAGTCACTATGCGAGTGTCACCTGCATTTTTTATCTCCATCACAAGACGCACAACTTGGGTAACCGCCCCGTCTCTTCCCGTCCCGCATTGAGTACCCGTATCGATGTCAACTGCACTTCGAAAGCGTGCATCTTGCTCAAGCGTGACGTTACCGACTGTTTTTGCCCACTGACGAAATGAATCGTAAGCGGCACTTACCTGCGATCTGATATCTTCTTCATTACCATACCATTTGGATTTGCGCTGCCATCCATTCGCCATGGCAGAATCGCAATTTGCTAGACCATGTTCCGTCAAAAGATGATCCCACGAGACATCTTTCAGATTCAAATCATTACCATGAAATGTAATAGCCATCAGTAACTCCTCGGGCGAATAGCCGTCCACAGCTTATTTCATTGCGGGCATAATTTATCGGGTGAAGACAATGCTCTTTTGGGTACCACCCGGACTCCCGTATTGCAGAGCGATCCTGGTGTTGTCGATCCTCTCGATAAACGCCAGATTTCCAGGTTCAACGCTGATCTCGCCGGGTGTTTCTTTTTGATAAATCGTCATAGGCCTTGAGGTACCTACACCGATCGAATCGAAACTAATCGTCAAACTCAATGCCTCACCGACGTTTAACGTAGCCTGATCTTTCTTTTTTTGAATAAACGTTATTCGCAAGTTTATTTCGCCAAGGGAGTTTGTGGTCGGAATACTATTCAAGTGAACACTCATGGGAATATCCCCGAAATTGAATGATGGACTTTCAAGAGGTACGAAGCGACTCAGAGCGGTTGACCGAGCAACCGCTCTGATGTGGCGATGCGTTACTTATGCCGTTCCCGCCTCGACATCGACAGCTCGCGTGCTACCAGGCCATACGCCGTACAAGTCGACATGACGCACGCCTCCGACCCACTGCCCGCGTGGGCTCTTCCATTGGAGAAGGTGCTTTTCTGTCGACATTACGCCGCGAAATCCACATTCAAGGACAACATTGCTCGCGTCCAACGGGATATCGCTGAACGTTACGGTCAGCCCTCCCGAAGCGGTGCCTTCGGCGGTCTTGCGTCCGCGCGGAGTGTCGTACCCCAATGACGCGTCAACGATGTACGTACCGCCGTTGGTGTTACTGATGACCAATTGAAAAGCACTGATGTGGGTAATCCAGCGCGGCAATAACAGACGCCCATCAAAAGACGCAAACGTGTACGCCAGGGGTGCCGTACTTTTTGCCAGCACGCCTGACTCGCTTGGCCACAGATGTTTGTCGACACTTTTGCTTGAACTGGCCGATGTAAACGATCCTTTGCCTTTAACGTCGCCGACCATTTTTTGTACCGCAGAAGCATTGCCTTTCAACGTAAACGAGTTGTCGTTTGCCATGGAGCCGACATTCAATCCGCTGCGGGCATACAGCACACTGGTAATGATGCCAAAACCTTGCGCAATTCCGTTATTCGAGCCCATGCCGGATTGGTTTGCACGCTGGACCAACCAATCCAGTTGATTCGCAAGCACCGCATCCGGGTTGTTTAGTACCGACTCTGAGTCCAACGCGCACTTGGACACCATCGACCCCTCTCGGCCAAACTTCCACGCAATTTCCAACCCCGCCTTAGCGGTAACTCCGGTCTCCGGATCAGTGGCTTCAGCTCCCAAGTCGACTTCGGTTTCAGTTCGGCTGACTTCGCTGGACATCGTGTCCCAATCCGAACTAACCGCGGTGGTTATAAAGTTCTGTGCATCCACACCAGGTACGCTGTCAGCGATGAGTTTGAAGGTCCCTGTCAGTGGATCAAGAATTCCGACCGCACCCGGAGAAACCTCACTGCTCAGCGTCCAGTTACCCCACAGGGTCGGGTTGGATTTCCTGATAATTTGAGTGAATTGCCCATTCCAATTGATCATTTTCATTCGCCTTAATTAACGTGCGTTAAAGATCCTTTTTACTATTGCGGCTAATCGAACCGACGGAGCCGCATAACACGCGACCTGGATGTTTTGTCTCGCGTCGAAAACATTCTGTGCGTCCGATACCGAGCCTTATATAACTCCAATGACGTACTACTCAAGGGCAGCCATTTATAGATCATCGAGTCCAACTGCGTGCCACATTAGCGATGCCATTCGGTGTGCACGTACGGACTTCATTGCGTTCTCGCGATGTTTGCGCACTGTGGCGGGACTGATACTGAGATTTTTTGCAATTTCTTTACTGGTCAATCCTTTAGCAAGCAACATGACAACTTGCCGCTCTCGTGCACTTAGCCGAGAAAGCTCCTCTTGACCCTGCACGTTGCCATGTCGTCGCAGTGTGCTGATCGCGAACGCCACCAACTGTGCTGTGCTATGCAGGCCAAACTTTTCGAGGATATTGCATCGGTGTTTACGCACAGTAAGGGGGGAGATCCCCATCGATGTCGCGATTTCTCGACAGGACCTGCCTCTGCCAATCCAGGTCAGCACCTGCCACTCCCTGGCGGTCAGCCCTTCCCTGCTTGCTGAAAACGATAAGCCGGCACCTGACTCATCATTGAGCGGCACAAAATCGGGGCGCCGCAGTGCGCTGTTTTGTTGCTGTTTCCAGGATCGGCAGTAGTTGTAAACCAGGCTCTTGCTACCGAGAAAACCCAGGGTCCGCAGGCACTCGAAGCAGGCGCCAACGCTGCGACGATCACGCTCGCCACAATGGATATTGGCTTTGAGCCAGAGCACCAAATGGTCTTTGTAGGCATCAAGCAGTCCCGGGGACGCTGCGCGTTGCGGGTAGCGTGGTTCTATCCATTCCGGCTCGGACAGCCAGCGGGTGGCCGTATTTCTGGAGATGCACAATCGCCGGGCGGCTTCACGCACCGAGACCCCTTCACGGCGCACCAGATCTCTGAGCTTTCGCAGAGTTCCCGCGTTAATCACCTCCGTACTTCCCTGTAGACGTGTCTCAGGAGGATAGGTAGCTAACGTGGATCAATTTTGAATTGGAAAACGCCTCAGAATGGCCGTGAAAGTTTTTTCATTAAAACCCAGAGCCATAGAAGGGCCGAATATATGGGTGCGGTCGGTATGGGAGCCAAAACAAAGGAAGTTCAAATAAGGAGGAGTCGGCGTTTTTCAAGGTAGTT